>CAMMNN010000090.1 GCA_946498245.1 uncultured Clostridium sp. | reverse complement strand
AGCCTGGGAGGCTGTACCGACGCGGACGAAAAGGCTGTATCAATGCATCTGATCCGCACAATTATGGTAGATGAGAATGAGATGGTATAAACCGCTGTTTATGGGAGAAGAAGCTGCCAAAAAGCGTTTTTTTCTGATTCAGGGGATCCGCCGGGGAAAGATAAGGCCGGGAGCTTATGTGATTACTCCGGCGTCAAATGGAAATAATATCCTTGACATTTATCCGGCCGGGGAACTTCTTCTTCCCTATTACAAGAAACAGGATTTGCTGATTCTGGGAATAGGCCTGGGGTATTTCGAGGCTTTGGAAGTAGCTGGCCGCATTGTAAGCCAGATGTATAGGGAAACGGGCGGATTTGATTTGGAAGCTTTTTTGGAGGAGCAGGCAGAATGCTTTCAGTAGTATTGTGGGTTTTAAAACTAATGGGCAGTATCCTACTGGCGATCCTGGGTTTGCTCCTGTTGATTGTGCTTTTGGTTCTCTTCGGGGCCATCCGGTACCGGGGAGAAGGCTCCTTTCTGGAAAAGCGCTTTAAGGGCAGTGTCCGGATTTCCTGGCTCTTTCCTGTATTTGCCTTCCAGGGTTCCTGGCAGGAAGACGGCTTTCATGGAGCCATCCGGATCCTGGGGATCCGGATCTGGAACTCCGAAGCCCCAAAGCCTGAGGCTGAAAGACCTGAGGAAGAAGAGGCGGAAGATGAGGGCACAGCTTTGGAAGGTGGGGAGGAGACAGAGGAGGAGCCCCTCCTTCATGTACAGGAGGCGGTGAGTCCCCTGGAAGAAAAGTCGGAAGAAACCGACAGCCCGTCAGGAGAGAGACAGGAAACCGAGAAAACAAACGAATGGGAAACAGCAAAAGCAAAAACGGCTGATGGGAAAAAGAAGAAAAGAAAACTATCTCTGGAGGCTATCTTCCAAAAGATACGCTTTTCATTTCAGCGTATTTGTGATAAGCTGAGGACAGCGAAAGAAAACTGGAACAGGGTAAAAGGCTGGATAGAAGAGGAAGAAAACCAAAAATCGGTAAAGCTGGTGATTTCCCAGATCAAAAAAGGGGTGAAGCATATTGCCCCCCGGAAGGGCCAGGGAAACATTACCTTTGGCCTGGAGGATCCCTATATGACAGGGGTAATTTTAAAATACGCCGCCCTTTTTTATCCCCTTTATGGAGAGTATCTGGAGGTTACTCCCGTTTTTGACAGGAATATTCTGGAAGGATCGGGATGGCTTCGGGGACGTGTCCGAATAGGGATTTTGGCCGGCTGTATTCTCAGGCTTTTATGGGATCGCAATATCCGGAAAATTGTCCGTGCCTGGTTGGGACGGTAAGACAGAGGAGGATTTTACATGGCAGAAAACCATTTTTCAGAAACGATAGAGTCTTTGTTTAAGGGAATGGATCAGTTTGTCACTACGAAAACCGTAGTGGGAGAAGCGGTAAAGGTGGGGGATACCATTATCCTTCCCCTCATAGACGTTACCTGCGGCATGGCGGCAGGGGCTTTTAACCGTGACGCAAAGCAGAGCGGCGGCGGTGGTATGAACGCTAAGATGAGTCCCAGCGCGATTCTGATTATCCAGAACGGGGTTACGAAGCTGGTCAATATTAAGAACCAGGACGCTGTAACGAAAATACTGGATATGGTTCCGGACTTTGTCAATAAATTTATGAGCGGAAAGAGCTTTGACGAGGAGATTAATCCGGAAGCGGAAGAGGTTGCCCGGAGAATGGCCGACGATATGGCGGAAACAGAATAGTTTGCCCCTGTGCTGCATAGGATAGTCATATAGGACGGAGACGGAGGATTCTATGCGGCGGGTGTGCGGGCTGATGCTCTTTTGTTTTGGTGCCGGTATGACAGTGCTGCTGTTTATACCGGAAACCTTCGGGACTTTGGCATTTATTATCGGATGCTTAGTGATAGGATATAATCTTTTTAGCTGTTAGAATAAAAAGAGGCGCGAATACGGAAAAATCCCGTAATTTTGCGCCTTTCTTTTATTTCATAGAAAACTTCTTTTCTATTCTTCGGAAGATTCTTTTTCCACCTTGATTTCCCAGTGAATGAGAAAGGTCAGGGCCGCCCGCAGGGCGATAATGGCGGCAACGGTAGCGATTTCCGAAAGTTCCCGAACCACAACGGTACGGAGAATCTCGCTTCCCAGCTTAAATTCCAGCCCCAAAGCCATGCCCTGGGCCAGATTCAGGCGGATAGACGGGCTGCGCCTGACATAGTCGTAAATGCCGCGGACGCCGGAGATAATAATGACCAAAACGCCCATAAGCTCAAAAAAGAGAATGGCGCAGTCTACGGCCTGATTTAAAATTTGTTCCAAAAAAGTAAACATCTTAGGACCTCCCCTTTTTATTCTATAGGAAATTCAGAGAAGTTTCCCATAGAATAAAAAATACCCCGGCCTGTCCGGCCGGGGAACAAAAATCTTATTAAGCTCTTTCAACTAATCCGGAGCGTAAGCAGGAAGTACATACGTACATCTTCTGAGCACCGCCGTTTACTTTTACTTTAACAGATTTTACGTTAGCTTTCCATATCTTGTTAGAACGTCTATGGGAATGGCTCACTGCGTTACCAAAGT
>CAMMNN010000089.1 GCA_946498245.1 uncultured Clostridium sp. | reverse complement strand
GGAAGATGATTGTTTTGGATGGGACGGGATGTGTGGTTTGGATTGGACTTGAACAATAACTTATTAAGACAGAGAGCGAGAAGGATGAAAATCTTTCCCGCTCTTTTTGTGCTTGCAAACCGTAAGAATTTGGCTATAATAAGATACAGACAGGAGGAATTGTTCATGGTAAATGCAGGACTGATTTTGGAAGGCGGAGGAATGCGGGGGGTTTATACCACTGGCATTCTTGATTTTTTTCTGGATAAAGGTTTGGAGTTTCAGGAAGTCTATGGAGTTTCAGCGGGAAGCTGCCATGCCTGCAGCTACCTTTCCAAACAGCGGGGAAGGGGATTTGCCGTCAGTGTGGATTATTTAAAGGATCCAAGGTACTGCGGTGTGAAGAGTTTGCTGAAAACAGGAAATCTGTTTGGGGCAAAGATGTGTTACGAGACTATTCCCAATGAGCTGAATTTGTACGATTATGACGCGTTTAACCAGTATCAGGGAAAGTTTTACGCTGTCCTGACCGATTGCGTAACAGGAGAAGCCTGTTACCATCAGATAAAGGATATGCACAAGGACATTTGGGCTGTGAGAGCCTCCAGCTCCTTGCCTCTGGTATCCAGGATGATAGGTATTCACGGTCATCTTTATTTGGACGGGGGCATTGCAGACTCTATTCCGATAAAGCAGTCAGAGAAAAACGGCAATGAAAAAAACGTCGTAATCCTTACCAGGGAAAGCGGTTACCGGAAGGGACCAAACTCCGCAATGCGACTGATACGGAGTCTGTACCGCAGATACCCTAATTTGGTAAAAGGCATGGAGGATCGCCACATTCGGTACAATGAAACCCTGGAATATCTGGAACAGGGCGAAAAAGAAGGAAGAATTTTTATTATTCGCCCCAACCGTAAAGTAGAGGTTGGAAGGGTTGAGAAAAACAGAGAGAAATTAACGGAGTTATATGAAGAAGGCTATGAAGACGCCAGGGCTCGGTGGGAAGCTCTCTGCCGGTTTCTGGAAATACCGCCGGAATCTTAGAGCGCTACAAAACGGACGAAAAAATATCCGAAATTGCTTGCGAAATGGATGGGAATGTGCTATGATATTCCCATCCATTAAACTTTCTGGAAATCATATCTGATTTATTCTTTTTATCTGGCGTACTGCCAAAGATTCCAAAGTTTAGGAAAATACAAACAGCGTCGGTTTTAACGATATATTTTTGCTTTGGCGCTGTGCAGAAAGAAAGCGGGGGATGCCTATGTCTGAAGAGGACTGTTTTGCGGCTTGACTGAAAATTATGCTATAAAAGGGGGATTTTTTTGAAGAAACAGTTTTATTATGCATTTAGCCTGCTGATTGCTGCAGTAATTTCGGGGGCAGCACTTTCTGCGCCTGCCAGAGCTGATGAGTTTGGGACGGAAAAGAGAAATATGGCCAGCCCATCTCAGGCCCAGTACCAGTATGATCACACACCGGAAGAAGAGACAGCCGTTATGAAACCGGTTTCTTTCCAGATAAAAGCCCGCAGCAGCAAGGCTTCCAATGTCCTGACGCTGACAGGCTCGGGAACCCATGACTTGATGAGGCAGGAAGGAGATCCCGGAGTTTATCTGCTGTTTCAGGGAGCGAATTACAGAGGCGGTTTCAATTCTATGATTTCTGACCATACCACAGACGGATCGGCCCGACAGTTAGACGGAATCTGGCAATATTACAAAACCAATGGGGTCAGGACTATGGACAGTCCTGTTACAAAGATATGGAAAGGAACCGGAAGCTATAGCAACGCGGAAGAAGTAAAGGTTGCTGATTTTATTACCATTACAAACACTACAGATATGGTAACGGGAGCCTGGAATACTACGGTGGAGATTGTAAATCCCCATCCTAAGCTGACAGGAGTTATGTTTTACTATTATGCTCCGTTTTTGTACGATTATGGAGGAGTGACTATTTTCCCCCTGACGGATCAGATGGCGGTGACAGGAGCAGAAGCGGCCCATACCCACTCAGGAGTATCACGGACGGAACCGGGCTGTACAACGCCGGGAAGTATCAGCGGACGCTGTGAAATGTGCGGTGACGTTAGCGAGTCCATACCGCCTCTGGGACACAGTGTCCCGGCGGATTACGATAGAACATCCCAGCCGGGATACAAAATAAAGAACTGCGGGCGATGCGGTGAGCGGTTGGAGACTGTAGCCAATTCCTATCAGGTTGTATATGAGGGAAATGGGGCGACAGGAGGCAGCACTCCCAGATCTGGTCAAAGAGTGGGAAGCTCTTTCCCTTTGGCCGCCAATGGCTTTGTAAAAACGGGATATGAATTTCAGGGCTGGAACAGTCAGGCAGACGGAAACGGAGTCTCCTATCAACCGGGACAGACGACGGAAAACCTGACGTTAGAAGACGGCGGGACAGTTCATTTATATGCCAGATGGAAACCAGGAAATTATACGGTATTTTTTGACCCCCTAGGAGGAAGCTGCCAGGAAACACAAAGGGCGGTAATTTATGACTCTCCTTACGGGGAACTTCCTCAGGCGAAAAAGCTGGATCACCAGTTTTTGGGATGGTGTGCTTCAGAATCTTCAGCGCTGATTACGCCCCAAACGCTGTACCAAAAAGAAGGAAATACCACTTTAAAAGCAGTATGGAAACTGGTTTTTGAAGATCTGGGAAATGGAACAAACCGCCGTCCGGGAGAAGACGGAGTTTTGGAAACAGAGGATGATTCTTATTACTACAATGGAAAAGACGGACAGGCGGGAACGGAAGACGACATACCTCTCTCCCCTGGTTCGGACGGAATCTACGGAACCGGCGACGACTGCTATGAAGATTCCGATGGCGTCACGATTCATGCCGGCGGCGACACGATATTCGATACAAAAGACGATTACGTAGACAATGAAGACGGAACGAACCGCCGCCCAGGAGAAGATTTAACCTGGG
>CAMMNN010000088.1 GCA_946498245.1 uncultured Clostridium sp. | reverse complement strand
GATTTCTTATACCTTCACAGCCATTACGGGTGCAATATGCAGTTCGGCGGCGACGACCAGTGGAGCAACATGCTGGCCGGAACGGATCTGATCCGCAGAAAGACAGGAAAGGACGCCTATGCACTGACCATCAACCTGCTGATGAACAGCGAGGGTAAAAAAATGGGGAAAACAGCCAAAGGGGCTGTATGGCTTGACCCGAAAAAAACTTCCCCCTTTGAATTTTACCAATACTGGAGAAATATCAATGATGCTGACGTCATGAAATGCCTCCGCATGCTCACCTTTCTTCCGGTGGAGGAACTGGCAGAGATGGAAACCTGGGACAGCAGCCGGATCAATGAGAAAAAAGAGATTCTCGCCTATGACCTGACCAACCTTATCCACGGCGAGGAGGAAGCGCGCTGGGCCAGGGAAGCTTCCCGGGCGCTTTTTGCCGGAGCCGGCGACGACAGCCATATGCCGGAAACCCTGCTTGGCGAAGGGGATGTGCCGGATGATGGCATTCGGCTTCTTGATCTGCTGGCGGCGTGCGGCCTGGCCTCCAGCAAAACAGAGGCCAGGAGGCTGATTCTGCGGGGCGGCGTCAGCATTGACGGAAGCAGGGTGAACACCATTGATTTTGTTGTGGCAAAAGCGGACCTTTTTCACGGGATCAAAATTAAAAAGGGCAAGAAGATATACCGGCGCGTAGTTGTAAAATAAGTGCATAATTTAGTATAATAAAGGCATCGGCAAACCGAGACGGCTGCCGGAAATTTGTTGGAGGGGTGCATTCAATGGAAGAAATATGGAAGGAAATGTATCTGGCGGCTAAAAGCGTACAAAACCGCAGAAAAATTTCCGATTATGTGGAAGCAGGCGGGGTAGCTGCCGCTGTCCTGTCAGCCTCCGGGAAAATCTATACGGGAGTCTGCGTGGACACTGCATGCACGCTGGGTATCTGCGCCGAGCGAAATGCCATTTTTCATATGATCACGAACGGGGAGCAGGAAATAAAAAAGGTGCTCGCCATTACATCCAACGGAGAAACGGTTCCGCCCTGCGGGGCCTGCCGGGAACTGATGGCACAGCTTATGCCCCGCACGTACGGTGAAATTGAGATACTTCTCAATTTCGAGACAGGAAGAGTAACCAGGCTGGGAGCGCTGACGCCGGAATGGTGGATATAGAATTGGGAGGTACATAATGATGAGGGATATGATTGCCTACTGCGGATTGAACTGTGAAACGTGCGACGCATATCTTGCGACAATCAACAACGACCAGGCGCTGCGCGAGAAAACTGCCAAACTGTGGGCCGAGTTGAATAATGCCCCTATTCTGCCGGAACATATCAACTGCCAGGGCTGCCGTGTGGATGGGGTTAAAACCGTATACTGCGAGAATCTTTGCAAAATCCGTCAGTGTGCGTTAAAAAGAGGGGTGACGACATGCGGAGACTGCCCGGAAATTGACGCATGTCAGACAGTCGGGATAGTGATTGCAAATAATCCGGCCGTTCTGGAAAATCTGAAAGGGTAGGCCGGATGGTTGGGCGGCCGTGGGGGCCGTCCAAAAATTCAAAAACTCTGCCGGCGTCATAAGCGCCGGCTGTTTTCACTCTTGTATTGTCTGGCCGCATATGCTAAAATAAAGTCAGATTTTTAAATTTGTTTTTATTTTGTACGGAGGGAATGGAATGCCAAAGGTAGCTTATTCTGAGCAAGATAAAGAACAGATCAGAATACAGCTGATCACCATTGCGCTCGAACTCATGGCCAAGCAGGGCATACAGCATACAACCGTGGAACAAATATATAAAAAAGCGGGCATCTCACGAACGTTCTTTTATTCTTTTTTCGCTACGAAAGAGGATTTGATCGTTGAGACGCTGTATTTGCAGCAGCCCAAAATTATTGCCTATGTAAAAAGGCTGATGGCCGATCCCGCATTAAGCTGGCGTGACGCTGTAAAACAGTTTCTCTACGCTTGCTGTTATGGAGAGAAAAATGGAATTGCAGTCTTAACGATTGAAGAACAGCAGCTGCTCTTCAAGCGTCTGTCAAAGGAAAGCTATCAGACGTTTCGTACAAAACAGTTTCTCCTTTTTGGAGAAATCTTGAAAAATTTTGGAGTAAGGGCCGATACGGCCAGCATTCATCTTTTTACGAATTTAAGTCTGACAGCTATGGTTGTGCGCCGAGCGATCCCTGATACGCTTCCCCTGTTTGTTCCCGAAGCAGCTGATGAAACGGTAAATTTTCAGCTTGACGCAATTGTAGACGCCTTGGAAAAATTGAAAACGTCCTCCGCGCCTTGATTTGTAAAAATAAGAAAATCCGTCTGTATCGTATGTTTTGGCATTGTATTCAGACGGATCTTATTTCAGTCAAAATAAAAACAATTTTAAATATTTATCTTTATTTTAAAATGCCTGACTATGAAGGAGGAAACGATTATGGGATTTTTCAGCAAGTTATTTAAGGGACCTGAAATTGATATGGAAAAGAGCAGCGCCAATGCAAAGAAAATGCGCGCCTTATTTAACCAGGCCGTAGAAGACGGGGACAATTACCGGTTGATTTTCGGATATACCGAGGATGTGAGCCGCTTCAATTACGGATTTGTTCACGGCAGCAAAACAAAAATCGGGAATTTAATTGTCGGCTGGAACGAAGCCAGCCAGACAATCGTGGTCGTTCCCACGGTGCCCGATCTTTCCGGATGCGGCGATCCGACCTATTACCGCCGGTCCGAGATTTTGAAAGCTTATCGCAATAAGTACCCGACTGATGCGTTTATCATCTATCCGGATAAAAAGAGTTACATCGGCATCAATGCCTATGACTGGCTGGATGATGAGAAACTGTACGTTTATGTGTCGCAGGACGCGGAGCTGGCGGCTTTTACGGACTTTTTTATGAATCGGTTTGCGACGAAATAGAGAGAGGGGTGGGAAGTGGGATTGATTGGCGC
>CAMMNN010000087.1 GCA_946498245.1 uncultured Clostridium sp. | reverse complement strand
CTGGTCCAGGACCGTCCACTGGGCCTGACGGGAGAGGACATGCCAGCCCCCCAAAGTGCCCAGAAGGACCAGCAGGACCCCGGCCAGAAGAAACGCCGGGCGCTTATGGGTGGAAAATCGGCTTCTGTCCATGATTTTCTGCCTCTCTGCTTCGTTTTATACATTATTTTTACCATAGTCCGGGGTGAATAGCAAGGGGAGACAGAGCGTTTCCCCGTTTTTTCCTTCATGGGGCGGGGGTAAAAGGATGGCGGACCGCCTCAGGGGAAGACGGTCCGCTGGAGCTGTCATTCAGTTACTTGGAAAATCACCGTTCCATTTGAGCAATTTGGGCCAGCTGATCTTCGGAGACTTCGCCGGCCGTGCAGGAGAACGTATCAATCGGTTTCCCGTCCAAATCGTAGACGGTTAGGCTGTCGCCTGTTTTAGCGGTGCGGAACTCATTTAGATGGACGTATCCGGAGTTGCCCTCATCGCCCTGGACGCTGACCAGTTCAGGGGCATAGCCGTACATAGTCCGGTCCGCATAAGAGCCGTAGGTCAGACCCTGAGCGTTTGTGGGGTATGCGTCGGGCACATAGGCGGGGGAGATAGACTCATTCAAACTCATGGGCATCACGCCGCCGGTGATCTCATAGATGTCCGCTAGAATAGCCGGGTCAATCTCTTCCTGCTCCTGAGTGGTACCCAGTGCATACTCGCCAATTATGTTGCCATTCAAGTCGTATAGAGGGATCATGTTGTCCTCGTTTACCTTGTCCTGCCAAAGCTGAATCTCGCCCAGAGAGTCCAGTTCAGGGGCAAAATCCTCCAGGCGGACATAGCCGTAGACTCCGTTTTCGCCTTTGGCTTCGATCAGTTCAGGGGCGTAGCCCACAGTATGGCGGTCAAGATAAGAGCCGTAGGTTTCACCGGCGCTGTTGGTGGGGTAACTGGTGATGGCATCTTGTTGAGAAGAACGTCCGGGATAGTAAAGCTCCGACGGCTTGGAACGGCCTGCAGAATAATCAGTCAGGCTCTCGTCATAGTAAGCCCGGTATTCACCGTCTGCTTTCAAATTACCAGAAATTGAGTAATTTTTTGTGTTTACGAAATGAATATAAGAATTGCTGTCGTCCCAACCGCTATCACCAATGGCGGTGCCATTTTCATATAGGTAGGCGCGTAAAGAAACAGGCCCGTCCTGACGGGCGTTTTCTACCAGCCACAGGCAGGCGTTGCTGCTGGACCCATAATAAAGAGTCGCATAGCAATCATAGGTATAATCGCCTGCATAGACGGTCTTGTGGGGAGAATCCTGTGAGTCGTCATAAGAGGCAAGCGGCTGAATCGCTTCAAGGTCGGCGGCTGCCCCTGCGGGAAGAGCCAGGGAGAACGCCATTGCGGCGGCCATTACGCCCGCGCTCCATTTTTTCATGTTCATGCTGAAATTCCTCCTCAATCTTATTTAGATATTGGGTGTAAAGGAAATGACATAGTCTTATTTGGTTTCATCGGCGGTCCATAGGAATACACCTCCTGATCAGATACCCGGGAGACCTCTCTGTAACCTGAATATATCATAAAAAATAATACATGTCAATGAAAAATATGTTGACAAAAAAATAATTTGTTTTATAATGATATTGAGCTCAGAAAAAGGTTGTGGTATTTATGGAAAAAGCCGCAAAGCGAAGCGGGACCCCGGAGGGGTTCCGGGAATCCTTAAAAAAGGCGACAACCGAGATGCTGGTGCTGTTTCTCCTGCGCCGGCGGCCCATGTACACCTATGAGATGATGAGCGAGATCGAGGCGCTCAGCCAGGGGGTCATCACCTTCAACACCCTGTACCTGACCATCCACCGCCTCCAGGACTTTGGCTATGTGGAGGAGCAGGGGAAGGTGGTCAGCGAGGACAACCGGGTCCGGCTCTACTTCGCCATCGCCCCCAAGGGGGAGGGGTATCTGAATGACCTGATCCGGGAGTACCGGCAGTACACCGGCACGGTGGACCGGATTTTGGGCCTGACGGAAGGGGGGAAGGGAGCATGAAGACCTGGAGCACCATGGAGGAGTACTTCCGCGCCCTGGAGCGCTGTCTGGACTGCCCCGGGGAGGACCGGGAGCGGTTTTTGGCCCAGGCCAGGCGGATGGCCGACGATTTCCTTCAGGGCAAGCCCGACGCCACGCCCGATGAAGTGGCCGGATGCCTGGGGGAGCCGGAGGAGCTGGCCCAGTGCTTTCTGGAGGAACTGGACCCGGAGCTGCTGGAGCGCCGGAAAAGGCGGCGGAAGCTGGGCAGACGAATCTTGGCGGGCGTAGTTGCGGCCGCAATGATTCTGCTGCTTGTTTGGGTGGTTCTCTTGGAAACACAGCCCATGAAGGTTGAGGTAACAGAAAGACTTATCATTTATGAAGAAAGGGAAGGTCCGGATGAAACGTAAGCTGTCTATTTTGTTGGCGGTGGGTTTGATTGCCGGTTCGCTGGCTCTGCCCTCCTACGCGGCCACGGCTGAAACGGTCCAGGAGGTACAGACCATTCAGACCCAGTACGGAGAAATTCAGGTGGAGACGGTCCTGACGGTACGGGATACGGCGCTCTATTCCAAAACGAAGAGTGCGGAAAAGACGTCGACTTACCGGTATGCGGGAAGTGTGATTGCCAAAGTGACGCTGGAGGCGACTTTTGGCTATGATGGAGACAGCGCCTGGGTGGTAGGTACGGACTCTTCCCACACCACCAGCGGCAGCTGGTCCTATCAAAATGAACGTATTTCAGAGTCTGGAAACAAAGCGGAATTAACTGCTAAGCTGACAAAATTAGGAGCAGGTACAACGTATGTAGATATTTCCCTATCCTGCACTCCCTCCGGTCAGATCAGCTGACCATCCGAAACGGCAAGCCCGGCGGACCGCATTTGCGGTCCGCCGGGCTTGTTTTACACGAAATCTATTTGTCTTTGAAGTAGGTGCGGGTCAGCTGGACCACCGTGCCCGAGAGCAGCAGCAGTCCGATCAGGTTGGGAATGGCCATCATGCCGTTGAGGGTGTCGGAGATGT
>CAMMNN010000086.1 GCA_946498245.1 uncultured Clostridium sp. | reverse complement strand
TAGAATTAAAGTCCTGATGCCTTTTTTATTATAGCCTCTTCTGTAGCTTCCTGATGTGAGAATTGGCCAGAAATACGTCCTTCCCGCATAACCAATACCTGGTCACTCATCTGAATGACTTCCTGCATTTCTGAAGACACCATGATAATTGAATATCCCTCATTGGCCAGCCTTCGTATTAATGCATAAATTTCTCTTTTAGCTCCTACATCAATTCCTCTTGTTGCATCATCCAGCAATATGATTTTAGGCCCCACAAACAGCCATTTCGAAATTACAACCTTTTGCTGATTTCCCCCGCTTAAATTACGTACAGTTTGTCCAATGCCTGGTGTGGATATTTTTAGATCCTGTACATATTTCTCTGCTACTTTCTTACTTTTCTTTTTATCTATGGAACCATGTCGAATTAATTTTTCTAATCCGGCAAAGCAGATATTATTTTCCACTGTATCGCCAAGAATAAGCCCATCACGATGACGATCCTCTGTAACAAATCCTAATCCTCTATGTATCGCATCCTTCGTAGATTTAGGTTTATATTCCTGTCCGAAAAGCTTCATGCTTCCTGAATTAATCTTATCCAATCCGAACAATGCTCTGCAAAGTTCAGTTCTTCCTGAACCGATCAGTCCTGCAAAGCCTAAAATTTCTCCTTTGTGTAAAGAAAAGGAAATATCCTTAATTTTTTTTGTAGACAAATTATTTACTTCTAATACGACTTCCTGCCCGCAAGGTTTAAATTCTGGATAGATATCATTAATCTCTCGGCCTACCATTAATTCCACAAGCTTATACTGATCCACAGACGAAATATCATCAATATTTGTAACTACCGCTCCATCTTTTAAAACCATGATCCGATCTGATATCTGAAACAGTTCATCCATATGATGAGAAATATAGATAATTCCTACCCCTTGCTCTTTTAGTTTTTTAATTAATTGGAACAGTTTCTTTACATCTGTTTCCGGCAAAACTGCAGAAGGCTCATCTAAAATAAGAATTTTAGGTTTTTGACGAATTGCCTTAGCAACTTCTACTCTCTGAGCGTCCGCAACACTGATATCCGAGATCAGAGCATCCGCAGACACATCTCCAAATCCACAAGATTCCAATAATTCTTGCGCGTCTTTTTTCATTTTTTTCCAGTCAATTCTTCTCAGGCTTTTCATTGGAAAATCATTAAAGAATAAATTTTCTGCAACTGACTTCGTTGGGATTAAAGAAAAATGCTGCTGTACGGCGCTAATGCCTAATTTTTGAGAGGTAAGAGGATTCGATATCTCTACCTTTTTATTCTCTATCCAAATTTCTCCTTCATCCTTCCGGATACTTCCGCAAAGAATATTCATAAGGGTACTTTTTCCAGCTCCATTTTCTCCTACTACAGATAAAACTTCGCCCTTTTTCAGTTCCAAATTTACTCCTTTTAATGCATGAACACCTGAAAATCTTTTATGGATATTTTTCATAGATAATAAGATGTCCATTAATTTTTCTCCTTTTTTAACTCCCTTAAAGTGCTGCTGTACACTGCTACTAAAATTATAATACCCTTGATAATCTGCTGCCAATAAATGCTTATTTTTAACAGATTCATTATGTTTCCAATCAATCCCATGATGATCGTACCTGTAATGACACCTCCCACGGTTCCCACGCCGCCTACTGAACTGCCTCCGCCAATCATCACTGAAGCAATTGCTGTCAATTCCCATCCAGATCCCACAGAATTAGAGCCTAACGTTAAACGTGCCGCCATAAGCACGCCGCCAATTCCGCTTAATAGGCCAGAAATCATATAGGCAAGCATTTCTGTAAAACGAACATTTACACCGCTTAGTCTTGCAGCATCTCGATTTCCGCCCACCCCGCGAATAAAACGTCCGGTTTTCGTATTTTCCAGCAAATGATGACAAATAACTGCTACTATGATCCATAAAACTGCCATTAAAGGCAAAAATCCAAAAGACAGACTTCCTATCGTTTCAAAATTCGCATTATCGTAAAAAACCTGTCTCCCTTTAGAGAAAAGCAACCCCATTCCGTTATATATACTCATAGTTGCCAAAGTAACTACAAACGGAACCATTCTTCCAAAAGTAATCAGAAATCCATTTAATGTTCCTGCTGCAAGTCCAATGAGCATAGTTAATATCGCGGCTATCGGCCAGCTCAAGCCAGACTGGAGAAATAATGCTACAATTACCACTGACATTGAAGTAATTGCTCCCACAGAAAGATCAATTCCTCCTGTCATAATAACAAGGAGCTCTCCTATGGCCACAATTCCTACCGCTGCATTCTGCTTAAATAAATTATTAATGTTAGTCGCTGTAAAAAACTTATCACTTAATACCGCAGATATAATAATAAAGCCAATAAGTATTAAATACCTGTCATATTTGCCCCATAGACTGCTTTTTAAAAACTGACTTTTTTCTTTCATAGTGTAATCCCCTTATATAATTATCCGGCCGGATTAAGCTTCTCCTGCTTGTCCGGCCGGACCTATTCCGCGCGTAAATCAGAATCCGTACTCCATGTACTCATCTACGTTCTCATAGGATACAACAATAACTGGAATATAATAGCTTTCCGCAATTTCATTTCCTGCAAAAAAATCATCTAAAACATCCATTGTCATTTCCGCAATCATAGTAGGACTATTGAGACCTGTGACGATATCCGGTCCATTTTTTCCGCCTTCATTTTCTTTAATTGCCTCCAGAAGAGCCTTTTCACCATCGAATCCGGTTATTACCTGTATGTCATCCCTTCCGGCGTTTTCTATAGCTGTTAAAGCACCAAGAGCCTGGGCATCATGATGAGTAATTACTATATCAATCTCTGAGTCTGCCACCAGTATTTCTTCCATCTGGGACATACCATCTGCTTCTCCTACGTCTGTCTGCGCATAACGTTCATCAATCATCTGGAATCTGGCAACTTCGCCTTCATCGGAAATACCGCCCATAATTCCGCCGTAACGGTAGGCCGGACATCCCGTATCGTCTGCAGTACTTCTTACATAAACCATATTTCCGCCATCATAATTTTTTCCGATATACTGTCCAATTCCCCTGGCAATTGCAAAATTATC
>CAMMNN010000085.1 GCA_946498245.1 uncultured Clostridium sp. | reverse complement strand
ACCTGTCGGAAAATGTGAAAAAATACCCGGTGGCCCTGGAGGCGGGAACGGTCCTGAATGGCCGCTATCTTATTGGCCGGGTGCTGGGCCAGGGCGGATTTGGCATTACCTATGTGGCCTACGACCAAAACCTGGGTTCAAGAGTGGCGGTGAAAGAATACATGCCTGGGGAGATGGCCGCCCGCCCGGAGGGAAAGACGGTTTCTCCCATGGCGGGGAACCGGGAGGAAGAGTTCCTCTACGGCAGGGAACGTTTTCAGGAGGAAGCCCGCACCCTAGCCAGGTTTACGGGCCAGCCAAATATTGCTGGAGCCACGGACTACTTTGATGAGAACGGTACTTCCTATTTCGTCATGGAGTATGTGGAGGGTATTTCCTTTAAAACCTATATCGCCAACCAAGGCGGGAAGGTAAGCGTGGAGGAAGCCCTGGATGTGATGATTCCGGTGCTGCGGGCGTTGACGGCGGTTCACGCCGAAGGATTCATCCACCGGGACGTGACCCCGGACAACATCTACATCACAAAGGATGGAAACGTAAAGCTTCTGGATTTCGGCTCCGCCCGGTACAGCCTGGGGGATAAGTCCAAGAGCTTGGATGTGATTTTGAAGGTGGGCTATGCCCCTAAAGAACAGTATACCAGAAGAGGGCGGCAGGGCCCTTACACCGACGTGTACTCCTGCGCCGCCTGTCTGTACGCGGCTATTACTGGGTATCTGCCTCCGGAATCCTTAGACCGGTTGGAGAAGGATGAACTGGTTTTGCCTTCACAGGCTGGAATAGAAATCCCCCTATATCTGGAGCGGGCAATTCTAAAGGGCCTGGCCGTGCAGCCGGAGGATCGGTTCCGGACGGCGGCGGAGTTTCTGGAGGTTCTGGAGAACCAGAGGGTGGTGGAGCTTTCGGGAGGAAAGGGAGAGGGGCAGAGAAAAGACGAGGCGGACAGAGAAAATAGGGTTCCCTCGTCCAAGAAGAGGAAAAATCCCCTTTTCATAGCCTTTGGGGCGGTGGCCGCCGCTGCCTTGATTTTTGCTGCCGGGACGTTCCTGGGCGGCAGAACCGGGGAAAGCGCGGGGGTAGGAATGGGAGAAGGAACAGCAAACCAGGGGAGTCCGGCAGCTGTCCGGGAAGAGCAGGCTCCTAAAGTGACCATTGCCGGGCAGGAGTACAGCACGGCGTTGATGGAGCTGGACCTAGCGGAATATGATCTGACCGGGGAGGATTTGCAAACCCTAGGTGAGATGAAAAAGCTAACATCTCTGAGACTGAAAAAAACAAGCAGCCTTACGGATTTATCTCCCCTGTCTAGGTTAAGCACGCTGACCAGTTTGGAAATGGAGGTGGACAGCCTGGAGGATCTGTCTTTTCTGTCCGGGTTGGAAAATTTGGAAGAGTTGAGGTTCTTCGGGCCGGTGGTTTGTAAAGATATGACGGCTTTTTCAGGGCTTTCCAACCTGAAATATCTCCGGGCGGATTTGATGGGCCTTGCCAGCCTGGAGGGAACAGAAGGCATGACCTCCCTTGAGGAACTGGAAATTTCCGATGATTCCCAGTGCAGCGTATCGGATTTGCGGCCTCTGTCCGGGGTGGTTCATTTAAAATCTCTGCGGGTGGGCACTATGGGCCTTGCTAGCCTTGAAGGGCTGGAACAGCTGACGGAACTGAAAACTGTACTTGGACGGCTCCGAGGCGGTCTATACGGATTTGCTGCCGCTGAAAAATTTGTCCAGGCTTCAGGTTTTAAAGCTGCCTATGCGAAGCCGCAGCTGCCCGGAGGCATACAGCGGGGAGGGGCTGGAAGGGCTTACAGGTCTGACGGAAGCGGAGTTAGACCGGTGTATGGAGAGCTTGGAGCCTCTTCGAGAACTGACTGGGCTAAAAAGCCTGTATGTCCGCAGCGGTTCTACCATCAATGCCCCTACCTTCCAGTCATTGGAACCTCTGTCCGGCCTGGTTAATCTGGAATCCCTGGGGGTCATCATCAACAACCCGGAGACCCCGGTGGATTTAACGCCCCTTTCCGGAATGACAAAGCTGACCAGCCTTTATCTTTCCGCCACTAATGATGGCCGCTCCCAGTTTGCCAATTTGGATGTCCTGGCCAATTTAACAAGCCTGACCAGCCTGGAGCTGCAGGTGGACAACCTGCCCGATGTTTCTCCCCTGGCAGGCCTGTCCAATTTGACGTCTGTATCCTTGAAGGTATGGGGCGAGAAGCCGGGAGATATGACGCCCTTGGCCCACGTGCCTGCTGTGAGTCTGACGGACTGATGGGCAGAGAGCAGGACGCAGAATCCCAGGGACACAGCGCAAATGGTAACAAGAAAGGAAACGACGATGAATCTCTGTTACAACTGTTTTCAAGAAAAACCGGAAGGAATGGGCCCCTGCCCTCACTGCGGCTTTGACCTGTCGGAAAATGTGAAAAAATACCCGGTGGCCCTGAAGTCGGGAACGGTCCTGAATGGCCGCTATCTTATTGGCCGGGTGCTGGGACAGGGAGGATTTGGCATCACCTACCTGGCTTACGACCAGAGCTTAAAGGCCCGAGTAGCGGTGAAGGAGTACATGCCAAACGACATGGCCGCCCGCGTGGGAACCACTGTTTCCGTGGCCATGAAAAGCCGGGCGGAGGGCCTGGAACGGTTCCAGGAGGAAGCCCGGACCTTGGCGAAATTCATGGGCCAGCCGGGCATCGCAGGAGTGACGGACTACTTTGACGAGAACGATACCTCCTACTTCGTCATGGACTACATCGAGGGTATTTCCTTTAAGACCTACATAGCCAATGCGGGAGGAAAAGTAAGCGTACAGGAAGCCCTGGACGTCATGATTCCGGTGCTGCGGGCATTGACGGCAGTACACGCGGAGGGATTCATCCACCGGGACGTGACCCCGGACAACATCTACATCACAAAGGATGGAAACGTAAAGCTTCTGGACTTCGGTTCCGCCCGCTACAGCCTGGGGGATAAAAGTAAGAGCCTGGACGTGGTTTTAAAAGTAGGTTACGCCCCCAAGGAGCAGTACACCAGAAGAGGCCGCCAGGGCCCTTACACCGACGTGTACTCCTGCGCCGCCTGTCTCTATGCGGCCATTACCGGCTACCTTCCTCCGGAATCCCTGGAGCGGCTTGACAAAGATACTCTGGTTCCCCCTTCCCAGGCAGGGGTGGAGATTCCGCTGTATCTGGAGCGGGCCATCTTAAAGGGCCTGGCGGTACAGCCGGAAGACCGGTTCCAGACGGCAGGGGAGTTTTTGGAGGCCCTGGAGAGCCAGAGGGTGGTGG
>CAMMNN010000084.1 GCA_946498245.1 uncultured Clostridium sp. | reverse complement strand
TCCCGCTCATACATGGCGAAAAAGAAGAACGGGAGCATGAGGCCGATCATCAGGAGCATGGCCGCGCTGTTGCCGAGGGCTCCCCGGGAAAAGAAATAGGCCGGGAGCCCCACGCAGGCGGCGGCTGAAAAACAAATGAGCTGGCGCTTCGTTAAGTTGAAGGCCAGCTTCGTCTTGATTTTGGATAGGTCTTTTGGTACTGGCACATAGGCCACGGTTCACACCTCCTTTGCGCTTCGGGCCATGTTGGCCCGAGAGGACTAAAAATAGACTTTTTAGATTGAATAAAGACGCTAGTTAATATATAATTAAGAAAAGGATTAGGGGGAATATTAAATGGGTAATGCTTATCGAACCAACCTTATTCAGAGAGTATTAGACGAATCAGAAAGTAATACATGGAATGAGGCAGTTCTGGAATGGGTTATAGATGATTGCGAAGAAGATAATAGTTTACAATCATCTTGTATATGCGGAAAAGAGGAATTACGTTATCTATTTACCATTCGGAATGTTAGAAATGGTAATACTCTTTTTCCTATTGGTAGTTCTTGCATTAAAAAGTTTGATAGAGACGATCTGAATGAAGAAGTAAGTATACAGGAAAAATTATTTAAACTTTTTCATGCGATTGAGGATGGAAATTTTATTACTTTATCACCAGAGTTTTTTTCCAGAAAATTGTTAAAATACCTTTATGAAGAAGGCGTATTTCAAGCGAATGAATATAACAATAATGAGCCGGAAATAGATTACGAATTTATGCTTAAAATGTTTAACAAACGAGATAAAGAATCAATCACCCCAAATCAACAAAGAAAAATCAATGCTATCATTATGACTTCAATCAGACCATACTTAGTCGAACAGTTGGTAAACAAAATCTTGTAGTTTGTATAAAAGTCCTCCATTAAAAAGGGGGCTTTTATATTTGTTTGGATTTCTTTTCACGCTCATTTTTAGTTCTATCACAATGCTTTTTTATCATGGCTTCCATTCCTCTTTTCCTTGCTCGCCAATATTCGGGGTTATATTGACGGATGGACGTATTGAGATTTTCTTCAAACCGCTCTTTGTCCTTAATCCGGTCTGGCACCTTCCAGAGCTTTTTGTCCAGTAGCTCCCGGAGCACCACGCTTTCCTGGGCGTCCTCCTCAAAGCAGAGGTAGCCCTTATGCTTGAAACCGCATTTTTTCGCCGCCGGGGAGAGGATGGCGGCTGCCTCATTGGCAACCATGGTCCCGCCGTGGCTTGCGGTGGAGACCAGAAACACCCCCGGACAGAGGGTTTCGCAGGACTGCACCTGTCCCCATGGGGAGCCCTCCGGCGCATGGAACATGCCGCCCGTCCGGCTGCGGTCTGCCTGTATCAGCGCCGCCTTTTCCAGAATGGCCTTTAACTCCGGGGAAAAATAAGCGTATTCCCTTAACACCCGGGCGGCGTCCCCGCCACAGGCTTTCATCAGCAGGCAATACGCATCACTGTCCGCTTTGGTACAGCGGCCCAGAAGTTTCCCGTTATAGTAGCAGGCTGCGTCATAGCCCTTCTGTCTAAGTGACATGGGGTTCACCTCCTTTTTGCTTCGGGCCACCATGGCCCGAAGTTACCTGTCCTGTCCACGGCTGGCTTTGGCCTTCGGCGGTTTTTCCGCCTTTGCCTGTTCGGACGCCTCTTTCCCGGCCTTTAACTGTTCGGAGATGGAGGGACGCCCACTATTTGCCCGTTCCGCCATCTGTTCCAGCTTCGCCTCATAAGCACCAAGGACAGCCGCGTTTAACTGTTCCCGGAACTCCTTTGTGACCGGGTAGGCCATATCCCGGTAGCCCCCTTTGCCGTCCGGCTGGCTGGGCATCCCCACGAACAGGCCCTTCTGGCCTTGCAGGATCTTCACGTTTTCCACCACAAAACTGTCGTTGAACTTCACAGAGGCGAAGCCCATCAGGTTTTTATTGGGTTCAATGACCCGCACGCTTACATCCAGTTTCAATGGTGCGGGTGTGGCGGCAGATGTGCCGCCGGTTCCTTTTTCCATAGGGTTCTCCTTTCCTGCGGGAATCAGGTTCCCGCCTTTATAGTCATAGCCTTCCGCATGGAGAAGGGCCAGCGTGTCCGCCGATACCTTCCCGGAAAGCGCCAGATCGGTTTCCGCCATAAAGCGCAGGGTGTCCTCTCTGGTAAATTCCTCCGGGAGCTTTCCGTAAAACGCCCGGTGGGGCTGTCCGTCCGCTCCCAGCTTGTAACGCCGGGGCATGGCCGCCTCCTTTCCGCTTCGGGCCATGTTGGCCCGAGGTCACTAATGGGCCCCGAAAATAGATTCTGACAGGCTCCCGGTCTTAAAGAGGGTAAAGCACAGAAGCACCGTGTAGCCTACGCAGCCCCAGATAGCCCCCATAGGGTCGCCGTCCACGGCAATGCTCTGGATCAGTACGGCATAGATGGCGATACAAACCATAATCAGAAAGCCCTGAAAGCCTACCGCAAAGAGGGAGCGGAAGTAATTCTGCCCCACATGGCCCGTCTCCCGGTTGGAGACCGTGGCAAAGGGGATGGGCGCAAGGCTTGTGAGTAAGTAAATCTCAATCATACGGCCATATACGATCACAAAGATCACGATATTCAGGGCAATCATGGTAAGCTGCACAAGAAAGGACTGGAGCCACAGCCCGAGGAGAGGCCCGACGTCCATGGCTTCAAGCTCCGTCCGCAAACTCTCCATGACCTCCGGGGTGATCTCCGTCCCGCTCTGGATAATGCCCGCCGACTGCTGGATCACATGCTGGCTCACGTCAAAGACGGCCAGCGCGATTGTGAAGGTGTTCGCCAGAATCATCACGGCCACAAAGGTCTTGAACGTCCATTTGAAGAACATCCATGTGTCCACGTCATGGAGGTTGTTCCGGTCTATGAGCATCTGTATCAGCTCGTATGTGGCAACAAAGGTCAGGATAATCCCGGCAATCGGAAGGACAACGGTTTCGGATAGCTGCCGTATCATGGAAAATACCCCGGCGTTCCACGCCGCCGGGGTAGTCCCTACCTGTACCGAAATCTCTCCGACTTGGGTATTGACGTAATCAAAGAGCCCCTCCAGGTTCCCCATGATCCCGCCAATCAGCAGCTCTTTGAGCCAGTCCGTGAGCCAGTCGGTGAGAAAATCCATAAGCCGCTACCTTAAAACAGGCCGGACAGCAGAGGGATCAGGGTGGTGCCCAGCAGGATGATGCCGCCGCCCGCCATGAGCTGCTTCATGCCCTGGCTTTTTGCTGATGTGCGATAAAGAAGCAATAGAAGTGTAAAAAATTTTGCCGTTCCTATCCGGCGTTTCGCGATTACGTCGGATAGGTCGGGCGGTCATTCCGGCAAATCAATCTTGCCGACAAAGCTGTAA
>CAMMNN010000083.1 GCA_946498245.1 uncultured Clostridium sp. | reverse complement strand
TTGAAATTCCTAATTGCATTACGAGGTCATTATACTTCCAATAGGGGAAATTATCAATACCTTTTTTACAAAAAATATGTTTTTTTCCGTATGTAAGAGATATTTCCGTTTCCGCTATGAAGTACCATTACCTCCATCACACCCATAGTATAATACACTCTTTTAAAAAATGCTATAACATTTCTCTGTTCATTTTCTTACGAAATTATTACAGGAATTGAGTTTTTCGCAGATATTGTTTTTATATGAATACAATTTACCCTTAAAAGTTATGAAAACGGCTTATTTATTATGAATTTCTTAATTTTTCCATAGGTGGTTCTGAGTGGATATTGGCATTTTTTCATTGCTTTCCCCTAATTTTATGGTATAATGTTCATATCGGAATCATTTTTTTATTTTTTGAACATTGATTTTCTGCTTGTTTCTAGTTATCTCATATTTAAATATACGTCTATCCGATAAAACATTTTTATTTTACACCGCCGTCAGGCAGTGAGATGGAGGATTTATGAACCGATATGGATTATTATGCCGAAATATTTTAGAGCATCCAGAAGCTACTCAGCGCGATCTGGCTCATTGGATGGATATTTCCCTTGGCACTGTCAATTCGCTGATGAAAGAATGCATTGCCAAAGGTTATCTTTGCCCTAAAGCAGACGGCTCCTATGGACTGACCTCTCAGGGCATGGAATTTTTGCAGCAATTTCGCGTGGATGCCGCTTTGATTATTGCCGCGGGCTTCGGCTCCCGCTTTGTGCCTCTTACCTTCGAAACGCCCAAAGGCCTTTTGGAAGTTTACGGCGAGCGGATGATTGAACGCCAGATTAAACAGCTTCACGCCGCCGGGATTGAGGATATTACAGTAGCCGTAGGCTATTTAAAAGAACAGTTTGAATATTTAATTGACCAGTACGGGGTAAAGCTTCTCTATAACCCGGAGTATTCCTGTAAAAATACCCTTGCTACCGTTTACCATGCCAGAGAATTTCTTCGCGGGCGCAATGTATATCTCCTCGCTTCTGACAATTGGATGAGAAATAATATGTATCATTCTTATGAGTGCGGCGCCTGGTACTCCTCTGTTTTTATGAAAGGAGATACTTCTGAATGGTGTCTTTCTTATAATAAGAAGGGACGCATCACAGACGTGCGGATCGGCGGCCGTGACAGTTGGGTTATGTATGGACCTGCGTATTTTTCCAAAGAATTTACCCAGCGCTTTTTACCCGTTTTGGAGGCGTACTACCATATGCAGGGAACCGAACAGTTTCATTGGGAGCAGGTGCTGGCCGATATGCTTTCAGGAGAAGCCCGCCGTCGCCTTTTAAGTTCCGCTCTTCCCATATCGGAAACTTCCGATATACTGGCATCTGATTTAGATCCGGACATTTATATCAATCAACAGCCGGAAGATCAGGTTTATGAATTTGAAAATCTGGAAGAGCTCCGTCTTTTTGATCCCAAATATCAAAATAAGTCCGACAATAAGGCTATGGAACTCATTTCCCATATTTTTCAGATCCCGGAATCTGAAATTCAAAATATCCGTTGTCTTAAATCCGGAATGACCAATCAGTCTTTTCTCTTTCAGGTTCAGGGACACCATTATTTATGCCGCATCCCCGGTCCCGGCACTGAATTTTTGATTAACCGAAAGCAGGAAAAAGAGGTTTTTGAAACTGTAGCCGTTCTGGGGATTACTGAAAATGTAATTTATTTTAACGGTGATACGGGATATAAAATTTCTGAATTTTATGAGGGGGCGCGGAACGCAGATCCGAAGAATATGGAAGAAATGGGGCGCTGTATGGCTCTTTTAAAGAAATTTCATAACAGCGGTCTTCAGGTAAATCACCATTTTGATTTGGAAGAACGGATTGCTTTCTACGAAAAGCTTTGCCTGGAACACGGCGGCATTCCGTTTCACGACTATGAGCAGGTTTCGGAATGGATGAAGGAACTGCTGAATCTTTTAAAAGGCTTGAAGCATCCGGAAGTGCTGGCCCACATAGACAGTGTAGCCGATAATTTTCTTTTCCTTCCTGACGGAAGTATCCGGCTCATTGACTGGGAATATGCCGGAATGTGCGACCCCCTAATTGATATAGCTATGTGTTCGATTTACTCTTATTACACTCTTGATGAAGGCCTCTCTCTCCTCAAACTCTATCTGGAACGGGAACCAACCAGGGAGGAGCTGCTCCGTTTCTTTTCTTATATGGCTCTTGGAGGCTTCCTGTGGGCACTTTGGGCTGTTTATAAAGCAAATGTGGGCCAGGAGTTCGGAGAATACACGATTATTATGTACCGTTATGCAAAAAACTGTTATCGCAAAATTATCCGTGAAATTTTGCAGAAAATGTAAGGAAAATGTTATGATTTTCTGGTAGTTTTATGCTATACTGGTAAAAGAACGGATTCTGGGCTTTTGTGCACAGGATGAACTATGTTTGGCAAGGAGGATTTTTATGGGATGTCATGCATATCGTAAGGCACTGGTAATGGCCGGACTGATAGGGGCTTTATCTGCAGTGCCGGCAGGCAAAGCATACTGTGCTACCCAAGGCTGGAATAACAGCAACGGCAATTGGACTTATATTGACAACGGTTCTGTCCATAAGGGCTGGATTCATACCACAGATGGTTATTACTATATGGATCTCTCTACCGGCTATATGTCTCATGGGTGGAAGCAGATTGATGGAAAATGGTACTATTTCAAATCCAACGGTCTTATGGCTACAAAGTGGCAGCAGGTAGATGGAAAATGGTATTATCTTTTCGACACAACCGGAGTAATGGTTACGGGATGGCTTAAAATCCGCAACAATACGGACTATGATTACTATTATTTAAAAGGCGATGGCTCCATGGTTACCGGCTGGCGGCAGATGGATAACGCCTGGTACTACTTCCGTGCGGACGGGCGCTGCGTCGTAAATAGCTGGTATCAAATCGGCGGCTTATGGTATTACTTTGATGGAAACGGCAAGATGACCACTGGCTGGCAGCAAATTAACGGCTCCTACTACTGTCTGAATACAGACGGCCGTATGCTTACCGGATGGCAGACAGACGGTACCAACCGTTATTATCTGGATCCCAGCAGCGGCAAGATGGCTCAGGGTTGGACGTTAATTGACAACGCCTATTACTACTTTAACGAATCCGGCCACATGGCTACGGGCTGGCTGCAGATTAACGGACAGTATTTTTACCTGAATCCCTCCAACGGTCAGATGTATGCCAACACTTCCTTAACCTTAAACGGCGTTACGTATACCTTCGCCGCCAACGGAGTGTGCCAGAATGTAGGAAGCCAGCAGCTCCCCAGCGGTTCGGTCTCTACTGGCGGACCTGGTTCCTCAAACACCAATGTTTCTACCGGAGCGCCGGGTTCTTCCGGAGGGGTTTCCTATGACAGCCCGGGAGGCAGCAATTCTTCCCCCTCTTCTCCAGGAAGCATTACCACTCCTGGAGGAAGCAGCGGCAGCAACAACAATACTTACAGCGGAGATGAGCTAGTTCCCTATTTAACTACCGGGCCGAAAAAAGATACTTGATTTTTGGATTCTTTAAATTGTTCACCTTCATGCGCCTGTATGTCAGGCGTATCCCCCTTAAAAAGCACTGTTCTCAGCCACTTTCGGCAAAGACAGTGCTTTTTTAATACATTATAAAAAAGGGGCTGTGAAAAAATGGAGTTGATTTAATTCCATTTTTCCACAGCCCTTCTA
>CAMMNN010000082.1 GCA_946498245.1 uncultured Clostridium sp. | reverse complement strand
CTTTAGCTTCTTCAATAACAGCTTCCCATTCGTTGAGGGCTTCAATCTTTGCAACTAATTCGTTTCTACTCATGTTTGTTTCTCCTTTTCTTTTGCTTAGGTGTTATCTTTAACTGTCTTTATTATACTACGAAATTCGTAATTCGTCAATACGTTATTCGTAATTATATTTACGAAAATAGAAATATTTTTTAGATAATCGTATTGAAATAATACGTTTTTCGTGATACAATACCTCAAAAGGAGAGTGCTGGAAAATGATTAAGTTTAAAGTGAAAGTTTTACTTGCCATGCGTGAAATGACACAAAAGGAATTGGCGGAACGGACTGGAATACGACCGCCAACGGTTTCCGCTATTTGCACGGGAACCGTAAAACACTTGCCGGTAGACGCGCTAGATAAGATTTGTAAGGTGTTGGACTGCCAGCCTGGGGATTTGCTTGAATACGTCAAAGAAGTCCAGGAAACGCCGGATAAGGCGCAATAACAACGGAATGGGGGGGATTGCTATGTTTGAAGATACTGATCTGCCCCTTGCCCTCATCATGGAAGAAATACTCGGCTGGGAGAAGAAGCCAGGGCAGGACAAAAAAGAGGAGACAAACGGGCAGCAGGACGAAACCGGCGATAATCAACAAATATCGTCAACTTTTAAGAAGTATTGAAGCAAAAGAGAGAAGTTGGGGAGAGAATTTAACGTCTTTCCTCAACTTCTTTTTGGTTTGACTTAACGGCGGCTGTAGTTTAGCCCTATTTTGTTAAATGCCTTCACAAGCTCTTTTTCAGCCTTCTCTTTGATTTTTTTCTCCATGGCCTGGGCTTCTTTCGGGCTGATCGGGGGTGCCGGTTCGGCGTTCTGCCCTTCCGATACCTGGCCAGAACGCCGTTTCTCAATCTCCTTCATGTGCCTGGCTTTTGTCTCCATAAAATTTTCATAGGTGCCTGTCTCGCTGCCGTCCTGGGAAATGATTTTGTTTATCCAATGTCCCGGCTTATTGCCATCTCCCCTCTTTAATGGTTTTGACTGTAAAAAATTGTTTTCTCTATTTTCTTTCATATTGTATGATCTCCTTTTCGATTATTTTTGAATGTGCAGTTTCAAGCGGTAGAAGCGGCATTTTACCTGACCCCGTGCGTTCTATATATACACTTATAATGACGCACGGGGGCGGGTAAAAATCGACTGCACTCACACGAAATTCCTCACGTAATGGCCCTGTTTGAGGCGCCTGATAAGCCCGTATTTGACAAACTTATCTAAAGTCTTACGGCTTACGCCCTGGGCCAGGATTTCCTGCGTCGTCCATGCGCCGCCGGTTATTGTTTCAAACCGTTCTTTTGTCTTTTGGTAGGCCATATCCTTGTTATGGTTGGCGTTATTGTCCCGGTTGTATTGGGCCATATCCGTTTTAAGGTCATAGGCCCGCACAACTTCCGTATCCTTTGCAAAGTCTATGGTGAAGGAATAGCCGCCGTCTGGAATAGCGCCGGAATAGGGGAACGCTCCACATCCAACGGAAAGATATTGATAGACCCACTCCCTCAGTATTTTGGTTTGCTCGCCGGGCAGAGTCATGTACAGGCCGTTCTGGTAAAACAACATCATTATGCCCTGATTGAGCGTCTCGGTGAAAAGCCGTTCTTTCTGCTTGCCGGACGGGCAGAGGGCAGCAGAAAATTGGCTGTGCCGTTCGGTCAGAAATTCCAGGATGGGCCTGGCCCATTCTTCCCAGGTCATAAGTACACCGTGATAGGCGGCGCGCCTTGTATCTGGCTCCGATGGATGGTAACACCACACGCTCTTTGCCGTGCCCCGCACTTCCAGGGCAGCCCCGAACGAAACCATTTTCTCATGGCCCTCCGGCCAGCGCATACGGTTTAGCCATCGTCCGGCGGTTTCTGCCTCGTGGGAACGGCAGAGGGCTTCTAAATCCCATTTATCCTGTTCGTCTACATGGACAAGGGGAAAGTGCTGGGCCAGGATATGGTATTGCAGCTTAGCTCTCTAATTGCCGCCCAGGCGGAAAATATCGTCGGTCTTGAACTGCACTTTGTATGGGTATTTCCGATAGTCTGGGAATACGGATTTTAAAAATTCTGTCCGGCTCATCTGTCGGTTCTCATATTGAATGAGGTGCCGGACGCCGCCTGTCTCTTCCTCCGTCTCATCCTCTGCAAATGCGTTGGCATGAGTGATAAGTTTGGTTTGTGGAACTGTCACCCATGAAATGGGCTTGCCCCGAAACAGTAATGGTTTGTCGGCTCCCGTATTCTTGCCCTCATCCTCCGGTTCTGCCTTTGCTATTGGCTGATCGGTAAGACTGCCTACTGGCAGCAGGACAGGGCTTTCGTTCTCCTTTTTCTCATAATCCATGGATACCTCCATCAAAACGCGCTGATTGCAAACAGCCAGTCAGAATTGAAAAGCCTTGTTTTTGGCCCTCTGCTGCAAATGCGTTCCCATGTTGTGGCGCAGCCCTGCGGATTGTAGCTGTGTCCCGGCTTGCTCCACCACAGGAACACACTTCCGCCCAATTCATCGCCAAATACATGGTAAATATCAAGCCCTCGGCTGAACCATTCTTCACGAGAACAATCGGAAGAATAGTTGACCTTCAAATCATCAAAAACGGCTTTCTGGCGGTCAGTCATTCGACTTTTCATCATATCCTCGGAAAGCCCCTCCAAAGTTGTCCATCCGTTGTCTGCATTGTCCCATTCATTAAAATCCATCGGACGTTTCAAAGAGAAGTTATCCCGTAGTAATTCATAGAGAGCCTGGGTTTTATCGGTCAGTCCCATGGTATTGTCCCATTCCTCCCATTCATAGATAAAATGGTGCGCGTCGCAGAAGAAATCCACTTTGTTTTTGCCGTCCAGGGAAACCGCTCCCGTATGGGAAATGTAACTTTTGGCAATTTTGCTGGCAAGAAGGTTAATGCTGTCAAAAAGCGGCGTTGCCTTTTCTTTATTGACCCCATAAAACATATGATACCCGCCGCCCTGGGAACGTGTTACCTTGTCAGCCAGTGCTTTTGCAGCCTGGAAGAAATCGCTTTTTTCGTCCCATGCGTCGAAATCCATGACGAAAATATGTAAGTCGCCAAACCTGGCATTATCAAGATAAAGGCATACCCGCATGGTTTTTGCGCCCTCTGAAATCGTATTGCCTTTCAGAGCTTTGTAGGCTTCTAATTGGCTTTTGGCTTCTTCATAAGACATTTCGTAATAATGCCCCAGCTTTCCGCCTTTGCCATCGTAGAGCTTCATAGGGATTTTTCCATTCTCAAGATAGATTGCGACTTTCTTGAATTTCCCCGCTTCTATTGGAACTTTGCCGCCCAGACAGAAACAGTTGTTGTAGGTTGGGTGGCTATTTTCTTCAATCTTTTTATCATCCATCTATTTGTTCTCCTTTTTCTCAAAATTTTAGAAAATTTAAAGGTTTTATCCTTTTTTCATTTTCTATAAATATTATACCTTAAAAATTTTTTTGCCTCAAAGAACGCTCATTTCCCGCTTGAATTGTGATATTGTGCGACAAAAGGGCTTGTATTCTAAATGGATAAGGCAATTTTATACAGATGGTTGTGGTTATATCCTGCAAGTTTCTTGAACGGTTGTGTGATATGGGCTGATTGCTGAAAACGGCAGAGGCTGGAATTTGAATGTGCAGTTTCAAAAGAAGAAAGAGACTTGCCGCTTCGGGTTGGGGGTAGGTGCTGCCGGGAGAATATCTGTGCGGCAAGGCAGAGGCT
>CAMMNN010000081.1 GCA_946498245.1 uncultured Clostridium sp. | reverse complement strand
CGGAAATGAATCCGTAGCCCTTCTGGTTGTTGAACCACTTAACTGTACCTTTCATGATGATACCTCCAAAAAATTAAAAAAAGTTCCGTCGTGAACTATTTCACAACTGCCCTTAGAATAGCATAGTTTCCCAATTGTGTCAAATGATTTCGGTGTCAAATTTTGGAAAAATGCGGCAAAAAACAGGGCAGTTTAAGGATTGTATAAAATCATATGCAGGGGGCGGTTTCTGTATCTATATTTCTGTAAGAGTGAGCAGTATCTCCTTTAAACTTGATATTTTTGCCTTTGGCAACAGGAAAGTGCTGGTTTTGTGAGGTCAATTGACAAATAGTACCAAATATAGTATCATGATGTGGAAGAGGGGTGTGGTGTATGCCAAGTGTAGAAAAGATAATTGAAAAGATGAAAAGGCAGCCTAATGGAATACGTCCAGAAGAAGCTGAAAAAGTATTAAAGGCTTATGGATACGAACCGGTAAGACAGGGAAGGGGCAAAAAAATGGAAGTTAAAGACTATATGAAGTTACCGTATACAAGATTAGTGCAGGAAATGAACGACGAAAGCGGACATTATTTTTACGGGAGAATCTTAGAACTGGACGGCTGCCAAAGTACAGGCGATACATTAGACGAATTATACGTAAATCTTAATGAAGCCATGGAAGGATATATAGAAGTTAAGTTGGAACATGGATTAGCGATTCCAGCGCCGGAAAGAACCGAAAATTATAGTGGAAAGTTTAATGTAAGGCTGCCTAAGTCATTACATCAGCGTTTAGCTATAGAAGCAGACAAGGAAGGCGTAAGTCTTAATCAATTAGTATTATATAAGCTGGCACAGTAAATATCGAAAGGTTACGGGTGTAAAAGCAAGTAACCTTTATAATTGTTGTAATCAATTCCCTTACTCTTTTTTGGAATGCTGCGGCAGTTTGCATTTTCAGAAAAACATTGGTATAATAGCCCTAAAATCAGGGGCAGAGAATAGGGGAAATTGCTTTATGAAACCGATAAATATTATCAGACATTTTATAACCATAACCGAACATAAGATTTTAGTCATGGAGCACTGCTTCCAGGTAGGATTGTACCGCCAGGGCCTTCTTCACGATCTTTCCAAATACAGCCCGGAGGAATTTTGGACCGGAGTGCGGTACTACCAGGGCAACCGGAGTCCCAATGCGGCGGAGAGGGAAATGCTGGGATTTTCCAAAGCGTGGCTCCACCACAAGGGCCGGAATAAACACCATTACGAGTATTGGATTGACGTATCCAAAAATAAAGAAGAGGGCCTTGTGGGAAATAAGATGCCTTTGAAATACGTCATTGAAATGGTAATGGATCGCATTGCCGCCTGCAAGGTGTACAGGGGAAAGGACTATACAGACGGAGCAGCATGGGAATACTATGAGAGAACCAGAAAATATATTACCATTCACCCGGAAACCAGAGCCCTTTTGGAAAGGCTTTTATGGATGCTAAAGAAAAAAGGGGAAAAAAAGACCTTCGCTTATATCCGTAAGTTGCTGAAGAAGGGCTGGTATTAGAAAAATAGAAAAAAGAAAGATTTTACAGGGAAACGTATTCAAAAAATCGCGTTTCCCTTTTTACTGCTTTCAGACGAATTATTTCACATAATTTTCTTGCCGTGAAATTCCACCGCCCAATAGGCGGCATATATTCAGGTATGCCGAATGCGCCTTGCCTGACTTTGGTGGATTGACGGTGCGCCTATGGGCGCATGAAGGTTTTATAGTGGAGTCCCCATTCTTCCATTGAATGAATAATGGGGCGCATAGTTTCGCCCAGCTCTGAAAGAGAATATTCCACCCGCGGGGGGACCTCTGCGTAAACGGTACGGGTAATGATGCCGTCGGCTTCCATGGCCCGCAGACTGTCAGTTAAGACCTTCTGGCTGATTCCGTCTAAAGATTTCAAAAGCTCATTAAAACGCCAGGGGCAGCTCGGCAGCTCATCTTTTCTTTTCATAACTTAGCCTTCTATGTAATCTGAGTTTTGCTTATATATTCCACAAATGTTCCTTTGCATAGACCATGCATAAGGTTTCGTCCAAAACAAAATTGCAGCAGCGGTTTTTAAGGGCCTCCCAGGCTTTTCCGTTTGCAATGAGACAGTAAAGTTTTTCTGCCTGTTTTAAAATGGTGTCTCGATGGGAATTACACCAGGAAAGCTGATTGGACAAAAGATTTTTATAGGCAATGTCCTGTGGGGAATCCGTTTTGAGTATTTCCATGCTGACTTTTTTCAGGCTGTTGGGGTGAACGGGAATCATGTTGTTGAAATTAATAGCTCCCCATTGGCCACCATTAATTTTTAGAAAATCAAGCTGATTTTTCATATGCAGATGTTTGGACTTGGGAGAAGTCAATGGCGCATAATAGTGGACATTGTGGACAGCGAATACAATGCCGACAAAAGGCCTGATGGACTTGCACTCCATTGTGTAAGGGACGCAGGGGTCGCTTTGCCTCAGATAATCACAATATGCTGCGTCCACCATGTAAAATGAAAAATTCATTCTGGCCTCCTTAACAGAAAGGGACTGAATCTTGCGATCCAGCCCCGCTTTTTTAGCTCCCACTCATGGTAGGGTACACCGCTTTTTTAGCTCCCACTTATTGGTAGGGTACACCGCTTTTTTAGCTCCCACTCATGGTAGGGTACACCGCTTTTTGAGTATTGCTACTCTCCAATATTATTATACGTGGGGGAGTTATTTATGTCAATAACTAGCTGCTGCTCTGATTTTAAAACCCGCCTTTGGGGCAGAGAAAGGCCAGCACTCCTTTTAAATACCCCAGGGCAAATTCCGGATCCTCAAATAGCTGGGGGGAGTAGGAGAGGAAAGCGGCCTTGTCCTTGTAAGACATTTTAAAAACGGGAAGGCTGCAAGGGCGGGGCTGGGGAAGAAAAACGCCGCTGTGCCTGGTGTAACAGGTAGAAGGCGACGCTTTTTTTCGGGCGGACCGGTCTACAAACTCCCCGACGCTTTTGTGGACTGCATAGTCCTCCTGGGGCAGATAATAATAGTCTTTATAATCGCTGTAAAAGCGCTTTAACTCTCCGGCTGTCAGGGAAACCGTACATGACAGCCGGTTTTTCGTGCCTTCCAGGAAAAAAGGGCCGCCTGTGGTTTGCCAGTCAGAAGGGGCGTCAAAGGGGCTTTCATAGGAGAGAACCAGCCGGGATTCGGGGGATCCAAAAATATCGCAAACCTGCTGTACTTCCTGATTCTGCAGGGAAAAAGGGCCTTCTAAAATATCGCAGTAGCTGAGGATTGGCAGAATTAAGGGCATTCCCTCTAAATCCTCTTTATTGTGGAGAATCAGCATATCGTACAAAAGGGGATTTTTATCTTGAAGGTATTGGAAATATACTTCAATTAATTGGCCTCCATTATAGAGATCCTTGCGGTAAATCCCCAAAAACTGTTCGATAGCTTTTTGCTTCATGCTTTCCAGGCCCAAAAGGGAACGGTAAGGCTGGATTTTCCGGTAAATATCCAGACTTTGGACTGCGGAAAAATCATAGGGAAGTCCCAGATGGCGGCAGCGTTTCAGCAAAAAAGGAATGTCGAAGCGATCCCCGTTAAAATGAATCAGTATGGAATAATTTTGCAAAAAGGAAAAGAAGGCGTCCAAAAGCTCCGGCTCGGCATTGGGAGAATCCGCAAACCACTGGATTAGATGCCATTCTCCTTCACTGTAATAAGCGCAGCCAATGAGGTAGACAAAGGAAGTGTCTCCGGAAAAGCCTGTGGTTTCTATATCAAAAAAGAGCAGCCGGGAAAGGGGGCTAATTCGCTCTAAGGGATAGGTTAAGGGAAGAACCGCAGAATGTCTGACAGTAATCATAGAAGGGCCTCCTACAAACAGGGCCGCATAAAACGGCACATTCATAGCTGCATTATACGGAAAGGGGGAAAAATTGTCAATGGAGGGGAGGCGGCAGAACAGCCATGGCATTCATCATTTGACGGGTTTTACATTATTAGTCAAGGGGAGACATGATTGGCCGTCAAATGATTCATGTAGGGCGTGCGCCCTATAGAAGCATATGTCAAAGCGCTGCTTAATGAGCAAGCTCCCGTGCAGACCTTTGAGATATGCTGTGCAGGAAAACAGCCATGGCATTCATCATTTGACGGGTTTTACATTATTAGTCAAGGGGAGAC
>CAMMNN010000080.1 GCA_946498245.1 uncultured Clostridium sp. | reverse complement strand
CAGCGACAGCTTATTTAGTATATCTCGCTGTTCACTGTTTGTCAACTACTTTTTTATTTTTTTGTTCTTTCTTTTTCAAGAACTTTTTTGCCGAACTAGCAGCGGTTATTTATTTTATCATATTGACATATCTTTGTCAACAGATTTTTTTATTTTCTTGAGTCAGAGCAAAAAAAATAATCATTCGGAAAAGAGAAACGGAGAAAGAGGGATTTGAACCCTCGCGCCGGTTGCCCGACCTACACCCTTAGCAGGGGCGCCTCTTCGGCCTCTTGAGTATTTCTCCGCAGTTCATATTTTCCATATGATTTGTTTTGAAACAGTTTCCTGTCTCAAACGCATGAGTAATTATACTAGACATATTTTCAATTGTCAAGCATTTTCTTTATTTTTCTTTTTTTTTCTTTTTGAACCTACAGGAAAGCTTTTATCCCTCCGCGGCCTCTGCAATATTAGACATTGCTCTGTTGATCTCCGCCTGGATTCTGTCATGTACGATTTGAGCAATCTCTACTGTCTTCATTCCTTTATATTCTTCCGGATAAATGGGTTTCAGATAATGAACCTGAACAGTTTCTTTTCGGATAGAATTGACGTCAAAGGGCTTAAAGCAGTCAACCATGGCTACAGGCACAATGGGGCATTTGGCATTGACAGCGCTTTTAAACGTTCCTCCTTTAAAGGGAAGAACGTTGTTTCCTCCTTTACTTCTGGTACCCTCTGAAAAAATAACGTAGTTTCTTCCTTCTTTTACTTCCTTTGTTACCTGCTGAATCACTTGAAGAGAGGCGCGGACATCTTCTCTGTCAATGGACAGTCCTTTTATTACAGCCAATACCTGCTTGATTAATATAATATTGGCGGCCTCTTTTTTGATCACCACTGACAGGGGGTGGGGACAGCTATCCATTAATGCCAGCATATCAAAGAGCCCCTGATGATTGGGAAACAAAATAAACCCTTCCTGTTCCGGAAGATTTTCCTGTCCATAGCCTTTTACAGTGACGCGGCCTTTTTTATTGATTGTTTTAACAAATTTTCTTAAATAATCGTAGCGTTCCTGTTCTGTATGGGGATCATCATCCCTTCCATATTTGCAGATATGGTAAAACCAAGTGGGGATCCATGGAATACTTCTCAATACCATTAGTATAATCCGATACATTTTTTCTCCTTAAAACAGGCTGCCGAAACCTTTATGGCAGCCTGCTTTCTTTATTTCTTTATTCTTCGTGCTGTTCTTCTTCCGGTATGTCAGAATCTTCTTCTCTCAATTCTTCCTCCTGAACGGAATTTTCTCTTACTTTCGCGATTCTGGCTACCCGTATGTCGGATTCCACATCAATGTCCATTAATTTTACGCCTGATGTATTCCGTCCTATAATGGAAATACTGCTGACGCCCATTCTGATAATAATTCCCTCGTTAGTAATCAGCATGATTTCCCGATTATTATCCACCAGCTTTCCGCCTACCAGATCTCCTGTTTTATCTACGATCTTATAGCAGCGTACTCCTTTTCCTCCCCGGTATTGAGCAGCAAATTCGCTGATGGGAGTCCGTTTTCCATATCCGTATTCTGAAGCTACCAGCAGACATTCTCCCTGGCTTTCTATCTGCATTCCGATTACTTCGTCTTCCGGATCTACTTTCATTCCAATCACGCCCATGGAAACTCTTCCGGTGATTCTTACGTCAGTTTCATGGAAGCGGATACACATTCCCTTCTTAGTTACTAAGAAAATATCTTCCGTATTGTCCGTCGCTTTTACTTCTATCAGTTCGTCCCCTTCTTTTAAGACGATAGCCTGAAGACCGTTTTTCCGGACATTTTCATATTCTCTCATGGGGGTTTTCTTTACCATACCGCCTTTTGTGGCCATAAAGAGATACTTCTCTTCATCATACTTTTTCATCGGCACCACTGCGGTAATCTTTTCGCCTGCCTGAAGCTGAATCAGGTTTACAATGGCAGTTCCCCTGGAGGTACGGCTGGCTTCCGGAATTTCATAGGCTTTCAGACGGTATGCGCGGCCGGTATTGGTAAAGAACATGACATAATGGTGATTCGTTGTCATAAACAGATCTTCAATGTAATCTTCATCAATGGTCTGCATTCCTTTAATGCCTTTTCCGCCTCTGTTCTGAATCCGGAAATTGTCAGCGTCCATTCGTTTAATGTATCCTAAATTAGTCATGGCGATTACCGTATCTTCATCAGGGATCAGATCTTCCATAGACATATCATCATCATATCCAATGGACGTTCTTCTGTCGTCTCCGTATTTATCGGCAATTGCCATAATCTCTGTTTTAATTACGCCTAACAGTTTATTTTCATCAGCCAAAATCGCTTTTAACTCCGCAATCCGTTTCTGAAGTTCCTGATATTCATTTTCAATTTTTTCCCGCTCCAAACCGGTCAGGGCCCGCAGACGCATATCCACAATGGCCTGAGACTGTGCGTCGCTCAGTCCAAAGCGTTCCATTAACTGGGCTTTTGCTTCCTGTACGTTTGCAGAACTGCGGATAATCCGAATCACTTCATCAATGTGATCCAGTGCAATCAGTAATCCTTCCAGGATATGAGCCCGTTCTTCGGCTTTATTTAAGTCGTACTTTGTCCTTCTGGTAACTACCTCTTCCTGATGTTTGAGATAATATTCCAGCATCTGAGACAAATTCAGCACTTTTGGTTCCTGGTTGACCAGGGCCAGCATAATTACGCCGAAGGTATCCTGAAGCTGGGTATGCTTTAAAAGCTGGTTTAATATAACGTTGGCATTAACGTCCCGGCGCAGCTCTATATTGATTCGCATTCCTTCCCGGCTGGATTCATCTCCGATATAGGTAATTCCATCAATTTTCTTTTCTTTTACCAGTTCGGCGATTTTTTCAATTAATCGGGCCTTATTCACTAAATAAGGAAGCTCTGTAACAATAATTCTGGATTTGCCATTAGGCAGGGTTTCAATATTGGTAACCGCCCTTACTTTAATCTTAGCCCGACCGGTACGGTAAGCTTCTTCAATTCCGCGGCGTCCTAAAATCGTTGCTCCTGTGGGGAAGTCCGGCCCTTTTACAATCTCCATAATCTCTTCAATGGAGGTGTCCCGGCCTTCCTGAACCCGGTTATCAATGATTTTTACAACCGCCCCTATGATTTCCCTTAAATTATGGGGCGGAATGTTTGTAGCCATTCCTACGGCGATTCCCGTTGTTCCGTTAACAAGCAAGTTGGGATAGCGGGAAGGAAGCACTACAGGCTCTTTTTCCGTTTCATCAAAGTTCGGAGTAAAATCTACAGTGTCTTTATTAATATCAGCCAGCATTTCCATGGAAATCTTGCTGAGTCTTGCTTCCGTATACCGCATGGCGGCGGCGCCGTCGCCATCTACAGAACCAAAATTTCCATGGCCGTCTACCAAAGGATAACGGGTAGACCACTCCTGAGCCATATTGACCAATGCACCGTAAATCGAGCTGTCTCCGTGAGGATGATATTTACCCATGGTATCGCCGACGATACGGGCGCACTTTCTATGAGGTTTATCCGGACCATTGTTCAATTCGATCATGGCGTATAAAATACGCCTTTGAACCGGTTTTAACCCATCTCTTACATCCGGAAGAGCACGGGATGCTATTACGCTCATGGCATAGTCGATATAGGATTTTTCCATGGTCTTTTTCAGATCTATGTCGTGAACTTTATCAAAAATATTCGGTTCCATTCTTTTTCCTCAACTTTCCTTAGATGTCCAGTGTACCGTATTTTGCGTTGGCTTCAATAAATTCCCTTCTCGGCTCTACCTGGTCGCCCATAAGGGTGGTAAAGGTCAAATCCACTTCTGATGCCGTCTCTTCATTCATTGTTACCCGCAGAAGGATTCTCCGTTCCGGATCCATGGTGGTTTCCCAGAGCTGCTCCGGATCCATCTCTCCCAGTCCTTTATAACGCTGGATCTTATTATTGGTATCCCGGCCGATCTCTTCCAGGATTTTATTTAGCTCTCCGTCGCTGTAAGCGTACCAGATCCGTTTATTTTTTTCGATCTTGTATAAAGGCGGCTGGGCCAGATATACGTATCCCTGTTTAATTAATTCCGGCATAAAGCGGTAAAGGAATGTCAGCAAAAGGGTACTGATATGCGCTCCGTCTACATCGGCATCTGTCATGATGATAATTTTATGGTACCGGAGCTTTGATATGTCAAATTCGTCGTGAATACCGGTTCCGAAAGCCGTTATCATCGCTTTGATTTCCGCATTGCCGTATATTCTGTCCAGTCTGGCCTTTTCTACGTTCAGAATTTTTCCCCTTAAAGGCAGAATCGCCTGAGTGGCCCTGGATCTGGCCGTTTTTGCCGAACCCCCTGCAGAATCTCCCTCTACAATGTAGATCTCGCAGTTCTCCGGGTTTTTATCGGAACAGTCCGCCAGTTTTCCGGGCAAAGCCATTCCCTCTAAGGCTGTTTTTCTTCTGGTCAGTTCTCTGGCTTTTCTTGCGGCTGCCCTGGCTCTCTGGGCTAAAATGGACTTTTCACACATTACCTTAGCCACAGCGGGGTTCTGCTCCAAAAAGTAAGTAAGCTGTTCGCTGACAATATTGTCTACAGCCCCTCTGGCTTCGCTGTTTCCCAGCTTCTGCTTCGTCTGGCCCTCAAACTGGGGTTCTTCTATTTTGACGCTGATAATCGCCGTTAAGCCTTCCCGAATATCTTCTCCTGACAGGGCGTCTTCATTTTCCTTTAACAGCTTATTTTTTCTGGCGTAATCGTTAAAGGTCTTAGTCAGGGCGTTTTTAAAGCCCGTAAGATGTGTGCCGCCCTCAGGGGTATTAATATTATTGACAAAACTGTAAATATTTTCATTATAGGAATCATTGTGCTGCATGGAGACTTCCACAAATACTCCGTCTTTCATTCCTTCGCAGTAGATTACCTGTTCATACAGAGGAGCCTTGCCTTTATTCAGGTAAGTCACAAACTCCTTGATACCGCCTTCATAATGAAAAGTCTCTTCTCTCTTTTCCTCTCTTAGATCTCTGAGAATGATTTTTAAATTTTTAGTCAGAAAAGCCGTCTCTCTCAGACGGATGCGAAGAGTATCATAATCGTATACCGTGTCTTCGAAAATGCTTTTATCGGGCATAAAGCTGACTTTTGTACCATGCTCTTCCTTGGGGCATTCCCCTATCACTTTTACCGGATAAATTACTTTTCCTCTTTCATACCGCTGTTTATAGATCTTTCCTTCTTTTTTGATTTCTACTTCCAGCCAGTCTGACAATGCGTTTACTACAGAGGCGCCTACTCCGTGAAGGCCGCCGGATACCTTGTATCCCCCGCCGCCAAACTTTCCTCCGGCATGGAGGATCGTAAAAACCACCTCTACAGCCGGAAGGCCGGCCTTTTTCTGAATATCTACAGGGATTCCTCTCCCATCGTCAATAACGGTAATGGAATTGTCCTCGTTAATGCTGACGTTAATAACGTCGCAAAATCCCGCCAGCGCTTCATCTACCGCGTTGTCTACTATCTCATATACCAGATGGTGCAGCCCTCTGGCCGATGTACTACCAATATACATTCCCGGCCTTTTTCTTACCGCTTCCAGACCCTCTAAAATCTGGATTT
>CAMMNN010000079.1 GCA_946498245.1 uncultured Clostridium sp. | reverse complement strand
TGACTCACAAGAGACGTCTTTCAGCCCTGGGTCCCGGCGGTTTGTCCCGAGACAGAGCTGGTTTCGAGGTTCGAGACGTACATTATACCCACTATGGGCGTATGTGTCCCATTGAGACGCCGGAAGGTCCCAACATCGGTCTGATTAACTCCCTGGCAACCTACGCCCGGGTAAATGAATACGGCTTTATTGAAGCGCCTTACCGCGTTTTGGACAAGAGCGATCCGGCCAATCCTGTCGTAACGGAACAGGTAGTTTACCTGACAGCCGACGAAGAGGATAATTTCGTAGTTGCTCAGGCTAACGAACCTTTGGACGAGGAAGGCCACTTTATCAATAACAACGTTTCCGGACGTTTCCGTGAAGAAACTTCTTCCTTCCAGAAGAAAGCCATTGATTTGATGGACGTTTCTCCCAAAATGGTATTTTCCGTGGCAACGTCCATGATCCCATTCCTGGAAAACGACGACGCGAACCGTGCTCTTATGGGTTCCAACATGCAGCGTCAGGCGGTGCCGCTTCTGTCTACGGAGGCACCGGTAGTCGGAACAGGAATTGAAGGCAAGGCTGCCGTTGACTCCGGTGTCTGCGTAGTGGCAAGGAATGCCGGAGTGGTAGAGAGATCTGCTTCCAATGAGATCATTATTAAGAGAGATTCCGATGGAAACAAGGATGTTTACCATCTGACGAAATTTAAGAGAAGCAACCAGTCCAACTGTTACAACCAGAAGCCTATTGTATTTAAAGGCAACCATGTGCAGAAGGGCGAGGTCATTGCAGACGGACCGTCTACTTCCCAGGGCGAGATTGCCTTAGGTAAAAACCCGCTCATTGGCTTTATGACATGGGAAGGATATAACTACGAGGACGCGGTTTTGTTAAGCGAGCGTCTGGTTCAGGAAGATGTTTACACTTCCGTCCACATTGAGGAATACGAGGCTGAGGCCCGGGATACGAAACTGGGACCGGAAGAGATTACCCGTGACGTTCCCGGCGTTGGCGAGGATGCGCTGAAAGACCTGGACGAAAGAGGAATTATCCGCATCGGAGCCGAAGTGCGGGCCGGCGATATATTAGTAGGAAAAGTAACTCCTAAGGGAGAAACGGAGCTGACGGCTGAGGAACGTCTGCTGCGGGCGATTTTCGGTGAAAAGGCCAGAGAGGTGAGGGACACTTCCTTGAAAGTTCCCCACGGCGCATACGGCATTATCGTAGACGCAAAAGTATTTACCAGAGAAAACGGCGACGAGCTGTCCCCTGGCGTAAACGAAACAGTCCGTATCTATATTGCTCAGAAGAGAAAGATTTCTGTAGGCGATAAGATGGCAGGCCGTCACGGAAACAAGGGTGTTGTTTCCCGCGTGCTTCCTGTAGAAGATATGCCGTTCCTGCCTAACGGCCGTCCTCTGGACATTGTGCTGAATCCTCTGGGCGTACCGTCCCGTATGAATATCGGACAGGTGCTGGAAATCCATTTAAGCCTTGCGGCAAAAGCTTTAGGCTTTAATATCGCTACTCCGGTATTTGACGGAGCTAACGAAAACGACATTATGGACAGCCTGGATATAGCCAATGATTATGTAAACGGAACCTGGGAGGATTTCCAGGAAAAATATAAAGATGTATTAAATCCTGAAGTTATGGACTATTTGGGAAGCCACCTGGAGCACAGGGCTCTGTGGAAGGGCGTTCCGCTGTCCAGAGACGGAAAGGTCCGCCTGCGTGACGGCCGTACCGGAGAATATTTTGACAGCCCGGTTACTATTGGCCACATGCATTACCTGAAACTCCATCACCTGGTAGACGATAAGATTCATGCCCGTTCTACAGGCCCATATTCTTTGGTAACACAGCAGCCTTTGGGCGGAAAAGCTCAGTTCGGTGGCCAGCGTTTCGGAGAGATGGAGGTTTGGGCTTTGGAGGCATACGGCGCATCCTACACACTGCAGGAGATCCTGACAGTGAAGTCCGACGACGTAGTAGGCCGTGTCAAGACGTACGAAGCCATTATTAAAGGCGAAAATATTCCGGAACCGGGTATTCCGGAGTCCTTCAAGGTACTCTTAAAGGAACTTCAGTCTTTGGGATTGGACGTAAGAGTGCTGCGTGAAGACAATACAGAAGTGGAAATGACGGAAAGCATCGACTACGGCGATACCGACCTGCGCTCTATCATAGAGGGGGATCGCCATATGAACCGGGAGGAATCTTACGGTGATTACGGTTACCAGGAGCAGGAGTTCAAAAATGATGAACTGGTGGCAGTAGAAGATGACTATATAGAAGACGGGGATGCAGACGACGAGCTGGACCTGGATTTAGGGGATGCTTTCGATGCAGACGATGCTTCTGATTTTGACGATAACGAATAGAAGGGAGAACGATCATGCCAGAAACAAATGAAACCTATCAGCCTTTGACCTTTGACGCTATCAAAATAGGTCTGGCTTCTCCGGAAAAGATTCTGGAATGGTCCCACGGTGAAGTAAAGAAGCCGGAAACCATCAATTACAGAACCTTAAAGCCGGAAAAAGACGGCCTGTTCTGTGAGAGAATTTTCGGACCTACCAAGGACTGGGAGTGTCACTGCGGCAAATACAAAAAGATTCGTTATAAAGGCGTTATCTGTGATCGCTGCGGCGTTGAGGTAACCAAAGCCAGTGTCCGGAGAGAACGTGTAGGCCATATTGCATTGGCGGCTCCCGTTTCCCACATCTGGTATTTTAAGGGAATCCCCAGCCGAATGGGACTGATCCTGGATATTTCTCCGAGGACCTTGGAGAAAGTTCTCTATTTCGCATCCTATATTGTGCTGGATCCCGGTCAGACCAGCCTGCAGTATAAGCAGGTTCTTTCCGAAAAAGAATACCGGGAAGAAGTAGACAAATACGGCTACGGTTCTTTCCGGGCCGGAATGGGCGCCGAGGCCATTCAGGAGCTTTTACAGGCCATTGACCTGGAAAAAGATTCTGCTGATTTGAGAAAGCAGCTAAAAGAAGCGACAGGACAGAAGCGGGCGCGGATTATCAAGCGTCTGGAAGTAGTGGAGGCATTCCGCAATTCCGGCAATAAACCGGAGTGGATGATTATGACCGTGATTCCGGTTATTCCTCCGGATATTCGTCCTATGGTACAGTTGGACGGCGGCCGTTTTGCTACCTCAGATTTAAACGATTTGTACCGCAGAATTATTAACCGCAATAACCGTCTGGCCCGCCTTTTGGAGCTGGGTGCTCCGGACATCATTGTCCGCAACGAGAAGCGTATGCTGCAGGAAGCCGTAGACGCTCTGATTGACAATGGACGCCGGGGCCGTCCCGTTACGGGACCGGGCAACCGGGCTTTAAAATCTCTGTCCGATATGTTAAAGGGCAAGCAGGGCCGTTTCCGTCAGAACCTTTTAGGAAAGCGTGTAGACTACTCCGGACGTTCCGTTATCGTAGTAGGACCGGAATTAAAGATCTATCAGTGCGGCCTTCCTAAGGAAATGGCAATTGAGCTGTTTAAGCCCTTCGTTATGAAAGAGCTGGTTTCCAATGGAACCGCCCATAATATTAAAAATGCTAAAAAAATGGTAGAGCGCCTTCAGCCGGAGGTTTGGGATGTTCTGGAAGATGTAATCAAAGAGCATCCCGTTATGCTGAACCGTGCTCCTACCCTTCACCGTCTGGGAATCCAGGCATTTGAGCCTATTCTGGTAGAAGGAAAGGCCATTAAGCTGCATCCTCTGGTTTGTACCGCATTTAACGCCGACTTCGACGGCGACCAGATGGCAGTACACCTTCCTCTGTCCGTTGAGGCTCAGGCGGAGTGCCGCTTTATGCTCTTATCTCCCAACAACCTGTTAAAGCCCTCTGACGGCGGCCCCGTAGCCGTTCCGTCCCAGGATATGGTTCTGGGTATCTATTATCTGACCCAGGAAAGACCGGGGGCAAAGGGAGAAGGCATGATATTCAGGAATGTCAATGAGGCGATCCTGGCATATGAGAACCACGCCGTTACCCTTCATTCCAGAGTAAAGGTAAAAGTGCAGAAAACCATGGCCGACGGTACCGTAAAGAGCGGAATCGTTGAGTCCACTGTAGGCCGCTTTATCTTTAATGAAATCGTTCCTCAGGATCTGGGCTTCGTAGACAGAAGCGTAGAGGGCAACGAACTGCTTTTGGAAGTGGATTTCCACGTAGGAAAGAAACAGCTAAAGCAGATTTTGGAAAAAGTTATTAACGTTCACGGCGCAACCCAGACTGCAGTTACTTTGGACGACATTAAAGCTATTGGATACAAATACTCTACTAAAGCGGCTATGACGGTATCCATTTCCGATATGACCGTTCCCGCATCCAAAAAGCAGCTTATTGCAGACGCTCAGGCTACGGTTGACAAGATTGCGAAAAACTTCCGCCGCGGTTTGATTACCGAGGAGGAGCGTTATAAAGAAGTAATTGAAACATGGAAGGCTACGGACGACCAGTTGACTCACGACCTTCTGACAGGATTGGATAAGTATAATAACATTTATATGATGGCGGACTCCGGAGCCCGTGGTTCCGATAAGCAGATTAAACAGCTTGCTGGTATGCGCGGATTGATGGCCGATACTACCGGACACACCATCGAGCTGCCTATTAAGTCCAATTTCCGTGAAGGTCTGGATGTTTTGGAGTACTTTATTTCCGCTCACGGAGCACGAAAAGGTCTGTCCGATACAGCTCTGCGTACTGCCGACTCCGGTTACCTGACCCGCCGTCTGGTAGACGTATCCCAGGATTTGATTGTTCGGGAAACGGACTGCTGCGAAGGCAAAGAGATTCCTTATATGGAAATCAAAGCTTTTATGGACGGACAGGAAACTATTGAAACCCTGGAAGAACGTCTGACCGGCCGCTATATTGCGGAAACCATTATTGATCCGGATACGGGAGAGGTAGTGGTGAAGGCAAACCATATGTGTACTCCCAAGCGGGCGGCTGCCGTTATGAAGGTATTGAAAAAGCTTGGCCGGGATTCCGTCAAAATCCGTACCGTTTTAAGCTGTAAATCCCATATTGGTGTCTGCGCCAAGTGCTATGGCGCAAACATGGCTACGGGACAGCCGGTACAGGTAGGCGAGGCAGTCGGCATTATTGCGGCCCAGTCTATCGGCGAGCCGGGTACCCAGTTGACCATGCGTACCTTCCACACCGGCGGCGTTGCCGGCGGCGATATTACACAGGGTCTTCCCCGTGTAGAGGAGCTTTTTGAGGCCCGTAAGCCCAAGGGTCTGGCCATTATCTCTGAGTTTGGCGGCGTTGTGGCCATTAAAGATACCAAAAAGAAACGGGAAATCACCATCACCAACAATGAAACTGGAAACTCCAAAACCTATCTGATTCCTTACGGCTCTCGGATTAAGGTTCAGGAAGGACAGATTTTGGAAGCCGGCGACGAGCTGACAGAAGGTAGCGTAAATCCCCATGACATTCTCAAGATCAAGGGAGTACGCGCAGTTCAGGACTATATGATTCAGGAAGTGCAGAGAGTATACCGCCTACAAGGTGTAGAAATCAACGATAAGCACGTAGAGATGATTGTCCGGCAGATGCTGAAGAAAATCAAGATCGAAGAAAGCGGGGACAGCGATGTGCTTCCCGGCGTATCCATGGATGTTCTGGACTTTAACGACATGAATGAGAAGCTGATTGCGGAAGGCAAGAAGCCGGCGGAAGGCAAACAGGTAATGCTGGGTATTACCAAGGCGTCTTTGGCAACAGATTCCTTCTTATCTGCCGCTTCATTCCAGGAAACTACAAAGGTCCTGACAGAGGCGGCCATTAACGGCAAGGTAGATAAGCTCATCGGTCTGAAGGAAAACGTTATTATCGGTAAACTGATTCCGGCAGGCACCGGTATGAAGCGCTACCGCAGTATCCATCTCAGTACGGATGAGGTGGAGACAGATGAGATTCTGTTGGATAACGAAGACGAAAATGTAACCATGCCTCTGGAAAACGGAGAAATGGGAGATGCAGAAGAAGTTCTGGATTTCGGAGAAGAAGAGATTTAAACATTCATAAAGACAGGGGCCATTGCAAACCAGATGAGAAATCATTTTGGAGCAATGGCTTCTTTTTTATTCTACAGGAAATTCTTCTGAATTTCCTGTAGAATAAAAAGCCCCTCCGGGCAGGAACGCACTGCGGCGGAGAGGAGTTATGTCGCTAAAGCGACCCAACCCAGGCGGAGGGGCTGTGAAAAAAGTCCCTTAAAGTAAAAAGAACGCTTTCAGGTATGAAGCC
>CAMMNN010000078.1 GCA_946498245.1 uncultured Clostridium sp. | reverse complement strand
TTTGACTATGCCGCCCTGCGATATTGAAATTGCTTCCTTATAGGTGTGCGCGTTTAGGGGGCCGCCTTTTTGGAATATTCCGTTGTTACCAAATCGCTGTAGGGAACTCTCTGGGGAAGTTCGCCGGAGTCTTCCAGAATGTTTTGGAGCAGATCAAAGCTGCTTTCTTCAAAGATTGTGTTTTCTTTCCAGGTGTCCTGCTCCTGGTAGCGTTTGATAATGGTTTCCAGGCTGTCCAGATCCGTTTCTTCAAACTGAGGATGAATGGTCTGGGCGATTTCCGCTGCAGAATGGGAATTAACGTAATCCAGGCCCTTTTGAATGGCATTGGTAAAGGCTTGAATGACTTCAGGATTTTCTACCAGATAACTCTTTTTAGCACTGTATGCAGTATACGGAACGTATCCGGATTCCGTTCCCAGAGAAGCCACTACGTATCCGCTGCCTTCTTTTTCCAGAGCAGTGGCGTAGGGTTCAAACTCTACGGTGTAGTCGGCCCCGCTGGAGGGAAAAGCGGCGGCGGTAAGGCCGAAGCTGATGCTCTGGTCAATAGATAAATCCGTTTTGGGATCCATGCCGTGCTTTTTGAGAATATATTCAAAAACCATCTGGGGCATACCGCCGGCGCGTCCGCCCAGTACGCTGCTGCCCTGTAATTTTTCCCAGGAAAAATCGGGATCCGGTTCTCTGGCCACCAGGAAATTTCCGGCCCGCTGGGTGAGCTGGGCGAAGTTGACTGCGTAATCGGCGGCGCCGTTGGCGTAAGTATAGATGCTGGCTTCCGAACCCATAAAGCCGATGTCAGCGTCACCGGAAACCAGGGCTGTCATAACCTTGTCGGCTCCGGCTCCATTAACCAGGGTTAAGTCGATTCCTTCCTCTTCAAAATAACCCAGTTCAATGGCCGCATACTGAGGGGCGTAAAATACGGAATGGGCGACTTCGCTGAGGGTAACCGGCGTTTTGTCACCGGCGCTTTCCTTCGGGCTGCAGGCAGTGAAAGACAGAACGGACCCTAAGCACAGGAAAAGGGCAAAGAGTTTCTTTTTCATAATGGACTCCTTTAATTTTGCTCATAGTCCATGATATGAAAAGAAGAGGGGGGCAGTTCCGGTTTTACGGCAAAATTCTTTTATGAATATAGAAACATGGCGTTTTGTGAGGAAGGTACTCTTGCCAACGGGGGCCAGAAATGTTATAAATAGAATAGCTATGTTTCGGCAAAACCGCCTATTGCCGGCGGGTGGGCTGAAAGGTTGCGGGTTTTGAAAATTAGGAGGGATTAATATGGTATCATTGTATGACGGCGGCGTATATCTCATAAACGGTTCGACCCTGATTCCGGAGGGGGAAGCAGCCAAGGCTGAGGCTATGACGGGAAAGCCGGCCGATAAAGAAGAAGCCAGAAAGGGAACCATTGCTTACTCGATTTTAAAGGAGCACAATACGTCAGGGGATATGGAGCATTTAAAGCTTCGTTTTGACGCAATGGCTTCTCACGATATTACATTTGTAGGGATCGTTCAGACTGCAAAGGCGTCGGGAATGGAACAGTTTCCCATTCCTTACGTCCTGACCAACTGCCACAATACGCTCTGCGCCGTAGGCGGCACCATTAATGAAGACGATCATATGTTTGGCCTGTCGGCTGCCAAGAAATACGGCGGCATTTACGTGCCTCCGCACATTGCCGTCATTCACCAGTATATGAGAGAAATGATGGCTGGCTGCGGCAAAATGATTTTGGGCTCTGACAGCCATACCCGCTACGGCGCTCTGGGAACTATGGCCGTAGGCGAAGGCGGCGGAGAGCTGGTAAAACAGCTTCTGCGGGATACTTATGACGTAGCTTATCCCGGGGTAGTGGCCATTTATCTGGACGGAAAGCCCCAGCCGGGAGTCGGCCCCCAGGATATTGCTCTGGCTATTATCGGAGCCGTGTTCCAGTGCGGATATGTCAAGAATAAAGTAATGGAATTTGTAGGCCCGGGCATTGCTTCCATGGATACGGATTTCCGCAATGGCATTGACGTAATGACCACGGAAACCACCTGCCTTTCTTCTATTTGGAAGACCGATGAAGACACCAAGGCATATTTGACCCTTCACGGCCGGGGAGAAGATTATAAGGAATTGAATCCCGCTTCCGTAGCGTATTACGACGGCTGCGTTTACGTGGATTTAAGTACGGTGAAACCTATGATTGCTCTGCCGTTCCACCCCAGCAACACCTATGAAATTGACGAATTAAACAGCAATCTGGAAGACATTCTCCGGGAAGTGGAGAAGAAGGCGGAGTCCGTATCCGGATCGAAGGCTCAGTTTACCCTTTTAGACAAAATTAAAGATGGAAAACTTCTGGTACAGCAGGGAATCATTGCCGGCTGCGCAGGCGGCAACTATACCAACGTCATTGAGGCGGCCAATGCTTTGAGAGAGAAAAACTGCGGCTGCGATGAATTTTCTCTGGCAGTTTACCCCTCATCTCAGCCTGTTTTTGCGGATTTGGTGAAGAAGGGAGCTGTTTCTGACCTGATGGCAGCAGGAGCCATTATCCGCACGGCTTTCTGCGGCCCCTGCTTTGGAGCCGGAGATACGCCCTGCAATAACGGCCTCAGCATTCGCCATACTACCCGCAACTTCCCCAACCGGGAAGGCTCAAAACCGGGCAACGGACAGATGGCCGCAGTGGCCCTGATGGATGCCCGCTCTATTGCGGCTACGGCTGCCAACGGCGGTATCTTAACCTCGGCAGAGGGCATGGAGTGCTTCGGAAAAGTTCCGGCATACGAGTTTGACCGCAGCTCCTATGATCACAGAGTATACTTTGGTTTTGGAAAGGGTAATGAGAAAGAAAACCTGATTTACGGCCCCAACATCAAAGACTGGCCGGAAATGAGTCCTCTGGCGGACAATATTGTGCTGAAGGTTTGTTCTAAAATCATGGACGCCGTAACGACTACCGACGAGCTGATTCCTTCCGGCGAAACCTCATCTTACCGCTCCAATCCCCTTGGACTAGCGGAATTTACTCTGTCCAGACGGGATCCGGAGTACGTAGGAAGAACCAAAGAAGTGGACAAGCTGGAAAAGGCCCGGACTGCCGGGACGGATCCTCAGTCCCTGGATCCGGAGCTGGAAAAGGTATTTGCAAGGATCCGGACCATTAAAGGAAACGAAGAAATCCAGCCTATGGAAACGGAAATCGGCAGCGTAGTTTATGCTGTAAAACCGGGAGACGGCTCCGCCAGAGAACAGGCGGCAAGCTGCCAGAGAGTTATCGGCGGTCTGGCCAACATCTGCAGCGAATATGCAACCAAGCGCTACCGCTCCAATGTTATGAACTGGGGTATGCTTCCCTTCCAGTTAGAGGGAGAACCGAATTTTGAAGTAGGAGACTATATCTACGTACCCGGTATCCGGAAAGCCCTGGAAGGTGATTTAAAGAAAATACCGGCCTTTGTAATGAGAAGCTCCGAGGCGGGGGCAGAGGAGATCAGCCTCTATATTGCGGATATGACGGCGGAGGAACGGGAAATCGTGAAAGCCGGCTGCCTCATTAATTACAATCGCAACCGGGCGAAAAGCCGGGGATAAGGCCTGAAGCAGAGAACGGGAGCAGGTTAAGATGGATTATAAAATGATTGTCCTGGATCTGGACGGAACGTTGACAAACCGGAAGAAAGAGATTACTCCCAGGACAAAGGACGTTTTGCTGGAGGCACAGAAGCGGGGAAAAACCGTAGTTCTGGCCTCCGGCCGCCCTTTTCAGGGGATTGCGCCTCTGGCAAGGGAACTGGAATTAGAGCGGTACGGCGGTTACGTTCTGTCTTTTAACGGGGGAATGATTACCAACTGCCGGACCGGAGAGATTGTGGCTTCGGCTTTGCTTCCGCAGGAAATCAATGGGAGAGTGATCCGGCTGGCCAAAGAACAGCAGATAAATATTTTGACCTACCAGGGAGATCGGATCATTGCTATGAAGGGAAAAGACCCTTACGTAGAGTTGGAATCCAGAGTCAACCATCTGGAAGTAACAGAGCCGGAGGATATGGAGGCCTATGTGACCTTTGCTGTGCCGAAATTTCTCATGACAGACGACGGGGACTATCTGGCTGTGGTGGAACCGCAGGTAAAAGCCGCTTTAGGAAAAAACTTCAGCGTCTACCGCTCGGATCCGTATTATCTGGAAATCCTTCCCAGAGGTATTGACAAGGCCCAGCGTCTGGCCGTCCTTCTGGAACTTTTAGGGATGTCCAGAGAAGAAATCATTGCCTGCGGCGACGGATACAATGATTTGACCATGATTCAGTTTGCAGGACTGGGAGTGGCAATGGAAAATGCCGTTCTTCCGGTTCGAAACGCAGCGGATTTTATTACTCGTTCCAATGATGAAGACGGAGTCGCCCTGGCAGTGGAAAAATTTATGCTTTCTTGAGAAAAACCGTGGACTTTTAAACTTTAATATGTTAAAATATCAACATATGAAAGACCAAAGGGGATCAGGAAATGAATAAAAAAATTAAGACAGAGGCAGTCGATCATCTGTTTCAGGCTATTCTGACATTGAAGACGCCGGAGGAATGCTATATTTTCTTTGAAGATGTCTGCACAATCAACGAGCTGTTATCCCTGTCCCAGCGATATGAGGTAGCAAAAATGCTGCGGGAGGGCAAAACGTATCTGGAAATTGCAGAAAAGACAGGCGCATCCACAGCCACTATCAGCCGTGTAAACCGTTCCCTGAATTACGGAAACGACGGCTACGATATGGTATTTGCAAGATTGGAACCCAAAGAGGAAGAATCAGAACAGTAAACAGAAAGTCAAAGAGCGCAGGAATCGTAAGACGGTTTCTACGCTCTTTTATTATGCTTTTAAAGACTGGCCGTTATTTTTTCTTCTTTTCCGGCTCCGGCGCCTCTTTTTTTAATTGATCAACAATGGTTTCGATCATCTGCTTTTTCAAATATACGTCAAAAGACAGTTCGCAGATGAAGGCAAAAAGCTGAAGATATTCCTGTTCTTCACCGTCAGCGTCCTGGAACGTAGAGGATGCTACACGGAATTTTTCCTCAACATCCGCCTTTAAGTTTTCCATCTGTCCCTTTTCCAGAGAAAAGACCTCATTGTAGATACGTTCCAAAGACAGCCCGCTGTCGCCGGAAAAATGAGTACCGGTAATGGGCCGGAACAATTCTTCAATATCATTGAAGGACAGAAGATTTTTGAAATAGTATATGAAAATGAGCATCAGCATATGCTCTTTAGAATACTTTTTCTTAATGGGGGGAGGAAGCAGATTGTTCTTTGCGTAGTTATTGATCATAGTTTTGGTCAGAACCTTGTCCTCCGGGTACCGTTTCATCCGGGCAAGATGATCATCCATAAATGTAGTAACCTGATCCATATATAAAGGAATATCCGGAATCGACTCCGGCTTAATATAAGACAGGCTGCTGAGATAGGAAAACAGATCCTGCAGGCGTTCTTCATTTGTCTTTTTCATATTGTCACCTCTCTGCTCTATTATATAGTATTAAAAACCAGATGGCAAGAGGGGAATGGGAATTTTGGGGATTGGGAAACAGGAGAATCTATGGTATAATTCGTTATGAGCATTTAGTGCCATATGTTTTTCATACAACACAATAGCAAGGAGCAGAATATGAGCATATACGATACGCTGAATCCCCGCCAGAAAGAGGCGGTTTTTTATACGGAAGGTCCCCTTTTGGTACTGGCGGGAGCCGGTTCGGGAAAGACCAGGGTTCTGACTCACAGAGTAGCATATCTGATTGAGGAAAAAGGGGTGAATCCCTGGAATATTATGGCCATTACCTTTACCAATAAGGCGGCAGGAGAGATGCGGGAAAGAGTGGACAAGCTGGTAAGCTTCGGAGCAGAAAGCATTTGGGTCAGTACCTTCCATTCTTCCTGCGTCCGGATTCTCAGACGACACATTGAAGCGCTGGGATATTCCTCAGATTTTACTATTTATGACAGCGATGACCAGAAAACCCTTATGAAGCAGGTGCTAAAGAAGATGGACGTGGATCCGAAGCTTTATAAAGAAAGAGCTGTTTTGGGGCACATTTCTTCGGCAAAGGATCAATTGATTACCCCGGAGGAAATGGAACTCAATGCCGCAGGGGAAATGCGCAAGAAAAAAATCGCCGAGATATATAAGGCTTACCAAAAGGAGCTGAAGAAAAACAACGCCCTGGATTTTGACGATTTAATTGTTAAAACGGTGGAACTGTTTCAGAATAATCCCGATATTCTGAACTATTATCAGGAACGCTTTCGCTATATTATGGTGGATGAGTACCAGGATACCAACTATGCTCAGTTTAAATTAGTGAGCCTTTTGGCCGCAAAGTACCGGAACCTTTGCGTAGTAGGTGATGACGATCAGTCTATTTACAAATTCCGGGGGGCGGATGTGCGCAATATCCTGGACTTTGAAGAAGCTTTTCCAGGGGCTAAGGTAATTAAATTGGAGCAAAATTACCGCTCCAGCCAAAATATTTTAAATGCGGCCAATGAAGTAATCCGCCACAACAAGAGCCGG
>CAMMNN010000077.1 GCA_946498245.1 uncultured Clostridium sp. | reverse complement strand
TTATTTGCCAGCGTTTACGCCGTACTTACGATTGAACTTATCAATACGTCCACGAGCAGCGGCAGCCTTCTGCTGACCTGTATAGAATGAATGGCATTTGGAACAAACCTCTACGTGGATGTCCTTCTTAGTAGAGCCAGTTACAAACTCATTGCCACAGTTGCAAACAACCTTAGCCTGATAATAAGCCGGATGGATTCCTTCTTTCATGTGATTTCACCTCTCTATTCTTATTGTGCGGTTTCCGACCGCAAAACGCAGTCCTGCGTTTCATAACGTTTCCTGCCGTATAAACAGCTTAGTCAGTATACCACAAAGGCTGGGATTTTGCAAGCATTAAAACCGAATCTTTTTTGCCATTTCCACAAACTCCCGGTTGGAACGGGTTCTCGCAAAAAGATCCAGGATTTTTTCTACGGATTCTTCCGGCTTTAAGGTATTGGTGGCCTTCCGGACAATGTCTACGGCTTCGGCCTCTTCCTTTGTCAGCAGGAGATCGTCTCTTCTGGTTCCCGATTTTAAGATGTCAATGGCCGGGAAAATTCTCTTTTCCGATAATTTCCGGTCCAGAACCAATTCCATATTGCCGGTTCCCTTAAATTCTTCGTAAATTACGTCGTCCATACGGCTTCCGGTGTCAATCAGAGCCGTTGCCAGGATCGTCAGGCTTCCTCCTTCCCGCATATTCCGGGCAGCTCCGAAGAAGCGCTTAGGCATATGAAGGGCTGTGGGATCCAAACCGCCCGACAAAGTACGGCCGGAAGGGGGCACTACCAGGTTGTATGCTCTGGCCAGCCGGGTAATGCTGTCCAAAAGAATTGTCACGTCTCTGCCGTGTTCCACCAGGCGCTTTGCCCGTTCCACAACCATCTCTGATACTCGTTTATGGCGATCCGGCAGCTCGTCAAATGTGGAATAGATCACCTCTACATTGGGGCCTACAATGGCCTCCTTAATGTCCGTTACCTCCTCCGGACGCTCATCAATCAGCAGGATAATCAGATGCATATCTGGGTGATTGGTAGTAATGGCCCTGGCTACCTGCTTTAACAGGGTCGTCTTTCCGGCCTTTGGCGGTGAAACGATCATGCCCCTCTGCCCCTTTCCAATGGGAGACAGCAGGTCCAGTATCCTCATGGCCACTGTGCTCTTTCCTCCGGCCATTTCCATATGAAGGCGCTCATTGGGGAAAATGGGAGTCAGATTTTCGAAGTTAGGCCTGCGCTCTGCGGCGCTGGCCGGATAGCCGTTAATAGATGTAATATAGAGCAGGGCGGCAAACTTTTCCGTCGGGGCTTTCACCCGGCGGTTTCCCCTGACCATATCCCCGGTTTTCATATTAAAGCGCCGGATCTGAGAAGGCGCTACATAGACGTCATTTTCTCCCGGAAGGAAATTTTCGCAGCGGATAAAACCAAAACCATCCGGCATAACCTCCAGAATCCCGTTGGCCTCCATTCCGCTGTCCAGCTCCGCCAGTTCCTCCGGGCTCATAGACTCCGGTTTTCCGCTTCCGGAAAATTCCCGCTGGGAAGTAAAATGTTTCCCCTGGTGATTCCGTTCCCCATTAGGCGCCGGATTTTGATACCTATCGCCGTTCTGCTTTCTCTCCGGCTGCTGTGTCCGTTCTCCCCCCTGGTTTTTTTCCGCTTTCAAAGAAGGGCGTTCCTGGCGTTCCTGGCTTTTCTCACTTTCCTGCTTCTCATTCTTTTCCGCTGCCTGACACAGTAAATCAATGAGCTCCGCTTTCCGCAGGCCGCTGGAACCTTTAATACCCTGAGCTTTTGCCAATTCCCTCAATTCCGTCAGGGGCAATGTATTTAACTTTTCACGCATAAACTATCTCCTTGTCTTTTTCAATACATATTTTCTTTTTATATCGGGGGATTCAATTTAGAACAATTGGGATGTGCCGGCCCACAGGCTGCAGCCTGTGGGCTTTGTAGTTGCTTGTTTATCATTATATATGAACTTTCCCGAAAAAGCAATGACGAGTCACAGAATTAATTGGTAATTTACAATATCCAGCCATCTTCCGAATTTCCAGCCTGCTTCCCGAATCACTCCGCAGTTTTCAAATCCGAAAGCTTCATGGAGGCGGATGCTGGCCGTATTTTCAGTGGTAATCACCGATACTACCGTATGAATGGCTCCCTTTTCTCTGGCTAACTCCAATATGGCGGCCAGCAGTTCTCCGGCAATTCCCCGGCGGCGGTATTCCCGATGGACATACAAAGACAGCTCTGCCGTCCGGTCGTAAACGTCGCCGGAACGGTACGGGGAAAGACTGACATACCCTACCGCCTTTCCGTCCAGTTCCGCCGTCAAAAGAGGATGAGCCTCCGTGCTGTGGCTGGCAAACCACTCCAGACGGTCTTCCAGACTTTTTTCTTCTGTGCAGAAAATAACCGTACTGTTAAGGACTTCATAATTAAAAATAGCTGCCAGTTCCGGAATATCCTCCTTAATAGCTTTCCGGATTCGAATCCCCTTTCTGTCGTTCCCTTCCATGTCGTTTCCTCCTCGTCACTTACTATAATAAAAGTTCTCCGTCCCCTTCAGCTTTACTGGCTGCCAATGCAGATAACGGCCACGTATACCGATTTTACTCCTGCATTTTTCAAGACCTTGGTACAGGCCCTGGCTGTGCTTCCTGTGGTGTAAATATCATCTATCAGGACTACGCAGCGGACGTTTGGGGGAATATGGCCTGCCGCAAATGCCTGTTCCAGATTTTTCTGCCGTTCTGCCGCAGACAGCTCCTTTTGGGGCAGGGTTTTCCGAACCCGCAGCAGCCACTGGGATTCCACCGGAATCCGGATACCGGTTCTCGCTTCCAGACGTTTGGACAGCTTTACAGCCAACTCCTCCGCCTGATTAAAGCCTCTCTGCCGGCGGCGTTTGGGATGGACGGGAACCGGGACAAAGGCGTCCGGCTTCATTTTTAAAATCCTGCGTCCCATTCGTGCCGCCATTGCATCGGCGTAAAAATCCAGATATTCCCGCCTTCCCTGGTACTTGATTTTCGCCATGGAAGTCCGGGTAATATCATCATACAGACACAGGGCGGCGCCGTATTCAAAGTTTCCGGGGCGGCGAAGACAGTCCGGACAGTACTCTGCAGTCTGGGAGATCACCGGCTTCCCGCATTTTTTGCAGACCGGTTCACAGACCCAGGACAATTTTCTGACACAGCCGGGGCAGGCAAGGGCTCCGGAGGGCTCTGCAATGTCTCCGCAGACGGGACACCGTCTGGGGTACAGGGCGTCTATGAGGAATCCGGCCCGCAAGCGCATACTTCACAAATCCTTTCCTTTAAGCCGGAATACCGTTTCTGTTCCATGGTATTGTCCGCCATGGCCTGAAATGTTTCCGGGTGTCCTACCAGACACACACAGGAACGGGCTCTTGTCACCCCTGTATACAGCAAATTTCGGTTCATTAGAAGCTTCGGCCCGCTATAAAGGGGAATCACCACAGCCGGGTACTCGCTTCCCTGGGATTTGTGTATGGTAATGGCGTATGCCAGTTCCAGCTCCTCCGTCTGCTTAAAGGAATACTCCGCCATGCGCCCCTCGTCAAATTCCACTGTAAGGGTTTCCGCAAAAAGGTTGATCTCCCTGATAATTCCAATATCGCCGTTAAAAACTCCTGTCCCTTTATCCACAGGAATCCCGTAACGGCTGCGAACCTCCCATTCCATCTGGTAGTTATTTTTTATCTGCATCACTTTGTCACCGGTACGCCACACTACGCCTCCGGCCTCTTTTTCCGTTTTGTCCGGAGATGGCGGATTCATAAAGGACTGGAATATCTGGTTAAGCCGTTCCACCCCCAGGGCGCCTTTTCTCATAGGCGTCATAATCTGAATATCCATGGGGTCTGCATGGACGTAATCCGGCAGCTTTTTTTGAACCAGGGTAATCATAGCGCTGATAATGGCGTCCGGGGTATCCCTTTTTATAAAAAGGAAATCCTTACTGGGTTTCCCCAGGGGAACCGGCTCTCCTGCGTGAATGCGGTGGGCATTAACGATAATATCGCTCTCCGCCGCCTGCCGGAAGATCTTTGTCAGCTTTACCACGTTAAACTCTCCGGAGTCAATAATATCCCGCAGGACATTACCCGGCCCTACGCTGGGAAGCTGGTTTACATCCCCCACCAAAATCAGCCGCGTTCCCACGCTGACGGCTTTCAGAAGGGCGTGCATCAGGCTGATGTCAACCATAGACATTTCATCGATAATAATTACATCAGCGTCCAGGGGATTTTCCTCGTTGCGGTCAAAATGCATTCCCACAGATTCCTTTTCCCCCGGTATCCCTGTCAGCTCCAGCATCCGGTGGATGGTACGGGCCTCCCAGCCTGTGGCCTCCGTCATTCGCTTTGCAGCACGGCCTGTAGGAGCTCCTAAGATGATTTCCATTCCTTCCATTTCAAAATAACGGATAATGGTGTTGATGGTAGTGGTTTTTCCCGTTCCCGGCCCTCCGGTGATAATCAAAAGGCCGCTGTTGACCGCTTCCACAACCGCCTGCTGCTGAAGAGGATCCAGTTCTATCTTCTCCTGCTCCTGGATCTCATAGAGGCGGCTTTTGATTTCAATTTCCGGAATGCTTCCCCGGATATTTAAATCATGAAGCATTTTTGCGGTATTCAGCTCCAAATAGTAATACTGAGAGGCAAAAACCAGTCTTTCTGGCTCCTTATCTTCCTCTGGTTTAGGCCCCGGCTTTACAATAATCTTTTTTTCTATCTGCAAGTCCATTAAGTGCTTGTCAATGGTTTCCGGGTGAACCTTTAAAAGCTCCGCCGCATTGGCTGTCAGTTCCCCTTCCGGAAGATAGGTGTGGCCGTTTCCCAATGCCTGAAGCAGCGTATAGAGAAGGCCGCTTTTAATCCGGTAATCCGAATCTGTAAAAAGCCCTGCCTTTTGCGCTATCTCGTCGGCCATTTTAAAGCCTACGCCGGGAATGTCGTCCGCCAGCCGGTAAGGGTTTTCCTTTAGAATACCGTACATTTTTGGGCCGTATTCCTGATAGATCTTCACTGCCAGATTCATGGAAATGCCGTAATTTTGCAGGAACATCATGGCTTGGCGCATATCCCTTTTTGCTTCGGCCTGTTCGCCAATGGCCATAGCCATTTTTTCGCTGATCCCCTTAATTTCCGCCAGCCGCTCCGGTTCTTCTTCGATAATGCGGAAGGTATCGCCCTTAAACCGCCGGACAATGCGGGCGGCCAGAGCTGAACCCACGCCTTTAATAGCCCCGGATCCCAGATAGCGTTCCACTGCCGCCGTATCCTCCGGCGGCTTAATCTCATAGCTCTCCACCTGAAGCTGCTCCCCGTAAACAGGATGCTCCGTCATGGTCCCCGTTGCTTCCACCAATTCTCCCTCGCTGATATAGTGAAAGGTTCCCACCAGAATCGTTTCGTCCTTCCCGTCAGCAAGGCTTAATACCGTATATCCGTTGTCTTCGTTGCGGAATTTTATTTTTTCTACAAATCCTTTTACTGTAGCCATAGATAAACAGACGCGCCCGGTCCGGCCCTTTCCAGGCCTCCGGGCGTCTTGAAAAACAGATGGGTTAATTGTACTCTTCTTTTCCTTCGCCATGAGCAAACTCAATAAATTTGCCCGTTCCGATAGCCACTGCCGTCAGCGGATCCTCGGCTACCATAGTGGTGATTCCCGTTTTCTCTTCAATCAGGGCGTCCAGGCCGCTGAGAAGAGAACCGCCTCCGGTCAGCACAATGCCTCTCTCGAAAATATCGGCTGCCAGTTCCGGCGGAGTTCTTTCCAATACGCTGTGAACGGCATCTACAATCTGCATAGCCGGTTCTCTCAGCGCCTCCAGAGTTTCGTCTGACGTCACTACGATAGTCTTTGGCAGACCTGTTACCAGGTTTCTTCCCCGGACCTCCATGGTCAGGACCTCCGGTCTGCGGTATGCGGCTCCGATATTGATTTTGATTTCCTCAGCCGTCCTCTCACCGATTAAAAGGTTATGCTTCTTTCTCATATAACGAACCAGAGCTTCGTCGAAATCGTCTCCTGCCACCTTAATGGAAGTACTGACTACGGTGCCTCCCAAAGAAATAACGGCAATGTCGGCAGTACCGCCTCCAATGTCAACAATCATATTTCCGCACGCTTTGGAAATATCGATACCGGCTCCGATAGCGGCGGCCACAGGCTCTTCAATAATAGAAACCTCTCTGGCTCCGGCCTGATAAGTAGCGTCTTCCACAGCCTTCTTTTCCACCTCTGTGGCCCCGCTGGGAATACATACGCTGATCCTGGGCTTTCTCAGGGTTTTCTTTCCCACAGCCTTATTGATAAAGTATTTCAGCATTTTTTCCGTTACCGTATAATCGGAAATCACACCCTGGCGAAGAGGGCGGACCGCTACAATATTGCCCGGAGTACGGCCGATCATAAGACGCGCTTCCTCGCCGATAGCCATGATCTTATTGCTGTCACGGTCGATTGCCACTACAGAGGGTTCCTTCAGGACAACGCCTTTCCCTTTAATATAAACCAGGATACTGGCAGTACCCAGGTCAATTCCAATGTCATTGG
>CAMMNN010000076.1 GCA_946498245.1 uncultured Clostridium sp. | reverse complement strand
GTAAACGCATAGGAAGCGTGGGATGCGGCCTGATTACCATCCATGGTTTTCATTTTTCTTGCCATTTTACTTTCCTCCTACAAATGTGAGTGGTGTTAGTATATCCCTTCATAAAAAAGAGACACTGACCTAATTATCATTATACCAATTTTTTAACAAATTGCAAATGCTTATTCTATATGTATAGAAAAAAGTCCACCTTACTCCGCCTTTTTTTCAAACTCTTCCGCCACCTCTTTCAGCAAATCCCGAATTTTCAAATGCTGGGGACAGACCGCCTCACATTTCCCGCATTGAATGCAGGCGGAAGCCTTTCCGTTCTGGCGTGTATGAACGTTATGGTAATAGTAATCGGCATTCCAGTCCTTGTATTGTTTTTTTGCATTCATACAGGCGAAAAGATCGGGAATGGAAATATTTTGGGGACATCCTGCTGTGCAGTAACGGCAGGCCGTACAGGGAATCAGGTTCAGGCTGCGGAATATATCCCGGACCTGGGAAACCGCTTCCATCTCTTTCTCCGTAAGGGGTTTAAAGTCTTTCATAAAGCTAAGGTTCTCCTCTACCTGCTCCAATGTGCTCATACCGGAAAGCACCATCATGATCCCTTCAAAACCAGCGGCAAACCGCAGAGCATAGCTTGCAGGACTCCCTCCTCCCAGATTTTCAAAGACCTCTTTGGCCTGCTGGGGCAGATTTACCAGATTGCCTCCTTTTATGGGTTCCATTACAATCACCGGTTTTCCGTGCTTTCTGCAGACCTCATAGCAGCCGCGGCTCTCTACGGCGGGATCCTCGTAATCTGCGTAATTAAACTGGATCTGAACCACCTCAATCTGAGGATATTCCGTCAGGATCTGATCCAGTACGTCTGATTTGTCGTGGAAGGAAATGCCGAAGTGGCGGATCTTTCCCTCTTTTTTCAGTTCCATGGCTGTTTCATAGGCGCGGCATCTCTTATACTTTTCAAAGCTCTCAGCGCTTTGGGCGTGCATGAGATAAAAGTCAAAATATTCCACTCCGCACTGCTGAAGCTGTTTTTCAAAAAGAGGACGGATCTCTTCCTCCTTCTCAAAAAATGCCCCGGTCAGTTTATCGGTCAATATATAGCTTTCCCGGGGATAGCGGCTGGTAAGGCATTCTTTTAACGTGGGTTCGCTTTTTCCGTCCAGATACCCGTGGGCTGTATCAAAATAATTAAACCCCTCTTTCAAAAACAGATCAACCATTTTACAGATCTGCTCTTTATCCAACTGGCCGTCCTTCATGGGAAATCTCATACAGCCAAAGCCAAAATTCTTTTTAATTCCTTCCATTTTGTGCCTCCTGTCCTTTTTATCAAATTATACAACACCTTTTTCCTGGCATCAATTAAAGTTTTAAGGATTTTCATGGGTACAGGCGCAGTCTCCCCATTGCGCAGCAAAGACCCCGTACCGGCGGTTTCCCGTCTGTACGAGGTCTTAATAGAATCGCTTATGTTAAAAACTATGCCTGTTTATTAAGCTCCAGGACCGTCTGTGCCGGTCACAGGATTGGGAGAAACCGTACCTGGTCCCGGTTCTGAAGGCTGTGTAACGCCTGGAGATACCGGCTCTGGCTGGGATGGAGCCGTTGGAATCACCGTTCCGGGCCCTATAGGCTCAGACGCACCCGGCTCTGCCGTACTGCTCTCTGCTGATGAGCTGCTGCCCGGTTCTACTGATGGAATCACTCCGTCAGAAGAGGATTCGCCCGGAAGGGTCTGGCCGTCCGGAAGCGTTTCACCCGGAAGTGTCTCACCCGGAGCAGGAACCCAGACACCGGAGGTATTTCTCTTAACAACCGGCGCATGGCCTTTATAAGTAGCCGTATGATCCACATCCTGGCTGACCGTTTCTCCATTTTTGGTAATAACCAGACGGACTTCCCACTGGCTTCCCATGCTTCCCGCGCTGTCTACTACTTCCAGCCCCGGCTGTACCGTCTGATCTTCTACGTAGGTAGGCGCCGGAGGATCGATGTCCTTTATTTTTGTAGATTTCAAATCGTATTTCACGCCATCTTCCAGCACGGGAACCCCATAAATGGAAACCGTACAGGTCTGATTGCTGTAGGATGCACGGATACCGATGCCGAAAGATGAATTATTAACAAATTCATAGTCAGGTCCGCCCCAGCTTACCGTAGCGTCCATACCCGGAGTTACGTAAGAAGGCTCGAAGGTATGGGAACGGCGCACGGTGGTCTTTAACCCCGACCGAACCACTGCGTTATACAAGGTAGTGGAAACCTGGCATACGCCGCCGCCGATTTCCTGGACTACCTCGCCATTGCTGTAGGCCGCCGCTGACTGGTATCCTTTTTCCGCTGTTCTCTCTCCCACCCTGTCGTTAAAGGAGAAGGATTCTCCGGGCTGGAGAACAATTCCGTCAATGGCCTCGCAGGCGAGACGCACATTGGTATTTCTCTTGCTGTTTGCCGTTGTTTTCGTCGTGTAGGTACTAATCGTCTTGTAGCGCTCTCTGGCTTCGGCTTCCGTAACTTCCGGTTCCACTGTAGCCACTTCCGCTGCAATAACGGCGTCAAAATCCTTATTATCCAGCGCTTCTAAAATATCCTCCGCCAGCTTTTCCTGATTTACCTTCTGGCCGCTCTCCGCTCCGGAAAAGACAAATTTTCCCGTTTGGGCGTCAAAGCTGCTGATGGATCCGTTTTTAGCCGCCTTATCCCACTGAGCCGCAATGGCTGTCACCTCAGACGCTACGGCATCTTCCAGGCCGCTGGTATCCAGGGTATAAGACTCCTTGGGTTCCCCCTGGTAAATCTCTGTCAGGAGCTCGTCCACCTTGCCGCCCATGAGATTGGTTACGGCAATGCTTTCCTCATTCCAGGAAACCGTCATTTCCCAGGCGTACTGCTCCAGAATCTTTTCCCGCGCTTCTTCTCTGGACAGCCCGGTAATGACGATGTTGTCAACCATGACATCTTTCTGAAGCTCTGTTTCCGGAACGCTGGTGGTTACCTGGGCCTCTTCCGCTTCGTTTCTTCCGCGAAAAATAAAAACTCCTATGGCGATTGCAATAATGAGAACAACCCCCACAATAGCTATCCACAAATAATTGGGACCCTGTTTCTTTCTCCGGTTTCCGCCTCTGCCGGAAGTCGTTCCCCGTCTGTTGTAGCTTCCCGACGCGGAAGAACTGCGGCGGCTCCCCGAAGCCGAATACGAGGAGTTCCCTCTGGAGCTTCCTCTGGAAGAAGATGCCCCCCTGGATCGGCTGGTTCCAGCCGTGCTTTTATAAGTGCCCTGAGAAGTCCGGGTCCCGCCGTAGGATCCTCTCGACGCTGTCCTCTGCTGAGAACCGGCCGCCCGACTTCTGCGATTTAATTCATCCATATACTCATTCACCTATCTCTATAACATTATCCTGTATTTCTCAGATTGTAGTATACCATATTCTGTAGAAAATGGAATGACGAAATTATTAAATTTTTCCTGCAAAATTTTATTTTTTCGTCAGAATTTACTTATTTATCAAAACATGTTACTATTATATTACTAATCTGTTTCAAGGAGGTTTTTTCTATGTCATTCGTCGATCTGCACGTCCACTCCACTGCCTCTGATGGTACCCTCTCTCCTTCCCAGGTAGTCCGTCTGGCTGCTTCCCTGGGCCTTCAGTCTATTGCACTTACGGATCACGATACCGTATCCGGAATCAATGAAGCTCTGGATGAGTCCAAAAAAACCGGGATCGAAGTGATTCCCGGCGTAGAGCTTTCCTGTGTCTACCGTGATAAAGAGATCCATATTCTGGGTCTGTTTGTCCGCCATGAAGACCCTTCTTTTCTCAGCGCCCTGGAAAATCTCCTGGCAGTCCGCCAACAGCGAAACGAAGAAATGATCCGCCGTTTCCAGGCCGACGGCTTTCCCGTCACCCGGCAGGCCCTTACAGCCGGAAATCCCCATACGGTCATTACCCGCGCCCACTTTGCCCGCCTGCTGACCGAAAAGGGCATCACCGATTCCATGGGGGAAGCCTTTCAAAAGTATCTCCAGTACGGAGGGAAATACTGTCCCCGCAAGGATCTGATTACTCCGGAACAGGCTCTAAAGGTTCTGACAGATAATAAAGCCTTTCCCGTACTGGCCCATCCGTGTCAGTATAAGCTGGGCTGGTCCCAAACGGAAACCCTTATCTCCCATCTGGCCCTTCTGGGAATGAGAGGGCTGGAAGTGTACCACTCCTCCCACAGCCAGGAAGAAAGCCAGCGGCTTCGGATCCTGGCCAGCCAGTACGGCCTTCTTCCCACAGGAGGATCCGATTTTCACGGAACCAATAAACCGGACATCTCCCTTGGAACGGGACGAGGCTCTCTTAATCTCCCCGCCTCTCTGCTGGAAGATATTCGGAAAGTCATTGCCCCGAAGCCGCAGACTTCTTTATGACGCAGCTTTTCTTTTCTTTTTCTCCAGCCTGTCATAAACCAATTCCCGAAACAGGGCGTAAAGCACAGAACACAGCGGAATAAAAAACAGCATTCCCACTACGCCCATGGCGCTTCCGCCTAATGATACCGCTACCAGCACCCAGATAGAGGGAAGACCTACGGAACTACCCACTACATGGGGATAGATCAGGTTTCCTTCTATCTGCTGCAAAACAAAGAAAACCACCAAAAAGATCAGGGCCTGTACCGGGTTTACAATCAAAATCAGAAATGTTCCTACGGCGCAGCCAATAAAGGCCCCGAAAATAGGAATCAGAGCTGTAAAGCCGATTAATACTCCGATTAAAAGCGCGTAGGGCAGCCTCAAAAACAGCAAAACGACAAAAAACATGAGCCCCAGAATAACGGCCTCCAGACACTGGCCTGTGAGGAAACTACTGAAGGTCCGCTCCGTCAGGGCCGCTATGCGGACAATCTGCTCTTTTACGTTTTTAGAGAAAAAGGCTTCCAGCACTTTCCCGCACTGCCGGCTCAAAGCTTCCTTTTGCAGAAGGATATACAGAGCAAAAACAGCACCGATAAAAAATGACGTCGCCCCGCTGAAAATCGAAGCGGCGGCGGAAACTGTCGTAGAAAGAATGGATCCTGCTCCTGTAGATAAGAAGGTTACCACTTCCTGGGTGACCTCTTTCCAGTCAAATTCCAGGGTTTCAATCCATGCGACCAAATTCGGATTGTCTGAAAAGATCTGTTCCAGCCCTGCCTGAAGTCCTGCAAAAAACCTGGGAATGCTTTCCTGAAGGATGATAAGTGTCCGGAAAAGCTCCGGAACCACTACAATGACAACCGTAAAAAACACAGCCAGAACCGCAAGGATGGCCAGAGTCAGGGACAGCGGACGTTTTAGCCTGCTGTCTTTTTTGCAAGGCAGCCGTTTTTCAATATTCCGCATAGGAACATTTAAAATAAAAGCAATAACGCCGCCTAAAATAAAGGGGGCCATCATATGAAAAACGGCTTTCAAAACCCCCAGAAGCTTTTCATAATTGATTCCGGCTACGGCCACAACGACAGTAAATACCACCAGTCCCCGCAGTTTTTTAATGGTTTCATGGTTTAGATCCATCCGCTATTCCTCCGAAAATGCGGCCTCCACTTCTTCTCTGGAAGCCAGGAATGTTCCCTGAGCTAATTGGGGATTTCCCCCGCCTTTTCCTTTCAGCCGTCCGTTCAGTTCCTTTGACAAAACCCTCATGTCCTCGTCACGGCTTCCCAAAGCATACTGGCAGGCCCCCTCTTTTTCCGAGCAGACCAGCACTGCGCTCCCCTTTCCGTTTTGCGCCAAAAGGGTGCAAAACTCTCTGAGCTGTACCGGCGCAAGACCGTCTTTCCAGACCAAAAGCCGTCCTTCCTTCTGAGGGTACTCTTTCGTCCAGGCTTCAAACAATTGACGGTACAGGCCAACTAGCTGAAACCCCTTCGCGCTGTTCTCTTCTTTTAGTTTCTCCGCTGCCTCAGCCACTTCTGAGATTTTTGCAGAGAGGAGATTGGAAATCCTGAATGCCTGTCTCTGCTTGCGCCGGTAATCCTCCATGGCCCGTTTGCCGCAGAGCATGGTCATGCGGACGCCTCCCTTATAGCGAATCAGGCTCGTAACTTTGATGCAGCCCACTTCTCCCGTTCTCTCTACGTGAGTGCCGCAGCAGGCACAGGTGTCCGCTCCTTCTACCCGCACAATCCGGACCTTTCCCGTCAGCTCTTTCTTGCTTCTATAGGAAAGGGCTTCCAGCTCTTCCTCCTCCGGGTACCAAATCTCCACCGGAAGATTCTCATAAATCTTTTCATTGGCAGCCGTCTCCATCTCCTCTGCCTCTTCCATGGTCAAAATCCCGTCGAAGTCCACAGTCACTTCCTCTTCGCCCATATGGAATCCAACATTATTATAGCCAAAACGATTATGTATCAAACCGGAAAGGATATGTTCCCCTGTATGCTGCTGCATATGGTCAAAGCGCCTGGGCCAGTCTATGGTTCCTTCCACCAGGCTTCCCACCTCAAGGGGGCTCTCCGTTTTGTGAACAATCTTTCCGTCCTTCTCATGGACATCCGTAACACGGACGCCGCCTAAGACGCCGGTATCCGCCGGCTGGCCTCCTCCCTCCGGATAGAAAGCCGTCTGATTCAGTACCACATCATATCCGTTTTTTCCCGGCTTGCAGGAAATTACTGTACACATAAAGGATTTTAAATACGCATTTTCGTAATACAACTGCTGTCCCATTTTTTCCCTCTTTTCTGACGAAACTCAAAAAATCCTTTTTCTGGCGCCGGCAAAGCCGACACCGCCATTTTAACACGATTCCTTTTGAGAGTAAACACAGAAATCCGTAAATTTTCCGGTTTTCAGGAAACAGTGACAGGCAGGGCGACATATGATGAAGTGTAATCAAAATTTTGGAGGATGCAGCTCCCCATCCTCCAACCCAGGAAAAGAACCAAGATCCCGCATATTAAAA
>CAMMNN010000075.1 GCA_946498245.1 uncultured Clostridium sp. | reverse complement strand
TCATACCTGAAAGCGTTCTTTTTACTTTAAGGGACTTTTTTCACAGCCCCTTTTTTCTTTCTGCGAAATAAAAAAGCTCAGGAGAGGCACACTCCGCGCATAAGAAAATGGCTGCTGGCGCAGCCGCGCTCCGGCGCGAGTGTGCGCTTTAGCGTATACTTTTTGAACAAAAACATGGAAAATTATGTATCTGAATCACAAAATAGACACATTCTTCTGGTAGAGTATAGAAGATTAAAAACTTATGAGAGGAGTTTTTCTATATGAAACAGGGAGAAGTCTTTGCCTCCATTGCGGTAGTTACGGCGGCAATATCTTTGGCGGCGCCTTTTGAGGCCCAGGCTTCTATGAGCTATGACATGAGGGAACGGGTAATCGAACTGTCCGGCATTACCGATACCTACAGTACGGGAGCCAATGTGACCAGAGGGGAATTTGCCCAGATGCTGGTAAATGCCTCGGAACACAGGAGTACAGCCAGCTCCCAGAGCAGTGTTTCCGTTTTTGCCGATGTTCCAAAGGACAGTCAGTACGCTTCCTATATTCGGATTGCAGCTCAGGAGGGCTGGATGAGCGGTTACCTGGGCGGCCTTTTTAAGCCGGATGAATACATAACTATGCAGGACGCCAGAAAAGCCATCCTGACCATGCTGGGGTATACGGATGAAGACTTTGCCGGCGATCAGGTCAATGCCAGAAAAGCGAAGTTCGAATTTTTGGAATTAAATGAGGAGATTTACAGAGAAGATCAGGAGGTCCTGAACAAAAAGGACTGCATCAATCTTTTTTATAACCTTTTAAGGACGGAAAGCAAAGGCAGCAACACCATTTACGGCAGTATTTTAGACTGCGAGCTGACAGAGGATGGGGAAATCAATCCTTTAAATATGGTAGACAACAGCCTGACGGGACCGAAGCTGGTACGCAGAACCCAGAATCTTACCAGCCTGATTCCCTTTGACGTTTCCGAGGCCAGCTTCTTTTTAAATGGAAAGTCTTCCCGTTTGGAAACCGTAAAAAGCGCTTTAAACAACGACGGCTTTGGAGTGATTTACTGGAACTCCTCTACAAAGACCGTATGGTATTATTCAGCAGACAGTGACGACGACGATACCGGACGTGTAGTGGTAAGAGGCGAGGTGACTCATATTTATTACAATTCCGCCGATGTCCTGGTTCCCAGTTCCATTCTTTTGGACAATGATGATGCTGAAGATCCCCAGGCGGAATACATTCTCTCTTCTTCTGAACTGCAGTACGCCTTTTCTATGTACGGCACTGTCCAGGTAGGAGACGACGTAGTTCTGATCTGTGAAAAGACCACCAACGGCGACGGCGAACCCAGTTACCGGGTTGTGGACTTCCTGGAAGAATAAAAAGCGGGAGATTGGCGATGGAAAAGAAGAGCAGAAAAAAGAAAAGAAAAGTTGCGCCAAAAAAGCCGGTAATTGCCATTATTATTTTGGCTGCTGCGGCAGTCCTAATAATGGGATTAATGTTTTTCAGGCGAACAAAGGAAACCGTAGGGGAAGCGGAGGTCCAGAAAACGGCTGCAGTAACCCGCCAGAGCATTACCTCGGAGCTGTCCTCTTCCGGTACCTTACAGGCAAAGGATACTTATACCATAACCTCTCTGGTAGAAGGGGAAGTGATTTCCGCCAACTTTGAGGAAGGAGATCAAGTGGTAGAGGGCCAGGTTTTATATGAGATCGATCCTTCCTCTATTGACTCCGAGCTGACGTCGGCAACCAATTCCCTGACCAGGGCGGAGAAATCCTACAGCAACGCCCAGAAGGATTACAGCGAGGCGGCGTCGGAATGGAGCGGAAATACCTATAAGGCTACAGAAACCGGCTATATTAAAAATTTGTATATTGAGAAAGGCGATAAGGTCAGCAACGGAAGCCAGGTCGCTGATATTTACAGCGATGCCTTTATGGAGCTGCGGGTTCCCTTCCTTAGAGAAGAGGCTGCGGCCATTACGGTGGGAAGCAATGCCATTGTAACCCTTACCGGGACAGGAGAGCAGCTTCCCGGCATGGTCAGCATTGTCAGCAGTATGGACGAAACCCTGACGGGAGGCCGTCTGGTCCGCTATGTGACCATAACGGTTTCCAATCCGGGCGGTATGACGACCAGTATGGCGGCTACGGCGGAAGTGGGGGAATTTGTCTGCAGCGCAGAGGGAACCTTTACCGTTTCCGTAGACAAATCCATGAATGCCAATTTTATGGGAAACGGCAGCGTAGAAGTGGCAAACGTTCTGGTCAATGAAGGCGACTACGTAACAGAAGGAACTCCCATTTTCAGCATCACGGCGGATTCAGCAGAGGATCTGTTAGGAAGCTATGAGGACGCTGTGGAGCAGGCGGAGGAAAATCTGGAAAACGCCCAAAATAAATTGGAAAGCACCCAGGACAGCCTGGAAAACTATACCATTACGGCGCCTATTTCCGGAGAAGTGATTCAAAAATCCGTAAAAGCCGGGGATAATGTCAGCCGCTCCGGTTCCTCGGAAACGACGTTGGCGGTGATTTACGATCTGTCCGCCCTCACCTTTGAAATGTCCATTGACGAGCTGGATATTCAGAACGTTAAGGTGGGGCAGAGGGTAGAAGTAACGGCGGACGCCTATGAAGGCCAGACCTTTACGGGAACCGTTACCAATGTAAGCCTACAAAGTTCTTACAGCAACGGCGTAACCAATTACCCCGTAACCGTGACTTTGGACGAAACGGGAGATCTTCTTCCCGGCATGAATGTAGACGGAACCATTATTATTGATGAAGCGGAAGACGTTCTCACCATTCCCGTAGATTCCCTGATGCGGGGAAACCGGGTTTACGTAAAAGACAGCTCTGTTACGGAGTCTGTTGACGGCGTTCCCGCCGGATTCCGGGCAGTGGAAGTTACAACAGGACTGACCAATGATGAATTTGTAGAAATTGTAGACGGACTGTCTGAGGGCGACGAGGTTTACGTCAGCGAATCCACGGCCAGCAGCGCAGCCGTAAGACCTGTGGGACCGGCCGGAGGCCCAACAGGAGGCCCTGGCGGCGGTCCCGGAGGCGGAGGCCCGGGCGGACGCCGATAAATAAAAAACAGGAGGACCCCATGGAAGAAAAGGAAAAAGGGGAAGCGCTTATTGAATTGAAAGACATTTATAAAATATACCAGATGGGAGATGAAGAAGTCAGGGCCAACGACGGGATTTCCCTTACCATTTACAGAGGGGAATTTGTAGCCATCGTAGGAAAGTCCGGCAGCGGAAAATCCACACTGATGAATATTATCGGGGCCCTTGACGTCCCCACAGAGGGAGAATACCATCTTGGGGGAGAGGACGTCAGCGATATGACCGACGACGAGCTGGCGGAAATCCGAAATAAAATGATCGGCTTTATTTTCCAGCAGTATAACCTCCTTCCCAAATTGGATCTTCTGGAAAACGTAGAACTTCCCCTCCTGTATGCCGGCGTAGGCGCTGCGGAACGGAAGGAGAGAGCTTTGGCGGCTTTGGAGAAAGTAGGGTTAAAGGAAAAGTACAAAAATATGCCTACCCAGTTGTCCGGCGGCCAACAGCAGCGTGTTTCTATTGCCCGGGCTTTGGCCGGCGATCCCTCTCTGATTTTGGCTGACGAGCCTACAGGAGCGCTGGATTCGAAAACCAGCCGGGACGTACTGAATTTTTTAAAGCAGCTAAATGAGGAAGGAAACACCATCGTTATGATTACCCATGACAGCTCCATTGCTTTGGAGGCAAAGCGGGTAGTCCGGATTCATGACGGAAAGATTAATTTTGACGGAGATGTAAAAGAATATGCTGCAATCCTTTAAAATGGCCCTGAGAAGTATCCGGGGAAATAAAATGCGATCCTTCCTTACAATGCTGGGAATCATTATCGGCGTTGCTTCCGTAATTATATTGGTAAGTGTGGTAAATGCCTATATGTCTACAGTGGTGGACAGCTTTGCCAGTATGGGAGTCAATCAAATGTCGGTTCGTGTAACCAATATAGAGAGCCGATCTGTAAGCGATGATGAAATGTACGAATTTTACGAGGATCACAGAGATTTGTTCGCCCAGATGACCCCTCAGGTTACGGTATCTACGGTAATTAAACACGGAAACGACAATCTGTCCAGTACCAGCGTAGGAGGGTACAGTGAAGAATACCTGGATTTGAAAGGCTATGAACTGACAGCCGGACGGAATATCCAGTATTCCGATATTGTAAGCCGTCAGAAGGTGTGCGTGGTAGGCTATTTCGTAGCCAGCGAGCTATACGGCGGACCGGAAAAGGCTCTGGATCAGACTCTGAAAATCGGAGGTTCCGCCTTCCGAATCGTAGGCGTGGTGGAACGCCAGGATGAAGATGATCTGGACGAGGGGGGAACCGATGATTTCGTTTGGATCCCTTACAGCGTTGCAACCAAAATGTCCCGGAACGCTGACATTACCAATTACGTCTTTGCCACCAAAGACGTAGAGGATACGGAGCAGTGCAAAGAAGAGCTGGAAGCCTTTTTGATGGAGATATTTAAAAACGACGATCTTTTTAACGTGACGGCCAACAGCGAGATGCTGGATTCTTTAAACGAACAGATCGCTATGATGTCCGCCATGCTGGGAGGCATTGCCGGAATTTCCCTTCTTGTAGCCGGCGTAGGCGTTATGAATATCATGCTGGTATCTGTTACGGAGAGAACCAGGGAAATCGGTATCCGGAAATCTCTGGGAGCGAAAAAACGGGTGATTATGCAGCAGTTTGTCATAGAGGCCGCTGTAACCAGTTCCCTGGGAGGAGTTATCGGCATAATCATCGGCGGAATTGCCACCCGATTGGTGGGTTCCCTTATGGGAATCACAGCCAACCCCACCTTTGGGGCGATCCTGATTTCCTTTAGCGTATCCGTGGGAATCGGGCTGCTCTTTGGATATATGCCTGCAAACAGGGCTGCTAATCTCAATCCAATAGATGCCCTGAGAAGTGAATAAACGGTTTTTACTTAAAACGGAATAGCAAGTATAGGAAGAGGTACCCTTTCCAAAAAATCGTCCGTTTTTGTCTGCCGACAGCGGACGATTTTTGCTTGTTGGGAAGTTTCCTATTTTATTTAGTGACTATGAAACGCCGGATTATTACAGATAATTCGGACAAATTCGGCTGCAGCAGGTGTTAAATCATCCAAATTATTGGCAAATAAACCTATATCAAAAGAAATATCCGGTATAACGGAATATTTAGGATAGCCTGGTGCCAATGTATCCAAAGTGTATTCCGAAATAATACCAACCCCTATTTCATTATGTACCATGTGTATCGCGGTTTCTGCATTTTGGACTAAAATTGCCTTATTAAATTTCACTGCATTTTTAGGCGCGGTATGTTCAAGTATTGTTTCATAGGCTGGACGATTTACAATCAATGTATCGGGCGGGTTATGAAGCGTTACTGTACCTTTTTCTTCAAATCTTGACGGGAACATAGCCATAATACGGTCATGTATCAAAGGAACGGCATGGAATTTTCCGAATGGAGAACAGGAAACGGCAAAGTCCACCGAATATTCCTCAACCATTTTAAAAATATCGTTAGGTGTTCCCTCTTTGATTTCTATATCAATTTCGGGATAAAGTGAGCGATACTCTTTTAATGCTTTTGAAAGAATTGTTGCTACGAGAGATGTCAAAACAGCAATTCGTACACGACCGCCCATTATATTTTTTTCTTTATAAGCAGATTGGTAAATTCGATTATCTATATCTTCCATTTGCTTTGCGTAGGTTAAAATCTGTTTTCCAACGTCAGTTAATATAAGCCCACTTCTTTTATCTCGAAAAAACAGCTTTACCCCCAATTCATTTTCCAGTTTCAATAGAGCATTGCTGACCGCAGGCTGTGTGATATAAAAAGCCTTTGCAACTTTGGTAATACTGCCATATTCAGCAACTTTTATAAACAATTCAAGGTTTCTGTTTATCATCATTTTTTAGTTATCTCCTTATCATAATAAACGAATTTTACTTATGAGCTATCATATCATATAATCATGATAGAAGGAATAAAAAGGAGTGAATATTTATGAAAACTATTTTTATTACGGGTGCTTCTTCTGGCATAGGACGGGAAACAACGAAATATTTTTCTAATCACGGCTGGCGTGTTGTTGCTACCATGAGAAATTTGCAGAAAGCCGGCGAATTATCTTCTATCCCAAATGTTGTCTTAATGCCATTAGATTTAATGAACCCCGAGCAGATTAAAGAAACCTGCCAAAAAGCATTAGAGCAGTACGATATTGACGTACTTTTTAACAATGCCGGTTATGGTATTATGGGACCTTTTGAAAAGCTGCCGGAGAAAGAAATCAGAAAATTGTTTGACACAGATGTTATCGGAACAATGCTGGTTACGCAACAATTTATTCCGCACTTTAAGAAGCGCAAAAGCGGTGCTATTTTGACAACAACTTCTTTGGCGGGTATTATCGCTCTTCCCCGCGACGGCGCCTATGGTGCAGCAAAACGTGCTCAACAGGGAATGGTGGAATCTTTGTATTATGAGTTAAAACCTTTTGGGGTTAAACTTGCAGCTATGGTACCCGGAGGAACAAAAACAAATTTTCAAACGCCTATTAATATTTTAGATGGCTATGAAAAAGCCGCTGCAAACCAGCGGAACTATCTTCTGGACGGAAATGCAGAGTTTCCCGGGCCGGAGGAGGCGGCAGAAGTTGTTTGGACCGCTGTAAATGACGGAAAAGATCAAATAGTTTATCCGACAGATAGTGTATGCAGAAAACTATATAATGAATATAAAAATACAAACATAGAGGACTTTAAGATTACTCTGTATGATAAACTTTTTTGCTAAAGTCTATATATGCTTAAATAATTCGTATTACCAAACGCCTATGTGGTTTTGAGACTGCATGGGCGTTTTGCTGTCCCCCCTACTGAGAAGAAGCACAAGTGCAGCGAAATGGATTTTTTCAGTTGGTACATTCCGTATCCTGTACACGATTTATATTTCATGGTATAATATCCGCGAGAGCAATGAGCAGTGCGCGTACAAAAAACGGCAAATGGGCTGCTTGCAGACCGATTTGCCGTTTATTGTACGCATAGGGCGAATGCCCGTGAACGAGGAAAACGAAGTTTTCCGAGTGGGCACTGCAAATATATATCTGACCACTTGACGAGGTATTGGAGAATGAGCAATAAAGAAATGATAATCAGTCTATTGGATCATATTCCAGATTATAAAATGGGTTATGTGCTGGCATATGTTCAGGGCGTAGCTGCGGACGAGGAAGCAGATGATTTATTCTGTCAGAAAATGGCGGAAAGTTATGAAAACGATCCGGATCCTGAAAAAGATAAATACGATAGAGATTACTATTCACACATAACATAATTACTACAATTGAAGCAGAGGAGAATCTATGACACAAAATTTAGAGCAGAAGTGGCAGTCTTTAACCCTGGCC
>CAMMNN010000074.1 GCA_946498245.1 uncultured Clostridium sp. | reverse complement strand
GGCAGGAATGCAGCAGCACTAAGCAGAAGCTCTTGTGTGCCGTAAGGCAGCCTGGACTGAGTTAACTGCTAAAGTAACGTCTGTGGTTTGTGTTCAAAGCAAGATGCGTGGATTTAAAAAATAAAATAAACAGCAATGAAACGCCCCGGCACACAGATTGCCGAGGCGTATTGTATTTTAGGGAAGTTTTTATTTTATGGATCTTGCCCCCTTCCCTTGTTTGCTGTATAATTACAAAATGGGTAGAGTATAACCATCGATAAAAATAGGAGAATGCGCTAAGAAAGTGAGGGGTTAGAGTAATGAGAAGAGTTGGAATCCTGACCAGCGGCGGAGACTGCCAAAGCCTGAATGCGACTATGAGAGGCGTGGCGAAATCTTTATATAATTTATTTGACGATGTAGAGATCGTTGGATTCGAAGACGGATATAAAGGGCTTATGTATGCGGATTACCAGATCATGAAGCCCAGTGATTTTTCCGGGATTTTGACCAGAGGCGGAACCATCTTGGGAACTTCCAGACAGCCTTTTAAGCAGATGCGGGAACCGGACTCCAATGGATTGGACAAGGTTGAAGCTATGAAACATACCTATAAAAAGCTGCGTCTGGAATGTCTTGTAGTGCTGGGAGGAAACGGCAGCCAAAAAACTGCCAACCTTTTAAGAGAAGAGGGACTCAATATCGTTTCTCTGCCGAAAACCATTGACAATGACCTGTGGGGAACCGATATGACCTTTGGATTCCAGAGTGCGGTTAATATTGCCACCAACGCTATCGACTGCATTCACACCACAGCCGCTTCCCACGGCCGCGTATTTATTGTAGAAATTATGGGCCATAAGGTAGGATGGCTGACCCTTCATGCCGGAATCGCAGGCGGAGCAGATATTATTCTTCTTCCGGAAATACCCTACAACATTAATTCGGTATGCGACGCTATCAAAAAGAGAGCTGCGGCCGGAAAGCGATTTTCTATATTGGCGGTGGCAGAGGGGGCTATCTCCAAAGAAGATGCCAGTCTATCCAAAAAGGAATTAAAGGAAAAGAAAAAGAAAGGCTCTATGTATCCGTCTGTGGCATATGAGATTGGAGCGAAAATTTCCGAAGTTACAGGACAGGAAGTCCGGGTAACGGTTCCGGGCCATATGCAGAGGGGAGGCGAGCCCTGTCCTTACGACCGCGTGTTGTCTACAAGACTGGGGGCTGCCGCAGCCGGACTCATTAAAAAGGGCGAGTATGGCTACATGGTAGCTGTCAAAAATAATGAAATCACCAAAGTTCCCCTGCAGGAAGTAGCAGGAAAGCTCAAATGCGTGGATCCCAACTGCTCTATTATAAAAGAAGCAAAGCTTTTGGGAATCAGCTTTGGCGACGAATAGAAATTTACGAGAATAAAAAGGCGGTTTTCGATGTCATATACTGCATTATACCGGAAGTGGCGGCCGGCGGTTTTCGATGAGGTAAAAGGACAGGAACATATTGTAACGACACTGAGAAATCAGATGATTTCCGGACGGATCGGCCATGCGTATCTTTTCTGCGGAACCAGAGGAACAGGAAAAACCAGTATTGCTAAAATTTTTGCCAGGGCAGTCAACTGCGAGCATCCGGTAAACGGAAGCCCTTGCAATGAATGCCCTTCCTGCAAAAGCATTTTAGCGGGTTCTTCCATGAATGTGGTAGAGATAGACGCGGCTTCCAATAACGGCGTAGAAAATATCCGGGAAATCCGGGAACAGGTTCAGTATCCGCCGACAGAGGGGAATTACCGGGTCTATATTATTGACGAGGTTCATATGCTGTCCATTGGGGCCTTTAACGCCCTTTTAAAAACCCTGGAAGAGCCGCCGTCCTATGTGATATTTATTTTGGCTACGACAGAGGTGCATAAAATTCCCATTACGATTTTATCCCGCTGCCAAAGATATGATTTTAAAAGAATTTCCCTGGATACCATTGCAGGACGCCTGGGAGAACTGACCAGGGCCGAAGGCATTGAGATCGAGGAGCGGGCGCTGCGCTACGTAGCTAAGGCTGCAGACGGTTCCATGAGAGACGCTTTAAGCCTTTTGGATCAGTGCGCCGCCTTTCATTTTGGCGAAGCGCTGACCTATGACAATGTCCTGGACGTTTTAGGGGCAGTGGATACCAGCGTTTTTAGCAGGCTGTTCCGGGCAGTATGCCAGGGGAGAACAAAGGACTGTATTTGTGAATTAGAGGAAATGGTAATCCAGGGACGGGAACTGGGGCAATTTGTAACGGATTTTATCTGGTACATGAGAAATCTGCTGCTGGCTCAGAGCGCTGATGACGCAGAAGGCCTTTTGGATATGTCGGAGGAAAATCTCCGGCAGCTAAAGGAAGATACAAAACTGGCAGACGGAGCCACCCTGATGCGGTTTATCCGTATTTTTTCCGATTTGTCTAATCAGATCCGGTTTGCTTCCCAAAAGCGGGTTTTGGTGGAGGTAGCGTTTATTAAACTAACCAGGCCGGATATGGAAACGGATTTGGACTCTATTCTTCAAAGACTCTCCCAGTTGGAAGATCAAGTGGCGTCAGGAGTCTTTGTTACAACGGAAACGCCGGCGCTCAGGCAAACTTTGGCTCCTGCTGCCGCAGCAGAAGGTGCAACGGCGGTACCGCCAGCCCCAGCTCCGGAAAAGGTTGTGATTTCAGAGGCCCAGATGGAGGATTTAAATCTTATTCGAAACGAATGGGGGAAAATAGTGCGCGAAATGGGAATGGCTATCCGTCCAAGTTTTCGGGATACCATTGTAGAACCCAGCGGAAACAGTTGCCTTTGCATTGTATTTACCAATGCTTCGAATTATGCAATTGGAAGCAGGCCCAGCGTTTTGGGAGATTTGGAACGCCATATAGAAGCGGCATACGGAAAGAAGCTGTATTTAAAGGCGCGGCTTTCCGGAGAAGGAGAAAGGCTGAACACAATTTATGTCAGCGAAGACGAACTAAAAAGCAAGATCCATATGGATATAACGATTGAAGACGAAACAGATTAAAAGTGAAATCAGGAGGACAGAACCCATGGCAAAACGTGGCGGATTTCCGGGTGGAATGCCTGGAAATATGAATAATTTAATGAAACAGGCTCAGAGAATGCAGAGACAGATGGAAGAGACTGCAAAAGAGCTGGAAGAGAAGGAGTATACGGCGTCTGCCGGCGGCGGAGCCGTAACGGTTACGGTTTCTGGAAAAAAGGAAGTAACGGCAGTGAAGCTTTCAGAAGAAGTCGTAGATCCCGATGACATTGAAATGCTGGAGGACTTAATCGTAGCCGCCACCAATGAGGCGTACAGGCAGATGGAAGAAGATTCCTCCCAGGCAATGGCAAAACTGACCGGGGGCATGGGCGGTTTAGGCGGAGGCTTTCCGTTCTAATGGATTACTACAGCAGCCAGATAACAAAATTAATTGAAGAACTGTCAAAGCTTCCCGGAGTAGGAGCAAAATCCGCCCAGCGTCTGGCATTCCATATCATTAATATGCCGAAGGAGCAGGTAGAGCGTCTGGCGGGGGCGATGACCAGCGCCCGGAATAATATCCGTTACTGCAAGGAATGCTTTACACTGACGGATCAGGAGCGCTGCCCTATCTGCAGCAATCCCAACCGGGATCACGGAGTGATCATGGTAGTGGAAAATCCCAGAGATTTGGCGGCCTATGAAAAGACCGGCAAATACGAGGGCGTTTACCACGTTCTGCACGGGGCGATTTCCCCTATGCTGGGAATCGGACCTAATGACATTAAGTTAAAGGAACTGATGCAGCGGTTACAGGCAGATGTAAAAGAAGTAATCATCGCGACAAATTCCAGCCTGGAAGGCGAAACAACGGCGATGTATATCAGTAAACTGATTAAACCGACAGGAATAAAAGTCAGCCGCATTGCCAGCGGAGTGCCGGTAGGCGGCGACCTGGAATATATTGACGAAGTAACCCTGCTCAGAGCATTGGAGGGCAGAGTGGAATTATAACAGAAGAAAGAAACGCGTTAGGAGATGCATAAAGATGGATAAGTATGAGTTTAACATCAAAGTAGAGCAGCTAAAAAAGCTGGTCAATAAGGGGGATTATGAAACGGCAATGAAGATTGCCGATACCATTGACTGGAGGAGGGTGCGCAATGCCAACCTTCTTTCTTTGGTATCTTCAGTGTATGAAAAAAATCACGAGTACCATGAGGCGAAGGAAATCCTTCTGATTGCCTTTGAGCGGGCCCCTATTGGAAAGCGGCTGCTGTACAAGCTGACTCAGTTAGCGCTGAAAGAGGGCGAAGTCGCTGAGGCGGAGGCCTACTACCGGGAGTTTTGCTCCATGGCAGAGGACGATTCCAGACAGTATATCCTGCGCTATTTGATTTTAAGGGCAAAAAATGCTTCTGTTGAACAGTTAATTCACGCTCTGGAAAGTTACACAAGTCTGGAATTGGACGAGAAATGGCTGTATCAGTTGGCAGAGCTTTACAGCGAAGCCGGAATGGAAGAAGCCTGTGTTCAGACCTGCGATAAGATTATGCTGATGTTTGGATTGGGCCAGTACGTTGATAAGGCGATGGAGCTGAAACTGCAGTACGCTCCCCTTTCACGGTATCAAATGGATTTGGTGGAGAACCGGGATAAATACGAAGAAAAGCTGAAGGCTGTGGAAGAAGGCCGCTATACGGTGGCGGAGCCGGAGCCGGCTTACGAAGAACCGGAGAGAGATTACAATCAAGGCGATTACAGCCAAGATGACTATAATCAGGGCGATTACGGTCAAGATGGCTATGGCCAGGGCGATTATGGTCAAGGTGATTATAACCAGGACGATTACGGTCAGGCTGACTATGGACAAGAAGAATACCAACAGGCTTATGCCGAGACGGCAGCAGCTCAGGAGCCGGCTTCGGAAGACTACGGTTACCGTCAGGCGGCTCCGGTTTACCGGAATGACGTTCCTGTGACACCCACCAGCCGTATCCGGCCGGAGGAGGATCTCCGGGTTCAGATGCGGGAAGCGGAAGTGGAAGAACACTTAGCTCAGGAGATGTCCAGGTTATCCGTGGATAACTATCAGGAGGAAAGTGAGGAAGCCGGCGATACCCGGGTATTAGATAATGTCAGAAACTTAAAACAGGAGAAGGATCCTGTAGACAAAACCAGGGTAATCAATAACATTCGCGATTTACAGGCCGCCAGAGAAGCCTACAGAAAAGAGGAAGAGAAGCCGCCGGTAAGAAGCCGGGTAGATCGAATGACCCACAGAAACCACCTTATGATAGAAGCGGAAACCCCTCAAGAGGGATTGGACTGCGCAGTAGACGCACTGCGGAAGCTTCACCACGAGCTGGGAACCAAAAACCCTGTGGCAAAAATCAGCGGAGACAAACTGAACCATAAAGGGCTTTTGGCCTTGGCGGATAAGCTGGCGGGAAAAGATTTGATTATAGAAGACGCAGCGGATCTGGACGAGGGCCTTTTGGATGAGCTGAACCAGCTTATGGCCTACGATGAAACGGGAATCGTCGTTGTGCTTATTGATACTCCAGAAAGAATGGAGGATCTCCACAGGCAGCATCCGGCGCTGGCCTCCCATTTTGAATGCATCGGAACCGGGGCATCCCACGAAGAAGCCGCGCCCCAGGACGAGGAAATCGTTGATAACCGCCCTGTGAGAATGGTTAGACCGGCGGCGCAAGAAGAAGTTTCCCCAAAGCAGGAAGCTGAGTCTGCAGAAGAACAATATGAAGAATCCTATGGGGATTATGCAGAAGAGGACGATTACGCAGATGAGCCGGCTTATGAAGAGGAAGAATCTTACAGCGGCGAGGAAGCCTATGATGATCAAGAGGCATATGGCGATTATGAGGCAGACGAGGCTTACGATAACGAAAGCGTAGACCAGCAGCCTTATGAGGAAGAGACTCAGGAATCCCAGGGCGAACCGGAAGAGGAAATGACCATTGACGAGTTTGCTCATTATGCTACTCAATATGCCAGCCAGATCGACTGCAGCATTACAGGCAAAAGTATGCTGGCATTGTATGAACGCATTGAAATTATGGAAGAAGACAATATTCCTTTGACAAAAGCCAATGCAGAGGCTTTGATTGAAGAGGCGGCTGACAAAGCGGAAAAACCCTCTTTAGGAAAAATGATTAAGGGAGTATTTTCTTCTAAATATGATAAAGACGGGTTATTAATTTTAAAGGAAGAGCATTTTATTTAATACTATGAATGAAATTAAAATGATTTGTCTGGATTTGGACGGGACATTGCTAAACAGCCAAAAACAGATTTCAGAGCGCAATCTGCAGGCTCTCAGAGAGTGTGCGGCCCGGGGAATAGAGATTGTCCCCGCTACGGGCCGTATTGCCGACGGAATCCCTTTGCAAATAAAGAAACTTCCGGGAGTCCGTTACGGCATCACTACAAACGGGGCGGCTATTGTGAATTTTGAAGAAGGAAAAGTCCTGGATCAAAGGAAAATAGACTATGAAAAGGCTATAGAGCTGCTGACATTTATTGCTCAGTACCCGATTATGTATGATCCATATATAAACGGGCGGGGAATAACAGAGCGCAGGTTTCTTGAAAATATGGAAGCTTACGGAATCCCAAAGGAGATTCAGGAATTGATTCATACCACCAGGGATTTGGTCCCCAATATCATTGAATATGTCAAAGAGCATAGATGTTCTGTAGAAAAGATAAATCTGTTCTTTCAGGATCCGGAAGCAAAAAAACAGATGCGGAAGGATCTGGAAAAGTTTTCGGATATTATTATAACCTCCGCAATGCCGTACAATCTGGAAATCAATCACCCGGAGGCTACAAAGGGGCAGGCAATTGTAAGGCTGGCATCTCTTCTGGGGCTGAAAAAGAATGAAACAATGGCCTTTGGCGATGGGGAAAACGATTTTTCCATGATGGAGGAAGCGGGAATCGGCGTGGCTATGGCCAATGGAATGGAGGGCCTGAAAGCGGCGGCGGATTATGTAACAGTTTCTAATGATGAAGACGGGGTATGGGCTGCAATTAATTACTTTATATTAGGACAGAGGTAAAATGGAATTTTTTCAGGAAAACTGGCTGCCGGTTCTGGTGGCAGTGTATTTGACTGGTATGGTGCTGTATGGCCATTACCGCGGTTTTATACGTCTGGCGGTTTCTTTAACAGCCCTTATTATCACCCTTATTGCCGTTAAAGTAGCGCTCCCCTACGTCACGGACTTTATTCAAGAAAACACTTCGATCAGCAGTGCTATAGGCCAGGAAATTCTGGAGACAATCGGTTTGGGAGAAGAAGAGGATCCTCAGGAACCGGATCTTCTAATGCAGCAGCAGTTGATACAGCAGTTGAATTTGCCGGAAAGTATAAAAGAAGAGTTGATAAACAATAATAACCATGAGATTTATCAGCTTTTTGGCGTAGACGCTCTTGCAGACTACATTGCCGCATACCTGTCGGATATGGTAATTCAGGCTGTCTGCTTTACCGTCTTGTTTATTATCATTTTCGTGCTGATACAAATTGGGGTCAGATGGCTGGATTTGATTGCACGGCTTCCGGTGCTGTATGGAATCAATCATTTGGCCGGAGCCCTTCTGGGCGGAATACTGGGGCTGCTGTATTTCTGGATCGGATGTTTAGCACTGTCAATATTTGCAGGAACCACGCCGGGAGTTGCTATTATTAATCAGATAGAGGGCTGCGGCTGGCTGAGCGCACTATACCATAACAACCTTCTGGGTATTTTCGTATTAGGAATTATAAGAGGGATTTTTTAAAGTTCAGGGGGACGGAAAGAGAATTTTCCGTCCCCCTGAAGCTATAAGAAGGGGAGAAGTTATTCTAATTGATTTAAAAATTGGGACAAAATCGACAATATAAAAAAGAGAGGGAAAAGATAAACCACAAAATATAGAAAAAGCAAGGGAAATTAAGCATATCTTGTAGGTTTAAAAATTGTTTAAAAAAATAGAAAAATTCTATTGACAAGGGGTAGAATCCATGGTATATTTAAGCTCCACCGCGAAGTGAGGTGGAAACAAAAAGAAATCACTGAAAAAATAAAAAAAGTAGTTGACAAACAGTGAACAGCGAGATATACTAAATAAGCTGTCGC
>CAMMNN010000073.1 GCA_946498245.1 uncultured Clostridium sp. | reverse complement strand
CTGGCTATCACAAAAAGAACGGCCACAGACAGCTCTATACTCAGGTTAAGATTGACAAAATCAATCTGTAACAGTCAACTATGATTCGGGTAACGGTATATACGAAGAAAGATGCAGCTTCCCCTTCCGGAATTTCCTATTCAGGCATTCGCCTTTCCGGACATGCCGGCTACGGCGAGAGCGGAACGGATATTGTCTGCGCAGCGGTATCAGCTCTTGTTTTTACCACTGCAAATTCCATTGAGACGTTTACGGAAGATGCATTCGAGGGAGAATCCAACGAGAAGAACGGTGATTTCTTCTTTCGGTTTCCTTCCAATATCAGTCCGGAATCGAAACTTCTTATGGCCTCTCTGGTTCTTGGCTTAAAGAATATAGAAGAGGAGTACGGGAGAACATATATTCATATTCGATTTGAGGAGGTGTAAACAATGTTTAAGATGAACCTTCAGTTTTTTGCTCATAAGAAAGGTGTAGGCTCTACCAAAAACGGAAGAGATTCCGAGTCTAAGAGACTTGGCGCCAAAAGAGCAGACGGACAGTTTGTTCTGGCAGGCAACATCCTGTACAGACAGCGCGGAACAAAGATCCATCCCGGCAACAACGTTGGACGCGGCGGCGACGATACTTTGTTCGCTTTAGTAGACGGAGTTGTTAAGTTTGAAAGAAAGGGCAGAGACAAAAAACAGGTTTCTGTTTATCCGAGAGCAATCAACGAATAATCTGAAGGCTTCATACTTAACGGTATGGAGCCTTTTTTGTCAGATTCAGAAAGGAATCAGCTATTTATGTTTGCCGACAGCGCAAAAGTATTCATTAAATCAGGAAAAGGCGGAGACGGCCATGTCAGCTTCCGCCGGGAACTCTATGTGGCCAACGGCGGTCCCGACGGCGGAGACGGCGGACGCGGCGGCGATATTATCTTTGAAGTAGACGACGGACTCAACACCCTCACCGATTTTCGCCATGTCCGCAAATATGTTGCGGAAAGCGGTGAGGAAGGCGGTAAACGCCGGTGCCACGGCGCCGACGGAAAGGATTTAATTATCAAGGTTCCGGAGGGGACGGTTATTAAAGATTTTGAATCCGGAAAAGTTATCGCCGATATGTCCGGAGAAAACCGCCGGGAAATCATTTTAAAAGGCGGAAAAGGCGGCCTTGGAAATATGCACTTTGCTACAGCCACCATGCAGGTTCCCAAATACGCCCAGCCCGGTCAGCCGGCTCAGGAACTCTGGGTTCTTTTGGAATTAAAGGTTATTGCCGACGTCGGACTCATTGGTTACCCCAATGTAGGAAAATCCACCTTACTTTCCCGCGTCAGCAACGCCAGACCGAAAATTGCCAACTACCATTTTACCACCTTAAATCCCCATTTAGGCGTTGTAGATTTAGGTGACGGCGCCGGATTTGTCATGGCTGATATTCCCGGACTAATCGAAGGAGCGTCAGAAGGCGTTGGATTGGGCCATGCCTTTTTAAAGCATATTGAACGGACAAAAGTTTTAATCCACGTTGTGGACGCTGCCTCTACCGAGGGGCGGGATCCAGTAGAGGATATCCGCACCATCAATCAGGAATTAGCGGCCTACAATCCGGAGCTGCTTACCAGACCTCAGGTCATTGCGGCTAATAAAACGGATGCTATCGTACCGGAAGAGGGAAGTCAGTCGCCAGTAGAGCGGCTGAGAGAGGCATTTGAACCGGAAGGCATTCGGGTATTTTCTATCTCCGCCGTCAGCGGCCAAGGTGTAAAAGAACTCCTGTATTACGTATACGACCAGTTAAAGAATTTAGACAGCAAGCCCGTGATCTTTGAAAAAGAGTTTGACATGAGCTTAAAGGGAACGGAAAATCTCCCCTATACAGTCGAAAAAGCGGAAGAAGGAGTCTTCGTTGTCGAAGGACCTAAGATTGAGAAGATGCTGGGCTATACAAATCTGGATTCTGAGAAGGGATTTGAATTTTTCCAGAAATTCCTGAAAAACACCGGGATTCTGGAGGATTTGGAACAGGCCGGCATTCAGGAAGGCGATACGGTTCGTATGTATGGCCTGGAATTTGATTATTACAAATAAACATTAGAAGATGAACAAATGGCCTGAATGAAAAGCAGGCCCGGAGGAAAACATGACAAGTAAGCAGAGATCGTATTTAAAGGGACTGGCTATGGAAATTGATCCCGTTTTTCAGATCGGAAAATCCGGTCTGACTCCCGAAGTTACTGCTGCAGTCAGTGAAGCTTTGGAGGCAAGAGAGTTAATTAAAATAACCATCCTAAAAAATTGCTTGGACGATTCCCGTATGCTGGCCCAGACTTTGGCTGAGAGAACCCATTCTGAAGTTGTTCAGGTCATTGGCCGGAAAATCGTTCTGTATAAGCCTGCGAAGGATGAAAAAAAGAGGAAAATCATTCTTCCATAGGAGGGAGTTATGTCCAAAATCGGAATTATGGGCGGAACCTTTGACCCCGTCCACAATGGACATCTGCGGCTGGCCCAACAGGCCTATAACGAATACCGGCTGGACGCCGTCTGGTTTATGCCTTCCGGACAGCCGCCTCACAAAAAAGACCATAAAGTAACGGACGCGGATATACGCTGCCAAATGGTGAAGCTTGCCATAGCGGAATATCCGTATTTTCGCTACTCTGATTTTGAAGTCAGGCGCAGCGGAAATACCTATACCGCTCAAACTCTGGAGCTGCTGAAGCAGGAGTATCCCCGGGAGGAATTTTACTTTATTATTGGCGCTGATTCACTTTACGAAATCGAAAATTGGTACCATCCGGAAGAAGTAATGAAGGATGCTGTTCTTCTGGTGGCTGGTCGGAATTACCGCAAAGCCTGCCGCAGTATGGAAGAGCAGATCGCTTTTCTAAAAGAACGTTACCATGCCAATATCAGCCTCCTTCACTGCGATATTGTAGACATTGCTTCCGCACGTATTCGGGATTTGGCAGCCCAGGGGGAACCTATTGCCCCGTATATTCCGGAAACAGTCGCCCAATATATTAAAAAGCACCATCTATATGAAAATCAGGAGAAGTCTATGAATTATTCGCCAACCCAAATAGCCCTTTACCGGAAGCGCCTGAAATCGAAACTGCCGTCCATGCGTTATGAGCATTCCCTGTCTGTATCCTACACTTGTATGTGCCTTGCCATGCGGTACGGCTGCGATATGGAAAAAGCGGAAGTAGCCGGTCTTCTCCATGACTGCGGGAAGCGTTTTTCCGACGACATTATATTAAAGAAGTGCCGTCAGCACGGAATCCCTGTTACCGAAGAGCAGAGCCATGCCCCGGCTGTCCTCCATGCCAATTACGGAGCATGGCTGGCTGAGCATAAGTATCAGATTGAGGACCCGGAAATATTAAACGCTATCCTTTACCATACCACAGGCCGGCCGGAAATGAGTATGCTGGAAAAAATCGTATATGTGGCGGACTACATTGAGCCCAGACGGAGCAAAGCCCCCAATTTGCCGGAAATGCGCCAACTGGCCTTTTGCGATTTGGACGAGGCCCTGTATCAAATTCTAAAAGGAACTTTGGACTATTTAAAGCAGAAAAAGGCTTCTGCGGATCCTATGACCTGCCGTGCCTATGAGTACTATGCTTCTCTCAGAGAGAGCGGAGGCGGGGCAGAAGATAAGTAAGAAAGGATTGAAATCATCTATGGAACAGTCAAAAGAAATGGTTCAGATTGCTTTCTCAGCCCTTGAGGAAAAAAAAGGAGAAAACATCACAGTTATTGATATTACAGACGTTTCCGTCCTTGCAGATTATTTTATTATCGCCAGCGGAGCAAACCCAAGCCAGACACAGGCTATGGCCGACAATGCAGAAGAGAAGCTTGGAAAAGCCGGTTTCGAATGCAGGCAGATTGAGGGATACGATTCTGCAAACTGGATCCTTCTGGACTATAAAGACATTATCATTCACGTATTCTGCCGGGAAGATCGCCTGTTCTATGATCTGGAACGGATCTGGAGAGACGGAAAAACCATCGTAGACATAAAAGATCTGTAAATCATTTTGGTAAGATAGGTTTTATTCCATCCTGCCGCATCAGTTGACATAATTATTTTATGTCAACTGATGCGTTTTTTTCATTACATGATTCTCAGTAGGCCAACCACTTTCCCAAGGATCTGAACCTGTTGGGTAATGATAGGTTCCATATAGTCATTTTCCGGCTGAAGGCGGTAGTGGCCGTTTTCTTTATAAAAACGCTTCACCGTAGCGGAGTCGTCTAAAAGTGCGACAACGATCTCACCATTTTCAGCATTCTCCTGTTTAGCCACAATGATCTGATCTCCTTCAAAGATTCCGGCATTTACCATACTATTCCCCTTAACCTTCAGCATAAAGGTTTCAGCATTGGGAAGGATCTCCGTTGGGATGGGAAAGTAATTTTCAATGTTTTCCTGGGCCAGCAGGGGCTGTCCTGCTGCAACGGATCCCAGAATCGGTACATTGGTAACTTCTCTTCTGGTTAGATTAAAGCAGTCGTCCAATATTTCAATGGCGCGGGGTTTCGTCGGATCCCGACGGATATATCCGTTTTCCTCCAGAGATTCTAAATGCGAATGGACAGAAGAAGTCGATTTTAAATGAACCGCCTCGCAAATTTCCCGAACTGCCGGAGGATACCCTTTTTTCAATATCGTCTCTTTAATATATTCTAAAATTTCCTGCTGCTTTGCAGTAATTCTTCCATTTGTCATAAAGAACCTCCCGGATTGTCCTATGTATGAAATCATAAGAATTATTCTGGTACTATAGTATCATATACCGCCCGAAAATGCAAACATTTGTTTGGATTTTTTTGAAAAACCATTGACAAACATTTGTTCTGATAGTATAGTAATACCATGACAGGAACATACGTTCACATTAATGTTTTCTACAGTAAGAGAAGGGGAGAGGAGTATGAGACAAAAAACTCAGCATTTTCTTTTATGGGTATTGATACTAATTATGGGAATCGTTCTGGTGACTTCAATTAAATTAGACGTTTTAGCCAAGGAGCCTGTACCCGAATACCGCCCATATTATAAAAGCGTCTTATTAAAAGAAGGGGACAATCTTTGGAGTTTGGCCAAGGAGTACAGCACTGGAGGGCCTTATACATTAGACGAGTATATTTCCGAGCTCAAAAGTATTAACGGTCTTAGAGAAGATACCATTCACACAGGCTGCTACCTGACTGTCGTGTATTTTGAGCCGGTTCTCCATGAGGAACCAACAGTTTAGACAGCAAACAGCCGGACAAATGATACTCCATTTTTTAGAATATCGCTGTCCGGCCTGAAATTTCAAAATTATATGGTTTTTAAGATCCTTTTCTTTATAGATTTCTCGTCCTCATGTTTTATATATTATAAGTCGTCGTCTGACAATTCGTCGCTGTCATTGTCATCATAGTTGTTTTCAGAATAGCGGGATGTTCCTCCGTAAAACTCTTTTCCCACCACATTCCGGCGTTTCCTGGATTCCTCCACCAGCTCTGAAATCAAAGTACGTATTTTCCTAGGGTTAGCAATATTTTCCAGCCTGATTTCCGGCGTTTTGTCCACTTTAGCGGCGATGCAAAGAGTTCCGGTTCCGAAAAGTTTTCCGGATAAGGTCTGCTCCATTGTAATATCCACAATACGATACAGAAGAGTTTCATCTACCACAGTACGGAAAAATCCCCGTTCAATCATCAGCCGGTCATTGACAATTGAGTATTTTGTAAAGGTCCATGGAAACCATAGAAAATGCTTTCTGTCCTTCCAGATAATTTCTGAAGTATTGCCAGTTCCTGCCATATTATTTCCTCCTCATATAATTGTCCATTAATCTCTTCGTAGTTTGACTGCATTCCGTGCGCTTCTGCGGCGTTCATCCTCCAATGCCGCATAATGCTTTTTCGTGGTATTTACGTCACTATGGCCCAGTACATCCGCCACAAGGTAAATATCGCCTGTTTCCCGATATAAATTCGTTCCATAGGTACTACGTAGCTTGTGGGGGGTTATCTTTTTATTAGGCGTAACAATTTTGGCGTATTTTTTTACCAGATTTTCGACGCTCCGGACAGCCAAACGCTTTCTTTGGAGAGAAAGGAAGAGTGCATCTTCATGCCCCTTTTCCGCAATAGTACGTTTTCTCTCCTCCAGGTAGTCCATAAGGGCGTCCTCCACTTCACGGCCGAAATAGACCGTTACCTCTTTTCCTCCCTTTCTGTGGATGCGGATTCCTCCGTTTTTAAAGTCAATATCATTAAGGTTCAGCCCTACACACTCCGACACACGAATCCCGGTGCCCAGCAGAAGAGTCAGGATAGCCAGATCCCGAACCTTTGTCTTTTCGTGGAATGCCTTCTGTTTATCTGTAAGATTATCCCCTTGTTCTACCTCGTCCAGAAGCAACGCTACCTCATCTACGTCCAGACGAATAATTTCCTTTTCGTGGAGCTTAGGAAGCTGGACTAAAGCGGCAGGATTACTTTTTAATTTCTCAGTTCGGTAAAAATAGTTATAAAAGCTTTTCAGAGAGGAGATTTTTCTCATGATTCCCCGTTCCCGGTTCATTACTTCCTGTCCCTGGCCGTTATACCGGTACTTTAGAAATTCCATATATTCTTCTAAATCGGTAACGGTAATTTGCTCTAAATCATCCAGACGGATTTCTTCCGTTTTTTTTGAACGGAAGACAGGATTTTCCCGTTGTAAAAACTGAAAAAAGACGCCCAAATCGTAAGCGTAGGCAATTCTGGTACGTGAAGAAGTTCTTGGCTCAATCCCCCGGAAAAACTCGGAGCAGAAGAGTGGAAGCTGCTTAATCAGTTCCCTGAGGTGTTTAATATTTTCAATGTCTTTTTGATCATGATAAGAGAGTACGCTCAAATTTTATTCCTCCTTCCACCCATTGATTCCGCTGCTTTGAATAGCATGGAATATTCTGGTTTTTGCCCCATGATTTTCTTTCTCCAACTGTTTCGTTAATTTCTTCACATATTCGCGTTTCGTATGGCCGTCAACAGGACAGGGATTTTTACATACCGGAAGGTGATATTTATTTTGAAAACCGATAACGTCAGCCTCTGAGACGTAAATCATAGGCCTGATTACAAATAAATCCATTTTGTCCAAATAGGTCTTCGGCGCAAAAGAATGGAAACGGCCTTCATATAAAAGAGATAACAAAATTGTTTCAATCACATCATCTTTGTGGTGAGCATAGGCAACTTTATTGCAGCCCAGTTCCTTTGCCTTTTGGTTTAAAGCGCCTTTCCGCATTTTTGCACAGAGGGAGCAGGGATTGGATTCCTGACGGGAATCAAACAATATTTTTCCTATATCCGTAGAAATAACGGTATAAGGAATCAAAAATTGCTCACAAAGAGATTTAACCGGTTCCAAATCTAAATTGCCAAAACCAAGGTCAACAGTTATTCCCGTTAAAGAAAAACTTTTGGGGTAAAATTGTTTCAGGCTATGTAATGCATACAGTAAGGTAAGGCTGTCTTTTCCACCGGAAATACCGACAGCAATCTGATCGCCTTCCTCAATCATTTCGTAGGCGTCAATGGCCTGACGGGTTAAACTAAGCAATCGTTGCAGTTTCATGAGAGCAGTGCTTCCTCCTTCTAACTATTCGCGAAAGAATAGTTTAACGAATAGTTCTCTTGTTTTCTCGTCTGAATCTGTTCCGTCCCTTTACTCGTTCTTCGTTTTCGCTGTTCTACTATATTAGCACATCTCCGCACATTGAGCAACCGTTAGGTTTCCGAAAGTCCCTCCGGTTGAGCGACGGTATAGCGAAACTGGAGGGTGTTGTTCAGCTTCGATATTAGCGGCTGATTTCCTGGCTTTTTTCTTCGTTCCCAATGAGGATTTTTTTCGCTAATTCGGGCTTGCAGTAGTTCTTCACGTTCTTTACTATCTTGTCCAATCTTACTTCGTTTTCCGCCGCTTTTATCATGGCTGTCATGGCATTTTTTTCGTATAGTTCCTTTTGTCTTTTTAATGCTTCCATTTCCTCATATCTTTTTGTTAATTCGGCTTCTAATCTGTCTACTTCCTCATATCTTTCTGTTAATTCCGTCTGTAGTCTGTCGATTTCTTTTTTCCCTTTATTGATTTCCATGTTCATTCCCTCCATGATTTCTCTATACCTTTTCTCTGTTTCCGCCATTTTTACATTCATTTTTTGTTCCTTTTCTGCATATTTTTCAGCTTTTTCTGTCAATTCACGCTCTTTTTCGTGTAATTTTTCTGTTTCTTTCTTTATTATGTATACCTCTCGGCTTAAATGTTTTCTTTTTTCCTCTTTTTTCGTTTCCGCTATGTCTATTCCATATTCTTTTCCTATTTCTTGGATTTCAGCCCTTTGGGCTTTCATCCACTGCTCGAATGGTGTGATTACCTGTTCCTGTTCCCTTTTCCTCTCATACCCTTGCTGTTTTAGGGCGTTCTCGAATGAATACATTTTCGATATGGTTGGCTCTTGGTCGGCTTTGTATACAATATCCAGATGTAGATGCGGGCTTGCTTCGTCCATGTGTATGTACGCTCCCGTTATCCTCATGCAAGGGTTATTTCTCTGGAATTGATTCACGTATTTGATGAGGATTTTTTCAGCGATTTCGTCAGGCGGGCGGTTATCCTTATCGCCTATCTGTATGATGATTTCTTTTTCTGGGCTTTTCGCTTTATTACGGTACTTCTTTACTTCGGGTTTCTGCTTATTTTTACTCAATTCCCTATCCCTTTCTTTTGCGTTGTCATAGAGCCTCTTATAGTGTTCATACAGATTTTCGATTCGTCGGCTTGGCTTCTTTTTAGCGTTTTCTTCCCTTAATTCTTCCTCATACCATTTCCCTATTACCTCGGCAGGGTCACGCTCGATTACCCTATTGTTATTCATTCGTTCTGTATGTACGTAATCCGCTATGGTTCTCCTTGCATTATGGTCATGGTTCAGTTCGCCGCCGACATGAAATGATAATGCATATTTCATGTTATCTCCTTCGGTATTCTTACATAATACCTGTATCTCAAATAGTCATAGTTCCCTATGCCGCTTCTATTATGTTTCAATCCTATTCCCGATAACTGAACATTTGTTCGTTTAACCCAATACACGAATGTCCGCTTCGCTGACATTCGATTGGGCCAAAGGGTTTCACCCTCTGGACTCCCGCACAAAAAAAGAGA
>CAMMNN010000072.1 GCA_946498245.1 uncultured Clostridium sp. | reverse complement strand
AACTTAGTGCGAATACATACCTGGCCACTTAACGAGGTCTTTCACGAGTTTAGTGAACATGGTATAATAGCCACGAAGAGGCTATTATACTGCACATACCGGTTTCTGCGTTTACCGCAGAAATCCGGGTGCTAAATTCCGCCGGAGGCTGCCATGGCCGCACTGCGGACAGGGCAATAAACTCCAAAATCAGGATAGGAGGTATTTTCTATGAAATTAGTATACGCGATTATCAGAACCGACAATGAGGATGATGTAGTTGCCGAATTAACAAAAAACCAGTTTAGCATTACCAGGCTTTCTACTACAGGAGGGTTTCTGAAAAAAGGAAACACGACTCTTTTAATTGGTACGGAAGATAAAAATGTAGATAAGGTAATCGATATTATAAAAAAGGAATGCGGAAAGCATCAGAGGATTACGGTAAATGTTCCCTATATGTCCGGAACCGCTATGGTAAACTACGGAACCATGCCTATGAACGTAGAGATCGGCGGAGCTACCATCTTTGTTACAGATGTGGACCGATTTGAGAAGATTTGATTTTTGTTTAGCAAAAAATGCAAAGTACGGCGGTAAGGTACTTGAAAAATTGTGACTTTGCGCCTAAAATATGATTAGAATCAAACAAGTGTTGCTGTTGATTAAATTATATTCAGTGAGGAGAGAATAAGTATCATGAAATTCATTGTTGAAACATCTGCGCGTCACGTGCACGTAACTCAGGAATCTTTAGAGATCCTTTTTGGAAAGGGCCACGAACTGACCCATAAGAAAGATTTATCTCAGCCGGGACAGTATGCCTGTGAGGAAAGAGTAACTGTAGTGGGCCCCAAGAAATCTCTGGAGAGAGTTTCTATTTTAGGACCTGTAAGAAGCGCAGATCAGGTTGAACTTTCTCTGACTGACGCCCGTTCCATCGGCGTAACGGCTCCCATCCGGGAATCCGGCGACGTAGCGGGAAGCGGCGCCTGCAAACTGGTAGGACCCTGCGGCGAAGTAGAGCTGAAGGAGGGCGTAATCATTGCAAAACGCCACATCCATGCGACTCCGGAAGACGCAGAGGCTCTGGGAGTACAGGACAAAGAAGTAGTATCCGTTAAGATTGACACGGAAGACAGAAGCCTGATTTTTGGCGATGTAGTAGTACGCGTAAGTCCGAAATTTGCTCTGGCTATGCACATTGATACGGACGAGTCCAATGCAGCAGGCTGCGGCAGAGAAGTATTCGGAGAAATCGTAAAATAATCAATCTTAAAGGAGAAGAATCGTACCATGAAGATTTTAGTAATTAACTGCGGAAGCTCTTCCTTAAAGTATCAGTTAATTGATATGGAAAATGAAAGCGTACTGGCAAAGGGCCTGTGCGAAAGAATTAGTATTGAAGGTTCTAAGCTGACTCATAAGCCGGCAGGAAAAGCCGATTTCGTAGTAGAAAAACCCATGCCGGATCATAAGGTGGCTGTACAGCTCGTTATGGATGCTCTGATGGATGCTGAGCACGGCGTAATTTCCAGCGCAGATGAGATTTCCGCAGTAGGACACAGAGTTCTGCACGGCGGAACCGTTTACAGCGATTCCATCATTGTAAATGAAGATGTGAAGAAAGTAATCCGCGACTGCTTTGACTTAGGCCCTCTGCATAACCCGGCCAACTTAATCGGTATAGAGGCGTGTGAGGCGGCTCTTCCCGGAAAGCCCAACGTAGCGGTATTTGATACTGCTTTCGGTATGGCAATGCCGGAGAAGGCATACACCTACGCCATTCCTCATGAGTATCTGGAGAAATACGGAATCCGCAGATACGGCTTCCATGGTACCAGCCACAAATTCGTATCCGGTGAGGCCTTAAAGTTCGGCGGTCTGGATCCGGAGAAGGGCAAAGTAATTGTCTGCCATCTGGGAAATGGAGCCAGCGTATCCGCTTCTGTAGGAGGAAAATGCGTTGATACCAGCATGGGCTTAACTCCATTGGAAGGTTTGATTATGGGAACCAGAAGCGGCGACATTGATCCGGCTGCCGTACAGTTCATCTGCAACCACGAAGGCAAGGATGTCAACGAGGTATTAAACATTTTAAATAAAAAGTCCGGCGTACTGGGTATGAGCGGCGGCGTTTCCAGCGATTTCAGAGATATTGGCAAGGCGGCTGCAGAAGGCAATCATCTTGCTGAAGTGGCTCTGGACGCGTTTAAATACCGTGTGGCCAAATATATCGGGGCTTACACCGCAGCTATGAACGGCGTAGACGCCATTGCCTTTACCGCAGGCGTAGGGGAAAATGACGCTACCGCCAGAAAAGACATCTGCAGCTATCTGGGCTACCTGGGTGTTGAAATTGACGATGAAGCAAATAGCGTAAGAGGTGAAATGAAAGTAATCTCTACCCCGGACTCCAAAGTAAAAGTAATGCTGATCCCCACCAATGAAGAGTTGGCAATTGCCAGAGAGACGTTGGAATTAGTAGAAGGGTAAACTGGGAGTTTTTATGCTGATAAACGTATCCGAACTGTTTTCTGCAAAAGGAAAAACCAGAAGCTACACTCCTGAGCTGGAGATGGAAACATTCTCCTTCTCAGGAGAAGAATATCAGGTTGTGAAAAAAGAGCCGGTGAATCTTACGGCAACCAGTCTGGGAGAACGCCGTGTTCAGATAGAAGGGGAAATACGCCTGAGTTTGATGGTGCCGTGTTCCCGTTGCCTGGATCCGGTGACAGTTCCTTTTGAACTGCCGGTCAGCCAGGAACTGGACTTCAATCTGGATGAAGAAGAGCGGGCGGCAGAGCTGGACGAGCAGCCGTATGTCTTTGGCAGCGATCTGGATGTAGACGGTTTGGCCCGCAGCGAACTGATTTTAAATTTCCCATCAAAGGTTCTCTGCCGGGAAGACTGCAAAGGGATCTGTAACCAATGTGGCGCAAACTTAAACCGTGAAACCTGCAGTTGCGTGCCCCAGGGGAAGGATCCCCGCATGGCGGCGATACAGGATATTTTTAAAAATTGGCAGGGATAAAATTCCGGTAACAGTTCAGTTATGCCGTATGTATCTGCATGGCTGAACTGTTACATATTTTGCGAGCAATTCCGAAAATTTTATTGACAAATTTTGAACCTCTGTGTATAATAGCAGAGGTGCGTATCAGCAGAAGCAAGTTGATACGCTTATGAATTTGACGAAGTGGTTGCGTAGACCAAACGGTTTAAGGAGGTGTAAACTATGTCTATCTGCCCTAAAAATAAATCTTCCAAAGCGAGAAGAGACAGCCGGAGAGCAAATTGGAAAATGAGCGCTCCGAACCTGGTAAAGTGCAGCAAATGCGGCGCTTTGATGATGCCCCATAGGGTTTGCCGCGCTTGCGGATCCTATAATAAGCGGGAGATCGTAAAGGTAGAGGAATAATTTCCAACCCGTAATGAAAGAAACGCTGAGAATACGTGTTCTTTGAAAAAGAGTCGTCAGAAAACCTGAGGGCTCTTTTTGTTTTCTGGGAAATGCGCCCCGGAAAACGAAAATGCAGCGCAGGGATTGCGCTGTGGCAGACCAATAACCTGTTATGACAAAAAAGGAGAAGAAGCAAAACATGATGCAGAAAAGGATTCAAACCGTGTCCCAAACTCTGATTCGTCTTCCTCAGGTACGCTCTTTCGGAGTAATTGGGGATCCGGGCTGCGACGGCCTGGGAACCTATAATATGAAAGTTTATGCGGGGGCTTTGGAAGAATCGGCAAAAGACGATATTACTTTGATAGCCGGGGATTTGGTTCCTATTGGGACCAGACGATACTATGAGATGGTGAATCAATTGACGGAAATCGTTGCGGAAAATGATATTTACGTACTGCGCGGGAATCATGACACCGGGGCTTATGAAGAGTATTACGGCTTTTCCAATTACGGGATTCTGGCAGACGGCTTTGCCGTTATTGTGCTGGACAATGCTCAGAGAAAATTTGAAGAAGAGGGGCTGGCTTTGCTGTCGGAAATCCTGGCAATGGAGGAGGTGACCCAGGCGGTCATTGCATTCCATATTCCGGTTCCCAACCGTTTCATTCGAAACTCTGTTTCTGAGGAAGAGTATGCTCGGCTGAAGGAAGCTTTTCTGCCTTGGAAAGAAAAAGTGGCATATCTGGTGTGCGGCCATGTCCATTCCCGTTTTGTAGATGAGAAAGATGGGATTCCCCTTATCTGCAGCGGAGGAGGCGGAGCCATGATAGAAGATGTGTCGGAGGAGATTCGGGCCTGTGATGTCAATCACCATATGGTTCACTTTTATATGGAAAATGGCCGACTGCTGTGGAGATTTCAGGATCTTCCTCATGGTTCCTATGAAACAGAAAGGAAAGACTGGGTTCTGAAGGAAAAGCTGGAAGAAACGGTAAAGGGAGAATTAATGGCCCATTTGAAGTATCTTACCTTTGCGGATCGGGCCAGAAGGCGGGGAATGAACCGGATAGCAGTTCTTTTTGAGGCTCTGGCAGCGTCTGAATACTACCATGCCCGGAATTTTTATTCCGTACTGGAAAAACCCGCCGCTTTTCTGGATTCCATAGATGCCTTTATTCAGGGAGAAACCTTTGAATATCAGCAGCTATACAAAATTATGGCTGATTATGCCGGGGAGAAGTGCGCTCCGCTCTCTAAGGAGGCCTATGAGTCTGCGGCAGCCGCAGAGAAGATCCATGGGGAGCTGCTGTCCAAAGCCGCCCATATGGAGGAGTTTTCCGAGGAAAAGATTTACGTCTGCCCCATATGCGGTTATGTGTTGTATGGAGATTCCATTCCGGATCGCTGCCCTGTATGCGGAGGACCGGCCCGCCAATTTAAAGAATTTATAGAAGAATAAATAGAAGTTGTCTTTTGCAGGAAAAGTCCGCAGTCAGAATCTATGGCTGCGGGCTTTTTCCTGCTTCTTGACTGGTATACATGAAAAAAGTTTCATTATATGGAAAAAATGTCTAAATAAGCTGAAAATATTGTAATAAAACTATAAAAAATATATAATTTAGTCATCGAAACAGACCGGTCGTCGAAAAAAATTACAGGAAAGAGGGAACAGGGAAATGATGCAGAAACTACAACGATTTGGCGGGGCAATGCTGGCTCCCGTTTTACTGTTTGCGTTTTCGGGGATGATGGTTGGCATTTCCGTCTTGTTTAAAAACGAGATGATATTTGGCTCTCTGGCTGCGGAGGGAAGCCTGTGGTATCAGTTTTGGAAGATTGTGGAGCAGGGGGGCTATACGGTCTTTAACCAGATGCCCCTGCTGTTTGTGGTGGGCCTTCCTATTGGTCTGGCAAAAAAAGAGCAGGCCCGCTGCGCCATGGAGGCGTTGGTTTTATACCTGACCTTTCACTATTTTATCAATCAGATTCTGGCTTTTTGGGGCCCTTCTGTGGGGATCGATCTGGCTTCCACTGCCAGGGACAGCGGTTTGGCTACTGTGGCGGGCATCAGGACCTTGGACATGGGAATGTTCGGGGCAATTATCGTATCCGGCATTACTGTGTGGATTCACAACCGGTTTTACGACACAGAGCTTCCCGAATGTCTTGCTATATTCAGAGGATCCTGCATCATTGCTATGATTGGCTTTGCCGTTATGCTGGTCTTAGCCGGAGTATTTGTAGTGGTATGGCCTGTGATCCAGCACGGCATCTATGCTATGCAGAATTTGCTGGTATCTTCAGGAAACTTTGGGCTGTGGCTGTTTGGCCTGCTGCTAAAGCTGCTGCTGCCTTTCGGAATGCACCATTTTGTGTACGCTCCTCTGGAATTTGACAGTCTGCTGGTAGACGGCGGCACAGTGGCTTACTGGGCCCAGCATTTAGGAGAATTTGCCCAGTCATCCCTTCCGTTAAGCGAACTCTTCCCGGCAGGCGGATATGGCCTGAAAGGATTGGTAAAAGTTTTTGGAATTACGGGAGCTGCTCTGGCTCTTTACAGCACGGCAAAACCAGAAAAGAAAAAGGCCGTGGCAGGCCTGCTAATCCCGGCAACTTTAGCGTCTATTATAGCCGGAATTACAGAACCTCTGGAATATACCTTCCTCTTTGTAGCTCCCGGTCTTTTCGTAATCCATGCTATACTTTCCGCCTGCCTTATGGTAGTATCCCACATGGCAGGACTGGTAGGAAACTTTGGAGGGGGAATCATAGACTGGGCCACCCTGAACTATTTTCCTTTGTGGCTGAATCACTGGCAGACTTACGTAATCCATATTCTCATAGGACTGGTTTTTACAGGGATCTGGTTTGTAGTTTTCCGTACCGTAATATTAAAATTTGATTTACAGACGCCGGGACGGGAAAAGGAGGATACACAGGTATCTTTAAAGACAAAGGCGGAGTACAAAGCCAAAACAGGCAGAAAAAAGGAAGATAAGGCAAAAGAGAAGGAAGCCTTTGCACGGCAGATTATAGAAGGCTTAGGCGGAGGAGATAATATCGAAAGCGTTGCAAACTGCATGACCAGGCTGAGAGTGGCGGTAAAGGAAGGGGATAAAGTAGAGGGCAATGAATACTTTAAGGGAATTGGAGCCCACGGCGTTGTCAAAGCCGGAAATGCCGTTCAGGTAATCGTGGGAATGAACGCCCCCTTTATCCGGGGCACAGTAAATGAAATCCTGGAAAGAGAAGGAAAGGACTCATGAAAAACATTTTATATATCCACACTCACGATACCGGCCGCTTTACAAGCGTTTACGGAAAAAACGTCCCTACGCCCCATTTAAAAGAATTTGCAAAAGAAGCCGTGGTATTCCGCAATGCCTTTTGCGCCTCCCCTACCTGTTCCCCCAGCAGAGGAGCGCTGCTGACAGGCCGCTATCCCCATGAAAACGGACTTCAGGGATTGGCCCACAGAGGATTTTCCATTAAAAACCCCGGAGAACATCTGGCTTCCTTTTTAAAAGCCAATGGATTTGAAACCGTTTTGTGCGGGGTTCAGCACGAAGAAAAAAATTATGACTATACAGAAGCGTCAAAAAAGTACTCTAAGCATCTTGGATATGAGAGGGATCTTTCCTATACAAAAGAAGAGGCCGGCGTTCCGGATAGAATAAAGGCGGATGAAGAAAACGCCCAGCGTGCAGCCCGGTATCTGCGGGCTTATGAGGGGGAGAGGCCTTTCTTTCTCTCCTATGGAATGTTTCACACACACCGGCCTTATCCGGCTCAGGAAGAGGGAGCCGGAAAGAAAGGGGATCCTGAATGGAATCCTGATGAGATAGAGCTTCCCGGCGGAGTATACGATACCGGGGAGGCCAGAGAAGACACGGCAGGCCTGTACCGCTCTCTGCAGCTTTTTGATGAAAACTTTCATACGGTCATAAAAGCCTTAAAGGAATCGGGCCTGTACGACAACACTATTATTATCTCCACTACAGATCACGGTTTGGCTAATCCCTTTGCAAAGTGTACCCTTACAGACGCCGGGATAGGAATCTCTCTGATGATCCGGATGCCGGATTACCCGGATTCTCATGGAAAATGGTACAACGGCCTGGTTTCCCATGTGGATGTCTTTCCCACCTTATGCGAGGCGGAAGGGCTGAAACCGCCGGAATATCTGTCAGGAGTCTCATTAATGCCTGTTTTTGCAGGGAGCAGAGAGACTCTGCGGGAAGACGTTTTTGCAGAAATCAATTTTCATACTGCTTATGAACCGGCCAGATGTATCCGGACAGAGCGGTATAAGTACATCCGGTATTACGACAATGATTGGAAAAAGTACAATATGACCAACTGCGACGATTCCTGCCTGAAAGATTTTCTGGTAAAGGCGGGATGGAGAGAAAAGGAGAAGGCCCAGGAATGGCTGTTTGATCTCTACTTTGATCCCGGGGAAAAAGACAATATGGCCCAGCGGCCGGAATATCAGGAGATAATTGCGGAAATGAGACGAAGGCTGGAAGAGTGGAGAAAAGCCACTGGGGATCGAATTATGACAGCCAAAGAGTATATGGGACATTATAAATTAAACCGAAAGGACGGCCTGAGTCCTACAGTGACCCGGGCGGAGCAATTGGAGTCGGCTATTCGTTAAGGGGAAGCAATCACACTGGAAAGGAAATGGCATGAGCTTAAAAGACAAACTGGAAGAAGTGCAGAAAGGAAAAAACGCGTCGTATACCTTAATTGCCCGGTATTTGCTGGAAAGAAAACACTACGACGGGCTGAAACTAAAGGATATTGGAAAGGAGTGCCACGTTTCCAGCGCTACAGTGGTACGGTTCTGCCAGAATCTGGGCTTTGACGGCTTTGGGGATTTAAAATACCATCTTACTAACGAACTGCAGAGGGACAGACGGCAGTTTGAAACGGATCTGTACCAGTGCAGGGAAAATCCCGTATATTACCAGATGATTGAGGATGCCTGCAAAATAAGCGTAAAATTATTTAAAAAGGAGAAGCAGGAGCGCTTTCTGGAACTTTTAGAGCAGGCAAAGGAGATTATACTTATCGGCCTTGGAACCAGCTACCTTATGGCAAAAGACTTTGAAATCCGTTTCGGGCGGATCGGGCTGAAATGCCGCGCCATTGACGATATTATGGTACAGAAGTTCGCCATCAAAAATACGGATGAAAATTCTCTGGTTATCGTGTTCTGTTATTCCGGAACGACGGCGGCTACCATGGATAATCTGAAGCTGGCCCGACAAAAAGGAGCAAAGGTGATTCTGTGGACCTGCGACGGCAACCGCCATCTGGAAGGGGAATGCGATCTGACGGTTTACATCCATTCTACAGAACCGAACCATATGCGTATTTCCACAACTTCGAGAATCGCCATTTTATTTCTCATTGATATGCTTTACTTTACCTACGTAAACAGAAAAAACCTTCATTTGGAAAATTATACTGATGTATAGGAGGAAATTTATGGATGAAAAGAAATACTCCGTTGCAATTGCAGGGGGCGGCAGCACCTTTACTCCGGGAATTGTGCTGATGCTGCTGGAACACCGCAGCCGTTTTCCCGTTGGCCAGATTAAACTCTATGACAATGACGGGGAGAGGCAGAAGATCATAGGGGAGGCCTGCGGCATTTATCTGGGGGAACACGCTCCGGAAATCCGCTTTGTCTATACCACTGACCCCAGGGAGGCTTTTGAAGATGTAGATTTTGTTATGGCCCACATCCGGGTGGGGAAGTACGCCATGCGGGAAAAGGATGAAAAGATACCTCTGAAATACGGCGTACTGGGCCAGGAAACCTGCGGTCCCGGAGGAATTGCTTATGGAATGCGCTCTATAGGCGGAGTGCTGGAAATCCTGGATTATATGGAAACCTACAGTCCCAACGCGTGGATGTTAAACTATTCTAATCCGGCGGCTATTGTTGCAGAGGCCACAAGAAGGCTGCGTCCTAACTCACGGATTTTAAATATCTGCGATATGCCGGTGGATTTGGAAGAAAAAATGGCTGCCATGTGCGGCCTAACGTCCCGGAAAGAAATGGTAGTGAGCTATTTTGGCCTGAATCATTTTGGATGGTGGACCAGTATCCGTCACAAGGACGGGCGGGATCTGATGCCGGAAATCAAGAGACATATGAGAGAAAGCGGGTATTTGGATGGAATTTGCCAGAAGGGAGGGGCGGAGGAAAGCTGGATGGAGACATTCCGTATGGCAAAGGACGTTTACGCCCTGGATCCGGATACCATTCCCAATACATACCTGAAATACTACCTGTATCCGACTCAGGTAGTCAGACACAGCAATCCGGAATATACGCGGGCCAATGAAGTCATGGACGGACGGGAAAAAACGGTCTTTACAGAATGCCGGAGAATCATCGCCGCAGGCACCGCAGAGGGCTGCAGCCTGCACTCTGACGCCCATGCCAGTTATATTGTGGATCTGGCGGAAGCATTGTCCCGCAATACCATGGAGCGTATGCTTCTGATTGTCCCCAATGAAGGGGCTATTGAAAATTTCCATCCCGAGGCCATGGTGGAGATTCCCTGTCTGGTGGGAAAGAACGGGTACGAAAAAATCAGCCAGGGCAAAATCCCGACATTCCAGAAGGGATTGATGGAACAGCAGGCAGCAGTAGAAAAGCTGGTAGTAGAAGCCTGGATAGAACACAGCTATCAAAAGCTTTGGCAGGCCATCACCCTGTCTAAAACTGTTCCCGATGCAGAAACAGCAAAAAAGATTTTAGATGAATTAATAGAAGCCAACAAAGAATTTTGGCCGGAACTAAAATAACCAAAACCTGATAAAGTACCAAAGGAAGCTCAGAAATTTCTATAATTTCCGGGCTTCTTTTCATTTGCTAGGAAAGCCCGCCGCAAGGGATACTTTTTTATTTAAGAAAAGTGCATATAATAAAACTGCCGGACGGAACGGCAAAAACGAGAAGAGAAGGAGAATGTTTATAATGGAAACGGAATCAAAGCGGAACAGGGAAGAATTGGAAAATTACAGCTTATGGCTGATGAAGGAAGAAAAAAGCGGCCTTACCATTGAGAAGTATATCAGGG
>CAMMNN010000071.1 GCA_946498245.1 uncultured Clostridium sp. | reverse complement strand
CGGATTTTAACCGGGAGGAATTAGAAAAAGCTATTGCTGCGTACAATAAAAGAGAAAGACGGTTCGGCGGCGCCAAATAGCGGGAAAGGAGTTAATATGTTTTGGACTCGGCTCATCAGCGGAATCATTTTGGTTCTTTTGGCGCTGTTTTTCGTCATAACCGGAGGAGACGCACTGTGGGCGGCTGACGTGGTAATTTCCCTCATTGGCCTGTTTGAACTGTACCGCGTCCTGAAAATCCAGGATAAGCCTATGGGAATTGCCGGCTATATAGCCGCTGCGGCGTATTTTGCTTTTCTCCGCTTTTCCGACAGCACTCATATTATGCTGGTCTTTATTGCCTTTTTGATGGTTTGCATGGCAATCTACGTTTTTACCTTTCCGAAATACCGCACAGAGGAAGTGACAGGGGCGGTTTTCGGTCTTCTTTACGTGCCGGTGATGCTGTCTTATCTGTATCAAACCCGCCAGATGGATGACGGCGCTTATCTGGTATGGCTGATTTTTATCAGCTCCTGGGGCTGCGATACCTGTGCTTACTGTGTGGGAATGCTTTTTGGAAAACACCGGCTGGCTCCCGTATTAAGTCCAAAAAAGTCTGTGGAAGGGGCAGTGGGAGGCGTTGTGGGAGCCATGCTCCTGGGCCTTTTGTACGCTGTGATTTTCCAGGACAGTATGATGAATGTGGAAAATCCGCAGTTAGCCTGCGCCCTGGCCTGCGCAGTTGCGGCGGTGATTTCCCAGGTGGGGGATCTGGCGGCTTCGGCTATAAAAAGAAACCATGACGTAAAGGACTACGGCCATTTGATTCCCGGCCACGGCGGGATCCTGGATCGCTTTGACAGTATGATTTTTACGGCCCCGGCTATTTTCTTTGCGGTAACTCTGCTGCGCTGACGGAAAGGAGAAAGAGAGATGAAAACAATATCGATCCTGGGATCTACAGGCTCTATTGGAACCCAGACGCTAGAAGTCGTAAGGGAACAGGGGGACATTCGGGTAACGGCTCTGGCAGCCGGCAGCAATGTGGAAGCCCTGGCGGCCCAGATACGGGAATTTTCTCCCAAAATCGCCTGTATTTATGATGCTGGGAAGGCTTCGGAGCTGCGGCAGTTGGTAGGGGATATAGACGTTTCCATTGTATGCGGCATGGAAGGCCTTATGGAAGCGGCGACGGAGCCGGAGGCTGAGATTGTGGTTACGGCTGTTGTGGGGATGATAGGGATCCGGCCTACCATTGCGGCCATAGAAGCGGGAAAGGACATTGCTCTGGCCAATAAGGAAACTCTGGTAACGGCAGGCCATCTCATTATGCCGCTGGCAAAGGAAAAGGGCGTGAGCCTGCTTCCGGTGGACAGTGAGCATTCCGCTATTTTTCAGTGTCTTTCCGGAGAAAGAGAAAATTCCATTCATAAGATCCTCCTTACGGCTTCCGGCGGGCCTTTCCGGGGCTGGACCAGGGAGCAGATGAAAACCGTAAGGGCGGAGGATGCTTTAAAGCACCCTAATTGGGCCATGGGAAAAAAGATCACCATTGATTCTTCCACCATGGTCAATAAAGGGCTGGAAGTTATGGAGGCAAAATGGCTTTTTGGAGTGGAAATGGATCAGATTCAGGTGGTAATCCAGCCCCAGAGCATTATTCACTCTATGGTAGAATTTGAAGACGGGGCAGTTATGGCACAGCTAGGGACGCCGGATATGAAGCTTCCTATCCAGTATGCCCTGTACTATCCGAAACGGCGGTTTTTGCCTGGAAAACGGCTGGATTTTACGAAATTGTCCCAAATCACCTTTGAAACGCCGGATCCGGAAAACTTCCGGGGCCTTGCCCTGGCTTACCAGGCAGGAAGGACGGGAGGTTCTCTCCCCACTGTCTTTAATGCAGCCAATGAGCTGGCAGTGAGCCGGTTTTTGCGGGGAGAGATTTCGTATCTGACCATTACCGATATGATTGAAGGGGCTATGGAAGCCCATAAAGTGATAGAAAATCCCGGAGTTGAGGAAATCCTACAGACGGAAAAAGAAACTTACGAATATATAGAAAGCAGGTGGTAGATTGCTGAATCTGGCAGCGGCTATCCTCATGTTCGGGATCTTGATCCTGGTACATGAATTTGGACATTTTATTGCAGCAAAATCCAATGGAATTTACGTTCTGGAATTTTCCGTGGGCTTTGGCCCCAGGTTGCTAAGCTTTCAGAAAGGGGAGACACGGTATTCCTTAAAGGCCATTCCGTTGGGCGGCTCTTGTCTGATGCTCAATGAGTTTGAGGGGGCGGAGGATTCCGGAATGGCGCCTCAGGGACTTTCCAAAGAAGAAGCGGAGAGGAGGGGCTTTAGCAGCAAGCCGGTATGGGCCAGAATTGTCACCGTAGCGGCAGGCCCGGTTTTTAATATTCTCTTTGCTTTCCTGTGCGCATTGTTTGTAGTGGCCCGGGCGGGTTATATGTCGGCTGAGGTGGTGTCGGTGGAGGAAGGCAGCCCTGCCTGGGAAGCCGGACTTCAGGCAGGCGACAGGATTACCCGTCTGAACGGAAAGCCGGTGGAAGATTACCGGGATATTGAACTGTACCGCTTTACAAATCCGGCGGCTCCCGTAACGCTCCAGTGGGAACGGCCTGCAGAGGGCGGGTACGAAACCCTCAGCAGCGTTGTGACGCCGGAGTATTCGGCTGACAGCGGAAGCTATTTGATGGGCGTATTTTTTCCGGGATATGTGCCCGCCCAGGGAATAGGAGAAACTGTGCGATACGGCATTTACAATATAAAATACCAGGTTAAGGCAACCATTATGAGCCTGGGAATGCTGGTAAGAGGCCAGGTAAGCGCTGATGATGTTTCCGGACCTGTAAAAATTGTTTCTGTAGTCAGCGAAACCGTAGGAGAAGCCAGACAGTACGGCTTTGAAGTCGTAATGTTAAATCTTATGAACCTAAGCGTTATGATCGGCGCAAATCTGGCAATTATCAATCTGCTGCCGATTCCGGGACTGGACGGAGGACGGCTCTTTTTCCTTTTCATAGAGGCACTGAGGCGAAAACCTTTGGATCAGGAAAAAGAAGGAATGATCCATGCCATAGGAATGGCGCTCTTAATGGTTTTTATGGTATTTGTTTTGTTCCATGACATTAAGAGCCTGATATAATGGAGGGACACAATGAAGAGAAGGGATACGAGAAAAGTCAGGATTGGAAACCGGGAAATTGGCGGGGGGAGCCCCATACTGATCCAGTCCATGTGCAATACAAAAACAGAAGATTGGAAGAGCACCGTTGAGCAGATTTTGCGTCTGGAGCAGGCTGGCTGCGACATTATCCGGGTAGCTGTCCCCACTATGGAGGCCGCCGCCGCTGTCAGGAATATAAAAAAGGCGATTCATATCCCCCTGGTGGCGGATATACATTTTGATTACCGTCTGGCCATTGCGGCCATGGAAAGCGGGGCGGATAAAATCCGCATCAATCCGGGAAATATCGGTTCCAGAGAACGGGTTCAGGCTGTTGTGGAGAAAGCCAGAGAGTACGGTGTTCCCATTCGGGTAGGCGTCAACAGCGGTTCCCTGGAAAAGCCCCTTTTGGAAAAATACGGCCAGGTGACGGCGGAGGCCATTGTGGAAAGCGCCCTGGACAAAGTGAGAATGATCGAGGAATTGGGGTATGACAATCTGGTGATCAGTATAAAATCCTCTGACGTGATGATGTGCGTCCAGGCCCATGAACTCATAGCAAAGCGCACGAATTATCCCCTTCACGTGGGAATTACGGAAGCGGGAACTCTGACCTCCGGCAACATTAAATCTGCCGTGGGATTAGGGATTATTCTCAATGAAGGAATCGGCGATACTATCCGGGTTTCCCTTACTGGCGACCCTGTGGAAGAAGTAAAAAGCGCCAAAATGATTCTCAAGACTTTGGGTTTGAGAAAAGGCGGAATAGAAGTAGTTTCCTGCCCCACCTGCGGCCGTACTCAGATTGATCTGATTGCCTTAGCCAATGAGGTAGAAACCATGGCGGCTGAATTTGACGATTTGGATCTGAAGGTAGCCGTTATGGGCTGCGTTGTCAACGGCCCGGGTGAGGCCAGAGAAGCGGATCTGGGAATCGCCGGAGGCGTAGGAAACGGCCTTTTGATCAAAAAAGGCGAGATTATCCGGAAACTGCCGGAGAATGAGCTTTTACCGGCTCTCAGAGAAGAATTGCAGAAATACCGTCAGGCATAAGACAGGAGGCATGACCATAACTATGGCGAAACCGTTTTTTGAAGTGTTTCCCCAATTAAATATTGCGCCTCAGCTTCAGGAGCTTTTAAATCTGGTTCAGGTAGAGAAGGTTTCAGCCGCCAGAGATAGAAGCTCTCTTCGCATTTATTTGCAAAGCCCCAGGCTCATTCACAAGAAAAATGTCTACGACTTGGAAACCGGAATCAAACAGCAGCTTTTTCCTGATAAAGAATTAACCATTAAAATCATCGAGCGCTATACTCTTTCCGGCCAGTATACGCCTCAGAAGCTGCTGCAGGTTTACAAGGACAGCCTGCTTTTAGAGCTGAAGCATTACAGCATTATTGAGTACAGTATTTTCCGCAAAGCGGAGATCTCCTTTCCGGAACCGGATTTAATGGAAATGACAGTGGAAGACACTATGGTTTCCAAAGAAAAGGCCGGAGAGTTAAAGCGCATACTGGAAAAGATTTTCCATGAAAGATGCGGACTGCCGGTGGAGATCCGTTTTGTTTATATTCCGCCAAAGGAAAGCCAGATTAGAAAACGGCTGGAGGAAAGGCTCATAGAAGAAATCCAGGTTCCCTTTGAGGAAGATAAGAGGCCGGAAAAACCGGAGCCGGCGCCGCCGAAAAAGAGGCAGCCTGCTCCGGCCGCCCAGGGAGGCAAAAAGGAACAGCCTGCCGCCTCAGGGGAAGGAAAAGCGGCGGAAGGGCGAAAAACTTATTCCCGGAGATCAGACAACCCCGATGTACTGTTTGGCAGGGATTTTGAAGATGAATTTACAGAAATCGATAAGATTGACGGGGAGATAGGAGAAGTAATCCTCAGAGGGAAAATTATTGCCAAGGACAGCCGGGAGCTTCGCAGCGGCAAGACCATTTTAATCTTTGATATTACGGATTTTACCGACAGCATTACCGTAAAAATGTTTGCCAAAGAGGAGATGCTGGAAGACTTAAATAATGCGGTGGTGTTAGGCAATTTTATTAAAATCCGGGGAGTTACCACCATTGACAAATTCGACGGGGAGCTGACCCTGGGATCCGTAATGGGGATAAAAAAATGCGAGGATTTTTCCTCCAAACGAATGGATAAAAGCCTGGAAAAGCGGGTAGAGCTTCACTGCCACACCAAAATGAGCGATATGGACGGTGTTTCCGAGGTTAAGGACATTATTAAAAGGGCGAAAAAGTGGGGAATGCCTGCCATTGCCATTACGGATCACGGCTGTGTCCAGGCTTTTCCCGACGCAAATCACGCTCTGGACAAAGGAGATTCCTTTAAAGTCCTTTACGGCGTGGAAGGCTATCTGGTAGATGATTTAAAACAGTTGGTAGACAATCCCAAAGGGCAGTCTTTTTCGGATACTTACGTGGTTTTTGACATTGAAACCACGGGATTTTCTGCGGAAAAAAACAAAATTATTGAAATCGGAGCCGTAAAGGTAACAGACGGCGCTATTGTGGACCGTTTCAGCACCTTTGTCAATCCCGACGTGCCTATTCCTTTTGAGATTGAAAAACTTACAGGCATTAATGACGCCATGGTACTGCCTTATCCCGGCATTTCTCAGATCCTTCCTCAGTTTTTAGAGTTCTGCGGCGACGCGGTCTTAGTGGCTCACAACGCAGGCTTTGACGTAGGCTTTATCTCTTACAATGCAAAGACTCTGGGGCTTCCCTTTAACCCCACTGTGCTGGATACCGTAGCTTTGGCCCGCCACCTTTTACCCAATTTAAACCGTTACAAGCTGGATACGGTGGCAAAGGCTCTGGGGGTTTCCCTGGAAAACCACCACCGGGCAGTGGACGACGCCGGTGCTACGGCGGATATTTTTGTGGAGTTTATTAAGATGCTGAGAAAAATGGGGCTGGAAACCCTGGATCAGCTCAATGCTTTAAGCGATCTGTCAGTAGAGGCCATCCGCAAGCTGCCTACCTACCATATTATTATTCTGGCTAAAAATGATCTGGGCCGGATTAACCTGTACAAGCTGGTTTCCATGTCTCATCTGACCTATTTTGCCAGAAGGCCCCGGATTCCCAAAAGCCAGCTTGCAAAGTACCGGGAAGGGCTGATTATCGGATCCGCCTGCGAAGCCGGAGAGTTGTATCAGGCTTTGCTGCGGAGTGCGCCGGATACGGAGATTTCCAGAATCGTCAGCTTTTACGATTATCTGGAGGTTCAGCCTCTGGGAAACAACAGCTTCATGCTTCGGGACGAAAAAAGCACAGTAAAGTCTATGGACGACTTAATCGCCCTGAATAAAAAAATAATTGATCTGGGAGATCGGTTTGGAAAGCCCGTATGCGCTACCTGCGACGTCCATTTCCTGGATCCCCAGGACGAGGTTTACCGCCGGATTATTATGGCGGGCCAGGGATTTAAGGACTGCGACGAACAGGCTCCGCTGTATTTGCGGACAACAGAGGAAATGCTCAAAGAGTTTGATTACCTGGATCCCAATAAAGCCCAGGAGATCGTGATTACCAATACGCGGAAAATTGCGGATATGTGCGAACCCATCGCACCGGTACGGCCGGATAAGTGCCCGCCGGTGATTCCCAATTCCGACGAAACCCTGAGAAAGATCTGCTACGACAGGGCCCACGAAATATATGGGGAGGATTTACCTACTATTGTAGTGGAACGGCTGGAGAGAGAGCTAAATTCCATTATCTCCAACGGCTTTGCCGTTATGTACATCATTGCTCAGAAACTGGTATGGAAATCCAATGAGGACGGATACCTGGTAGGTTCCAGAGGATCCGTCGGGTCATCATTTGTAGCTACTATGTCGGGTATCACGGAGGTAAACCCTTTAAGTCCTCATTATTATTGCCCCAACTGCCATTACAGCGATTTCGACTCCGAGGAAGTAAAGAAATTCTCCGGAATGGCAGGCTGCGATATGCCGGACAGGGAGTGCCCCATCTGCGGGACGCCTTTAAAAAAAGACGGCTTTGACATTCCCTTTGAAACCTTTTTGGGCTTTAAGGGAGACAAGGAGCCGGATATTGACCTGAATTTCTCCGGAGAATACCAGTCCAAAGCCCATGATTACACGGAGGTTATTTTTGGAAAAGGCCAAACTTACCGGGCAGGCACCATTGGTACCCTGGCGGATAAAACGGCTTACGGCTATGTGAAAAAGTATTACGAAGAACGGGGCACCAGGAAGCGAAACTGTGAGATTAACCGCATTGTCCAGGGCTGCGTGGGAGTGCGGAGAACCACGGGGCAGCACCCTGGCGGCATTATTGTGCTGCCTCTGGGGGAGGAGATCAATTCCTTTACCCCTGTCCAGCACCCGGCCAACGATATGACGACCATGACGGTTACCACCCATTTTGATTACCACTCCATTGACCACAACCTGCTGAAGCTGGACATTCTGGGACATGATGATCCCACCATGATTCGTATGCTCCAGGATTTAACGGGCCTGGATCCCGTAAAGGACATTCCCTTAGACAGTAAGGAGGTTATGTCTCTTTTCCAGAATACCTCGGCCTTAAAGATCACGCCGGAGGACATTGGGGGCTGTAAGCTGGGAGCTTTGGGTGTGCCGGAATTTGGAACGGATTTCGCCATGCAGATGTTAATCGATACTCAGCCCAAATACTTTTCCGACTTAGTCAGAATTGCGGGTCTGGCCCACGGAACCGACGTGTGGCTGGGAAATGCCCAGACGCTGATCCAGGAAGGAAAAGCTACCATTCAGACGGCCATCTGTACCAGAGACGACATCATGGTTTACTTAATCGGCATGGGGCTGGAAGAGGGTCTGGCCTTTACTATTATGGAAAGCGTGCGAAAGGGAAAGGGCTTAAAGCCGGAGTGGGAAGAAGAAATGACGAAGCACGGCGTGCCGGACTGGTACATCTGGTCCTGCAAAAAGATCAAATATATGTTCCCCAAGGCTCATGCGGCGGCTTACGTTATGATGGCGTGGCGCATTGCCTACTGCAAGGTATTTTATCCCCTGGCTTATTACGCGGCCTTTTTCAGTATCCGTGCCAGCGGCTTTTCCTATGAGCTTATGTGCCAGGGAAGGGAACGGCTGGAGACGCATCTGGCGGACTATAAAAAACGGCTGGACACTCTCTCTAAAAAGGAGCAGGATACTCTGCGGGATATGAGAATTGTCCAGGAAATGTACGCCAGAGGATTTGAATTTGTCCCCATTGACATTTACCGGGCCAAGGCCCGCCATTTTCAGATTATCGACGGGAAGCTGATGCCGTCTCTCAGCAGCATTGACGGTCTGGGGGAGAAAGCGGCGGACGGCATTGTGGACGCGACCCAGGACGGAAAATTCCTGTCCAAAGAAGACTTCCGCAACCGCACCAAAGTCAGCAAAACCATCTGCGATTTAATGGCGGATCTGGGACTGCTTGGAGAACTTCCGGAAAGCAATCAGTTGTCACTGTTTGACTATGTGTAAGCAGGAGAGGAGAAAGGAAGACGCTTATGAGGTTTGCCAGTCTTACCATACGCCACTTTAAATCCATTGAAGAGATGGAAATCCACGATATAGAAAACGCCCTGATTCTGGTAGGAAAAAACAACACCGGTAAGACCTCTGTGCTGGACGCTATCCGTATGGTAACGGGAAGCCGTCAGGCCCGACCGGAGGATTTTAACGAGAAATTTCAGAATATAGAGATCGAGGTAGAGTTGGAACTGGCGCCGGAGGATCTGGCCCTTCTGCACCGCAGGGGAGCCGTCAGCGCTTATAAGCGGTACAGCTTATGGGAGCAGGAGGTAAAAAAGCGTCTGCCCTCTTTAAAGGAGAATATCCTGTGGTTTACCTGCACCATTAACCGGGAAGGAAAAAGGCGGCTGGGAGACGGGATTAAGAAGCACAACAAATACATAGAAGAAATGTTGCCCCGCTTGTATGATATTGATACGGAGCGGAATATGGATCAGCTTCAAAGCGATTTGCTTCTGGTTCAGGCGGAGGTTATGAAAAAGGAAATGAGGGCGGCCTCCTGCATTTTTGACGGCGCAAAAACCTGCCGCCACTGTTTTCAGTGCATTGGCCTTATTAACCAGAAGACGCCGGAGGATCTGAATCTGATGGAAACCTCGCGGCTGATGGAATATAAGATGTACCAGATGAACCTCAGCCGCTTTACCCGCAGGCTCAATGAAAATTTTCATAAAAACGGCGGTCTGGAAGAGATTTCCTACGGTCTTAACTGGAATCCGGAACAGATTTTTAAAGTGCAGGCTCAGATATACAATGATGAGCGCGGCCGGTTTAATCCTATTGAAAATATGAGCCGAGGCATGAAAAGCATCTATATGCTGTCTCTTCTGGAAACTTATAATGAAGAAGAGGACCGTATGCCAAGTATCGTTTTAATGGAATACCCGGAGATGTTTCTCCACCCTCAGCTTCAGAAAGTGGCCAGCGAAATCCTGTACCGCCTTTCCAAAAAGAATCAGGTAATTTTTAACACCCATTCTCCCAACCTGATTTTTAACTTTAACAGCCGTCAGATCCGCCAGGTGGTTCTGGACGGGGATTGCTGCTCTGTGATTCGTGAGAAAACGGACATTGGACGGATTCTGGACGATTTGGGATACGGGGCAGGAGATTTAATGAATGTCAGCTTTGTGTTCTTTGTGGAAGGAAAACAGGATAAAAGCCGTCTGCCCCTTCTTCTGGAAAAGTATTATTCTGAAATATCGGACGAGGAGGGCCGCTTATCCCGGATTTCTATTATTACTACTAATAGCTGTACCAACATTAAGACCTATGCCAATTTAAAATACATGAACCAGCTCTACATTAAAGATCAGTTTTTGATGATCCGGGATGGGGACGGGAAGGATCCGGAGGAATTAAAGGGACAGCTTTGCCGGTATTATGATGAACGAAACCGGGAAGACGCCGACAAGCTGCCGAGAGTGCGGCCGGAACACGTGCTGATTTTAAAATATTACTCTTTTGAGAACTATTTCCTCAATCCCCGGATTATGACCCAATTGGGCCTCCTGGGAAGTGAAGAAGAGTTTTACGAGATTTTATGGGAAAAGTGGACAGAATATCTTCACCGGTTGAAAAGCGGCCGGAAACTGACGGAGGTATTGGGCCGGGAGCCCCAGTCTGCAGCAGATTTAAAAGAGCACATGGAGGAAGTGAAGATCTATCTGCGGGGCCATAACCTTTACGATATTTTTTACGGCCCCTACAAAAAAGAAGAGCGGCAGCTTCTGCGGCGCTATATCGATCTGGCTCCCAGGGAAGACTTTGGAGACATTCTGGATGCCATTGATCATTTCGTATACTTTGACAGCCGGCGGAGGGAGTTGTAATCAATTATACAAAAAATTTGAAAAATTTCCATTGACAGTTTCTGAGTTTTGTATTATACTACCACTTGTGACTGAGCGTTGCAAGAAACAGCAAAGCGAAGGTTACAGTATCGAGGCGTGGCTCAGTTTGGTAGAGCGCTGCGTTCGGGACGCAGAGGTCGCGTG
>CAMMNN010000070.1 GCA_946498245.1 uncultured Clostridium sp. | reverse complement strand
CCCTATGCGTACAATAAACGGCAAATCGGTCTGCAAGCAGCCCATTTGCCATTTTTTTGTACGCGCACTGCTCATTGCTCACGCGGATATTATACCATATCTGCTAAATTCGCGGAAGCCCCTGACTTTTTCAACTATGCTGAATGATTACAAAAATTTGGTTGAGAGCCAGGAATTTGGGTGATATAATAAAAAGATATGGGACAGAGATTGGAGGTAATGGGAATGTCCAGACAAAATATTTATGATAATCCGGAGTTTTACGCCGGGTACGGAAAAATTCGGGACAACTCTGACAGCGCCAATAACCGGGAGGAAAAGCCGGCCCTTTTTGAACTGATTGGCAGCGTGGCAGGGCTGGACGTGCTGGATTTAGGCTGCGGCTACGGGGAAAACTGCCTTCGTTTCCAGGAGATGGGAGCCAATAGGATAACAGGCATTGATATTTCGGAGAAGATGTTAAAAATTGCCAGGGAGCAAAACGGAGGTCCGGCAATTTCTTATCTGAATATGGCCATGGAGGATTTGGAAACCTTAAAAGAGCAATATGATGTCATTGTCAGTTCTCTGGCTTTCCATTATATAAAGGATTATGACGATCTTCTGAAAAAAGCGGCGGGACGTTTAAAGGACGGCGGCCTTTTGGTATTTTCCCAGGAACATCCTCTGACGACGGCTCCTTTGGACGGGCCTCAATGGATTGAGAAGGAAGAAGGGACTGACCACTACAGGCTGACAGATTACGGAAGGCCGGGGATACGCCAAGTAGACTGGATTGTAAAGGGCGTTGTAAAGTACCACAGGACGTTTTCTCAAATTGTAAACGGACTGGCGCGAAACGGCTTTTGGATCCAGGAGATGAGGGAGCCGGTTCCGGAGGAGGAGAATTTCAAAGCTATGCCCCGCCTCCGGAGGGAGATCCATAAGCCCAATTTTTTGATTATAAAAGCGGTAAAAGCCATGCGGCAATAACATAAAGAAAAGCAACAGGAGGAAGACAAAATGGATACAAATTCAAAAACAGAACTATTTGAAAAAGTGGCTGTGCCGAAAGCAGTCGCCCAGTTGGCCATCCCCACCATTCTCAGTTCTCTGGTTATGGTAATCTACAATATGGCGGATACGTACTTCGTAGGTATGTTAAACAATCCCGTGGAAAACGCGGCGGTTACTCTGGCGGCTCCGGTGCTTTTGGCCTTTAATGCGGTCAACAATTTGTTCGGCGTCGGCGCTTCCAGTATGATGAGCCGCGCTTTGGGGCGCAAGGACTTTGACATGGTAAAGAGGAGTTCTGTTTTTGGATTTTACTGCGCTCTGTTCAGCGGCATTGCATTTTCCCTTTTGTATACGATTTTCAGCCAGCCGCTTCTGGTAGTGCTGGGGGCTAACGCCCAGACGGCTGAGTCTACGGCGGCTTATCTGAAATGGACGGTAACTTTCGGGGCAGCTCCGGCTATTTTAAACGTTGTTTTGGCTTATCTGGTGCGGGCTGAGGGAGCCGCTTTCCATGCCAGCGCCGGAACTATGAGCGGCTGTCTGTTAAACATTATTCTGGATCCCATTTTTATACTGCCCTGGGGATTCAATATGGGCGCCGAGGGCGCAGGTTTTGCTACCTTTATCAGTAACTGCGTGGCCTGCCTGTACTTCTTTGTTCTTTTATTTGTAAAGAGAAAGAGTACCTTTGTCTGTGTCAATATCCGTAAACTTTCTATGAAAAAGACCATTGTTTTAGGAGTCTGCGGTGTTGGAATCCCGGCGGCGATCCAGAATCTTTTAAACGTAACGGGAATGACTATTTTAAACAATTTTACCGCCGCTTTTGGGGCTGACGCAGTGGCGGCTATGGGAATTACCCAGAAAATCAATATGGTGCCTTTGTATGTGGCTCTGGGGCTTTCCCAGGGAATTATGCCGCTGCTCAGTTATACCTATGCCAGCGGAAATTATAAGAGAATGAAGCAGTCTTTAGGATTTTCTATGAAAGCGGCTTTAAGCTTTCTTATTGCGGTTTCTGCATTGTATTTCTTTGGAGCGGGGATTTTGATTCGTCTGTTTATGAACAACGAGGCCATTATTGGCTACGGAACCCGGTTTTTAAGAGGCTTCTGCCTGAGCCTTCCTTTTATGTGTGTGGATTTTATTGCCGTAGGCGTTTTCCAGGCCACAGGCATGGGAAAAGAAGCTCTGGCCTTTGCTATTATGAGAAAGGTTGTGCTGGAGATTCCGGCCCTCTATATTTTAAACGCCCTGTTCCCTCTGTACGGTTTGGCCTACGCCCAGTTTACGGCGGAGGTCGTTCTGGCCATTGCTGCTGTAATTATGCTGCTGCGGCTGTTTAAAAAGCTGGAAGCAGCGGAAAAAAGGAGGACGGCATGACAAAAGAAGAGCTGGCCCTGGAAATTATTGAAAGACTAAAAGAAGAGTATCCTGACGCCGGATGCACTTTGGACTATAACGAGGCATGGAAGCTTCTGGTCAGTGTGCGTCTGGCGGCCCAGTGCACAGACGCCCGAGTCAATGTGGTAACCCAGGTGCTATATGAAAAATACCCTACTCTGGAAGCCCTGGCGGAAGCTGACGTCTCTGACATTGAAGAAATTGTGCGTCCCTGCGGCCTTGGAAAGAGCAAGGCCAGGGACATCAGCGGCTGTATGCGGATTTTGAGGGATCAGTACCAGGGCAAGGTGCCTGATGATTTTAACGCCCTTTTAAAGCTTCCCGGAGTGGGGAGAAAAAGCGCCAATCTGATTATGGGGGACGTATTTGGCCAGCCGGCAATTGTGACGGATACTCACTGTATCCGGCTGTGCAACCGAATGGGGCTGGTAAATGAAAAAGAACCGAAAAAGGTGGAAATGGCTTTGTGGAAGCTGATTCCGGGAGAAGAGGGCAGCGATTTCTGCCATCGCCTGGTTTTTCACGGAAGGGAAGTCTGCACAGCCCGGACAAAGCCATTTTGCCATAAATGCTGTCTGGAAGATATTTGCCCCAAAATCGGAGTCAGGGAATAGGAAAGACGGGAGACGAAAATGAAAATATTACATACGGCGGACTGGCATTTGGGAAAGACCATTGAAGGGCGAAGCCGGCTGGAAGAACAGAGGGCTTTTTTAAAGGACTTTGCAGAGATAGCGAAGAGAGAGCAGGCGGATCTGGTAATCATTGCAGGGGACGTTTACGACAATCCCAACCCTCCGGCAGAGGCGGAGCGGCTGTTTTACCAAACGCTGAAAACCATTACAGAGGGCGGAAAGCGGCTGGTACTGGTAATTGCCGGAAACCATGACAGCCCGGAACGGCTGGTGGCCGCAGGACCTTTGGCTATGGAGCATGGAATCTTAATGGCAGGCCTTCCAAAGACGGTTATCGCCCCCGGAATATACGGGCAGCATCAGGTGATCCGTTCCGGAGAAGGATATGTGGAAATCGAGCTGAACGGGGAGAGGGCAGTGGTTTTGCTGCTGCCTTACCCCAGTGAAAAAAGGCTCAACGACGTAATTTACGGAGAAATGGAAGACAGCGCCCAAAGGGCCGCCTCTTATGGCGAAAAGATCGACGCGCTTTTTTCCAGGCTGGAGGAAAACTACAGGGAGGATACCATTAATTTGGCAGTCTCCCATTTGTTTACTATGGACGCAAAAGCCGGCGGCTCTGAACGAGGGCTGGAATTAGGCGGTTCCTATTTGGTGGATGGCTCCTGCCTGCCTCAAAGGGCCCAGTATATTGCCCTGGGCCATGTCCATAAATTTCAGGCAGTTCCCCACACGGGAAAACGGGCTTATTACAGCGGCTCACCTCTTCCCTACCACCGCAGCGAAGGGGAAACTGCAAAAATGTGTATTCTGGCGGAGGGAAAGGCCGGGGAGCCGTTCTCCATAACCCCCATTCCGCTGCCGGTTTATAAGCCCATTGAAGTCTGGCATGGAAAAAGCCCGGAGGAAGCTCTGGAGCTGTGCCGGATCCACAGCCATGAGGATTCCTGGGTTTATTTAGAAATTGAAACGGAGCGGGGGTATATCACAGAAGAAGAGATCCGGCAGATGCGGGAGCTTAAAAAGGATATTTTGGAAATCCACCCCATTTCAGCCGGGGAACCGGACTGGAAAAACCAAGACGACGGGGGAAAGGAAAAGAGCCTGGAAGAGTTGTTTACGGATTACTATCGCCAGGAAAACAAAGGGGCGGTTCCGGATCCGGAATTAATCCGGCTTTTGCTGGAACTGTCAGAGGAAGAGGAGGAAAAAGATGAAGCCTCTCAAACTGAAAATGAAGGGCTTAAATAGCTTTACGAAGGAGCAGACCATAGATTTTGAAGAGCTGTCTTCCCATGGGATTTTTGGAATTTTCGGCCCTACAGGAAGCGGTAAATCCACAATATTAGACGGCATTACCCTGGCCCTTTACGGGGAGGTAGCCCGTAAAAGCATCAGCTTCGTAAATTCCGGGGAAAATATCCGGGAAGCCACAGTGGTCTTTACCTTCCGCATTGGCGGGTCCAGACCCCGCATTTACCAGGCGGAACGCCGGTATATGAAAAATAAAGATCCGCTGAAAAAGCCGGTTTCCAAAAGCGTCCTCAAAGAGATCACAGGGGGAAATACGGTGATTTTGGAAGAGGGAACAGCAGCGGTTACGGCGGCCTGCGAAGGGCTTATCGGATTGAAAAAAGAGGACTTTTTAAGGACTGTGGTGCTTCCCCAGGGAAAATTCAGCGAATTTTTGATGCTGTCAGGAAAAGAGCGAAACGAAATGCTGGAACGGCTTTTCCATCTGGAACAGTACGGGGAAAAGCTGTCGGCCCGCATTGCCGCTGAGAAAAAGAGACTGGCTCTTTCCATGGAGCATCTGACAGGAAGGCTGACAGGCTACGAAGGGGTATCGGAAGAATCCCTGGCGGAAATGGAAGGAAAGCTAAGGGAAATTCTGGAGGAAGAAAGAGGGCTGGGAGATCAATTAAAGAAGGCGGAAAAGACAGAAGAAAGCCTGCGGGAAATCTGGCAGTTGGAGCAGGAGAAAAAACGGTACCAGGAAGAACTGGCCCGGTGGAGCGGGGAAAAAGAGAAAATCCACGAGCTGGAGCTGGCTCTTTTTCTGGCGCGGGAGTCTGACAAGGCCCTGCCTTTTATCCGGGAAGCCTTATTAAGAGAAGAAAAAGCCGCACAGGACGCTCTTGACTGGCAGGAAAGGGATATGGAACGAAAAAAGGCAATAGAAGACAAGGGTGAAGCGGAGAAAAGGGTCAATGAGGCGGAGGAGGAAGAAAAGAAACTGCCCTTTCTTCAGGAGAAAAAGATCCGCCTGGAAAACGTGCTCCCTAAAATCTTACAGCGAAAGTCTCTGGAAAAGGAACAGCAGGCATATGAAAAAGAGATAGGGGAACAGCAGCAAAAACTCCGGGAAACATTAAAAAAGCAGGAAACACTGGAAAAGGCCATGGACAAACTGGCGGAAAAGAAAAAAGAGATTTCTGAAGAATTAAAAGGCTGTCAGGTACCTGCCGCTTTCCGGCAGGCAGTCCAGACGGGCCTTCTTTTGGAAAAAGAAGCAGCGCTGTCGGAAAATGCCGCAGCGGAGGCCAAAAAGGCAGTGCAGGAAAGAACGGCTGCGGCTGCCGAGGCTATGAAAACCAAAAGGGCTGCATGGGAGGCGGCTCAGGAGGAAAACCGCCTTCTGCGTCTGAATTTGGAAAAAGCCATAGAGGGTCAGATGCAGGAAAAGGAGGCATTGGAGGAAGAGTATGGCCTTCTGGAAAAAGAAGAGGCGGAGGCGAAAGCCGCAGAAAGGAGGGACGCAGCTTTAAAACTCAGGGAAAGCCTGGAACCGGGAAAACCTTGTCCGGTGTGCGGCAGCCTTCATTATGACTGGGATACGATAAACCAGGGACTCCGCCTGCCGGAAACGGAATCCGGGAGGTCCCTGGAAGTCCTGGAAGAAAAGCTGCGGGAAAACCGAAACAGTCTCATCCTTTTGGAAGGAGCTCTGGCGGAAAATAAGGCGAAGCTGGAAGCTGCCAATGAAATAGCCGGACAGAAAGAAGAGGACTTTTTCAAAGATACTCTAAGCCTGTGGGAAGAACGGAAGCGGGATGGAGAGAAAGCACAAAAGAAAGCGGAAGAGGCGTACCGGGAAAAAGCTTCCGCCCTTAATGCATGGAAGGAAAAGACGGCAATAGGAGATTTTAAAGAAGCCCAAAAGAATCTGGAGGAGACGGATCTTCGCCGGGAAGAGCTGGAAAAGCAAAGCAGGATATTGGAAGAAAAACGGCAGGATTTGGAGAAAGAGAAGGGGAAAACAGACAGTGCTCTGGCCCAATGCCGGACAGAGGAGGCCGCATTAAAAGCCGGGTATGAGGAACGGCAAAAGCAGTTAAAAGGTCTGGCGGAAGAAATCGCCCATGGGACAGGGGGCATAGAAGATCCGGAAGAGGAATTGAAGCAGACGGAAAAAATGACCCTTGCCGTTCAGGAAAAAAGCAAAGAAGCTCAGGAGAAACTCCGGCTGGAAACCCGGAAGTGGCAGGAAGCGGAGAAAAAAGAGGAAGCGGCAAAAATCCGGGCGGAGCATTCCCGCCTTGCTGCAGAGGAAGCCAAAGATCGGGAAAGAGAAGCCATAGATGGCTGCAGTGGCTTAAAAGAGAAAATGGAAAGCCTGGGCCTGTCCGCCAAAGAAGCGGCGGAAGCCTTTCAAAAGAGCGAAAGCCAGCAAAAGGAAGCGGAACAGAAGATCCTGGACTACCAGGAAGAGGGAAAGAGGCTTAAAAATCTGGCGGCGGAAAATGAAAGGCGGCTCCAGGGCCGGGAAGGCGCAGAGGAGGACTGGGATAAGGCGCGGCAGGCCAAGGAAAAACTGGAAAAGGCTTTGGAAGAAAAAAAGACCGGACGTATCCTTTTAAAAGACAGTCTGGATGAAGGCCGCCGCCGTTTGGAGGAGAAACGGAAGCTGGAAGGGGAGTACAAGGAGAAAGCAGGACGAAACGATCTGGTAAACCAATTGGAACGGCTGGTAAAAGGAAAACGTTTTGTAGAATATGCCGCCAGGGAAAAACTGCAGTACGTTTCCAGAGAGGCGTCGGTTCTGTTAAGGCAGCTTACCAGAGGAAATTACCAATTGGAGTGCAGCCCGGAAGGACGCTTTGTGGTGGTGGATTACAAAAACGGAGGAGTGCGGCGGGCCGTCAACACCCTGTCAGGGGGAGAAGTGTTTTTGGCTTCTTTAAGTCTGGCCCTGGCCCTTTCCAACCAAATCCAACTGACCAATGAAGCGCCATTGGAGCTGTTTTTCCTGGACGAAGGCTTCGGAACTTTAGACGATTCCCTGCTGGATACGGTTATGGACGCTTTAGAGAGTCTTCACAGCCTGAACCGTCGGGCCATCGGGCTGATTACCCACGTAGAAAAGATCCAAAGCCAAATGCCGGTAAAGCTTATGGTAAAGCCAGGAGAAACCGGGGGACGGGGAAGCGAAGTGGAACTGGTTTATTCCTAAAAACTGTTACAATACGGAGGAAGAGTTATGAGATTGATATTGATTCGTCACGGAGAGCCGGACTATGAACATGACACTCTGACGGAAAAAGGCTGGAGGGAAGCGGCCTGTCTGGCTGAGAGGGTAAAGAAATGGCCCATTACCGACATTTACGCCTCCCCTCTCGGTCGGGCAAAGGACACGGCGGCCCCGTCATTAAAGGCCCTGGGCCGGGAAGCCCGGATTCTTCCTTGGCTTCAGGAATACCGGGCGCGGATCGCAAAGCCGGAGGCCATAGGCGGGTCCGGAAAACCATTGTCCAATCCCTGGGACTTTTTCCCGGATTACTGGACCAAACAAGAGGAAATGTATGATTTCCACAGGTGGGTGGAAGCTCCTGTTATGCAAAGCGGAAACGGAGACGCAAAGGCGGTATACGAGGAAACCTGCCGGGGCCTTGACGCTTTACTGGCCTCTTATGGATACGTAAGGGACGGCCGGTTATACCGGCTGACTCAGGAACGTCTGGAAAAGAGAATAGAATCCGGCGGCCCTGAAGACGATACGGTGGTAATGTTCTGCCATCTGGGAATTATCTGCGTCATGCTGTCCCATTTAATGAACGTGGCCTTTCCGCCCCTGGTTCACAGCTTCTTTTTAGCGCCGTCCTCTGTTACGGTTTTGTGTACAGAAGAACGGCAGCCGGGAATCGCCTACTTTAGAAGCCAGGTAATCGGGGATACCTCCCACCTGAAAGATGGGGGAGAACCCGTGTCCCGGGCCGGGTATTTTACGGAACCGTTTCAGGGTTGACAACGGAAAAAGGGTCGTGTATAATAGCGGCAGACATGACCGCCTAAAGGGTCATGGCAGATTATGAAAATTGAGGTGAAAAAATGATCTAAATCTCTTGTCAGGAAACCGAAATAAGCAGTAGGGGCAGAGGAAGCCTCCGGAGAAAAGAATGTTCCGGAAGGATCCGCATACTGTCTTTGGTTTTGGCGCAGGAGATTCGGACATAAAACAGCCGGTTCCTTTGGAAACAAAGGGGCGTCCTTCTATATGCGGATGGCAGGGCTGCGGGAAGAATCTTCCCGCAGCCTTTTTAGATGCAGAAATGCCTGCAGAGCAAAGGAGGCGTTAAAAATGGCCTTGATACAGGTAAAGGATTTGACATTTTCTTATGAAGGAAGCCCGGAAACGATTTTTGACGGGGTTTCCTTTCAGATCGATACAGATTGGAAACTGGGATTTGTAGGGCGCAACGGAAGGGGAAAAACCACTTTTTTGAAGCTGTTAATGGGAATGGAAGAGTATTCCGGACAGATCCGGGCAAATATGGAATTTGAATACTTTCCTTTTGATGTACGGGATCCGGGGGAAGATGCTCTGACCGTTGCCTATGAGCTTTGCCCGGAACTGGAGTACTGGCGTCTTGTCCGGGAACTGTCCCGCCTTGCCGTAAAGGAAGACGCGCTGTACAGGCCCTTTGACACCCTGTCCGGGGGAGAGAGGACGAAAATCCTTCTGGCGGTACTGTTTTTAAAAGAGGATCGCTTCCTGCTGATTGATGAACCCACAAACCATCTGGACAAAGAGGGCAGAAAGCTGGTAGGGGACTATCTGGCAGGGAAAAAGGGCTTTATCCTGGTATCCCACGACAGGGCTTTCCTGGATCTGTGTACGGATCATATCCTGGCGCTGAATAAAACAAAAATCACCGTAACCAAAGGGAATTTCTCTGTCTGGTATGAAAATAAGGAGCGTCAGGATCACTTTGAGATGGAGGAAAATGCCAGACTGCGGCGGGATATTCGCCATTTGGAAGGGGCGGCCCGTCAGGCAGGAAACTGGGCGGATGAAATCGAGTCCACAAAAATCGGCAGGAAAGCAGTTGAAAAAAGAGAGCGGACGGGAAAGCTGGTATCCAGAGAATATGTGGGAGAGAAATCCCGGCGAATGCAGATGCGCAGGAAAAATCTGGAAAGAAGGCAGCAGAGAGCCATAGATGAAAAAGCGGGACTTCTAAAAGATGTAGAAAGAGCGGAGGCTCTAAAACTCTTTCCCGGGACTGCCGGAACGGAAAAAAGCGGGCCGGTGGTCCGTCTGCGGGAGTTTGGACTTTCCTACCCCAAAGGGAATGAGGAAACATGGATCTTTTCGGAACTGAATTTGGAAGCCGTGCCGGGGGAGCAGATTTTGCTGGAAGGCAGAAACGGCTGCGGGAAATCCAGCGTTCTCAAAAAGCTGGCGGGAAAATCCCACGAACTTGCAGGGGCGGTATTTCATGGGGAATGCCAGGTGGCTTCCCGCGTCAAAGTATCTTACGTCCCCCAGGACACTTCTTTCCTAAAAGGCAGTCTGAAGGAATTTGCAAGGACGGCATGGGAGGAAGAGGGAATTGAAGAAAGCCTGTTTTTTGCTGTTTTAAGGAAGCTGGATATGCCGAGAGAGCAGTTTGAAAAGGAGATGGAAACCTTCAGCGCAGGCCAGAGAAAGAAAGTCCTTTTGGCAAAAAGCCTCTGTACCCAGGCGGATTTATATCTGTGGGACGAGCCTTTTAACTATATTGACATTTATTCCCGGATACAGATTGAAGAGGTGATTGTGAAATATAAGCCAACCATGATTTTAGTGGAACATGACGAAAGGTTTGCAAAAACCATTGCAGCCAGAAGGGTTCCGGTGTTATACTGTCCCCATATTAGTATAGAAAAGGGGTTGTAAAACCCCGGGAAAAGAGGACGGATCATGAGGCGCAGAAGAGTAGTCAGACCAAGAATTGTGAAAACCAGGGAAGAAATTGCCGGGATTCGGGAAAGCGGAAAAGTAAATAAGGCGGTTTTGGACGCCGTAGCTTCCCGGATCCGGGAAGGAATGACCACAGAGGAGATCCATGAAATCGTATATCAGACAACGACAGAAATGGGAGGCACACCGGCTCCCCTTCACTATGAAGGGTTCCCCAAAAGCGTCTGCACCTCTGTCAACAATGAGGTATGCCATGGGATTCCTTCTAAAAATGTCATTTTAAAATCCGGAGATATTATTAATGTAGATGTTTCAACTATTTACAAAGGGTATTTTTCGGATTCTTCCAGAATGTTCTGCATCGGAGAGGTAAGCGAGGAAAACCGGCGTCTGGTTCAGGTGGCCAAAGAATGCGTAGAGGCGGGATTAAAAGAAGTAGGGCCATGGAAACCCATGGGAAATATGGGGGCGGCCGTCAATGCTCACGCTAAGGCCAATGGCTACAGCGTTGTGCGGGATATTGGGGGCCACGGAGTAGGACTGCAGTTTCATGAGGAACCCTTTGTCAGCTACGTGACCATGCCGGGGACGGGTATCCATATGCCGCCGGGAATGGTATTTACCATTGAACCTATGATTAACGCCGGTACCTGTCAGTTTACGGTAGATAAAACCAACGGCTGGACCGTGTATACCAAGGACGGCAAAATGTCGGCCCAATGGGAGGTAACAGTGGCTGTGACAGAGGATGGATATGAGATTCTGGCTGACTGACGGCAATCATAGAAAATCTCATTTCCTATTACAGCCCACGGAGTGTTTATAAAGAATCCTGCAAAGCAGGATTCTCCGCCTGCGGCGTGTCGCTTTAGCGACATAACTCCTCTTCGCCGCAGTGCGTTCCTGCCCGGAGGGGCTTTTTATTCTATAGGAAATTCAGAGGAATTTCCTATAGAATAAAAAATGCTGTGTTTCATAAGATTTAGAAACACAGCATTTTTTAGTGCGGGAAATGGGACTTGAACCCACACGAGCATACACCCACAAGATCCTTAGTCTTGCCTGTC
>CAMMNN010000069.1 GCA_946498245.1 uncultured Clostridium sp. | reverse complement strand
CAAAGCCGCCGTGGTTCCCGGCGCTCCTACCCGTTCCAGGCCCATTTCTTCCAGAATTTCTGCCACGCTGTCACCTACTGCCGGTGTGGGAGCCAGAGAAAGGTCGATTATGCCAAAGGGAACTCCCAGTCTTCTGGAAGCCTCCTGAGCTACCAGTTGGCCTACTCTGGTGATCTTAAAGGCAATCTTTTTAATGGTTTCGCACAGGACTTCAAAGTTTTCCCCTCTGGCCTTTTCCAGAGCCGTCTTTACCACTCCCGGGCCGCTGACGCCTACATTGATAATGGCGTCCGCCTCTGTCACTCCATGGAATGCTCCCGCCATAAAGGGATTGTCGTCAGGAGCGTTGCAAAATACCACCAGTTTGGCGCAGCCCAGGGAATCCTTTTCCTTGGTGGCTTCCGCCGTCTTTTTCACGATTTCTCCCATAAGGCGGATGGCGTCCATATCCAGGCCGGTTTTTGTAGAGCCTACGTTTACGGAACTGCAGACCCGCTCTGTTTCCGCCAAAGCCTGGGGAATGGAAAGCATAAGATTTCTGTCTGCCGTGGTCATGCCTTTATTGACCAGGGCGGAATATCCCCCGATAAAGTTTACGCCCACCTCTCTGGCCGCCCGATCCAGGGTTCTGGCTATAGAAACGAAATCCTCCGGCGTTTTGCAGGAAGGGGCCCCTACCAGGGCAATGGGAGTGACGGAGATTCTCTTATTGACAATGGGAATCCCGTAATCTCTGGAAATCTCCTCTCCTGTGGCTACCAGATCTTTTGCCAGCGTGGTGATTTTCCGGTAAATCTTTTCATTTACTGCATTTAAATCCCCGTCTGCACAGTCCAAAAGGCTGATACCCATGGTAATGGTTCTGACATCCAGGTTCTCCTGTTCGATCATTTTGTTGGTTTCATTTACTTCGTATATGTTAATCATGGAAGGGCCGCCTTTCTGTTAAATCCGGTGCATTTTCGTGAAAATCTCTTCTCTCTGGCATTTAATGGCCACGCCAATCTCCTGGCCAATCTCGTCAAGGCCTCCTGCCACCGCCTCGAAGGACGCCTCCGATTTTTCCATGTCTACAATCATCATCATGTTAAAATAGCCCTGAACAATGGTCTGGGAAATATCCAGAATATTCACCTGGTTTTCCGCCAGATAGGTGCAGACCTTTCCAATAATTCCAACCGTATCTTTTCCTACTACCGTAATAATAACCTTATTCATTTTCGCTCTCCTTTTTTAAACCGTTACAATCCGGGACATACGATCCCGGCCCGCTACACTAATCGAAAAATCCGCCGCCTTGTAGGGGGTATCCCCCTCCGTAATTTCCAGACGGACCGTCTCATAAGCCAGCTCTTCATAGTTGTTTTCTTTGCTTAAATGGCCCAGAAAAATGTGCTTTAAGCCGTCATGGAGAATCTGGCACAAAAGCCTTCCGGCGTTCTCATTGGAAAGGTGGCCGTGATCTCCCAAAATCCTTTTCTTCAGGTAATAGGGATAGGGCCCCGTTTCCAGCATCCTTACATCATGGTTTGATTCAATAAGCAGGGCGTCCAGGTTCTGAAGATGATCGATAACATACTGATCAAAGTGCCCCATATCCGTGGCTACCGCTACGGATTTGCGCCCGCTTTTTACCCGGTAGGCCACAGGATTTGCCGCGTCGTGATCCACCTGGAAGGGCTGGATTACCAGATCTCCTGCCGCAAATTCCACGTCCGGACGAACCGGGGTCAAAAGCCCTTTATCAAACTTTCCCAGAGATGTGGCTTTACCAATCTCTTCCAGGGTTTCCGAAGTCCCGTAAATAGGAACTCCAAACTTTCTGGCCAGAACTCCCAGCCCCTTAATATGATCCGAATGCTCATGGGTAATGAGGATCCCGTCCAGCTCTCCGCCTTTGATTCCGATTTCATTTAATCCCTGCTCAATCCGTTTGGCACTGATGCCTGCGTCAATAAGCAGATGGGTGCTGTCGGAGCCTACATAAATGCAGTTGCCGCTGCTTCCGCTTGCAATACTTACAAATCTCATCCTACCTGTCCCTTTTTTCCTCCTGCTCCAAAAGCCTTTTGATCTGCGCCCTGGTTTCTTCCAGAGAACCGCTGTTGTCAATGATCTGGCTGCACAGGCTTTTATATTCTTCCTCGGAAGCCTGACTGCGGATTATATCCAGGGATTTTTTTCTGGTGTATCCCCGGCTTTCCATCAGTCTGGCGATCCGTACTTCTACTGAACTATAAACATACCACATTTCGCCAAAAATGTCACGCTGTTCTTTTCCCATAAGGGCGGATTCCACTGCTACCAGATCCTGAGGCGCTTCTCTGGCCATACGGTATACTTCCCGCCAGGTTATGGGGTGGATCAGGACGTCTACGGTCTTTCGTATTTTGTCATCGGAAAAAATCAAATCCGCCAAAAGCTTCCTGTCAATCTCTCCGTCAGGCCTTAAAAATCCCGTCCCCAAAGCCTCTGTTACCTGCCTCCAGCCTTCGTTTCCTTTTTCCATTAAGGTACGGGCCACTTCGTCAGTCAAAATGATTCCGGCACCGAACTCCTCCCGTAAAATCTCTAAAACCCGGCTTTTTCCGGAACCCACGCCGCCGGTAATTCCAACCATTCGTTTCACAAGCTCTCCCCTTTCCTAGAGTACAATTGGGAAAAGGGCGCCGCAAAATCGTGTGATCCGGTTTTGCAGTACCCTTTTCCTGTCCGGGGTTCCTAGCGGTCCCCGGCTTTTACAAATTCTACATTTTCCCCTACGTACTTGGTGGCAGGGCGCATAATACGGCCGTCATAAAGCTTATTTTCAATATTGTGGGCCAGCCAGCCTACCAGACGGCTGGCAACGAAAAGGGGCGTATACAGTTCTCTGGGAATGCAGAGCATATCGTAGGCAAAGCCGCTGTAGTAGTCCACGTTAGTGGGAATATTGCGCCCTTTATCTTCTTTAATTACTTCCTTTACGCACTCTTCAAACAGGCAGTAGAAATCAAACTCCTTCATTTTATCCTGCTCTTTTGCCACAGCCTCGCAGAACTCCCTTAAAAGCTCCGCCCTTGGATCGGAAAGAGTATACACGGCATGGCCGAAGCCGTATACCAGGCCTGTACGGTCGTACAGTTCCTTTCCCGTAATCCTGCGGATTACTCTTTTAATAGCGTCCCGATCAGACGTGTAGCCCACCTGGGCCACTACCTCATCCATCATTTCAGAAACCTTCACATTGGCTCCTCCATGGCGGGGCCCTTTTAACGAACCAATGGAACCGCAGATGGTGGAATAAATATCCGTAGCCGTAGATGAAATCACTACGTTGGTAAAAGTGGAGTTATTACCGCCGCCGTGATCCGCATGGAGCATTAACAAAACGTCCAGAAGGTTGGCTTCCTTCTCCGTAAATTTCCGGTCTTCCCGCAGCATGTATAAAAAGTTTTCCGCAATGGAATACTCTTTTTCAGGATAGTGCAGGACAAGGCTCTGACGGTTAAAATAGTGCATTTTGCTGACATACTCATAGCAGATAATAGACGGCATCTTGGCAATGAGATTTACCCCTTTAATGAGGGTTTTGTACTCGTCCACATCATCTGGCTCATCATCATAATTGTAGAGAGCCAAAACCGCCTGCTGAAGCTTATTCATAAGGTTTTTGGCCGGCGTCCGCAAAATATTTGTCTCCAAAAACTCATAGGGAAGATCATACATTCCCTTGAGAACGTCGCAGAAACGGGCCAGCTCTTCTTTCTTTGGCAGATAGCCGAAAAGAAGGAGGAAGCAGATTTCTTCGTAACCGTGAGTGGGACGCTTATTGGCAACTAAATCCCGGATACTGTAGCCTCTGTAATACAGTTCTCCCGGAGCGTCCTCCTTTTTGCCCTCAGTCTGACTATAACCGACTACGTCGGACACTTTTGTCAGGCCGATTCTGACGCCTGTGCCGTCTTCATTTCTCAGTCCCTTTTTTACGTTATACTCGGCAAAAAGCCGGTTGGGAATATCCGTATAATTCTGGGACTTTCCAAAAAACTGGGCTAAATAATTGTTTTTCATTCCGTCTTCCCCCTTAGCTTGCACAATGTTTTTCTGTCGTATTTTCTAATCACCTAATATATTTCGTATGGTTTTTACCTTCCGGTAATTCCATGTGGAAATCTTAATACCGCTTCTGGCGCTGGCAGCATGGACGATCTGCCCATTTCCGATGTACATGGCAACGTGGTTTACCGTTCCCTGGCTGTTGGCGTAGAATATCAAATCTCCTGGCCGCATCTCGCTGGAGCTGATAGCTTTTCCCATCTGGGCCTGAGAGCCGGAATAGTGAGGCAGGGAAATGCCAAAGTTTTTGTATACCTGCATGGTAAATCCGGAACAGTCTACGCCGTTGGTAAGACTGGTGCCTCCCCATACGTAACGGTTTCCTACAAACTGCAGGGCATAGTTGACAATCTTGGAACGGCGGGATGCCGATGCGTTGGCCGCCTCCTCCAAAGGTGAGAACTTAATGGCTTCATTGAGGGTATAACGCACTTCCACGTTGTTATCTCTGGTAGAAACGTAGGCTCTGTCCGCCTCTCCGTTTTCACTGTCGCCGGCGTCCAGCTCGATTTCCACCCAGCCGTCAAGCTGGCTCAGTACGGGGTAGCGTTCCTCTTTGGAAATCTGAGTCCAGATCTTCGCATCTGTAGACGGCTCTGTCCGGACGTTAAGCATATCCGTGTTGACAATGGCCATCAGGGAAGCCGTACCCATGGCAATATCTTTTGCCTCCTGGCCAGTAGCCGTATATTGGGGATCCGCCGTAACGTAGCCGATAATATTGCCGGATTTAATCTTGTACCACCCCTCTATGGAGTCGTCCAGGATCTCTCCTGCCGCCTTACTGGTCATTTTACCGATAATTTTTCCATCGGAAGAGGGTTCCTCCCGCACATTCAGATAAGTGTCTACCTTTGAAATAACTAAATTGGTATAGGAATTAATGGCCATGGACTGGAGATCCAGCTTTCTGGCTTCATTGAGCCCGTACTGTACCTGAGCGTAATCGGCGGAAATATAGCCGGAAGGAATCTGTATCCAGCCCTCTGTTTCCCCCACTACCTCGTATCTCTCATTCTCAATGGCATTTCCCACAATATTGGCCGGATCCAAAGCCGGAGTCTGACGGATGTTTACGCTGTCTCCGGTAATAACAGCCATTTTTTTCACCAGGGTTCTGGCTTTTTCCTGAGCCTCCTCCCCTGTAAGCACATAGTCTTTATGGATATAGCCTGTAAAGCCGCCGGAACTGATATGGTACCAATCCCCTTCGCTGTCCAGAATGTCACAGGCGCTGTCTCCTTCCAGTTTTCCAATAATTTTACCGTCGGAAGCAGGGGTTTCCCGGATATTTAAGTAACCTGATACCTGGACAATTCCCAGATTGCTGTAAGAAGCAAGAACCTTACCGGCCTCTTCCTGCAGCTTTTGGGCCTCTAATTCCTCCGGTGAGATCTCCACGGTTTCCGGTTCCGTCATTTGCGCCGCTTCTTCCGGGGCGCTCTCTTCCTGGGCCTGTCCTTCTCCTGAAAGAACCGGGGCCAGTTTCTTTGACAGAAAAATTCCTCCTGCAATGAGGAGAATCAGTATAGCCACTGCGGCAATCCCTATAATAAGGTACAGGGGATCAAATTTCCGGTTTCTCCTTCTTCTGGCCTTATTCAGCCGGCTGATGTAATCTTTATTATCCAACGTTGATCATTCCTTTTTCATTCTACTGTCCTTTTAACACTAACGGTAAGTATACCACATGGATTTCAAAATGAAAATACTTTTTTTCAGGCAGGTTTTAACAGGCAAGGGTTAGAAAGGAAGCCGGATGAAACGCCAAACGCCCGCCCTTATAAAAGGGGCAGGCGCACGGTAAATTCCGTTCCTTCGTCTAATTTCGATTTTACCTCTATGGTTCCTTTATAATAGGTCACAATGTGTTTTACAATGGCAAGTCCCAGTCCGGTTCCTCCCGCTTTTTTGCATCTGCCTTTCTCTACACGGTAAAACCGTTCAAAAATTCTGGGAAGGGAATCTTCCGGAATCCCCATTCCGTTATCCCTTACCTGGAACAGAACAGAGGATTTTTCCTTTTCTTCTTTTACTGTCACCCATACCTGGCCGCCCTGCCGGTTGTATTTTACCGCATTGGACAAAAGATTTCCTACCAGTTCCCGGATCTGCTTTTCGTCCGCCCAGATTACGGCGGAATCGCAGCGGGTATGGATATAGATTTGGTTTTGCTCCGCTATAGGAAGCATGGTTTGAACGGCTTCATCCACAATTTGTTTTAAATCCACATTGGCATAATTGAGACTGGCTTCCCTGGATTCCAGCCGGGAAATCATAAGAATGTCGTTAATCAGGCTGGTCATATTGGAGGCTTCCAACCGGATTCGGTGAATAAAATCCTGCCGCATGGCTTCATCCTTTACCAGACCGCTTTCTAAAAGCTCCGCATAGCCCTGAATAGAGGTAATGGGAGTTTTCAGTTCGTGGGAAGCGTTGCTGAAAAACTCTTCCCGGATCTTTCCCTGCTGCTCCAACTGTTTTAAATACTCCCGGACTTTGCTGCTCATGGCCACGGTTGTGCTTCCAATTACATTGATCTCCGGGTACTGACACGGTTCAAAATGAAAGAGCTCTCCATTTCCCCTCATTTTTTCCATCTCTCCGGCAATCTCTCTCAGCGGCCGGGTAACTGTAGAAACGAAATGCTCCGTAGAAAGGACGGAAGCCAGAAGGGCTACGGCGAAACTAAGCCACGCTGCCGGCAAAAGCATTGGCAAATACTGGCTCATACCGGAATAAGGGGCGGAAAGCCTGAGAATCAGTCCGCTTTTTTCTGAACGCAAAGCTACATATATCAGAGTTTCACCCAGGGTAGAGGATCGGCGGGTTGCTTCCCCTGTTCCTGTTTTCAGCGCCTCCTGGACCTCTTCCCGCCCTAAATGATTGTCCATTTCTTCGGTACTGTTCAGGCCGCTGTCCGCAATGACTTCTCCATCCGGCCTGATAACGGTAAACCGATTGCCGTTTTTCTCTGACGCATCCCTTAAAACCTGGATCTGGCTTTTCAGATCTCCGGAATAATCCAAAAGATTATCCAGGGCTTCCAGCGTATAAATCATGTCCTTTCTGGCTGTTTCCTGCATAACGCTCCCGCTTGCAATATAGAAAATAGCGCTGTTTAACAGAAGGGCCACCAGAAGGACCTGAATAAATTTTTTCAGGATTGTTTTCTGCATTCCCTTTCTTCCTTTTCCCGATTATTTTTCTCCCGGACAGCTTAACCGGTATCCCACGCCCCTGATGGTCATAACGTAGGAGGCACCCTCTTCTCCCAGCTTTTGCCTCAATGTCCGGATATGCATATCCAACGTCCGGGTTTCTCCCGCATATTCGTAGCCCCACACGTGATCCAGCAGTTCTTCCCTGGTAACCACGCGGCTGCGGTTCTGGGCCAGATACCGCAGCAGTTCAAACTCCTTTAAGGTCAGACGGACCATCTGCCCGTCAAAATACACTTCCCTGAGAGATTTTTCGATCCGCAGCTTTCCAACCTCCAGGCGTTCCTCACTTTCCTGACGTCCGCTGCGCCGCAAAAGTCCCCGGATCCGCGCTCCCAGCTCCAGGATTCCAAAGGGCTTTACAATATAATCGTCAGCCCCGCAGTCCAGACCTGTTACCTTGTCCATTTCCCTTTCCTTAGCTGTCAGAAGTATGGCCGGAAGCTTGTTAAGTCCCTCTGTCCTTCTGATTTTCCGGATGGCGGCAACGCCGTCCATGCCCGGAAGCATCCAGTCGAAAATCACCAAGGACGGCGGCGCTTCCTCAATTCTTTTTAAACCCTCCTCTGCAGTTTCAAAGCATTCCGCTTCATAGCCGAAGCTTTCCAGGGATACTTTCAGCAGGTTGCGGATATTCTCATCATCCTCGATTACATAGATCCGTTCCATGCCGACTCCTCCTTCACATACCCTGCAATATTTACTGCGTGATCGGAAATTCGTTCAAGGTTGCTGACTGCATCCAAAAATACCACGCCGTTTTCCAAATTGCATTCCATGTCGGCCAGACGCTTCATATGGTTTTCTCTCAAATCTTCTTCCAGCCCGTCTACCTCTTCCTCTTTCCGGAAGGCTTGACGTACCAGGGTCATATCGTTTTCCCTGCGTGCGGATACGGCGCAGTCCACTGCCTCCTCAACAACCCGGAACATGGAATCCATTTCCTGGGACGCTTCTTCAGAAAATACGACGTTGCCCTGTATCTTTTCATCCGCCAGCTCCGCCAGGTTTTCACAGTGATCGCCGATTCTTTCCAGATCGTTAATGGTATAAAACAGGTTCTTTACTACCAAATGCTGTTCTTCATTCAGAGAAAGATTGCTGATCTGGACCAAATAGCCTGTAAGCATCTTCTGCATCCGGTTAATAATTTTCTCATTTTCGTACACTTCTTTAGCGCAGTCTTCCCGGCTGTGAACCAGCGCCTCTCCGGCCAGCCTGATATTCTTTTTCGCCGTTTCGCCCATTGAAATAATTTCATTCTGGATCTGCTCAATGGCCAGAGACGGCGTTTCCAAAATACGGGCATCCAGGTGGCGGGACATCTGAACGTCCGGCGCATCTTTGCTTTCTTTTCCCGCTTTTTCTTTTACCAGAAGTCCCGACGCCTTCACCAAAAGTCCGGCAAAGGGGAAGAGAATAATGGTATTGGTTACGTTAAATACTGTATGGAAAATGGAAATCTCCACACTGCTGATAGAAGAAGCTCCCAGGGCCGGGTTCATGGCAAATACCACTGTCATAATAATGCTGAAAATAATGGCTCCCACTACGTTAAAAAGCAGATGAATCACTGCCGCCCGCTTCGCCGTTTTATGGGCGCCGATACTGGACAGGATAGCCGTAATACAGGTACCGATATTCTGTCCCAGGGTAATAAAAATAGCGGACTGCCAGTTTACTACTCCGTTTAAAGCCAGCGTCTGCAAAATACCTACGGAAGCCGAGGAACTCTGAATAATTGCCGTTACCACAGCGCCTGCCAGAATACCCAAAAGGGGATTTTTCCCTAAAACAGTGAACACCTGTGAAAAAACAGGGGCATCTTTATAAGGCTCAATGGAAGACGACATAAATGTCAGGCCAATAAAAAGGAAACCGAATCCAGTAAGGATTTCCCCAATCTCTTTTTTCCGGGAATCCTTTGCAAACATAATAACGGCTGCGCCGACTCCCACCAATAACGGGGCAAAAAATTCCGGCTTCAGCATCTCTCCCCATTCGCTCATAGAAACGATCCAGCTTGTTACAGTGGTACCGATGTTGGCACCCATAATAACGCCTACGGCCTGGGTAAGATTCATAAGCCCTGCGTTGACAAAGCCCACAATCATAACCGTTGTGGCTGAACTGCTCTGGATAATGGCCGTGATTCCGGCTCCCAAAAGCACTCCCATGAGACGGTTGGATGTCAGTACCTCCAGCAGCCTCTGCATCCGGTGGCCCGCTGATTTCTGCAGGCCGTCGGCCATTTGATTCATCCCGTACAGAAACATTCCCAGTCCGCCGATGAATTGGAACAAAACGCCAATCATTTCGATCTTCATACATTCCTCCACATTATTTTCCCATGATTTTTGGTAAAATCCGTCTTTTAGACAAACCCTACCATTATATTGTCACTTTATCAGAGCTTTGTAAAGAACCGCTATGGTTTATGTAAAATTTATGTAAAATCTTGTCACTCTCCAAATTTCGGCTTCTGTTTATAAGATTTCCCGGTACAGGTTCAAAACATTCCTGTAAAATGCGCTCTCGATCTCCGACGCTGTAAATCCGGCTTTTTCCATAGCCTCCGCCAGACGGGGAAGGGCTGAACCGTTTTCCAGTTCCAGCTTGCCCCCAATGCCGTCAAAATCAGATCCAAGACCGATACATTCAATTCCTCCTACGTTCCGGATATGCTTCATATGCCGGATCATATCGTCTATCAGGCTTACCTCATCCTCTTCTCTGTCCCAGTCCCGCAGGAATGCTCCGCAGAAATTAATTCCCATAACGCCGCCGCGTTCCGCCAGCCTGCGAATCATCTCATCTGTCAGGTTTCTGGGATGCGATGCCACGGCTCTGGCATTGGAATGGCTGGCCACAAAGGGCTTTCTGGTATGCCGGAACACATCCTGAATACCGGCGTCGTTTAAGTGGGAAATATCAATAATCATTCCCAATCTCTCCATTTCCCCTAAAAAAGCAACTCCTCTTTCTGTCAGCCCGTGCTCTGTATCCGGTTCCACACGGCCCGCCTCAGGCCCTTCCCAAATAATGCGGTTGGGAAAGCCCAATTCATTCTCAAAATTCCAGGTCAGGGTCATCATTCTTACCCCCAGGCGGTAAAAATCCCTCAAAAGCTCCAGCTTTCCCAGGCAAACCCCGCCCTCTTCCACAGTCAGCAAAGCGGAGATCCTGCCCTCTCTCCAGTTTTTTTCAATGTCCGCCCAGGTAGAAACGGCTCTAATCCTGTCTTTATTGGCTTCCATTTCCTGGTAAAACAGATCCGCCATCTCCATGGCCTGCTCAAAGGGCCTGTCCGTTCCCGCCAGATGGACAAAAAGGGCAAAATTTTGAAGGCCGTAATCTCCGGCCTCCATTTTGTCTAAATCAAGATGCAGTCCGTTAGAGGCAAGCTTTTCCTCCTTCCCCTGCTTTCTTCTCTGATACAGTTCCGCAATGGTATCGCAATGCATATCCGCTACTTTCATCTTTCGCAGTCTCCTTCTGTTCTCTGATCCACAATGAAAAATATTTTGCTTCTGCTGCAAAAGCCGCCTTATCATTGCAAATACTTTTTCATTTGCTCTTCCGTCAGGACGTACTTTTCCTGCAGTTTTCCTTTAATTATCTCTTCTGATATTCCCAAATCGCGGAGAACCATTACGAGATTTTTAATTCCTTCTTCTCTGCCTTCTTCTCTTCCTTCTTCTCTTCCCTCTTCTCTGCCTTCGTCATAGCTTTCATTGAGCTTCATTGCCAGAGTCATATATTCCCGCCTCCATTCTCTGTTGCGTTTTGCCTCCGTTACCGCATTGTCCAGTTCCTCTATATACGGATCATCACTGTAGATCCCGTCTATGTAATCAAGAACCGCTTTTAACTTCGGATCAATGTCCTTCATAGTCCCTTTTGTATTTAAAAATATCTTTACCGCCTCATCTCCTAAAACCAATGACGGATCTTCTGTACAAGTATTCCGGAACGTATACT
>CAMMNN010000068.1 GCA_946498245.1 uncultured Clostridium sp. | reverse complement strand
TCCATATAACTAATTGACAAAGCCGGGATAGGTTGCTATGATTAATGTTAATATACAAAAAAGGGGGACGCTATGGATAGAATCGTATTATCGCTGCTGGTAGACAATACGGCCGGCGTACTGGCCCGCGTAGCAGGACTGTTCAGCCGGCGGGGATACAATATCGAAAGCCTTACGGTAGGTGTGACGGCGGACGAAAGGTATTCCAGGATGACGGTGGTTTCCTATGGAGATCAGCAGGTATTAGAACAGATTGAAAAACAGCTCAGTAAATTGGAAGACGTCCGGGACATAAAAGAGCTTAAAATGGGCCGTTCCGTGTTCCGGGAGCTGATTATGGTTAAGGTTCGGGCAAATGCCGCAGACCGTCAGGCAGTCAGCGCGATTTCCGATATTTTCCGCGCTACAATTGTAGATGTGGGGAAGGAATCCCTGACCGTCATGCTGACAGGGGATCAGTCCAAGCTGGAAGCTCTTTTAAATCTTCTGGAAGACTATGAGATTTTGGAAGTGGCCAGAACCGGCCTTACAGGTCTTTCCAGAGGGATTCATGATGTCCGTTATCTGCCCTGATACATGGTATTTGAGGCTGAAACAGAAGATATAGGAGGATAAAAAGATATGGCAAAGATTTATTATCAGGAAGACTGCAATCTGGCGTTGTTAGAGGGAAAGACCATCGCCGTCATCGGCTATGGCAGCCAGGGCCACGCTCATGCCCTGAACCTGAAGGAATCCGGATGCAATGTTATCGTAGGACTTTATGAAGGAAGCAAGTCCTGGGCTAAGGCGGAGGCCGCCGGCTTCCAGGTTTACACTGCAGCAGAGGCTGCGAAAAAAGCGGACATCATTATGGTTCTGATTAATGATGAAAAGCAGGCAAAGATGTACAAAGAGTCCATCGAGCCCAATTTAAAGGAAGGCGATATGCTGATGTTTGCTCATGGCTTTGCCATTCATTTCGGCCAGATCGTTCCTCCCAAGTTCGTGGACGTTACCATGATTGCTCCTAAGGCTCCGGGACATACCGTAAGAAGCGAGTATCAGAGAGGCAGAGGAACCCCCTGTCTGGTAGCTGTTCATCAGGATGCTACCGGCAAGGCGAAAGATCGCGCTCTGGCATACGGTCTGGCTATCGGCGGCGCAAGAGCCGGTATCCTGGAAACCACCTTCCGGGTAGAGACAGAAACCGACCTTTTCGGCGAGCAGGCTGTTCTCTGCGGCGGCGTATGCGCACTGATGAAGGCAGGCTTCGAGACTCTGGTAGAAGCTGGCTATGCTCCGGAAAACGCATATTTCGAGTGTATCCATGAAATGAAGCTGATTGTAGACCTGATTTATGAAAGCGGCTTTGCCGGCATGAGATATTCGATTTCCAATACGGCGGAGTACGGCGATTATATTACCGGACCCAAGATCATTACCGAAGATACCAAGAAGGCAATGAAGAAGATCCTGTCCGATATTCAGGACGGTTCCTTCGCAAAAGAGTGGCTGCTGGAGAACCAGGCAAACTGCCCGCACTTCAATGCCATGAGAAAGAGAGAAGCAGAGCATCCGCTGGAGAAGGTAGGAGCCGAGCTGCGTAAGCTGTATAGCTGGAGCGAAGGCGATAAGCTGATCAATAACTAATAACAGCTCCCGTGTGAGGAAAACGTTAATTTTTTTGGATTTTCTTGACAAATTCCTCGAAAACGCATATAGTAACTATTGCCTTGCAGATGCGCTTTGGCAGATAGATAAAAAGGGCGTGTCTGAATTGTCAGGAATGATAAAAGGGAGTAGCTGGCGTCGGGTTAATCTGTAAGAATAGCGCGATGGTTACGGTATGACAGCACGATGAGAAAAGCTCATCCGTATCGTAATGAAATAGCAAGACTTTTATTGCATATTTCGTATGCAGTAAAGGTCTTGCTTTTTTTGTTCTATAGGAAATTCTTCTGAATTTCCTATAGAACAAAAAGCTCTCCGGGCAGGAACGCACTGCGGCGGAAAAGGCTGCTGGCGCAAGTGTGCGCGGCTGGGAAAATACGAAGTATGAGGAGTGCACTTTGTGGAAAAATAAGAAACAGGAGACAGGAAAGGAGAAGTGAGGATGAGCAGATATTATGAAATAGAAGCTCAGGAAGTCAGGAAAGAGGTAAACGGAGGTCTGGAGCCGTTAAGCCAGGAACAAATTCGAAGAAACCAGGAGAAATACGGTCCCAATGAATTGTCAGAGGGGACGAAAAAGACGCCTTTTCAGATTTTTCTGGGGCAGTTTACGGATTTTCTGGTACTGATTCTCATTGCCGCCGCCGTGGTTTCTCTGTTTTTGGGAGAAACGGAAAGTGCTGTGGTGATTTTAATTGTCATAACCATGAACGCAATTTTAGGGACTGTCCAGACGGTGAAAGCAGAACAGTCCCTGGACAGCCTGAAATCTTTGTCGGCTCCCGTCTGTAAGGCCTTCCGGAACGGTAAAATGACAGAGATTCCCAGCAGGGAAGTGACAGTGGGGGATTTGATTTTTCTGGAAGCAGGCGACTGCGTACCGGCAGACGGCCGTATTATGGAATGCGCCAGCTTAAAAGCCGACGAGAGCGCACTCACAGGGGAAAGCCTGGGAGTGGAAAAGACGGCGGAAGCTTTGTCCGGGGAATTGGCTTTGGGCGACAGAAAGAACATGGTCTACTCCGGCAGTTTTATTACCTATGGACGGGCCTCTTTTCTGGTTACAGCAGTGGGAATGGAGACGGAAGTGGGAAAAATAGCCGGACTGTTAAAAAGTGCAGGAGACAAAAAAACGCCCCTTCAGGTGAGCCTGGATCAGTTTGGGAAAAACCTTTCTATTTTGATTCTCATTTTCTGCGGCATTCTCTTTGGAGTTCAGGTATTAAGAGGCGGTTCCGCAGGCGATGCCTTCCTCTTTGCCGTGGCCCTGGCGGTAGCGGCAATTCCGGAAGCCCTCAGTTCCATTGTTACCATTGTTCTGGCCTTTGGAACCTCAAAAATGGCTAAGGCCGGGGCCATTATCCGCAAGCTTCAGGCAGTAGAAGGGCTAGGGAGCGTGTCCGTTATCTGTTCCGACAAAACCGGCACTCTGACCCAGAATAAAATGACGGTAGAGCATTACTTTATGGAAGGAAAAAATGTGGACGGAGGAGAGGTAGACCCCTTAAATCCTCTTCACAAAGAAATGATCCGCCTGTCAGTCCTGTGCAACGACGCGTCCAATGAGAACGGAGAGAGACTGGGGGATCCCACAGAAGTAGCTTTGGTGGACATTAGCGCAAGCGTAGGGGTACCGGCTTCCAGAATCCGCAGGGCCTATCCCAGAATCAGCGAGATTCCCTTTGACAGCGACAGGAAGATGATGTCCACCTTTCATCTTTTAAAAGATGGGTACACCATGATAACCAAAGGCGCTGTGGATGTTATGCTGGATCGGGTCAGCCATGTGAGGAAAAACGGCGTTCTCCTTCCCATGACTCCTGGGGAACGGGAAGAAATTGAGTCCTGGAACCGCCGCTATTCGGAAAATGGCCTTAGAGTGCTGGCCGTAGCCTACCGGAAATTTGAAGAGAGCAGGGAGCTCTCTCTGGAAGACGAGAAGGATCTGACATTTTTCGGACTTATTGCCATGATGGATCCGCCCAGGCCGGAAAGCCAGAAAGCTGTGGAAGAGTGTAAAAAAGCCGGGATTCGCCCCATTATGATTACCGGAGATCACAAGGTAACGGCTGCCGCTATTGCAAAGAGAATCGGAATCCTGGAAGACGAGCGAGAAGCCTGTGAAGGCGCTGTCATTGATTCCATGGACGACGAAGAGCTGCAGGAATTTGTGGAAGGCATCTCCGTATACGCCAGAGTATCCCCGGAACATAAGATCCGCATTGTCCGGGCATGGCAGGAAAAAGGAAACGTAGTGGCTATGACAGGGGACGGCGTCAACGACGCTCCGGCTCTTAAACAGGCGGACATTGGGGTGGCTATGGGAATTACCGGCAGCGAGGTGTCTAAAGACGCAGCGGCAATGGTGCTGACGGATGACAATTTCGCCACCATCGTAAAAGCTGTGGAAAACGGCAGAAACGTTTACGCCAATATCCGCAGCTCCATCCAGTTTTTATTATCGGGAAATTTTGGCGGAATCTTGACGGTGCTGGCGGCTTCCCTGTTAAATCTTCCAGTGCCCTTTGCCCCGGTTCATCTGCTCTTTATTAACCTTTTAACGGACAGTCTGCCGGCTATTGCCCTGGGCCTGGAGCCTCACAAGGCATCTGTGATGGAAGAAAAACCTCGTCCGGCGGGAGAATCTCTGCTGACAGGACAGTTTTTGAGAAGGATTGGATTGGAAGGGCTTTCCATTGCCGCCATGACCTTTTGGGCTTTTACCATTGGACTCCGAGAAGGCGGGGAGCTGTTAGGCAGTACCATGGCTTTTGGAACCTTGTGCCTGTCCCGTCTGGTTCACGGGTACAATTGCAAGTCCGCCGAACCAGTGCTTTTCAGAAAGGGTTTCTTTAACAATATCTATATGCAGGGCGCCTTTTTCATTGGCTTTCTGCTGATTAACCTGGTGCTTTTGGTTCCGTTTATGGGAGGATTTTTCCAGGTTCAGTCCTTGGAACCGGAACAGATCCTTACGGTATACGGGCTGGCTCTGATAAATTTGCCGGTAATTCAGTTTATGAAATGGCTGGGAAAACAGAACAGAAAATAGAAGATGACCATATGATTTCAGCGGGCCGCTTAAAGCGACCCGCCGCAGGCGGAGAGTCCTGCAAGGCAGGATTCTTTTTTCTGCTACATCCGATTGCGGATCCAGGAAAGAACGTCCCCGATTACCTCGTCTTTGCAGTATTCATTAAAGATTTCATGGAACAGATTGCCGTAGATTTTCATTTGCTTGTCCTCAGAGGCAGCGGAGGCGAAAAATTCGCAGGTATCCTGCATACTGACAAGGCCGTCCTTTTCTCCGTGGAGCATGAGAACGGGATAAGCAAAGGAAGAAGCCTTGTCCCCAAACCATTCCAGGCCGGAGCAGAGGGCGTAAACCAGACCAGCCGTAAAGGTCTGGGTATTGTAAGGATCTTTTCCGTACCAGTCTACCACTTCTGCCACAGAGCAGACACCGGATCCAAGTTCATTCGGCAGTTTAAAATGAGGATCCATATTTTTGGGAATCGAAGTGATGAGTTTGCGGTTGTCCTTTGTGAGAGCCCCGCTGGTAATAATGCCCCTTAGCTTTTTGTCCGGATATTTCACTCCGTAAAGGGAAACGGTGAAGCCGCCCATGCTGTGGCCAATAAGAAATACCGGAAGATCTGGATTTTCTCTGATAGCCATATCCACTACCATATTGGTATCGTCCAGGAGCTCGTTAAAATCCTCATAATAGGTCCGTTCTCCTTCAGACCTTCCATGGCCCCTGTGGTCGAAACGGTAAGTGGCAATTCCCGCTTCGTGGAATTTCTCAGCAAAGTAGTCGTACCTCCCCTGGTGTTCGCAGAGGCCGTGGACAATAACCGCCGCCCCTTTGGCGTTCTCCGGCACTTCTTTATTCAGGTACAGTTTGGTGCCGTCAAAAGATGTAAACATTTCTCCCATAAAAACCCCTCCTTATTTTTGTGGCCTGACGGAAATTCCGCAAAAAGGCCCTTTGTTACATTGTAGCATAGGGGCTGGGTTTGTGCCAGTATTATAGTGATTAAAAAAACAGGGGAACCGCAAAATCACAGATTTTGCAGTTCCCCTGCCAATTATTATAATTTCAAATCATTACTGAGCCTTGGGGCCGGCTTCTGCAATGTTCTTAGGCATATTGGGATACTTCTTAGCGAAGTTTTCAGCGAACATATTGGCCAGCTTCTTAGCCTGTACATCATAAGCGTCTTTGTCTTCCCAGGTATCTCTCGGATTCATAATCTCGTCGGGAACGTTGGGGCAGGTCTGAGGAACATCCAGATTGAAGACATCATCATGCTTGTACTCTACATTTTCCAGATCGCCGTTTAATGCTGCGGTAACCATAGCACGGGTAAATTTCAGTTTCATACGGCTTCCCAGTTTGCCGTCGCCGGAAGCGGGGCCGCCGGTCCAGCCGGTATTTACCAGATATACTTTGGTGTTGTATTTCTCAATCTTGTCACCCAGCATATTTGCATATACAGAAGGATCCATAGGCATAAAGGGCTCGCCGAACAGAGTGGAGAAAGTAGGCTGGGGCTCTTTTACGCCGCGCTCGGTTCCGGCCAGCTTGGAAGTAAAGCCGGTAACGAAGTGATACATTGCAGCGTTCTCATCCAGACGGCTGATGGGAGGCAGTACGCCGAAAGCATCTGCAGTCAGGAAGATTACAACCTTGGGAATGCCGCCTACGCCGGGGATCTGGGCGTTGGAGATGTAATCAATGGGGTAACCTACACGGGTATTTTCCGTAAGGCTTCCGTCAAAGAAGTCAAATTCTCTGGTATCGGGATCCATAATTACGTTCTCTACTAAGCTGCCGAATTTGATAGCGTTGTAGATTTCCGGCTCGCCTTCGGGATCCAGGTTGATACATTTTGCATAGCAGCCGCCCTCGAAGTTGAAGATGCCGTGATCAGACCAGCCGTGCTCGTCATCACCGATAAGACGGCGGTTGGGATCTGCAGACAGAGTGGTCTTTCCGGTTCCGGACAGTCCAAAGAATACAGCGGTTTCGCCGGTTACCGGATCCATGTTTGCGGAGCAGTGCATAGGCAGTACATTTTCCTGAGGCATTAAGTAGTTCATAACAGAGAATACGCTCTTCTTAATTTCGCCGGAGTACTGGCTTCCTGCAATAAGAACCAGTTTAGCTTCATAGTCAACGATAATAGCGGCTTCAGAATGAACGCCGTCGATTTCGGGAATGCACTTAAATCCAGGTGCGGCGATTACAACGAAATCAGGATCGCCGTAGGAAGCCAGTTCTTCTTCCGTAGGACGGATTAAAAGCTGATGAATAAACAGATTCTGGCTAGCCAGTTCGTTTACAACACGGAATTTCTTGGTGCAAGCCGGGTCGGCTCCTGCCATACCGTCAAAAATGAAAATTTCGCGGTTCTGGAGGTAAGCTACCATCTTTGCTTTGATAGCGTCAAATTTTTCTTTTGAAATGGGACGGTTCACTTTGCCCCAGGCAATGCTGTCATGAATTGCGGGGGTGTCAACGATGAATTTGTCCTCAGGGGAACGGCCCGTATACTTTCCTGTCGTTACCACCAGGGCGCCGGTTTTGCTCAGAGTACCTTCTCCTCTGCGTAAAGCGGCTTCCGTAAGCTGCGCCGGGGTCAGGTTGCGGTAAACGGCTGTCGGATTAATAATGCCTAATTTTTCCAGACCAAATGTTTCCATTATTCTACCTCCTAGTATGTTGATATATGTAGTTTGGAAGGTTAAAACAACCCAAAACTTAGCTATATTATCTCACCAGATTGTTAAAAAGTCAACAATGGAACTGGTAAAATGTTATAAAATTGTTATAAAATGCCTTCCGCTTCACCCGTCCATTTGGCGGCAGAACTGGAGAAAGAGGGAAAGGGCGCGGGAATGATTGTTAAGCCCGCAGGCAAACCCAATGGTTCTCTTGGGAATGGGAGCCTCCAGGGAGAGTTCCGTAAGAAGCCCCTGTTCCAGTTCTTCCTGGACAAAATCCCGAATGACGCAGCCGATTCCCAGGCCGATTTTAGAAAATTCGATAATCAAATCCATGGTAGTAACTTCCAGAATCTGAGGAAACTCAATGTCATGGGAGGAGAGATACTGATCAATGTAATGCCGGGTCATATTTTTTCCGTCTAAAAGCATTAAGGTGCCGGTCTGGAATACATCTGTGCCTTCCCCTTCCCGAAGCCTGAGATTTTTTAAATACTGGGGAGAAGCGACAAAGGCGTCTTTAATATCCAAAAGAGGCGTAAAGGAAAGCCCTTTTTTGCTTTTTGGTTCAGCCACAAGGCCAATGTCAATCCGGGACTGCTCTAACATAGCCAGAGTATACATACTGGACTGGCTCTCAATGGTAATCCGGATGTGGGGATATTTTTCCACAAATCCCTTGAGATAGGGGAGAAGGATATGTTTGCAGAGGGTATTGCTGACCCCAATCCTTAAATGGCCGATTTGAAATTCCCGAATCCGTTTCAATTCCTCTTCTCCGCGGTTTAAAGCGTCAAAGGCGGAACAGACGTATTCAAATAAAAGCTGCCCCTCTTCCGTCAGGGAAACGCCCCGGGAACTGCGCAGAAAAAGGGTGGTATTTAAACTTTCTTCCAGCTTGCTGATAGCCTTGCTGATAGCGGGCTGGCTGATATAAAGCTCTTTGGCGGCTTTTGATATATTGCCGGTGCGGGCCACTTCGTAAAAAATTTTATATTGGGAAAGATGCTGTTCCATAAAAATCTCCATAACTGTGTATTATGGCAATCATGCCTTATATGTATTGTCATTATATCAAAGAGTGTGCTAAAATGTAAAGGTAAAAGAAGGAAAATTAAAGGAGGATACCGAAATGGGAATGACAATGACCCAAAAGATATTGGCGGCCCATGCAGGACTGGCGGAAGTGAAGGCCGGACAGTTGATTGAGGCCGATTTGGATCTGGTACTGGGGAATGATATTACTTCTCCGGTGGCAATCAATGAAATGCAGAAAATGAATCAGCAGACCGTTTTTGATAAAGATAAAATCGCGCTGGTAATGGATCATTTTATCCCCAATAAAGATATAAAATCCGCAGAAAACTGCAAATGCTGCCGTGATTTTGCCTGTCGCCATGAGATTACCAATTATTTTGACGTAGGGGAGATGGGAATTGAGCACGCCCTGCTGCCGGAAAAAGGTTTAGTAGTAGCCGGAGATGCCGTAATCGGAGCCGACTCCCACACCTGTACTTACGGCGCTTTGGGGGCATTTTCCACCGGCGTCGGAAGTACGGATATGGCTGCCGGAATGGTAACGGGAAAAGCATGGTTTAAAGTGCCTTCCGCAATCCAATTTGTTCTGACAGGAAAGCCTGCTAAATGGGTCAGCGGAAAAGACGTGATCCTGCATATTATCGGTATGATTGGCGTAGACGGAGCTTTATATAAATCCATGGAATTTACCGGCGACGGCATTGCTCATCTTTCCATGGACGACCGCTTTACCATCTGCAATATGGCCATTGAGGCCGGCGGGAAAAACGGAATTTTCCCTGTGGACGATTTAGCAGTTTCTTATATGAAAGAACATTCTCAGAGAGAATTTACTGTTTACGAAGCGGATCCGGACGCGGAATATGATGCCGTTTACACCATTGATTTGTCGCAGTTAAAGCCCACAGTGGCATTCCCCCACCTGCCGGAAAATACCCGGACGATTGATGAGGTTGGAGAGGTAAAAATCCAGCAGTCCGTAATCGGTTCCTGTACCAACGGACGCATTGACGATATTCGCATTGCGGCTGAAATTATGAAGGGAAGAAAGGTGGCAAAAGGGGTTCGCTGTATCGTCATTCCGGCAACCCAGGCCATTTATCTCCAGGCTTTAAAAGAAGGACTTCTGGAAATCTTTATTGAAGCGGGAGCAATCGTCAGCACACCTACCTGCGGGCCCTGTCTGGGCGGCTATATGGGAATTTTGGCAGCAGGAGAGCGCTGCATTTCCACTACAAACCGCAACTTTGTAGGCCGTATGGGACACGTAGAATCAGAAGTATATCTGGCAAGTCCGGCAGTAGCCGCCGCCAGCGCTGTAACAGGAAAGATTTCAGGCCCCGCTGAATTGGGATTATAGGAGGCAGACTATGAAAGCATGTGGAAGAGTTTTTAAATATGGAGACAACGTAGACACAGACGTCATTATTCCGGCCCGGTATCTCAATGCCACCAAGGGAGAAGAACTGGCAAAGCACTGCATGGAAGATATTGACAAGGACTTTGTAAACAAGGTGCAGAAGGGGGACATTATTGTGGCCAACAAGAATTTTGGCTGCGGATCCTCCAGGGAGCACGCGCCTCTGGCCATAAAATGTGCCGGCGTAAGCTGCGTCATTGCCGAAACCTTTGCCCGTATTTTTTACCGCAATGCCATCAATATCGGTATGCCGATTATCGAGTGTCCCGAAGCTGCAACGGCCATTGAAGCCGGGGACGAGGTAGAAATTGACTTTGACAGCGGCGTTATCACCAATAAGACCAAAGGCCAGACGTACCAGGGTCAGGCGTTCCCGCCCTTTATGCAGAAGATCATCGAGGCCGGAGGACTGGTAAACTACATTAATCAGAGCAAATAAAAAGAAAGAGAGCCCTGTAGGGATTCGAGATTTAGAAAAAACTTGAATTTACAGGGCTCTTTTTTGGTTTTAGAGGGCAGGCATCAGCAGATTTTGATTACGCCTTTTACAATATCCGCCTTGTTCTTTACACAGGAATCCAACGCGTTTTTGATGTCGTCCAACTCAAAATAGTCGGTTACAATGTCTTTGATGTTGATTTTTCCCTGAGCCACTGCGTCAATAGCAATGGGGTATATGTTGCGATAACGGAACACTGTCTTGAAGGTCAGCTCTTTGTCCAGGGACATACCGATGGGAAGAGTCATTTCGCCGCTTGCGCTGTATCCGACGAGTACGATAGTGGCCCCTTTCTTGGCGCCACGGATTAACTGGGACGCAGTGATCTGATTTCCAGCAGTCTCAATGCCCAAGTCGAAGCCTTTACCGCCGGTCAACTCCCTGATGCGTGCAACGGTGTCTTCCTCCTTGCCGTTAATGACAGCGTCCGCCCCAAGCTCCAGAGCTTTCTGCAAACGTTTTTCTATTACGTCAACAACGATGACTTTCGTTACGCCCATGGCTTTCAGGGACAGCAGACTTACCAGCCCGATGCAGCCTGCTCCGGTTACCACCGCAGTTTGCCCCAGCTTTGCTTCACCCTGGTTCGCCGCGTGCATACCAACAGCCAACGGTTCAATGAGAGCGCCTTCCATAGTGCTTACGTTGTCCGGCAGCTTGAAGCACAGTCCCTCCTCGTGAGCCACATACTCCTGGAACACGCCGTCTACTGACGGGGTTGCGAAAAAGATTACGTCTTCGCACAGATTATATCTTCCTGATTTGCAGAACTCGCACTGTCCGCAGGTTTTCCCCGGCTCCATCGCCACACGGTCGCCGACTTTGAGATTTTTTACGTTGGCGCCTACTTCCACAACAGTGCCGCCGGCTTCATGGCCGAGAACAAACGGCGGTTTTACAACAAAATCGCCGATGCGTCCGGACTCATAGTAGTGAAGGTCGGAACCGCAGATTCCTACATACTCCACTTTTACTAAAACCTCATTCTCCTTCGGCTGAGGAATCGGACGTTCCTGAATCTCTACTTCCATAATATCTGTCATTACCGCTGTCTTCATTGTGCCTGTCATTTGAAATTCTCCTTTATTTTCTCTTTTGTCTGCTTACTGTACCCTGAAACTTTTCCATGGTTTGCGTCCGCCGGATTTTTCAGCGTGTTTTTCATTTTTAGTATATAACTCTTTGGTTTCTTCTGTAAAGAGCTAATGGCGTTTATGGGGAGGCATTTGGTGATGGTTTTGCGCTGCGTGAATATGGATATGAAGTAGAAGTGTAATCAGTGGAAATTTCTAAAATACAAGATGCCGCCGGATTTTTAAAAAGAAAGGGCGGCATTTTCCGCCCCTTATGTTTTCAGTCATCTTTTCCGCCATTTAATAAATACTGCCTTGCCTGTTCCGGAGATTCAAAGGAACAGGGTTTTTGGGTAAGATAGGTGGCCGCGTCATTCCATTCCCTAAGACTGAAGGCCTCCGCGTCCAGTCTTTTGAGAGTGTGATAGACGCTGCTGAATAAATAAGGCTGTCTTAAATCAGACAGATATATGCAGCCTGCTTTTGCAGCCAGAAATTCCAGCAAATCCATAGAGTCTGTTCTCATATTGGATACCTGACGCTCCTTTCCTTTGGGATAATAGAAATGATATGGTAGACTTTTTCGGTCGCTTTTTGACGTGGCAGTAAAATTGAAAGTGATATAGTAGACTTTTTCGGGCTGGCATGATATAACAATTATGTCGTTATTTTTCCATTTTTTGACCAAAATCCTACTTAAATCCAGATGTGGTATAAAATACAAAAAGCGACCGAAAAAGTCTACCTTTTCCAGCGCAGTTTTCCA
>CAMMNN010000067.1 GCA_946498245.1 uncultured Clostridium sp. | reverse complement strand
ATGGTACCAATGTTACAATGCGGTTTGCTTCTTTCAAACTTAGCTTTTGCCATTTTATAACGTCCTCCTTAATTTGCGCCCTATTAGGCTATTATGGTTTTATAAACATAGGCTGTCCCCATTATATTCTATTTTGGGAAGATTTTCAAGCCCATTGTACCGTTTGCCGGATTACTTTCCGTTCTTTTCAGCAAGAACTTTCTCCTGAACGCTCTTCGGTACCTGCTCGTACTTCTCAAAGAACATGGAGTAATTGCCGCGTCCCTGAGTTCTGGAACGCAGGTCGGTAGAGTAGCCAAACATTTCAGACAGCGGAACATACGCTCTGATGATCTTGCCGCCGCCAACGTCGTCCATGCCTTCGATACGGCCACGGCGGGAGTTAATATCACCGATAACGTCGCCCATATATTCTTCCGGCATCGTTACTTCTACCTTCATAATCGGCTCTAACAGAACCGGATTTGCCTTCTTCATAGCTTCCTTAAATGCCATAGAACCGGCAATATGGAATGCCATTTCAGAAGAGTCTACTTCGTGGTAAGAACCGTCGTATACGTTAGCACATACGCCCAGTACCGGGAAGCCGCCTAAGATACCAGTCTTAGCTGCCTCTTCAATACCTTCGCCAACTGCAGGAATGTATTCCTTGGGAATCGCGCCGCCCACAACGCTGGATTCGAACTTGAAGGTTTCTTCTGCATTCGCATCCATAGGAGTGAAGCGAACTTTACAATGGCCGTACTGACCGCGTCCGCCGGACTGCTTCGCATATTTATATTCCTGATCAACAGGCTTCGTAAAGGTTTCCTTATACGCAACCTGAGGAGCGCCTACGTTAGCTTCTACGTTAAACTCACGCAGCAGACGGTCTACAATGATTTCCAGATGCAGCTCGCCCATACCGGAGATAATGGTCTGGCCGGTTTCCTGATCGGTCTTTGCACGGAAGGTCGGATCCTCCTCCGCCAGCTTTGCCAGGGCTTCGCCCATCTTCTGCTGGCCGGCTTTGGTCTTGGGCTCGATAGCAATATCGATAACCGGTTCCGGGAACTCCATGGATTCCAGGATTACAGGATGCTGATCGTCACAGATGGTATCGCCGGTAGTACTTACCTTGAAACCGATGGCTGCAGCGATGTCGCCGGAGTAAACCTTATCCAGCTCCTGTCTCTTATTTGCGTGCATCTGCAGGATACGTCCCACGCGTTCTTTCTTGTCCTTCGTCGCGTTCAGTACGTAAGAACCGGAGTTCATAGTACCGGAATATACGCGGAAGTATGCCAGCTTTCCAACAAAGGGGTCGGTCATGATCTTAAATACAAGAGCGGAGAAAGGCTCTTCATCAGAAGAATGTCTTTCAATCTCATTGCCGTCCAGATCAACGCCCTTAATTGCCGGAATGTCAGTGGGAGCAGGCATATATTCGATTACAGCGTCCAGCAGCTTCTGAACGCCCTTGTTTCTGTAAGCGGAACCGCAGCACACCGGAATAGCGGCACACTCGCAGGTTGCTTTTCTCAGAGCTTTCTTTAAGTCCTCTACAGAAGGTTCTTCCCCTTCCAGGTACTGCATCATCAGATCGTCATCCAGTTCGCAGATCTTCTCAACCAGCTCGGTATGGTAAAGCTCTGCGTCGTCCTTCATATCTTCCGGAATGTCGGTGATGCTGATGTCATCCCCCTTATCATCATTGTAGATGTAAGCTCTCATCTCAAACAGGTCGATGATTCCTTTAAACTCATCTTCCTTGCCAATGGGAAGCTGCAGGCAGATGGCATTCTTGCCTAATCTGGTACGGATCTGCTCTACTGCATTGTAGAAGTCCGCTCCCAGGATGTCCATCTTATTAATGAACGCCATTCTGGGTACGTTGTAGGTGTCAGCCTGACGCCATACGTTTTCGGACTGAGGCTCTACGCCGCCTTTTGCACAGAAGACACCGACAGCTCCGTCCAGTACGCGCAGGGAACGCTCAACCTCTACGGTGAAGTCTACGTGGCCTGGTGTATCGATAATGTTAATACGATGCTCCAGCGCTCCGGCCTTCGGTTTTGCATCTTCTTCCAGAGTCCAGTGGCAGGTGGTAGCAGCGGAAGTAATGGTAATACCTCTTTCCTGCTCCTGTTCCATCCAGTCCATGGTGGCGTTGCCTTCGTGAGTGTTACCAATTTTATAGTTTACACCAGTATAATACAGAATACGCTCGGTCAATGTGGTCTTACCCGCATCGATATGAGCCATAATACCGATATTTCTGGTTCTCTCTAATGGATATTCTCTTCCAGCCAAGGTCTTTTCCTCCTGTGATGATTAGAAACGGTAATGAGCAAATGCCTTGTTTGCCTCTGCCATCTTGTGCATATCTTCTTTTCTCTTTACAGATGCGCCGGTGTTGTTGGCAGCATCCATAATTTCATTTGCCAGTCTTTCTTCCTGGGTCTTTTCGCCTCTCTTGCGGGAGAACATAGTAATCCAGCGAAGAGCCAGCGCCTGTCTTCTTTCGGGCTTAACCTCGATGGGTACCTGATAGGTAGCGCCGCCGATACGTTTTGCCTTTACTTCCAGAACAGGCATAATGTTGTTCATTGCTTCTTCAAATACTTCGACAGCATCTTTTCCGGTCTTTTCTGCGACACGGTCAAATGCGCCGTATACAATTTTCTGAGCAACACCCTTCTTGCCGTCCAACATGATGTTGTTGATCAGCTTTGTTACAACCTTATTGTTGTAAATCGGGTCTGCCAGTACGTCTCTTTTCTGAGTATGTCCTTTACGTGGCACGTTACTTCCCTCCTTAATACTGCTGCCTTCCCCGCCTGCTTTTACAGGCTCCGGCAGCCTTTCATTAGATCTTCGGTACTCGTACGCTTCGTGCGGCTTATGCCGCTACAGTGGGCACGTTCATGCGCGGTCTGCTGCGAACCTTCGCAGCAGGTAATCTCTATCTCCTGCAACCTACAGGTTCAATATCATCATCCGGCATTTCCTACAAATCAATTACTGCGGCTAATTATTACTTTTTGTCTTTCGGTCTCTTGGCGCCATATTTGGAACGGGCCTGCTTTCTGTTGGCTACGCCGGCGGTATCCAGGGTACCTCTGATGATGTGGTATCTGGTACCGGGCAGGTCCTTAACACGGCCGCCGCGGATCAGAACAACGCTATGCTCCTGTAAGTTATGGCCCTCACCGGGAATATAGCTTGTTACTTCGATGCCGTTGGAAAGACGTACTCTGGCGATCTTTCTCAGAGCAGAGTTCGGCTTCTTAGGGGTAGCAGTCTTAACAGCGGTGCACACGCCTCTCTTCTGCGGAGAAGAAATGTTGGTGGCCTTCTTCTGTAAAGAATTGTAGCCTCTCTGCAGAGCCGGAGCTGTGGACTTCTTAACGCTGGTCTGTCTTCCCTTTCTTACTAACTGGTTAAATGTTGGCATTCTTTTCACCTCCTGTGATATTGACTGTGGTTGCTGTCATTCAGCTTTTTTGCACACCAAAAACATTACGCTTTTGATACACGCCCCACTATTATATCCACCGAAAGATTTTCTGTCAAGGGAATTTCTTTTTAAATCGCACTTTCTTTGGTATTTTTTGCTTCCGCGGCGGTTTTGTGGTATGATTTTTATATCATTTGGGAATCAGGAGGACTTCTTTTATGAAAGAACAGATTATGCTGAAGGATTTTTTGCGCTATCGTTTTCTGTCTAATATCCAGTATTCTCCCGACGGCCGGTACGCCGCCTACGGAGTGGCTTCCAGTGATTGGGAGGCCAACTCATACAAAAGCTTTCTTTATCTCTGGGACGGCCAAAGCCATAGGCGTCTGACAGGATTCGGCGATGAACGCATTTTTGCATGGGAGAACGCTTCTTCCCTTTTATTTGCATCTCTGAGGGAAGACAGCGACAAAAAGGCAGTGAAAAGCGGTGAGGAACGGACTGTATTTTACCGCCTTTCCCTCCATGGCGGTGAGGCGGAACGCGCTTTTTCCGTTCCTTTGACAGCAACTGGCATTATTCCTGTCGGCCGGAACAAATATATCCTGACAGTATCTCTGGATCTGCGTTTTTCCCGGCTCTATCTGGCGGATGGGGAGGAAAAAGCAAATCTCCTTGCAAAAAAGCAGGAAGAAAAGGATTACCAGGTGCTGGACGAGTTTCCTTTTTACATCAACGGGCGGGGATATACCAATAAGCTGCGCAGCGCTTTATTTTTATATGAAGAGGATCAAGACCTCCTGACTCCTATCAGCGGATTTGAGACAGAGGTGGAGATGGCCAAATGGGATCCAGCGCATTCCCTTCTTTATTATATGGGTGAATCCTACGAAACAAAACGTACCTTCCGTCAAAGCATCTGGGCTTATTCTCCGGAAACCGGCCAATCCGTCCAGCTCCTTTCCCCCGGAGCCTATTCGATTTATGCCATTGAACCCTGGGGAACAGATCTCTTAGTGTGGGCCACCGACGAGAAACGTTACGGCTGCAATGAAAATCCCTGGTTCTATCTTTTAAAAGACGGACGGCTGGAGCTTTTGGCCCCCTGGGATGATGCGCCGAACTCTACCGTAGGAAGCGACTGCCGCTTAGGAAGCGGGAAATCCTTCTGCGCCTGCCAAGACACTTTTTATTTTCTCACTACCCGCATGAATTCCAGCCACATCTACGGGTTAAAGAAGGACGGCTCCCTCCGGCCCATAGCGGAATATGAAGGCAGCGTTGACTTTATGGATGTCTGGGACAATACGCTTCTGTACTGCGGTATGCAGGAGGGCCGCCTTCAGGAATTGTACACCTTAAATCTTGACACAGATAAACGCTGCCGGATTTCCCAGCACAATGAATGGGTTATTCAGACAAAAGATGTACGCCCTCTCCGGCCCTGCTCCTTTGTCCAGGAAGGGATCCAGCTTTACGGATGGGTTATGCCTCCCAGAGACTACCAGGAAGGCAAAAAGTACCCTGCTATTCTGGACATTCACGGCGGGCCAAAAACCGTCTACGGCGAGGTTTTCTACCACGAAATGCAGGTCTGGGCCAACCTGGGCTATTTTGTATTTTTCATGAATCCACGCGGGGCGGACGGCCGCGGCAATGACTTTGCGGATCTTCGCGGAAAATACGGAACCATTGACTACGAAGATTTAATGGAGTTTACTTCTCTGGTTTTGGAACGCTATCCGGACATTGACGCCAACCGGCTGGGAGTCACAGGCGGAAGCTACGGAGGATTTATGACCAACTGGATCATCGGCCATACAGACCGTTTCCGGGCGGCCGCCAGCCAGCGTTCCATTGCCAACTGGGTTTCCATGGCCCACACCTCGGATATAGGAGAAATGTTTGTGCGGGATCAAATGGCCGCTGATACATGGACGGATCCGGCCAAACTGTGGCAGCATTCTCCTCTGAAATACGCCAAGGAAGCCGTAACCCCCACTCTTTTTATTCACAGTGACGAAGATTTCCGCTGTCCTTTAAGCGAGGGCTTCCAGATGTACAGCGCCCTGATGGAAAACGGGATTGAAGCCCGTATGTGCATCTTTAAAGGCGAAAATCATGAACTCAGCCGGGGCGGGCGACCCCGCCAGCGCGTCAGACGTCTGGAAGAGATCACAAACTGGATGGAATCCCATTTAAAAGAGAACTGATAAAACGAAAGAGCCTTTGCAGAAATCTATTTACTTTCCCGCTCTTTTCCATTATGATGGTCAACAGAAACTACTGCTGTTTGCATTGGAGGAATCTAACATGGAATACCGCATTGAAACTGACTCCATGGGCGAGGTTAAAGTCCCGGCGAATGTGTACTGGGGCGCCCAGACGGAACGGAGTTTTGAAAACTTTAAAATCGGAATTGAAAAAATTCCCCTGGAGGTCATTTACGGCTTCGCTTATCTGAAAAAGGCGGCTGCTATTACCAATTGCCGTTTAGGAAAGCTGGACGAAAGGCGGAGGGATTTAATCTCCGCTGTCTGCGACGAAATCCTGGCCGGAAAGCTGGACAGCCACTTTCCGTTAGCCGTATGGCAGACCGGAAGCGGAACCCAGTCCAACATGAACGTCAATGAGGTCATTGCGCGTCGCGGAAATGAAATAGCCGGAGAAAAGCTTCTCCACCCCAATGATCACGTAAATATGTCCCAAAGCTCCAACGACACCTTTCCTACTGCCATGCATATCTCTGCGGTTCTGGAAATTCAAAACCGGCTTCTGCCCGCCATGGAGCAGCTTATAAACACTTTCCTGAGGCTGGAAGCCGAAAATCAGGGCATTGTCAAAACCGGACGGACCCATCTTCAGGATGCCACTCCCATCGCTTTTTCTCAGGAGATCAGCGGATGGAGAACCTGCCTGGAAAAAACCCGGGATATGATTCAGGAAAGCTTAACGGGGCTGAAGGAACTGGCTTTGGGCGGAACTGCCGTAGGTACCGGTCTTAACGCCCCTAAGGGCTTTGATACGGAAGTGGCTGAAACGGTTTCCCAGCTTACGGGAACCCATTTTGTCACTGCCCCCAATAAATTTCACGCCCTCACCAGTAAAGATGAAATCGTTTTCGCCCATGGTGCTTTAAAGGCCCTTGCCGCCAATATGATGAAAATTGCCAATGATATTCGCTGGCTGGCCAGCGGACCCCGGTGCGGCCTGGGAGAAATCACCATTCCGGAAAACGAACCGGGCAGTTCCATTATGCCGGGGAAGGTGAATCCCACTCAATGCGAATCAGTTACTATGGTGGCGGTGCAGGTCATGGCCAATGATGTGGCGGTGGGAATGGCGGCGTCCCAGGGAAATTTTGAGCTCAATGTATTTATGCCCGTATGTATTTACAATTTCCTTCAGTCTGTGCGCCTGCTTTCCGACTCCATTGTTTCTTTTGAAGCCCACTGTGTCTGCGGAATCAAGGCTAACCGTGAGAAAATGGATGAAAATCTTCACCGCTCCCTGATGCTTGTCACCTGTCTGAATCCCCACATCGGGTATGACAACGCCGCAAAAACCGCAAAAAAAGCCTTCCGGGAAAACATTTCACTGAAAGAGGCCTGCGTGGCTTTAGGCTTTTTAAGCCCGGAACGTTTTGACGAAGTCTTTCACCCGGAACAGATGGTATAAGGAGGAAAATTTTTATGGATATTAACGAAGCTGCATTAAAACTGCACTATGATATGAAGGGAAAGATCGAGATTATCTCCCGCAAGCCCATTGCTACCAGAGAGGATCTTTCTCTGGTCTACACTCCCGGCGTAGCGGAGCCCTGCCGGCAGATCGCCGCTGACTACGAAAAATCCTTTCAATTGACCCGCCGTTCCAATCTGGTAGCGGTAATTACTGACGGCACTGCCGTTCTGGGGCTGGGGGATATTGGTCCCGCTGCAGGTATGCCTGTTATGGAAGGAAAATGCGCCCTTTTTAAAGAATTTGGCGGCGTAGACGCATTCCCCGTCTGCATTGACTCCAAAGACACGGATACCATTGTCCAGACCATTGCCCTGATTTCCAAAAGCTTCGGCGGCATTAATCTGGAAGACATTTCCGCTCCCCGGTGCTTTGAGATCGAGCGCCGCTTAAAGGAGCTCTGTGACATTCCCGTTTTCCACGACGATCAGCATGGAACCGCCATTGTCGTTGCCGCCGCCCTCATAAACGCCATGAAGGTTACGGGAAAGGAAATGGGCCATATGCGTATCGTCATTAACGGCGCCGGAGCCGCTGGCATTGCCATTGGAAACCTGCTGATTTCCATGGGCTTTGGCAACATTATTATGTGCGATATAAACGGCATTATCTGCGAAGGTGATCCAGATCTGAATCCGGGGCAGGAAGCTATCTCCCACATCAGCAATTCCGGCCATGAGCACGGGCTTCTGGCTGACGCTTTAAAGGGAGCCGACGCTTTTATCGGAGTCTCCCGTCCCGGCCTTGTTACAAAAGAAATGGTTGCTTCCATGAATCAGGGAATCGTTTTTGCCATGGCTAATCCCACTCCGGAAATCATGCCTGACGAAGCCAAAGCCGGAGGCGCCGCCGTCATTGGTACCGGACGCTCCGACTTCCCCAATCAGATCAATAACGTGTTAGTTTTCCCCGGAATCTTTAAAGGCGCACTGGCCGTCAGAGCCAGGGAAATTACGGAAACTATGAAACAGCGGGCGGCCTGGGCCATCGCTTCAATGATTCCGGAGGAACAATTGGGTGCAGAAAATATTATTCCTTCCGCTTTGGATAAATCCGTAGCCGACGCTGTGGCCAAAGCTGTGGCGGAAACCGCCATAGAGGAAGGCATTGCCAGAATCCCTGTATCTCCCTTTTAAACCTATAAAAAGTGTGCGCTGTCGCGCACATTCGCGCCGCAAGGCGCACACCCAAACAGAGCCGCCCTGTAAAAGCGGCGGCCCCGTTTAGGGTGTTCGGAAGATTGTCAAATGTCGTTTTCCTCATTTTTCTCTTCCTTTTCTATCTGTATGGATTCTTCTGTCTTCTTTTTCCGGTAAAGATACCAGATAATTCCTCCGCTGGAACCTACAGCCAGGATTATCAGTCCCAAAACCGCCGGCAGCAGGAGATTTCCGTCTGCCCTTTCCCCTCCGTCTATGGTTTCCGGCAGCTTTTCGGGAGGCGCCGCCGGAGGTGTCAGTTCTTCTATCTTCCCTGCATGAACGGGAAGATCCAAAGCCGTAGGATCGCTTACGCAAATCCACACGTCTCGGGTTCCCATATAATAACTGATATGGCCCCATATCCTTCCATCCTCATCTGTATAGGAGGCATCTGTCTGCAGTCCATTGTCCACATAAGAAGTCTTCCCATAGAGAAAGCCGGAGCCCGGATAGGTCCAGTATAAAAGCTCCTCCCCTTCTTTCAGGGTCAGCTCCGGATTTTCCGTTACAGTTTCTATTTCCTCTGCATATTCTTCCATAAAAGCTGTACTGTCATACACAAGGGAAACGTCTTCCATGAGAATCCAGCCAGTCCGTATCTGGCCTTCTTCCCCCTCATCCCGGTAACCGTAATTTGGCGTTACCTTTCCTTCTGAATCCCTCTGGTACTGGATTACGCCCCATTCCTGTCCCCTATCCGTATAAGTAAAAGAGACGAATACCAGGGTTCCGTTTTCCAGGGCGTCTGTTACTCTCTGGCTCTCCGGATCTTCAGCCACATAAATATATCCCTGGGATCCATTGACAAAGTAGTTTCGATTATTAAGAACAAACTCATCTTTCATGTCCTCGTTTTCCCAGCGCTTCATGTAGTACGGATCGTCCGGCTCCCAGAGTACGTCGGCCCGGGCGGAAATCACTCCGGATAGCATTTCTCCAATAGGACAGTTCATAAATTCCTTTAACGGCCCCCATATGACAGCGGCTCCGGAAGCAGCGGCCGTAAGTGCCGCCCCCAGAAGAACAGCCGCCACAGCTTTCTTCCAGATTATTTTCATAATTCTCCTCCTCAGCTTCTTTAAAGCTCTCTGTTGCAACTCCTTTGGTTCTCTCCTCCCGCCGCGCAGCGGCTTATACCAGTATTTCCTGAATCATAAGTCCTATCCAGTAAGAAAACAGATTGGCAAAACAGGAAAAACGCCAGGGACGCCGGATTTTTCCGCTGCAGTTTTTGTAACACCACCCCTCCGCTGCAATAGCCGCCGCTTCCAGAAACACCTTCAATCCCAGCAAAATTTGGCGGGCCGTGCCATCCCCCGCTCCTGCGGCCGCAAGGCCGTATCCTGCCAGATAATAGCCCCCTGTCACCACCGGATTGGTCAGCAGGTTTACCGCCGCCACCAGCAGCAAATCCCTTTTGTTCCGTATCCCCCAAAAAAAGGCAAAGAGTATTTCCAATATCCAGGTAAGGGCCAGGGAAATTCCCATAGCCTGAAAAATCTCTATCTCCGTCATAATTGCTCCAATGAGGTTATGCCCTTTATCAGCAGCACTAAGGAAAGGCTGCAAATCAGGCCCAGGCCGATTCCCGGGCTGGCAAATGCTTCCGTAAATGCCGGAACGCCTAAATACACCGGGCAAAAACCTAAAAACAGGCAGAATGTCATAAGGCCGAATACGAATCCCTTGGCTCCCGGAAAGAGCTTTGCCGCCGCCCAAAGAGTCAACGGCATGGTCATGTTCCAGAAAAACACAGCTAAAATCCCGGTCAGAGGACACCCCGGAAACAGGTACAAAAATCCGGCCAGAACCACAGAGCCAATGGCTGTGCGCTTCATTCCCGCCACATCCGCCAACAGCCCTCCGGCCATTTTTCCCAAAGCGGTGGCGCATACGATAAAAGCGCCGGCTCCGAGCCCTTCTTTCCAGTCGAAATTTTGAATCATTCCCAGATAGGAGCGGAAAAATACCACCAGCCCCAGACAGAGGGCAGCCGCCAATGCTCCTTTTCTTGTGATTCCCTCATAAGAAACCGGCTGATTCCCGGAAAATTCCCAAATAGTTTTCTTCTTTGCCATGCAGAAAATGGCAAGGGCAGCCGCTAAAAGAACCAGAGCAGGCCACTCCTTAGGCCCCTCTAAGGGCTTCCCCATAAGTGTACCGAGAAACAGCCCCACCGCTCCCGGAGCCACAAATATTCCCAGAAGTCCTGCATCTTTTTCGCTGGCATTGAGAACATCAATTCCTCCTCCCACATGGAAAAGTCCGTTTCCCAGCCCTGCCATTACTGCACACAGGATCCCGCTTGCGCCCCACAAAGGATACGCTGCGGCAATCAGAATACAGCCGGCCACTGCCAGAAGGGCATTTTTATTCCAGGCATCTGCCGCCGCCCCCATAGGCATCTGCATAGCAAAGGCGCAAAAATTGTACAGCAGCATACACAGATACCACTGTTCTGTTCCATACACTCCGGCAAACATTAAATATCCGCAGGCAAAGTCCACTAAAAAATGAACCATTCCGTAAATAGCAGTCATTTCCATTTCCCCCTGTATGATCCAGTATACCATTCAATTCTTGCATTCTTCTTACTTTTTTTATAAAGAATCCTTACCGGAAAATTATTTCTTAGTTAAGCCCCTGTCTTCTTTTCTGAAAAGCGGAGACTGCATAAACAGCCATTTCCCTCTGCTCAGAGCGGCCCTCGCCGGAGGCTTTCATATAAAAAGAGGGATCCCCTCCTTGTGAACTCAAAGTCCACAAATTGGGAATCCCTCTCTTATGTTTGGCAATTAGAATTGTTTACAGGTTCAGAATTAGTCCTGATCCGCCTTCGGTTCAGCAACATAGTTCTTTACTTCATACTTCACGCCGTCTACGTCTACAGTGCTAGCGTTTTTCTTAACGGTACCATTGCTGTTTACAATGATAGTTGTTCCCTTCTTAATAGCAATTACCGGAGCACCCTTTTCGTCTTTCTTATCGCCATCTTTAATGTTGTAGTCAACTACAAAGGTTTCATACTTGCTGCCGTACTCTGCCTGCAGTCTTCTACCGTCTACACCGTATACAGCACCCTTCATTAAGGTGTTGGTATAAGCTGCACCGGAGTTCTTGAAGTAGTAGGTATACTCGTCACCTTCGTCACTTACAGTGGTCTTGCCAGTTACCATTGCGCCCTGGCTGGAACCAGCCTCAGTATCAAAGTAGTAGATACCTGCCTCAAGATCCTTGCCGCCTTCACGCGGTACTACGCCTCTGCTCTTCTTTACAGCGTCGCTATCACCAGGAACTACCGGAGCAACGCCTACGATCTCTCTCAAACCGGTCAGCATCTTGCCTTCGTTGTCAAATAAGAAGGTCTTATTCTTAATAACCTTTGCTGCTACACGCTTAACAGGATCAGCGGTGCTGTCAAACACTTTATATACCTTGTTCTCATAGTAGATGTCCTGATCCCGGTCATCCTCATCTACAATCTTAGCTAAAGCGTCTTTCGCACGGTCATTGTAAGCTTCACCCTTATTGTTCAGGTAGAACCAGTACTGGTCGCCTTCCTCATACTCATCGCTGGGAGCATAGGTGTAAATCCAGCCAGTTCTTCTGTGGCCGATGTCATCAGTGTAGAATGCATGAGCCAAACTTGCTACTGCTGCAGTGTTGTTAGAGATACCAGGTGTACCCCTATTCCATGTGTCATTCATAGCACCGCTCTCAGAGAAGGTGTAATACTGACCATTGATGTAAGTGGTCTTGTTCTGTGCTGCACGGCCATTGGTTCCAAACCAGAACCATGCCTCGTCCTCGAAGGGGTTCTCAT
>CAMMNN010000066.1 GCA_946498245.1 uncultured Clostridium sp. | reverse complement strand
GTGTCGCAACAGATTTACAGTCTGCCCCCTTTGGCCACTCGGGAATCCATCCATGCGCTTCTGAGAAGCGTATTTATTCTATCACAGCCGCAGAAGAAAATCAAGCCTTTTCTCCCAGTTCTGTCCGAAACTCCGGTTCAGAAACTCCAGTTCTTCCGAAAGCCGTCTCCGGCGGCTTTAGCCGGCTACGCCAAAGAAATCCTCTGCCTTTGTAATAAACAACGCACTGCTGACCGGCGGCATCGTTACCTGCAGCCTTCCATTTTTTACCGGCGCCTTTAATACGCCTACATTATATCCTTCTTCCGTCGTCATCATAATGCGGTTTAACCTGGTATGATCCGTAATTCCCAGTTCCCATACCGGAATATCCGCTTCCTGGGGCTCGTCATCATTATTTAAAATCACAACACATTTATAATCCCCGTCCATTCTGCCGTAGGAAATCATCTGGCGTCCCGCCAGCAAAGGCTTCAGCGCTCCCCGGTAGAGCGCCGGGATCCGGTTGTGGATACCGGCAATGTATCTGTGGAACTCAATTAATTCCAGATTTTCCTTCCCCCAGGGATACGTTCTGCGGTTGTCCGGATCCGTAAACCCGCATACTCCCGCCTCATCGCCGTAATAGATGGTGGGAGCCCCCGGCCAGGTCATCTGCACCATTACAGCTTCTCTCATAACGCCGTAGCTTATGCCTTCCGAAGCCGCCTCAGAGCCCAATTCTCCCACACGGCCTACTTTTTTATTGGTTCTGGTAAGGAAACGGGAATGGTCGTGGTTGGAAAGCTCGTTCATGCTCACCAACAGGGACGGCGTCTGCATCCGGCTCATGTGGTAAGCCATGGAAGAAAAAAACGTTTCCCCATCTCCCAGCAGCGCCTCATTATACTCGTCACTGTGTTTTTCCATTCCTGTCAGAAACCAGGTAAGGGGTTCCATAAAGGCGTCGTAATTCATTACAGAATCCCATTGATCGCCTTTCAGCCAAGCCGCCGGATCCCCGTAATGCTCCGCCAGAATCAGCGCCTCGGGATTTGCTTCCTTTACAGCCTGACGGAAGCGATGCCAGAAGCCGTGATTATAGTCTGCGCTGTGGCCCAAATCCGCTGCTACATCCAGCCGCCATCCATCTACGCAGTACGGCTCTGATACCCATTTTTTTGCTATGCGCAAAATATAATTTACCAGTTCGTCAGAACCTTCGTAATTCAATTTTGGCAGAGTGTCGTGGCCCCACCATCCGTCATAGCTCTCGTTATACGGCCATTTTTCCGGATCGTTCTCGTAAAAATGGAAAAAGTCATGGTAGGGGCTGTCTTTGGAAATAAACGCCCCCGGCTCATAGCTCCCTTCCCTCTCATAGATGCGCTCCCGATCCATCCATTTATTAAAGGAACCGCAGTGGTTAAAAACTCCGTCAATAATTACACGCATTCCTCTCCGGTGTATCTCCCGAACCAGCTTTTCAAACAGCTTATCGCTGGCTTCCAGGTTCTCTATGGACGCAGAACGAATGGCATAGCGCATTGCCTCGGTATTGTCTTTTGCATCAGGGGAAACCAGATCCTCATCCGTGCCGTCCTTTACAATAACCGCCACATGGGGATCGATGTGTTCATAGTCCTGAATATCGTACTTGTGATTGGAGGGCGAAACAAAAAGCGGATTAAAATATATGGCCCTTACGCCTAAGCTCTTGATATAGTCCAGTTTTTCCAAAACTCCCTGAAGATCGCCGCCGTAAAACCGCCTTACGTCCATAGCTTCCGGAAACGCTTCCCAGTCTTCCACCCGGACTACCGGCTGGTCAATATAGACATACTCATTGGTCAGGACGTCATTATCCGGATTGCCGTTGCGGAACCGGTCTACTACAATCTGATACATTATGGCCCCTTTGGCCCATTCCGGCGTGTGAAAGCCAGGAGTAATACAGAAACCGAAGCTCTCGCTATTGTCCAGCGTCGCCCCCAAACGGTTATAGTAACAGACTTCTCCTCCGGAAACCACCTGGAAATAATAGCGTACAGTCTCTTTTCCCACCTCAATGCTCCCGCTGTAATAGTCGAAAAGCTCGTCACTCTCCACCTTCCGGATTTCCTGAATCGTGTCTCTGCTGTGAACTCCCAAAAAAACGTGATCTGCATTGCCCTTCAGCGTCCGAAAGCGCAGGAGAACGCTCTCCCCCGGATCCGGCTCCTCAGGCCAGCGGTAGTCCCTGGTTTCCGCCGCAAACAGGGCTTCTCTATTTAAATGCTTTTCCGGAACGGAAGGCTTTCCCAGTCCGCCTGTTCTGCTCCCGGCTCCGCCGCGTTCCATTCCATCTATTCTAATGCAATCAAAATCCATATTCATACCCAAGTTCCTCTATTTCAAAGCCGCGTCCCGCCGCAATGCGCCTGGGCTGCCGCTGACATTATATTACTATTGTAAATGATTTTTCCGGAATGTACAACTAAAAAAGCCTTCTGTTGAGGTAATCCTGCAAATCTTTTTCATGTAAAAAAGGTATCTGCTGGCGCTGCCCCTTACGCTTTATTATATTTTAGGACAGTAAAAAGGCCAGCGGGGTAGCTGGCCTTTTTAGGAGAAGGTATTTCGTTTCTTATGGGGTGTAGCAAAAACTATATAATGTATTGGGGGGGGTTACGTCTATTATAATAACATAGGTTCCCGAAAAAGTGTGCACAAACTTCAATTTTATTTCGAAGTTTTTTTAGACACTATTTCTAATTTCCCGGCTCTTCTGTTGTACGAAACAGCTCTTCAAATTCTTCCTGGCCAATCTTTTCCCTTTCAATCAGCAGCTTACTGCAGGCATGAAGGAAATTCTGATGCTGCATAATAATCCCTTTCGCCTCCGCGTAGCATTCGTCAATAATTCTTTTGATCTCACTGTCAATCAGGGTGGCCACAGACTCGCCGTAGCTCTTTGTATGGGCCAGATCCCGGCCAATAAAGACCTCATCGCCGTCATTGCCGTAATCGATCATACCCACCTTTTCAGACATTCCGTACTCCGTTACCATGGCTCTGGCAATGGCCGTAGCCTGCTTAATATCCTGGGACGCTCCTGCGGTAATGTCGTCAAAGACCATTTCCTCTGCGATTCGGCCGCCCAGGGACACCATAATATTCTGCAGCATCCGTCTCCGGGTCATATAAAGGTCATCCCGCTCCGGAAGAGGCATGGTATAACCGCCGGCTCCATTTCCTGTAGGAATAATAGAAACCGTATGGACAGGCCCTACTTCTTCTAACAGATGGAACAGAATGGCGTGGCCCGTTTCGTGGTAAGCCGTAATCCGTTTGTCTTTATCCGATACCACCTTGCTCTTCTTTTCCGCGCCGATTCCCACTTTGATAAACGCCCGGTCAATATCCGACTGGCGGATAAAGGTTCTCTCGTCTCTGGCAGCCAAAATCGCCGCTTCATTCATCAGGTTTTCCAGATCCGCCCCGGTAAATCCGGCAGTGGTCTGAGCAACCCGTCTCAAGTCCACATCATCGCCCAAAGGTTTTTCCTTGGAATGAACCTTCAAAATATCTTCGCGGCCTTTTACATCCGGCCGTCCCACGACCACCTTCCGGTCAAAACGGCCCGGGCGCAGAATAGCCGGATCCAGAATGTCCACCCGGTTTGTGGCAGCCATTACGATAATGCCTTCATTAATTCCAAAGCCGTCCATTTCCACCAGCATTTGGTTTAAGGTCTGCTCCCTTTCATCATGTCCGCCGCCCATACCGGTGCCTCTGCGGCGGGCCACTGCGTCAATCTCATCGATAAACACAATACAGGGGGCGTTTTTCTTTGCATTTTCAAACAAATCCCGGACACGGGAGGCGCCTACGCCTACAAACATTTCTACAAAGTCGGAGCCGGAAATGGAAAAGAAGGGAACTCCCGCTTCCCCGGCCACAGCTTTTGCCAAAAGGGTCTTTCCTGTACCTGGCGGCCCCTCCAGCAGAAGGCCTTTGGGGATCCTGGCGCCCAGGTTCGTATATTTTCTGGGATTTTTCAAAAAGTCTACGACCTCTTCCAGCTCTTCTTTTTCTTCCTGCAGTCCGGCTACCATTTCAAAATTTACTTTATTGTCTCTGGTCATCCGGGCACGGCTCTTTCCAAAGTTCATCATTTTGGCGTTGCTTCCGCCGGAAGCCGCCCTCATGTTCATAAAGTTAAACAGAACCATGATAATGACGGCTGATAATACAATGGGAAGGAAAATCGACAACACATAGTTTTCCTGGGGAACATCAAATAGCATATAGTCGATTCCCCGGGCTTCCAGCTCATTTTCCAGTTCCGTCACATCTGACACGTAAACCGAGCTGGTGCTGCCGCCTCCATAGTACAGTTCTACCTTGCCTGTGGGAGTGGCCTCATTGGGGTGAATCCACACTGCCTCAAAATTCCCGGCATCCAGGGCCTGATAAAACTGCTGCATACTGAGAGTGTCATTGTTCCGTCCGGCCAAAGTGGTAATAACCAAAACCAGCAGCATGATAATTAACACCAGGCCGAATCCTTTATATTGCTGTTGCTTCAAAGAATATTGCCTCCTTACTGTTCCAGTTCTACGACTCCGATATAAGGCAGGTTACGGTATTTCTGGTCGTAGTCCAGTCCATACCCCACTACAAATTCATCCGGAATCGTAAAGCAGGTGTAGTCCACCTTAACCTGCTTTTTCACCCGGCGTTCCGGTTTATCCAAAAGGGTGCACAGGCGGATGCTGGCAGGATTTCTCTTCTCTAAAATTTCAATGAGGTAGGAGAGGGTTCTTCCGGAGTCAATAATATCCTCTACAATCAGCACATTTTTTCCTGCCAGCGGCTCATCCAAGTCTTTGATAATCTTTACAACACCGCTGGATTCCGTACCGCTTCCGTAACTGGAAACGGACATAAAGTCCAGGCTTACAGGCACTTCCAACCGCTTTGCCAGTTCACAGGTAAAAAATACCCCGCCCTTTAAAATGCAAATCAGGTGAATTTCTTTTCCAACGTAATCTTCGCTGATGCGGGACGCCACTTCATTGATCCTTGCGTTCACTTCGTCTTCTGACAGCAGTACACGAATTTTATCTGCCATGGTATTCTCCTCCGTTTATCTGAACTTCCAGTATGGTTTTTGTCTGCGGCCCTATTTTATAGTATTCACTGATCCGGTATCCGATAATCCATAAAATATGGTTTTCATCAGCCAGAAGAAAGACGGAATCCCTCTGCGATGCAGGAATTTTTTCGTCAATCATGTAGGCCTTCACACTTTTTTTCCCGCCGCCGGCCAGTGTAATATAATCTCCTGTCCGGCGTGTGCGTACAGACAATATGTGTTTTATTTTATCATAATCAAACCATTTCGTATACTGGTTTTTGGGAAATTCACAGTTTTTTTCCCTCGGAAATACCGTGAAAACTGCCTCAGGAGCCTTTTTTTCTTCCCCTGCTCCGGCGTTTTCCGGGAAGCGCGTCAGTCTGAGGAAACGGTATTCCCGTTCCGCCCGGATGCCTCCCGGCAGACTGCCTCTGCGCCCTACGGGGCCCATTAACAGATCCCGCAGGTTTTCAATATGTCTGGCCGTCACATCTTTTCCCGATCCGGCAAACTTCCCAAGGGCGCATTGGAGAACATAGGTCTGCAATATTTCCGGCTCTTCCAGCAAATCATCTGGTATCCTGCAGACCCTGTCTTTATCCCATTCTTCCGTGTCCAATCTCTGCTCCAGCCATTTTCGGGCCATAGCGCGGATAAAATCATCCGCCTGCCGGATCCGTTCCCCGGCCTGCCGCACGTGTTCGCCCGCTCTGGCGTTGACCTCCCGGCAAATAAGAGGCAGGATTTCATTGCGGATGCGGTTGCGGGTATACATATCGGATTCATTGGTGGAGTCCAGACAGAATGTCTGCCCCCTTTCTTTTAAATAGGCCAAAATATCTTCTCTTCCCACGCAAAGAAGAGGACGCACAATCCGTCCCCGTACCGGCCTGATCCCGCCCAGCCCTAACAGTCCTGTTCCCCGAAACAGATGGTACAGGATCGTTTCCGTATTATCATCTCCATGGTGGGCTGCCGCTATCTTTACCGGTGCGATTTCCCCACCGCCGTTTTTGCCGGTATCTTCCTGCTCCCACAGCTCTGCTTCCTGTTCCAGCAATTGGTACCGCAGGAGGCGGCCCGCCTCCTCCTGGGAATATCCCTCCTTGGCAGCCAATTCCCGGACATTTCCGTAAAGAATTTTTATGGGAATCCCCATGTCCTCACACAGTCTGCGGGTAAATTCCGCGTCCCGATCCGCCTCCTCTCCCCGCAATCCGTGATGAACATGGACAGCCCGAAGGGAAAACGGTATTTCTTTTCCCAGATGTTCCAAAATAAGGAGAAGGCATACGGAGTCCGCCCCACCGGATACGGCAGCAATGATTCGGTCCCCTGGCTCCACCATTTTATAAGCTTTTACAAATTTTTCAATTTTATTTATCATTCTGTAAACTCCGCATTATTTTTTCCGCCTGCAGGCGCGGCCTGCCGGTCGTTTTGTTTTATCATATATAAAAGCAGGCCTTTTGGCAACCATTTTCCATTAGCGCCTTTTCCATATGCCTGCAGCTAAAACCGTCATATCGTCGCGGATTTTTTCTTCAAAAGAGGCGGCAAATTCCAGGATCCGTCCTGCCATATCCTTTGGCGGCCCAAAAGGCTGTGCCTCTAAAAATTCCCGCAAAATTTCTTCTTTATCCTCTCCCGGCAGACTGTCCAGAACGCCGTCACTTACCATAATAACCCGGTTGTCGTCCCATAGCTTTTTCGACAGCAGCACAGGTTCAATGGGATTCAACACTCCCATGGGAACATCCGAGGCTTCTAAAAGCTCCACTCCACCCTCGGTTTTAATGAATGTGGCCACTGCGCCTAATTTCATAGCCTCCAATACCCCTGTATTCAGGTCAATGCAGCATAGATCCAAAGTAGCCGGATGCTGTTCCTCCCCGGTAAGCAGAAGTACCGTATTGACCAGCTTTAACGCGGCTCTGGCGGAAAAGCCTGTTTCTAAAAGCTGTTCCGTCAGTTCTATGACCCTCTGGCTTTCCCTGCTGGCCATTTCCCCGCTTCCCATTCCATCAGACAGGCTCATAATCACCTGGCCTTCCGGGTTTTGGCCAAAGGTATAGTTGTCCCCAGAAACCTTCTGTCCGTCTTTTGCTATCCAGGCAGCCCCGTAAAGCATCTGGTAGCTTCCCTCTTCTATAAGCCGAATCACAGAAGGCGCTTTCCCAATGACATTTCGGCTGTCCCTTGCAGCCTTCCATTCCCGCCGCCCCAGGGCCTTACCTAATATATGCGCCGCCTCTCCTGCCGTAATACAGGAATTTTTTCCCATATGAAGAGTCAGATACGCCTCTCTTCTCTGGCTTCCATACTCCAAAATTAAAAGATTGTCCACTGTCACGCCATGGCGGCGGAATGCGCGGCGAACCGTTTCCTCACAGGAGGCAGTCATATCAGAGGCTCCCTCCATTTGCTTGGAAAACTCCTCCAATATCACAGACAGTTCCCGAAACTGGACCACTACCGCGTCCCTGCTTTCCAGGAAACGGTTCTTCCAGCTCAGATTCATGGTAGCCCGTCCCAAACTGCGGTTTAACTGAACCATATACGCATCTCTTCTGCCGCACTTTTCCGCAAACAGCCTGGGCATATCCCCCTCTTCTATCCTTCCGTTCTGTTCAAAGGTCCTCAGAAGATAATATAAATAATATGTATCTTCCTTCTGAAAATCTGATGACAGACTGCACCGCTGGCAATTCCCGCAAACCACTGCAGCGGCCGTTTCCATGGCCGTTCTGGCATCCTCACCGGACAAACTGCTATTTTCCCCATCTTCCGCAAAAGCTCTGGCCAGCCGGCTCAAAGACGACGCCATATCGCTGATCCGGCTGGCCGTATATACGCTCACATCCGCCATATCCCGGCGGATTCCTTTCCGTTTTAACAGCACAAAAATCCCTCCTAACCTGCGTAACATTATATACAGGCCGGAGGGAAATATTTGTCATTTAGAGGGCGGAAAACCTGCAAATCTTCCGACAAATCCCGCAGTCCTTCCGTCGGGTTTCCGGACGCCAAAAATATTCGCCCCAATCAGTCGGCATTGGACGGTTTCAGCAGGATCTCATCCGGATCCACCAGTCCCAGCTTTTCCTTAGCGACTTCTTTAATATATTCTTTTGTCTGGACATGCTTACGCTCTTCTTCCAAATCTGCCGCTCGTTGTTCTTCGTCCTCTTTTACGGCATTTAGATTTTCCAGACGGATTTCGTATTCCCGGTTAATGCTTTTTAAGGAGCTTCCCTTTATATGGACAACAACCGCCAGACTCAGTACCACCAGGGTAATTCCCATGAGAGCCATCCGGTTGCCCCATTTATCTTTTTTCTGTGCCCGTGAGCGCCTTGTTACTCTCACTATCCTCACCACTTTTTGCTTTATGTAGTTTTATTCTAAGACATTTCATTGCGTTTTTCAATAGCCGCAGGTAAATTCTGCTGAAAAATTTATCGTACAGGATCATTCCGGCGAAAATACCTAAGATAATATATGCACGAATGTTTCCGTCATTCTGCCGGTACAACAGCCAAAAGGAAGTTGCACCGGAGTAAAACCAGTAAATCAGGTCTTCGATTCCCACCCACACCGGACCGTGGCGGACAAAAATCCGGAATATTCTAAGGAAATCATAACAAACCATAAGCCATGCACCGGCCGCCAAACTAAAAGCGGTTATCTGAAGTTCCCGCAAAATTCCCGACTCCACCAGTTTTATTTAAACAGTCTGGAGAACATAGATTCCCCCGACTTTCTCAGGCTCTCATTAGAAGAATATATCAGGCTGTCCACCATGCCCTCAACGTCTATCTCCCCCTTCTCAATGGTAAGGCGGCTGATATGGATATTTTTTCCCTTCAATGTCAGCATTCCCAGATCCGTATCTAGGATCACCTGATTTTCATCAAAGGAAACAACATCCACAACCCCGGTTATATTAGCGCTTGCCCGATTATGAAGAACAATTTTATGCGGTTTGGATCCCACTTTTTCTTCCACAAAAAAACCTCCCAACATACTTAAACTGCTTGTTTAAGTATATTAGAAGGCTCGCCGCTTTATGCGGATAAAATCAATTAGAGATACCGGTACAACTCCTTAGCCTCATCTTTCTTTACTGTCTCCTGAACATCCAGAACCTCTATCTTAACTGCTTTTCCTCCGAATTGGATTTCTATTACGTCGCCGTTCTTTACGTTCAGAGAGGCCTTGGCCGTCTTTCCGTTTACCAGCACACGGCCCGCGTCGCAGGCTTCATTGGCTACTGTCCGCCGTTTAATAAGCCGTGATACTTTTAAAAATTTATCCAGTCTCATGGAATTATGCGTTCACCTGATCCTTTAATGCTTTTCCAGCTTTGAATTTAGGAGTTTTGGAAGCCGCAATAGTCATCGTTTCGCCGCTCTTGGGATTGCGTCCTTCTCTTGCTGCTCTTTCTGCTACTTCAAAGGTACCAAAGCCAACCAACTGTACTTTTCCGCCCTTTACTAATTCTTCTGCTACTGCATCTGTGAACGCTTTAATTGCCTTTTCTGCATCTTTCTTGGAAATTTCTGCTTTTTCAGCAACTGCTGCGATTAATTCAGTCTTATTCATGTAGTGTTTCCTCCTAAAAATAATGTCTGACTGCCGACAAGCGGCTAGTTGGTCATTTTACTATACTAATCATTTATAGCCGTTTCTTCCCTGTTTGTCAAGGTTTTTTGGCTTTTTCCTGTAGTTTTATCTCGTTCCACAAAGCCTGCCCTTCTTCCGCGCTCACTGTTCTCTTTTCGCCGAAAACAAAGGGGTGTCTGCGAATCATTTTCCGGCTGACTCCGTCTATCACATCAGCCATGGTAAATTCTCCGTTTTCTTCCGCGATCCGGCACTGAAGGACAACGTTCAGCAGCACATCCCCCAGTTCTTCACACAGATTTTCCATATCTTTTTTGTCAATGGCTTCCGCTACCTCCCGGCACTCGCTCTCCAGACAAGGTTTTAAACTTTCATGAGTCTGTTTGCGATCCCAGGGACAGCCGTTTTCAGATCGGAGCGTCGCCACAATCCCCATCAAATCGTCAAAGCTATACATTTTCTTATCCCCCTATATCAATATCCAGGAAAGTCAGATGGCCCCGTGCCCTTGACACTCCTGCCATCTGACTTTCTGCCAGCCTGAAGGTTTTCTTTTTCCTTATCGTCCCGTTCCGACTTCTTCTATTACTTTTATATACAGTTCACACAATTCCTCATAGTTCAAACTTGCTATGCTCTCTTCAGTAAGATCCTGAAACTCCGGTTTCCCGGAAGCATGGAGCTTGTCTAGCTGCATTATAATATAGGTTTTCGTGCTCTCCATTGTCCTGTAAAGGCTGTATTCTTCCCTGCTGATGTTAGGGTCCCGCTCCCAGGTGCTGGTGGCATTATTGCCTGCAGTATCCCCTGTGTCCGTTTCAGACGCATTTGAGTCATCTCCTTTGGGAACTCTCAGATAAACTCCATTTACCCATTGTCCTGTCATATCTTCTGTCGTATCTTCCGTCAGTTCTGCTTCGCTTTCCGTTGGAATCCCCGCTACATCAGTCACGGCAATGCCTGTTCCTAATATGCTGTCTAAACCGCTTGTAATTGCTCCGAAACAGCCGTCATGTTTCTGGTTAAAGGTCAGGTGAACTTGTTTTCCATTTATTGTATAATTTCCGTCTGTACTGGCCATTTTTCCGTAAAAACCATCGTGTTCCGTCTGGCAGTAATACCACTGGTCAGTAATCGTATCATGGATCAAGCCGGCATACATATGCCCGTCACCAGGAGCCAACAAGTACCAGCTTCCATCTAAATCCTGGAACCAGCTATCCAGCACATTCCCCGTATTGTCCTGACTCTTTAAGTACCAGACTCCATTCTGGTCGCTGTGCCATCTGTCAGACTGTTCCCCATAGGAAGGAATCGCCGCCCACAGGCTTAATGTCATCGTCAATAAAAGAATTTTCTTACTCCTTTTCATATAACCTGCCCCTTTTCCTTTATTTTCCTTGTCCATTTTATCATACCCCATATGGCGATTCAACAACATTCTACTGTCTCAGGTCTGTTATTGTCGATTTGTCGTCTTGTGTGTTGCAAATGTACTCCAGCCATGATAAGATTTACTCACAGAAAACATCCATGACAGGAGTGACTTGCCTCATTTCGTGTGACCCTTAATCATAAGGGTATCCCCACGGGAGGAGGTGGTGCAGATGACGCCGTATGAGACGATTATGGTTATCTTTGGAACATTAGGTTTACTAATTTCCATGTGCGGCCTGCTGCTTGCACTGCTTACATATCTCGACAAAAGAGATACGCGTAAGAAAAAGTAAGCCCACCCTGTCGGCCACAGGATGGGCGGTGTCCAATAGGACATTAAACCACATATGAGGCATCCACTTTTGGAGTGGATGTTTTCTCTTTCATTTACATTATAACCAATCCCCCTTAAAACTTCAAGGGGTTTTGATATTTCTCATTTCAAAGCATCGATCTATACAAAAAAGCCTGGAAACGCAAAGTCTCCAGGCTTTCCAGCATACGGAATTAATCGCAGGTGTAGGGCATCAGAGCGATATGACGCGCTCTCTTAATAGCTACAGTCAGCGCTCTCTGATGTTTTGCACAGTTTCCGGTGATTCTTCTGGGAAGGATCTTTCCTCTCTCAGACACATATCTTTTTAATTTATTTACGTCTTTGTAATCAATGGTTCCGTTCTTTTCTCCACAGAATACACAAACTTTTTTTCTTCTACGCATGCCGCCGCTTCTTCTCGGTCTGGCATCTGTCTTATCGCCTTTATTGAATGCCATTGGTGTGTCCCTCCTTATAATCTTTAGCGGAAGATGGCTTTAGTTAAATGGCAAGCCTTCGTCCTCCACTCCATCTGGAATGTTCATAAATCCGTCGCCAATCGCGCTGGACGGAGCCGGTCTTTGAGTCGGCTGCTGGTAATTGCCAGCATTCTGATAACCGCCCATGTCTGCGGCTGCTCCTTTACTGTCGGCGAACTCCTGATCGTCAATAATGACTTCAGTGGTATAAACTTTTTGACCGTCTTTGTTCACATAGCTTCCAGTCTGGATACGTCCGGAAATCAGTACACGCATTCCCTGGCGAAAATACTTTTCTGCAAATTCTCCCGCACGGTCAAAGGCCACGCAGGGAATAAAATCTGCTGTCTGTTCTCCGCCGTCCTGATTTCTGCGGCCTCTCCGGTCAACAGCCAGGGTATATCTGGCAATGGCCATGGTACGCTCTCCCTGAGAATACCTCACTTCCGGATCCCTGGTTAATCTTCCCATAAGGATAACTCTGTTCATACGATCACACTTTCTCTTTATCTGCTTTGATACGGTTTAAGCTTCCTGCTTAACAACCAAGTATCTGATTACCGGTTCCATA
>CAMMNN010000065.1 GCA_946498245.1 uncultured Clostridium sp. | reverse complement strand
CGCGCCAGATTGTGGCTCTGGAGGCCCAGGGTTCGAGTCCCTGTATCCACCCTTTTCCTAAATTCCTTCGGGAATTTTTTTATTTCACAGGAAACTTTATTTCTATGAAATGAAAACGCCCCGTGGAATCACACTGCGGCGGCGCAGCAGGAGAGCCGAAGGGACTTTAAGAAATCCTTGACGGAAAGGATTCTCCTGTGGTAGAATAAATGGGCGTTTATTAACAAGTTTTACAATATATTTTTAATGATTGATGGGCTATCGCCAAGCGGTAAGGCACAGGACTTTGACTCCTGCATTCGCTGGTTCGAATCCAGCTAGCCCAGCTTTTATATTGTTTTTTGCGGGTATGGCGGAATTGGCAGACGCGCCAGATTTAGGTTCTGGTGGGAGACCGTGCAGGTTCAAGTCCTGTTACCCGCATGGCAGAGCCATCATATATTCCGGAGATTGGGAGTATAGGATGGTTTTTTGTTTTATAAGGAAATTTTTCTGAATTTCCTATAGAACAAAAAGCCCTTCGGGCAGGAACGCACTGCGGCGGTGTGGAAGCTGTCGCAGGAGCGACCCAACCCAGGCGGAGAATCCTGCAAAACAGGATTCTTTTTATTTGCTGTGAAAGTCCGCCGCCCAATAGGCGGTATATATTGCGGGATGCAAAAAGCGCCTTGACCAAATGTTGCCAGAAATATAAAATAGTGGTTGGTATAATTATAGAGGACGGCATAGAAACAGAAAAGAGGGATAGATTTGGCGGCGGTTTTTTTAGCGCCTTTATACATATTGGTAAATCTCTATATTATTCGGTGGCTGCTTCTTTGGATGGGCGCCTGTCACCGGATTTTTCAGTCCCAGGGGGCCAGAGGGCTGGCGATATTAATTTACTGTGTCCTGGCGACGGCAATGCTGACCGGTTTTCTGATTCACCAGGAGCCGTACCGGCGGATTTTAAAGACCATAGGTTTTTTCTGGCTGGGAAGCTTTGCCTACACTCTGCAGATGGTGGTGCTCTTTGATTTGGCCAGATTTACTCTGCGGCACAGCAGATGGAGGGGAGCGCTGACAGGAAACCGGTGGTTTGCGGCCATTGGCGGGCTGGCCCTGTTCTGTATTATAGCAGTGAGCTTATATGGAATTATCCATGCAAGAAATATTAAAGTAAAAGAGTATCATATTTCCCTCTCTGCTCCTGCAGCCTGGGAAGAGCCCCTGAAAGTAGCTCTGGTGGCGGATCTCCATCTGGGCTATAGCGTAGGGGAACGCCATGTAAAAAATCTGGTGGAAAAGCTGAACCGGGAGAATGTGGATCTGGTGTGCATTGCCGGGGATATTTTCGACAATGAATATGAAGCCATTGCCAATCCCCGGGAAATTTCCGGGATTTTGAAGGACATCAAAAGCCGGTATGGCGTATATGCCTGCTGGGGAAATCATGATGTAAACGAAAAGATTTTAGCTGGTTTTACCTTCCGGTCTGATGAAGCTTTAAAAGAAGATCAGAGATTCCGGGAGTTTTTAGAAGAGTCCGGAATCCGTCTGCTGGAAGACGAATGGGTGGAAATTGACGGCCTCTTTTATCTGGCTGGCCGGAAGGATCCGGATAAGGCGGAAAAAGAGGGCCAGAAACGTCTTTCCCCTGAGGCACTCCTTTCAGATTTGGAAAAAGATTTGCCGGTTTTGGTCATGGATCACCAGCCTGATGAATTGGAAGAACTGGAGAAGGCCGGAGCTGCCGTGGATTTATCGGGCCATACCCACAACGGACAGGTTTTTCCGGCCAATCTTTTTATGGGACTGCGGTGGGAAAACCCAGCGGGAATCATGAAAAAAGGATCTATGTGGTCTTGCGTTACGTCCGGGGCAGGAGTTTGGGGACCTGCTATGCGGGTGGGAACCGACAGCGAGATTATAATACTAAACCTTCATGCGCCCGATGGAGACGTCGCCAGCCCATAAAAGTCAGGTATGGGCGCACTCGGCATCCCTGAACCTATGCCGCCAGAGGGCGGCGGGGGATTATAAATAGAGGCAGAGGAGAGTAATGAATCATGAAAGCAAAGAAACTATTTACCAGCACCCTGGGAGTCTGCGGCTTGGCAATGGTCTGCAGCATTCTTTGGGGAAGCGCTTTTCCGGGAGTTAAACTGGGATATGAATGGATGGGAATCCCGGCGGACGGGGCGAATCAGCAGATATTATTTGCAGGAACCAGGTTTTTCCTGGCGGGAATTTTGGCCCTTTTGGGCGGCAGCGCGGCAAGCCGGCGGATTTTGCTTCCTAAAAAGGGATCCTGGCCCATGATTATAAAGCTTTCTGCTTTTCAGACGGTTTTCCAGTATCTCTTTTTCTATTTAGGGCTGGCCCATACCTCCGGGGTAAAGGCGTCGATTATAGAGGGAACCAATGCTTTTATGGCAATCCTCATTGCAAGCCTGGTCTTCCGCCAGGAAAAGCTGACGGCCAGAAAGATTGCCGGCTGTGCTTTGGGATTTGGCGGTGTTGCTCTGGCCAACTGGCAGAGCGGAATGGATTTTGGTTTTCAGCTTACAGGCGAAGGATTTATTCTGTTAGCCACTTTGGGATATGCCATTGCTTCGGTTTTGGTAAAGGACTATTCAAAGAAAGAAGATCCTGTAGTTTTAAGCGGGTGGCAGTTTGCCCTGGGAGGCCTGGTTATGATGGTCTGGGGGTTAGCTTCAGGAGCGCGGATTTCGGGCGCACAACCGGCGGGAATCGCCATGCTCCTGTATCTGGCCATGGTTTCGGCAGTAGCCTTTTCCCTGTGGTCCGCCCTGTTAAAATACAATCCAGTTTCTAAAATTACGGTATTCGGGCTGATGTACCCGGTATTCGGCGTGATTTTGTCCGGCATTCTTTTGGGAGAAGGGGCCCAAGCCTTTAACGGGAAAACAATAGCGGCGCTGATTTTAGTCAGCGCCGGCATCTGGGTTGTTAATTGGATTCCGAAATCTAAATCCATCCCCCGTCCAGCCCAATAATCTGGCCGGTGAGGTAAGAGTTTTTGTAGCCAAGGTGGTAGACCAGATCGGCTACTTCCTCGGCTTTTCCCAGCCGTCCGGCGGGGATAGCGTCTACCAGGGAGATAAACTCGTCCTCCTCCATCCATTGATTCATTTCTGTATCAATGGCGCCGCAGGCTACGGCGTTTACCTGGATATTGCTGGGAGCCAATTCTTTGGCCAAAGCCTTGGTGAAAGCGTTAATGCCGCCTTTCGTGGCGGAGTAGGCTACTTCGCAGGCGGCTCCGGCAACTCCCCAGACAGAGGAAATATTGATGATTTTCCCTTGTTTGCGGGAAACCATACCGGGAATGGCCAGCTTGCAGCAGTGGAAAACTGACGTCAGATTGGTCCGCATGACCCGGTCCCAATCGTCTGAGGACATATCCTGGAGAAGACCGATGTATGAGATTCCGGCATTGTTGACCAGGACATCCAGACTGCCGAATTGTTTGCGGATCTGCCGGAACAGCTCTTCGCAATGCTCCCACTGCCCCATGTCCCCGAGATAGGCCAGACAGGGAACCTGATAGCCTTCGATTTCCTTTTTTGTCTGGAGCAGGCGCTCTTCATTGCGGACGCAGTTAATAGCCACGTCATACCCTTTTTTTGCAAATTTTACTGCAATGGCTTTCCCGATTCCCCGGGAAGCCCCTGTTACCAGTACTGTTTTTTGTGCCATATGAATCACCTCTTAAAGAGAGTATAGCACATTTGCAGAACTTGTAACAGAATCGTAAGAAAATATTTTGAATTACAAAGGCGATCTGTGATATACTGAATTGGAAAGCGTTAAAATAAGGAATAAGAACGGCATTTTCATACATCTATGCCGGAGAGGATGGATCATTCATGGCGCAGAAATATGATTTGATTATTGTAGGCTCAGGGCCGGCGGGCCTTGCGGCGGCAATTTACGCAGAAAGGGCCAGACTGGAAACACTGGTGATAGAAAAAGGAATGGTCAGCGGAGGACAGGTGCTGACCACCTATGAGGTAGACAATTACCCGGGCCTTCCCGGAGTGGGTGGCTACGATTTGGGAACCAAGTTTCGGGAACACGCTGACAATTTGGGAGCGCAGTTTGCCGAAGATGAAGTTCTCCGCATTGAAGGCGAAGGGGAGCAGAAACGCGTTGTCTGCGCCCATGAGACTTATGAAGCACGGGCGGTGATTCTGGCTACGGGAGCCAGCCACAGAAAGCTGGGGGTGCCGGGAGAGGAAGAGCTGGGAGGCATGGGAGTTTCCTACTGCGCTACCTGCGACGGAGCATTTTTCAGAAAAAAGGTAACTGCTGTTGTAGGCGGCGGCGACGTGGCTTTGGAGGACGCCGTCTTCCTTTCCAGAATGTGTCAGAAAGTCTATCTGATTCATAGAAGAAATGAGCTGAGAGGGGCAAAGAGCCTTCAGGAACAGGTATTCGCTCAGGAAAATATTGAGATTCTCTGGGATACTGTAGTAGAGGAGATCCAGGGGGCGGAAAAAGTAGAGGCCCTCAAGATTAAAAATGTAAAAACCCAGGAAGAGGGACGTCTGGAAGTCAACGGCGTCTTTATCGCTGTGGGAATTACGCCGGCCAGCGACTCCTTTGAAGGGCTGGTAGAGATGGATCACGGCTATATCAAGGCAGGAGAAGACTGCCGGACTTCTTGTCCCGGCATTTTTGCCGCAGGAGATGTAAGGACGAAGCCTTTGCGCCAGATTGTAACTGCGGCTGCTGACGGCGCCAATGCGGTGACCAGCGTGGAACGATATTTGCTGGAAGGCTGACAGCGGGGAAAGAAGGGCTTTGACAGAAAGCCAATTTTTGCCGGATACGGCTAGATGAGGGGACAGTACATGAAGAGATGGAAGAAGATACTGGCTGCAGGAATATTCTGCATGGCCAACGTAGGCGTAATACCGGCGCTGGCGGCTATGAATCCTGACACGGAAGCGCCGGTGGCCGGCATTTCCGTGTCATTAAATAACTACTATACCAGAAATAATGAGCCGGAAAAGACTCTGGCAGAGGCTTTGGATGCTCACGCTCAGGAGAAGGCCGTCGGCTTTGCCCTGGCTGCGGAATTTGCGCCGGAACCAAAGACAGCCGGAGAAGGACAGGGAAATCAGGAGCCTTTGGCTACTAAAACTGCGAAAGAAAAGAATGTTGTAACGGCCAAAGCCAGCGCATATGAGAACGTAGCGGTTTCCCAGGTAAGCGATTACGTAAACGTCAGGACAGAAGCTACGACGGAAAGCGATATTGTAGGCAAAATTTATAATAATTGTGCGGCTACGATCCTGGAAACCGTTGACGGAGAAGGCGGGAGCTGGTACCGCATTCAGTCAGGAAGTGTTACGGGATATATTAAGGCTCAGTACTTTGTCACCGGAGAGAAAGCGGAAGCTTTGGCGCGGGAAGTAGGTGTGGAGTATGCCACTATTAATACGGCCTCCCTCCGCCTGCGGTCGGAACCCAACCTTACCAGTGAAACTCTGACCCTTTTGGGCCAGGGGGCAAAGTATCAGGTTCTGGGAGAGGAAAATAATTTTGCAAAGCTGGCTGTGGATACGGACTTAACGGGCTATGCGTCCATGGATTACATCAAAACCACCGTAGAGTTCCAGGAAGCGGTTTCTCTGGAAGAGGAAGCAGCTCAGAAGGCGGAAGAAGAACGGCGGCGTCAGGAAGCGGAATCCGCTATTCAAAAGCTTAACGCAGTCCTGGAGGCGGAGTCCTTAGGAGAACCGGGCGGAAATAGCCAGAGCGCTTCAGAAACTTCAGTGGCATCTTCCGGCGGGGCGCAGGTATCCACTACAGCTCCCGTAGGGGTAAATGGTACCATAGAGGCCAATCCGGAGGGCAGCGGAAAAGACGCTTCCGCATCAGCCCCCACGGTGGAGACAACAAAGGAGACGGCATCATCGGCAGCTCAGGGAACTACGGCTACGGTTCCGAAAGGTCCTTCCGCCGGAAATTCCAATAACAGCAGTTCGGGAAATACTTCCGCAGGCCCTAGCGTCTCCTACGGTCCCGATGGAAACGCTTCTGAGGAAGTGGTTACGGCTACCCGGACAGCGATTGTGGCTTATGCAAAGCAGTTTTTAGGGAATCCCTATGTTTACGGCGGTACCAGCCTGACAGACGGGGCGGACTGTTCCGGTTTTACCATGAGCGTGTACAAGCATTTCGGAATCGACATTGGCCGCAGCTCCAGGGATCAGGCGGCAAAGGGCCGGGAAATCTCCCAGTCCCAGATGCAGCCGGGAGATTTGCTGTTCTACGCCAGCGGGGATTATATTAATCACGTTGCAATGTACATAGGCGGCGGACAGGTAATCCATTCCAGTACGCCGGAGTCCGGCATTACCCTTGCACCGGTAAATTACCGTACTCCCTGCAAAGTCGTTACATTCCTGGATTGATAGAAAGAAAAAATAAGAATCAAAATAAAAAACAGAGAGCAAGATTGCCCTCTGTTTTTTATGTAAGTAGGAAATTTCATTTCCTATTACAGAACAGCCTCCGCGGGGATTGCCGACTTGCTAAAAGTCCAGCTCATAGGCCAGCCGTGGATTGCCGCTGTAATAAATGATCCCACAGTACTGAAAGCCTTCACGTTCCAGGATATGCTGCATTTTCCGGTTTTCGCAGCCAGTGTCCGCCCGGACTGCGCGGATTTGTTTGGAAAGACACAACTCTTTGACAAGCCGGAAAGCAGTTTTAGACGCTCCCTGATTTCTCCCTGCTTTTCCAATGGCCATGCGGTGAATAACGGCGTAGGGCTGCTGGCTTTTCCAGTTTCCTTCGATGGTTTGGTATGCTGCTTCGCCGTTAAAATCGATGCAAAGGTATCCGAAAGGAATGGAATCCCAGGTGAGGAGGTATCCCCTTTTTTGGCGAATGTCTTCCAGAATGTCGGCAAAATCAGGGTAGTTGTCGGGCCATTGTACAAAGCCCTGCTCCCTTTGGTGAAGCCTTGCGTCTTCAATAAACTGATAACTGAGTTTGGCGTCCTCTTCCTGTGCGGATCGCATGGTGATTTCCATAAGTTTTCCTGCCTTTCCTGATAACGGTATTGCTCGTTTTAGCTGACGCTATAATACCATAAAGAGAAGGCTCTTGAAAGAAGAAAATAAGAGAGGATTCTTGATTTTGCCAATGGCCGGTGCTATACTTTGGTGCGAAAGAGTGGTGAATAAGCAGTGAATTGGGAAGAGCAGTTGAAGGAAGCTCTGGATATACGGGCTTCTTATGATTTGGCAAAAAAGATGGAAGGTCCCAGAACGAACCCTGTTCTGGGCTATCGTACAGCCGGCTCTGCTGCGGAACGGGAAACCGGAGAACTTTTGCTGAAAGAAATGGAACGCATTGGCCTGAAGGATGTGAGAAAAGAACGGATCCGTCTGGATTCCTGGGAATTTCGCAAGGGAATCATGCGCTTTTGGGACGAGGACAGCCTTTGCCATCAGTTCCAATTAGGAGCTTACCAGACAGAGTTTCATACCAATGGTTTTCAAAAGTATCCCGTGGTTTACGTCGGAAAAGGGACAGAAAAAGATTATGAAGGCCTGGACGTATCCGGCTGTTTGGTTTTGGTGGAAATGAATCAGCGTGAGGAATGGTGGATTAACTTTCCTGTATACCAGGCCCATTTAAAAGGGGCTGCCGCTGTGCTGGCGGTTCAGGAGGGAGGATACGGAGAAATCAGCAGCCATGCCTTAAATGCGCAGGATATTGCAGGACCGGCGGACGCTCCGGCATTTTCCATATCCCAGGCGGATGCGGCTGTCTTAAAGAAGGCATTTTCTGCCGCCGGAGAGCGGGGAGAACAATGCATTTTTGCGGAAATGGATGCGGAATCCTTTGTGCGGCGGGATCAAGAGGCGTTTAATATAGTGGGAACCATACCCGGAAAACACCCGGAGGAAATGATTTTGCTGTCCGCCCATTACGATTCCTACTTTAGCGGTTTCCAGGATGACAATGCGGCTGTGGCAATGATGCTTGGAATTGCGGCGGGGCTGGTAAAAATCGGCTATCGGCCGGAGAGAACCCTGGTGTTCTGCGCCATGGCGGGAGAAGAGTGGGGCTGCGTCAATTCCAAATACGATTGGTCCGTAGGAGCTTACGAACAGGTATTTACGGCCAGACCGGACTGGCCGGGAAAGGTTATTGCAGATCTAAATTTTGAGCTTCCGGCCCACGGCCACGGGCTCAGGGACGGAATCCGGAGTACTTACGAATATGCCGGATTTTTTGAGGAGTTTTTAAAGACGGTGCCGGCGGATCCAGAGGCATTCCCGGAGGGCGTAGAGGTTTTGACGCCCATTGAAACCTGGTCTGACGACTTTTCTATAGCAATATCCGGGATTCCTTCTGCAGTAAATGATTTCAGCGCAGGCCCCTTTATGGAAACCCATTACCATTCTCAGTTTGATAATGAGGACTTTTATGACGAGGCGGTATACCGGTTCCACCATGAACTGTACGGCCGGCTGGTTTTGGCCTTGGATGGTCTGAAGCTGCCGCCTATGGATTTTTCCCGTGTGTTTTCCGCTGTCAAAGAGAGCGTCAGGACAGAGGGGGAGCAGGAATCTGTCCTGCTGTCCCGGTTAGAGGAAGCTGAAAACCTGGGAAGAGAGCTGTACAGGCAGATTCGGAGGATCAACCAGGGAGAGGGAAAAACGCCTGGGGATCGGGAAGGGATTTTTCGGGAACTGCTGAAGCTGTTTAAAAAAGAACAGGATTATTTTGTCAGGCTGGACTGGCAGGACTGCGTCCTCTTTCCCCATGAGGCTGCCGCCCGCAATCTCTGTCATTTCCGCAAAGCTGCCGCCTGCCTGGAAAAAGGAGAAGTTTCAGCCGCCCTGGACTGTCTGTATGAAATTGACAATAACAGCTATGCGTTTCTGTTTGAAGAAGCTGTCTTTACGTATTTTACCGATTACGTTTTGAACCAGCCTAAGGAAAGGCTTCGCTGGGGGGCGGGACGGATTGTTCACCATGAGAATTTGTACGCCCTGGTGCGGAGACTCAGAAACTGCGAAAAAGAAAACGGAACTGCGTGGAGAGAGTCTTTATTATCTGAGGAAATCCGGCTGCTGAAAGAGGCGGAAGGCCGTCAGGCAGCTTTTTACAGAGACGATCTCCGCTACATGACAGAATCTGTGGAAAAGATGATACGGGGAATGAAAGAGATAAGGGAGAGAATAAGAGATGGACAGTGATGGACTATACCGGATAAAACGAGAAGACCTGGAAAGACTGAAAGAGCTTCTGACAGTCTGTTTTGCCAACGACCCGCTGTACTGCAAGCTGATTCCTGATGAGGACACCAGGAACCGCCTGCTTCCGGAACTGTTTCAATGCGACATGACGGAATTTTTCGAAACCTGTGAAATGTTTGCGGACAGCCCGGAAATCAACAGCATTTTGGTGGTTTCCGACGAGTCAGAGCCCTATAACCTGGTAAAGTATTATCTGACAGAGGTTCGGGCCCAACTGGAAACGGACGGATACCTGATAAAAGAGGATCCAAGCCTGAAAACCCTGCACAATTTTATTATGGGAAAGGACTATTTAAATTCCAAATGGACAGACCAGCTCCATCAGGAAGAAAGGCTCCACATTATTTATCTGGCCGTTGATCCGAAGAAACAGCATCACGGATACGGGAAGCTTCTGCTGGACGAGGCCATTGCCTACGCCCACGCCCACAGGCTGATGATTTCCCTGGAAACCCACAATGAAAAAAACGTGGCTTTGTACCAGCATTTCGGCTTTAAGCTTTTCGGAATCCTGGAAAGGAAGCCCTTTGATTTAAAGCAGTATTGTATGATTCGTGAAATCCAGTAACTGGGAGCCTGGAAACTAAGCTTCCCAGCGGCCGGAAGCCCCGCAGGGCAGTACAAGGCCGTTGCTGGACACAGGAAGGCCCACTTCCTCAGCATGAACCTGGCCGCCGAAGGACGGAACCACCTCTGTGCCGATGAGGTAAGAAAGTACGGCGGGGGCCAGACCCGTTGTGTAGGAATTGATCAGGAAAAACAGGGGTTCCCGGCTGAGAAGCTGGGCGCATAACTTTACCAGAGGATGGATGGCATTTTCGATTTTCCAGATTTCACCCTTAGGGCCGCGTCCGTAAGAGGGCGGATCCATGATAATGGCGTCATAATGGTTTCCGCGGCGGATTTCCCTTTCTACAAATTTAATGCAGTCGTCTACAATCCAGCGGATAGGAGCGTTTTCCAGGCCGCTGGATTTTGCGTTTTCCCTGGCCCATGTGACCATGCCTTTGGAGGCGTCCACATGGGTAACGGAGGCTCCGGCAGCCGCAGCCGCTAAAGTAGCGCCTCCGGTGTAGGCAAAGAGGTTTAACACCTTAATGGGGCGTCCGGCTTCCCGGATCTTTTGGCCAAACCAATCCCAGTTGGCGGCCTGCTCGGGGAAGAGCCCGGTGTGCTTAAAGCTGAAAGGCTTTAGCTGGAAGGTCAGATCTCCATAGGTAATAGACCACTGCTGAGGCAGATTGAAAAATTCCCATTCTCCGCCGCCTTTGGAGCTGCGGTGGTAGTGGCCGTTGGGGCGCTTCCATCCCCGAAGGGTTTTTGGGGTTTCCCAGATGACCTGAGGATCCGGACGGATCAGGAGATATTCTCCCCAGCGTTCCAGCTTTTCCCCTGCGGAACAGTCAATGACTTCATAATCTTTCCATTTATCGGCAATCCACATAATTCAGAATCCTTTCTTTGCATAACGAGTTCTTTCAATATTTTCCAGTTTTGATTATACCGAAAGGGAAGGGAAAACGTCAAGTCGGGAAAGCCGCATTGTATTTTACTCCTTTGATTCTGGCATTGTAATAGAATTGAAAGATTATTTTTGTTGAATTATTAGAAAATTCTTGATACAATAATTGGTAGCATTAGGAAGTGCGGACACATAAGAAGGAGTGATTTGCAATATGAGGAGAAAGGGATTGGCAGTGCTGGGACTGACGGCGGCCCTGACGATGGGCGGCGCAGTGACTGCCCTGGCCGCCGGTTGGCAAAAGACCTCTACAGGGGCCTGGGAATATTACGACAATGCAGGCAACCGGGAAACCGATGTCTGGAGGAAGGGGGCCGACGGGCTGTGGCGGTATATTGGCGGCAGCGGATATATGGTAACCAATTCCTGGATTGACGATACTTACTACGTGGACAACGACGGAGTAATGGCAGCGGGGAAGTGGCTGCAGATGGAAGCGGAGTCCGGAGATCACGACGGCCTGGTCTGGTATTACTTTAATTCCGACGGAAAACGCGTGGAAGAAATGTGGAAAAAGATCAGCAATAAATGGTACTATTTCGACCAAGACGGCGTAATGCTTACAGGCTGGGTTTTGGACAATATGTATTACACCGATGAAAACGGCGCTATGGTAACGGGCTGGAAGAAGTTAGCTCCGCCGGAAGGTGAGTATTACGAAAATCCTGCTAAAAACGAACCCATAGATTCTGCTACCAGTGACGGTACCTTCTGGTATTATTTCGGCAGCAATGGAAAAAAGGTGGTTCCGGATGACGTCAACGGCTCCGATTATCAGGAGAAGAAGATCAGCGGCGCATACTACTGCTTTGACTACAACGGACAGATGCAGACCGGTTGGAAGAACGTAGGAACGGACAGTACCATTGAGAGTTATAAATACTACAGCGAAGACGGAAAGGCCGTAACGGGAACCTGGATGTCCTTAGAACCGCCGGAAGAGTTCAGCGAGTACGGAGATATTCAGTGGTTTTACTTTGATTCCAGAGGGGTACCGGAGATGGGACCGGAAGAAGGGCAGGCAACTGCTAAGGATTTAAAGAGAGTAAACGGCCTCACATTCCTGTTTAATGAAAAAGGAAATCCCATTTACGGTCTTCATAAGGTTTATACCAATGAGGACAGCGGAGAATATACGGCGTACTATTTTGGAAGCGATAAGATGCACTGCGCTATGCTGACAGGGAAGCAGAAGGTGGAAGAGTCCGACGGCAATGTTGTTCAGTACTACTTCCTGGATTCCGGAAAGGGATATACAGGAGTAAACAGCAGCTACCTCTACTATATGGGACGCCTTCAGACAGCGGACAGCAGCGATAAGTATCTGGCCATTTCCATTCCTTCCAGCGGATCCGTAAAAAATTATCTGGTAAATACCAGCGGCAAGGTAGTAAAGAACTCTACCGTCAAGGACAGCAACGGCACGAAGTATAAAACCGGAAGCAACGGCATTATTTTAAAGATTAATGATGAAGATGTGAGCGGAGAAACCTTTGCCAATCCCCAGGAACCCGTATGGTGGGATAGCTGGGATAATTATTAATGGCTATTTAATATAAGAAGAAACAGATAAACCGGACGTCTCAGGGCGTCCGGTTTCGCCTGTCTTACAGGGAAAACTCCATAAAAACAGAGATTTATGAGGATTTTTTTTCGCCGCTGTAAAAAAATGAAAAAAGCTATTGCAATTTGGAAGATTCTATGGTATAGTGACAAGGCTGTGACATGATAGCAATGAAGCGTGAGGTTGCTGCCCGGTTTGAGGCAGGTTTTCCGTGGAGCGAATGTCAAGTTAGGAAACTGGCGACAAGTCACTGT
>CAMMNN010000064.1 GCA_946498245.1 uncultured Clostridium sp. | reverse complement strand
GAACGGCATGTACGGTGGTGTGAGAGGGGAGAGAAAATCTCCCCTACTCGATTATCTTTACAGATGAGTTCACTTCCAATCATAATGCCAAACATACATTCCAAAAGACTTTCCAAAACGCCAAACCATTGAGAATCCAGGATTTGCTTTCCTAAAAGTCCTAAGGCGTAAGGCCCTATGGCCATACCGGCAATGAGCCATCCAAGGATAGCGGGCAGCCGGAGCTTTGCCATTAATTTGCCTGCCAGAAAAGCAATTGTAATAGATGCCAGAAGACGGAATACTTCGAATAAAATCTCCATAATCAGTTTCTCCTTTCAAAAAACAGACGGATTCGTCTATTTTTTGGAAGCATAGCATATATAGACGGATTCGTCTATAACTGATTCATGCGTCTGATTGGTGCGCGCCCAATTCATAAATGTCAGGCAGGGCCCATTTGGCATTTCTGATTATATGCCGCCGGACAGGCGGCGGGATTTTTATAATAAATAAAAAATTGCGGAAAATATAAAATCTCTGCAACTTTTTATCTGCTAAAATAATCTATAAAACGGAAAGTAAAAAACAGCGCTGAGGAATCGTTATGATTAGACAGGATCCATATGAGAAAATAGTTGATTATATTATTAAAAATCAAAATAAATTTTACCGGCTGGCCTTCAGCTATGTGCAGAATCAGGAGGATGCCTTGGACGCAGTACAGAGTGCGGTGTGCAAGGCATTGGAGCACAGCAGCGATTTGAAAAATAAAAATGCGGTAAAAACCTGGTTTTACCGGATATTAGTAAACGAATGCCTTCTTCTCCTGAAGGAGAAGCGGAAGTTCCCGTTAATGGGAGAAGCGGAGCCAGAAGAGATTCCCTACGAGGAACTGGAAATGGAACCGAAAGAGGATCTCTATTCTCACATCAACCGGCTGGAGGAGGACGTACAGACGATTATTAAGCTTAGATTTTACCAGGAACTGTCGCTAAAGGAGATTGCTGAGATTTTGGAAATGAATCTCAATACAGTAAAGGCGAAATTGTACCGCGGTCTAAAAACGCTGAAAGTGGCTATCCAGGAGGTGGACGTATGAATCAGATGGAAGATGCGAGGAAAACTTACGAAAAAATTGCGGTTCCCAAGGAATTGTCTGAGAGAATTACAGCAGAAGTGGAGAAAGCGGAGCAAAAGAGAAGAAGAAAGTTAGAACTGCGGAGAAAAGGACTGGCCAGAGGACTCGCTGCCGCCGCGTCTGTTATGGTTGTATTTACGGCGGCTGTCAATACCAGCACAGCTTTTGCAGAGAGCGTCAGGGGACTTCCGGTTATTGGAGCGGCGGCGCGGGTTCTGACCTTCCGATCCTATGAAACAGAACAGGAGGATCTAAAGATTTCTGTTGAGATCCCCAGTATTGAGATGATAGAACAGGATACGGGAGAATTGGAAGGGACAGTGAACCAGGAGATTTACAGCCTTTGCCAGCAGTACGCCGAGGAAGCGGTAAAAAGGGCGGAGGAATACAGGCAGGCCTTTTTGGATACAGGAGGCACAGAAGAGGAGTGGGCGGCCCATAAGATAGAAATTAAAGTCTGGTATGAGATCAAATCCCAGTCAGACAGGTACTTGTCTCTGGCTGTTATGGGAACAGAAAGCTGGACCAGTGCCTATAGTGAAACGCGATACTATAATTTTGACTGGCTAAAAGGCAGGAGAGTCACCCTCAGAGATATGTTGGGAGAAAATTATTCACAGATTGCAGAGGACAGCATCAGGAGCCAGATAAGGGAACAGGAAAAAGACGGAAAGATATTTTGGTCCGAAGAACTTCCTGAAATTACAGAGAGTACTGCATTTTATATCAATGAAACCGGAAATCCGGTAATAGTGTTTGAAAAATACGAAATAGCTCCAGGGGCATCCGGTGCCCAGGAGTTTGAAATTTCAATACAGAAAGGTGAGGAAACATTATGAAAAAAACAAAAATGATTTTAGCAGTAGGAGCAATGGCAGCGATTTTGGCTGGCTGCGGCCAGGGAACAGGCAGTGAAACAACTCCCGCGGCGACAGTTCAGGAAACAGAGGAAACCACGGCGACAGTTCTGGAAACAGAGGAAACCACGACAGCAGTTCAGGAAACAGAAAAACCTGAAGAAACCACAGCCGCCCCTTCGGAAAGCCCGGATGATTCAGAAGGATATGAGGACAATTTTTCCGTAGACGCTGAAAAGGCGGCGGAATTTGGCCGGGAGATAAAAGAAGCGGTGGCGGCAAAGGATCTGGAAAAATTAGCGGAACTGACAGCATTCCCCGTTTACGTAGGCTTTGAAGAAGGGGGAGAATCTGTAGAAACCAAAGAAGATTTCATTTCCTTGGGCGCTGACCGGATTTTTACAGAGGAGCTGGCGGCTTCCGTTGAAGCAGCGGATGAAACGGCCCTGTCTCCCAGCATGGCAGGCTTTGTTCTGTCCAATGAAAGTGGAAAACCCAATATTGTATTTGGAGTTCGGGAAGGAAAACTGGCGATTTCTGGAATTAATTACTAATGGCGGCTTTACGGCTTATCAACAGCTATTTTGGGATTGTGATTTTTCCGGTAAGTAAGGGGCGTAACGCCTGTTGTCTTTTTAAAATTCCTGATAAAATAGGCGGCGGTTGAAAAACCGGTCTGCTCCGCAATTTCAGAAACCGACAAAGAAGTCCGGACCAGAAGGGTCTGGGCTTTTTTGATGCGGGCCATATTTTGGTACTCATTGATGGTGAATCCAGTAACAGCCTTAAAACTGCGGGTGAGATAGGATTTGCTCAGATAAAACCGCTTTGCCAGTTCATCCAGGGATTCTTTACTGCCGCTGCTGTTTTGAAGAAACTGGGCGATTTCATGGATTTTCCGGTACATTCCTGTCTGAGCCTGAAAACGGCTGCTGTCCGGCTGTTTCCATAACTCCTGCTCCATGCGCTTCCGGCTGCGGCAGTAGAGAAGGAGAAGAGACGCAGCGTAGGCATAGGCCAGAAAACGGCTGTTTTCTCCGGGACGGCCCAGCTCTTCCTTAACAGCGGCAATGAGAAATTGGCACTGCTCCCATTCATGAGGAAGAAACCGGACAACGCCCCAATGAGTATTCCCTAATTCCGAAAGATTTTGGCAGCCCATAGCGGTCAAAATGGGATCAAAAACAGAGGCGTCCAGTTGCAGCAAGAATCTGCGGTGTCCGTCCCCGGAAGGATTTCCAAAGGCGCTGGTTTTGTGAATCTGATTTCGGTTTATGAGCACAGCCATTCCCGCTTTGACAATATAGGTGTCCTGCTGGATAAAGTAAAAACGCTGCCCTTCCAACAGAAAATACAGCTCATAGCTTTCATGGAAATGACGGGTTACCATGGAAAACTTTTGGTTTCTGGCGGTTTCCTGCACAAAAAGTCCGGGGGCGGCTGCAGAAAAAAGAATTTCACTCATTTTTAGATCTCCTGTAGTTTATAGTTCAGCGCTGACTGTATGGGGCCTCGTAAAAATATCTCATAAAAGATAAAGTAGCCGAAAAGACAAAAAATAGAAATAATAAGCATATATTTAAAGATTATTATACAAAAAAGTACTATAATTGCAACTAGTGCACTGACACGTTCACATTTCGCATAATGACTTGCCTGAATTTCCATCTGCGGTGTTGTCATCGGTCAGCGTAGCCACCGCTACGCCTCCCTCCTCCGCCTTGCAGACTGAAAATTCATTCTGCGTCATTATACTGAAAATGAACGTGTCAGCACACTAGAAAAAGAAACGGAGGGAAGGATTATGAAATACCAGCAGAACAAAGTAACGGATCTTCAGATTGCCTACATTGGAGGCGGATCCAGAGGATGGGCCTGGACATTTATGACGGATCTGGCTTTGGAACCCCAGTTGTCGGGAACCATAAAGCTCTACGATATTGATGAGCAGGCGGCCCGGAATAATGAAATCATTGGAAACCGCCTTTCGGGCAGAGATGAGGCCAAAGGCAAATGGAATTACCGTACCTGCGGCAGTTTAAAGGAAGCTCTGGAGGGAAGCGATTTCGTTGTGATTTCTATTTTGCCGGGAACCTTTGATGAAATGGAAGCGGACGTGCATCTTCCGGAGCGCCTGGGAATTTACCAGTCTGTAGGCGATACGGCGGGACCGGGAGGCATGATACGGGCGTTGAGGACCATTCCCATGTTTGTAGAAATTGCAGAGGCGATTAAGGTCTATGCCCCCAAAGCCTGGGTAATCAATTACACAAATCCTATGTCTCTCTGCGTAAAAACACTGTACCACGTATTTCCGGAGATTAAGGCTTTTGGCTGCTGCCATGAGGTTTTCGGTACCCAGAAGGTACTCAAAGGAATCTGCGAAAGAGAATGCGGGGAAACGGAGATTGACTGGCACGACATCCATGTAAATGTCCTGGGAATTAATCATTTCACCTGGTTTGACCGGGCTTATTATAAAGGAATTGACCTCTTTCCGGTTTACAAAAAGTATGTAGAAGAACATTTTGAAGAAGGGTATGAGCACACAGGAGAAGAAGGTCATTGGATGAATTCATCCTTCAACTGCGCCCACAGAGTAAAATTTGATTTGTTCCGCCGCTACGGCCTCATAGCTGCCGCCGGAGACCGGCATTTGGCGGAATTTATGCCGGGGAATGAATATTTGAAGGATCCTGAGACGGTAAAAAGCTGGAAATTTGGACTCACCTCTGTGGAATGGAGAAAAGAAGACTTAAAGAAACGTCTGGAAAAGAGTCGCTGCCTGGTATCCGGGGAAGAAGAGGTGGATTTAAAGCCCACCGGTGAGGAAGGGATTCTTTTAATAAAAGCCCTCTGCGGACTGGGAAGAGCAGTCAGCAACGTAAATATTCCCAATACCTTTGGCCAGATTGGAAATCTGACGAAGACAGCTCTGGTGGAAACCAACGCGCTTTTTGAGAAAGACGCGGTGCGGCCTGTAGCAGCAGGAACCCTTCCCGAGAAGGTCAAAGCCTTAATAATGCCTCATATCCAAAACCATGAACGGATTTTAGAAGCGGCTCTGACCTGCCGGAAAGATTTGGTAATCGACGCCTTTTTGGAGGATCCGCTGGTAAAGGGAAAGAACTGTTCCAGGAAAGACGCAGAGGAATTAGTTGAAGATATGATAGCCGCTACCATGGCATATTTGCCGGAAGGCTGGAGATCATAACCGCCTTCCGGCAAAGCCGGCAGAATTAACTGAGGTAATTGCGCATGGCTTTCAGGGCATTTTTTTCCAGCCGGGAGACCTGGGCCTGACTGATGTGGATTTCTTCCGCAACCTCGGTCTGGGTCTTCCCTTCAAAAAAGCGCATATCAATAATGTGGCGCTCCCGTTCCGGCAGCCGTTTCATAGCTTCATTAAGAGAAAGATCTGTAACCCAGTTTTCCTCTACATTTTTTTTATCGCTGATCTGATCCATAACGTACAAAGGGTCGCCTCCGTCAGTATATACAGGCTCGTACAGGCTTACGGGACTTTGAATGGCGTCCAGGGCATAGGTGATTTCTTCCTTGCTGACGCCGATTTCCTCGGCAATTTCCATAATAGTAGGCTCCTTGGCATTTTTTCTCATAAGGCCTTCTTTGGCGTAGATGGCTTTGTAGGCAATATCCCGCAGAGAACGGCTGACGCGAATGGAGTTATTGTCTCTGAGGTAGCGCCGGACCTCTCCCAATATCATTGGGACCGCATAGGTAGAAAACCGGACGTTTTGAGTAATATCGAAATTGTCGATGGCTTTAATCAGGCCAATGCAGCCAATCTGAAACAGATCGTCCAGGGCTTCGCTGCTTCCGGCGTAACGCTGGATGACGCTTAATACCAGCCGGAGATTGCCCTTGATATACTGTTCCCGTGCCTCCATATCGCCGTCTAAAATTCGCCGGAAAAGCTCTTCTTTTTCCTCATTGCTTAAAAGCGGCAGCTTTGAAGTGTTGACGCCGCAGATCTCTACTTTGTATCCGGACATAGCTCTTACCTCCGCATTTTATATTCTGTCATATAAAATGATGGACGGTTTTCCGTGGATTTATACACTGCAATTATCATTAGGGGGAGAAAGACGAACATATTGTTTGATGGAAGTTCCTGTGGAGAGTGCTATTTTTTCTTTTTTTAGTAAAGTCCAAATAGCTTGCCCTTTTGTATAGTCCTTCCCTTCTTTTGGAAAAAATGAGCGGCAGAAAAAAATATCTGAACTGGAGCGCCGATCCAAAAAAATATATATTTCGGTATATTTATAAGGGGTAGAGAGAAGATATTCCGCCTCGATTAAAGAAAAGAATTGAAGATTTGGGTTATATCGAAAAATGAGATTGTTGCTATCGAGTAAGGATTCGATTTGACTGAGAGGTTCTATACGTTTCTCAACCATAGGGAAATATCGGCTTTTTTTCAAATGATCTATGGAAATACTTCCATTAAGGATTTGGAAGAATATCTTTTCGCGGTTACCTTTTGACAGACGCAGATCGCGCAATTTGTGTAAGCCTATAAGATGATGAAATTCTGTCGGATCAAAGAGAAGATTCAGTTCCGCCAGTTTCACCTTTCGGCCAATAATGATATGGTATTTTGTATCGAGGAGATGTTCAAAAGCCTTTGCACATATCTGTAGATTGTCCATAGAAACTCCTTGAATAAAGAATATTTGATCGTGAATTTTTGATGTGGTATATAAGAAGTGTATCCTCTGGGGAGGGTATATGTAAATAGGGGACTGTGTTTCCTATTACATAAAAACCGCCCTGCATATGCAGAGCGGCATAGAGCATTTTCTTTCGGACAAAGCCTACTCCGGTTTGAGGTTTCACTGCACAACCCCTCTCGAAAGCTCTGCACAGCAAGGCTTTCCGGTACGCTGCTGTGCTTCAACGCTTAGATAGATACATACTGCTGTCTATCTGATGGTATTATTATATGTGCGAGAAAGAAATATGTCAAGAAAAAATGAAATGCAGATTACGAAAGGCGGATCGCCTTAAAGTATCTTACCCGGCGTTTTTCCGGTACAGGATCAAAAGTCCCTTTAAAAGCAGGGCCTCGTCGTAATGGATTTTGTGCCGGCACAGGGGAGTTACAAACCGGGAAAGGCCGCCGGTAGCCACGATGGAAGGCGTCTGGCCCAATTCTTCTTCCATACGCTCAATAATGCCGTCCATCTGGGCGGCATTTCCATAGAGAATACCGCTTCGCATACAGTCAATGGTATTCTTTCCGATAACATGGCCGGGAATGTCCAGACTGATAAAGGGAAGCTGAGCGGCGCTGGAACTCAAGGAGTCCAGGGAAACCTTCAGACCCGGCAAAATGACGCCTCCGATATAGTTGCCGTTTTTATCCACTACAGACATTGTGGTGGCCGTTCCCATATCGATAATAATAATGGGACAGGGGTGTTCCCGGATAGCCGCCACCGCGTCTACGATCTGATCGCTGCCTACCGTTTTGGGATTGTCCATAATGATATTAAGGCCTGTTTTCATACCGGATCCCACCAACAGAGGACGGCGTCCCAGAACCTTTTTTACTGCTGACTGAATAGGGGCGTTGAGAGGGGGAACAACGGAAGAAACGATGCTGCCCTCAATTTGTCCGGCTTCAATGCCATGGAGATCCAAAATATCTTTTATCAGGAGAGCGTACTCTGTACTGGTCCGGGAATGAACTGTGGTAATGCGCTCCTCAAAATAAGTCCGTTCTTCGTCAATACCGCCGATTACAATATTAGTATTGCCCATATCGATTGCTAAAATCATGAAGAAACTCCTTTCCATGAAATGGTAAGTATGCTATGATGGTAGCAATTGTAACATACCAAAGGGGCGGCTGTAAAGAACGCCCGGAAAGGAAATTGCCATGAATTTAAAAGGGAAAACCGTGCTGTTAGGCGTTACGGGAAGCATTGCCGCTTACAAAATAGCGTCCCTTGCCAGTATGTTAGGAAAGGCGGGGGCGTCGGTTCACGTACTGATGACGAAGAACGCCTGCAATTTTATAAATCCCATTACCTTTGAAAGCCTTACAGGCCATAAATGTCTGGTAGACACCTTTGACCGGAATTTTGAATTTCAGGTGGAACACGTGTCCATAGCCAAGGCCGCCGATGTGCTATTAGTTGCCCCGGCATCGGCCAACGTCATTGCAAAGCTGGCCCATGGCATTGCCGACGATATGCTCACTACCACGGCTTTAGCCTGCCGCTGCCATAAGATCATTGCTCCGGCTATGAATACCAATATGTTTGAAAATCCTATTACCCAGGACAATCTGAAGATATGCGCCCAATACGGCATGGAAATTGTAGATCCGGCTGTGGGACATCTGGCCTGCGGAGATACGGGAGCCGGGAAAATGGCGGAGCCGGAAGTCCTTTTAGACTACATTGAAAAAGCCATTGCCTGCCCTAAGGATTTACAGGGAGTAAAAGTTCTGGTGACAGCGGGCCCTACCCGGGAAGCCCTGGATCCCGTCCGCTTTATTACCAACCATTCCACGGGAAAAATGGGCTATGCCATTGCAAAGGCGGCGGCCCTCAGAGGGGCTGATGTAACCCTGGTTACAGGGCCTGTAGAGCTCCCTAAGCCCCGTTTTGTAACCACGAAGGAAATTGTCACGGCAGAAGAAATGTTTGAGGCTGTCACCTCTGTCAGCAAGGAACAGGATATTATCATTAAAGCTGCCGCTGTAGCGGATTACCGGCCGGCGGAAACGGCTGAAGACAAAATTAAGAAAAAAGAAGGCGCAATGACTCTGGAGCTGGAGCGGACCCGGGACATATTAAAATGGCTGGGGGAGCATAAGAGAGAAGGCCAGTTCCTGTGCGGCTTCTCCATGGAAACCAGGGATCTTCTGGAAAATTCCAGACAAAAGCTAAAGAAAAAGAATCTGGACATGATAGCCGCCAACAGCCTGAAAACGGCGGGAGCGGGCTTCGGAGGAGATACCAACGTGGTTACCCTGATTACGAAAGAGAAAGAAGTGGAGTTTGGAATGCTGTCTAAGGAGGAAACGGCTCACCGCCTGCTGACAGAGATAAGAAATGTAATGGGAATGTAAAATTTTCCTTTTCTGGAAGAAATGTTCTGCAAAATCTTGACTTTGCAGAATAATAATAATAAAATGTACTTGTATTATGTGTTGATTAGGGGACGCTCGGCTTTGGCTTTGGGCGTCCATCTTTTAGCTAATGAATCATAAATCTTTTAACGATTTTTGGAGGTCATACCCTTGGCGAACATTGCGGAAGAAATAAAAAAACGAAGAACATTTGCTATCATTTCTCACCCGGACGCCGGAAAGACGACGCTGACAGAAAAGTTCCTTCTCTACGGCGGCGCCATTAATCTGGCAGGTACGGTAAAGGGCAGAAAAGCGGCGAAATATGCCGTTTCTGACTGGATGGAAATAGAGAAGGAAAGAGGTATTTCCGTAACCTCTTCCGTAATGCAGTTTCACTATGACGGCTACTGCATTAACATTTTGGATACACCGGGCCACCAGGATTTCTCAGAGGATACCTACCGGACTCTGATGGCGGCGGATTCGGCGGTAATGGTGATCGACGGATCAAAGGGTGTGGAGGCCCAGACCATAAAACTCTTTAAGGTCTGCGTTATGCGCCATATCCCGATTTTTACATTTATTAATAAAATGGACCGGGAAGCCAGAGATCCCTTTGAACTTATCGACGAGATAGAGGAAGTCCTGGGAATCAGAACCTGTCCCGTAAACTGGCCTATTGGCTGCGGCAAAAGCTTTAAAGGCGTCTATGACCGGAATACGAAAAAGATCACCACTTTTACGGCTGCTATGGGCGGCCAGAAGGAAGTGGCTTCCCAGGAATTTGACGTAGACGGCACAGATGTGGACGCTCTCATTGGAGAGGATTTCCACAGCCAGCTTATGGAGGAAATCGATCTGCTGGACGGCGCCAGCGATGAATTTGACCTGGAACGGGTGCGGGAAGGAGAGCTTTCTCCCGTATTTTTCGGTTCCGCTCTGACCAACTTTGGTGTGGAAACCTTTTTAAAGCACTTCCTCACCATGACCACTTCCCCTCTCCCCAGAAAGGCTATTACCAGGGAAGTGGATCCCTTTGAAGAGGATTTCTCCGCCTTTGTCTTTAAAATTCAGGCCAACATGAACAAAGCCCACCGGGACCGTATCGCCTTTATGAGAATCGTATCGGGGCGGTTTGATGCCGGAATGGAAGTAAATCATGTCCAGGGCGGCAAAAAAATCCGTTTAAGCCAGCCTCAGCAGATGATGGCCCAGGACAGGAAGATTGTGGAAGAAGCCTATGCCGGAGATATTATCGGAGTATTTGATCCAGGTATTTTCTCCATTGGCGATACCCTGTGCCTGTCTAATGAAAAGTTTCAGTTTGAAGGGATTCCTACCTTTGCGCCGGAACACTTTGCCAGAGTGCGTCAGATAGACACCATGAAACGGAAACAGTTTTTAAAGGGGGTCAATCAGATTGCACAAGAGGGCGCTATCCAGATTTTCCAGGAGTTTAATACTGGAATGGAGGAAATCATAGTAGGAGTAGTAGGCGTCCTTCAGTTTGAGGTTTTAACATACCGCCTTCAGAACGAATACAATGTGGAAGTGCGGCTGGACCGGCTGCCTTATGAATACATCCGCTGGGTAGAGAATAAAGATGAGATTGATGTAGAGCGGATCCAGGGAACTTCCGATATGAAACGAATTAAGGATTTAAAGGGCAATCCCCTGCTTTTATTTGTCAATAGCTGGAGCGTAGGCATGGTAGAGGAACGCAATCCGGGCCTGGTGCTCAGCGAATTTGGAAAGAACTAACAGACAGGGAATATGAGAAAGGAAAATGCAAAATGACGAAAATCGAGATGGTAAGAAGCGCTATGGTGGAAGCCATGAAAGCAAAGGATAAAGAGAGAAAGGATTCTCTGTCCATGCTCCTCAGTGCATTAAAGAACGCGGAGATTGACAAGCGTTCCCCCTTAACGGAAGACGAGGAAAATGCAGTTGTAAAAAAAGAAATCAAACAGACTAAGGAAACTTTCGAACTGGCTCCGGCGGATCGGGAAGATATTCGCCAGGAAGCCGCCGCCCGCATGGCCGTTTACCAGGAATTTGCCCCGGCGGACATGACGCCTGAAGAGATTAAAGCAGTTATTGAAGAGGTTCTGACGGCACTGGGAATCACTGAGCCTACGGGAAAAGACAAGGGCCGGATCATGAAGGAATTAATGCCGAAAGTAAAAGGGAAAGCGGACGGAAAGGTCGTAAACGAGGTCCTGACATCCATGATGAAATAGAAAATCCGAAAGCAGCAGTGACGCCAACAGCAGAAAGGACGGGATTAGTATGTATCAGAAAGAAATTAAAAAATATATGAAGGCTCATACCCAGGAGATGATCGAAGACATCTGCACTTTGTGCCGCATTGACAGTGAAAAAATGGCTTACCGGGAGGGAATGCCCTACGGAAAGGAAACCTTCCGGGCCTTAGGCACAGCCCTGTCTATGGCGGAAAAGTACGGTTTTTCCACTACCAATTACGACAGCTATGTAGGAGCCATCGATTTTGGGACTATGGAACGCCATTTGGATATTCTGGCCCATTTGGACGTAGTGCCGGCAGGAGAGGGATGGACCGTTACGGAACCTTTCAATCCCATTGTAAAGGACGGAAAGATTTACGGGCGGGGAACTGCCGATGATAAAGGTCCGGCGGTTGCGGCCCTGTATGCAATGCGCTGTGTAAAGGAATTAGGCGTACCCTTAAAGAAAAACGTGCGTCTGATCCTGGGAACTGACGAGGAATGCGGAAGCTCTGACATTGAGCATTATTATGATGTAGAGCCGGAAGCCCCCATGACCTTTTCACCCGATGCCGATTTCCCTGTGGTAAATATCGAAAAAGGCCGTTTGGCAGGCCATTTCACCGGAGAATGGGATGAGTCCGAGGCGCTGCCGAGACTCCTTTCCTTTGAGGCAGGCATTAAGTCCAACGTCGTGCCGGGAAAAGCCGCCGCTACCATTGAACTGGGAGAAACTCCCTTAGACGCTATTCGAGAGGTTATTGACGAGATGGAAAAAAACCTGGGAGTGGAATTTGTTTTGACGGCCCAGGATTCTCTGGAAGATGATCCCATCTATACCATTACGGCAGTGGGAGCCGGAGCTCACGCTTCCAGCCCGGAGGAAGGGAAAAACGCCCTTACGGCCCTTCTGGAGCTGGTCTGCAGGCTGCCTCTGGCAGACTGTCCTCAGAAAGAGCAGTTGGAGAAGCTGCGCAGTCTGATTCCTCACGGCGATACGGAAGGAAAAGGACTGGGAGTTGCCATGAAGGATGAATTGTCCGGTGGGCTGACTCTGGCCTTTACCATGTTAAACGTAGACGAAGGCAGTCTGGACGGAACCTTTGACAGCCGTTGTCCCCTGTGCTCCAATGAAGAGAATACCCTGGAAGTAATCCGCAGAAACATGGCTCAGGCTGGGCTTACTCTCCATAATAAGACCATGACGCCTCCTCACCATGTAGACGGGGATTCTGAGTTTGTCAAGACGCTGTTAAGAGTATACGAGGAGTACACCGGAAGAAAGGGAGAGTGTCAGGCCATTGGCGGCGGCACCTATGTCCATAGCCTGAAAAACGGCGTTGCCTTCGGCGCTTCCATGCCGGAAACCGATAACCGTATGCACGGAGCAGACGAATTTGCAGTGGTTGACGAATTGGTTACGGCGGCTGAAATTTTCGCCCAGGTTATTATTGATTTATGCTCATAAGGAAAAATTACTTGACAAATAGGGCAAGGTGTACTAGAATCACAAAATAACAAATAGTAATTCTGGTTCAGGAAACAACCGGAAGGGCAGGAGGAATTTATGCGTCAGGTTTTATTCATGCAGATGAATATGGACATGATGTGCGGCATGTGCGATATGTGCCGAATGTTCGTATGCATGAAAAACAGAACGCAGGTCTGACTGTATAGATGGTGTGATGAACGTAGAAG
>CAMMNN010000063.1 GCA_946498245.1 uncultured Clostridium sp. | reverse complement strand
AAATGGCAAAAGCTAAGTTTGAAAGAAGCAAACCGCATTGTAACATTGGTACCATCGGCCACGTTGACCATGGTAAAACCACTTTAACTGCTGCTATTACCAAAACCTTACATGAGAGATTAGGTACTGGCGAAGCCGTTGCATTCGAAAACATCGACAAGGCTCCGGAAGAGAGAGAGCGTGGAATCACCATCTCTACCGCACACGTTGAGTATGAGACTGAGAAGAGACACTATGCACACGTTGACTGCCCAGGCCATGCTGACTACGTTAAGAACATGATTACCGGTGCTGCTCAGATGGACGGCGCTATCCTGGTAGTTGCTGCTACCGACGGTGTTATGGCTCAGACCAGAGAGCACATCCTGCTTTCCCGTCAGGTAGGCGTTCCCTATATCGTAGTATTCATGAACAAGTGCGACATGGTTGACGATCCTGAGCTGCTTGAATTAGTAGAGATGGAAATCCGTGACCTGTTAAATGAGTACGAGTTCCCGGGCGATGATACTCCTGTAATTCAGGGTTCCGCTCTGAAGGCTCTGGAAGATCCCTCCAGCGAATGGGGCGCAAAGATCATGGAACTGATGGATGCTGTTGACAGCTACATTCCGGATCCGGTTCGTGAAACCGACAAGCCCTTCCTGATGCCTGTTGAGGACGTATTCTCCATTACCGGTCGTGGTACCGTTGCTACCGGTAGAGTAGAGCGTGGTACTCTGCATGTATCTGACGAAGTTGAAATCGTTGGTATCAAGGAAGAGAACCGTAAGGTTGTTGTAACTGGTATCGAAATGTTCCGTAAGCTGTTAGACGAGGCTCAGGCTGGTGACAACATCGGCGCTCTGCTGCGTGGCGTTCAGAGAAACGAGATCGAGCGTGGACAGTGTCTGGTAAAACCCGGTTCTGTAAAGTGCCATAAGAAATTTACCGCACAGGTATACGTTCTGACCAAAGACGAGGGCGGCCGTCATACTCCGTTCTTCAACAACTATCGTCCGCAGTTCTACTTCAGAACTACCGACGTTACCGGCGTTTGCGAATTACCGGAAGGCACTGAGATGTGTATGCCTGGTGATAACGTAGAAATGACCGTTGAGCTGATTCATCCGGTAGCTATGGAGCAGGGTCTTCGTTTCGCTATCCGTGAAGGCGGCAGAACCGTTGGTTCCGGTAGAGTTGTTACCATCATCGAATAATTAAAGACTGTTTTCTGTCAGAGCTGATTTAGGAACGTGACAGAAGGTTGAGAAGCACCGAAACTTGCAGGAAGACAGTACTGCGGGTTTCGGTGTTTTTGTTTGCAAAGGAAATAGTACAGCAGTTTCCCGCGCTGGAAAAGCTTTTGCCTGACGAAGCCTTCTGACCGGTTTATCCCAAACTTGCTCCATTGTATCAGGAGGTTATGATGAAAATAGTAATTGCTATAGATTCCTTTAAAGGAAGCCTGTCTTCCCTGAAAGCGGGGGAGGCGGCAAAAGAAGGTATTGTCCGGGTTTTCCCCAATGCCCGGATTGCAGTTCGTCCTCTGGCTGACGGAGGAGAGGGAACGGTAGAGGCGCTGACAGCCGGAATGGATGGGGAGCTTAGAACAATCCGGGTAACCGGGCCCATGGGAGGCACGGTGGAGTGTCAGTACGGAATACTAAAGGAAAGCGGGACGGCGATATTGGAAATGTCCGGAGCCGCAGGACTGCCTCTAATTGAGCCGGAGAGAAGAAATCCTATGTTTGCCACTACATACGGTGTTGGTGAGATTATCCGGGACGCTATGGGACAGGGCTGCAGGCACTTTATTGCCGGAATTGGAGGCAGCGCTACCAATGACGGAGGGGTGGGGATGCTTCAGGCCCTCGGATACCGGATGCTGGATCAATATGGAATGGATGTGCCTTTTGGAGCACAGGGGCTGGGAAAGCTGGCGTCTATCGATGAAAGCCGGGTGATTCCAGAACTAAAAGACTGTACTTTCCGTATTGCCTGCGATGTATCCAATCCTCTTTGGGGAGAACGGGGAAGCAGCATAGTGTTTGGCCCCCAGAAAGGGGCGGATCCGGAGATGACAGAAAAAATGGATCAATGGATGAAGCAGTATGGGGAACTGGTACAAACAGTTTCCAGCAAAGCGAACCCTTCCCATCCGGGAGCAGGGGCGGCCGGCGGCCTTGGATTTGCATTTTTGGCTTTTATGAACGCTTCTCTGGAATCCGGGGTAAAGATTGTGTTGGAAGAGACGGGACTGGAGAATTATATCAAGGAAGCAGACATGGTGGTAACAGGTGAAGGACAGTTAGACGGCCAGACGGTAATGGGAAAAGCTCCGATGGGAGCGGCACGTTTAGCTAAAAAGTATGGAGTGCCGGTCATTGCCTTTTCCGGAAGCGCAACGCCTGATGCGGCAGCCTGCAATGAGAAAGGAATCGACGCATTCTTTCCGATTTTACGCTCTGTAGTTTCTTTGGAAGAAGCATTAAAAGAAGAAACGGCTTTTGAGAATTTGGCCAATACGGCAGAGCAGGTATTCCGGCTGATTCAATTGACAGAGAGATGGAAGTAGAAAAGAAAGCAGAGAAAATAAGGGGGATCCGCCTTTGGCAGCGGATCCCTTTTGCTTACCAGACCATGGCTCCGGAGGAGTCAACATAGTGTCCGTCCGGCGTGATTGCATTGGCGGCCATAGCCCCGTTGCTGTCCAGATAGTACATTTTCCCGTTAATTTGGAACCAGCCATTGGAAAGCATAGCCCCGGATGGATCCATATAGTACCATTTGTCGTTAATATAATTCCAGCCAGTCACCATGGCTCCGTCCAGATTCAGGTAGTACCATTTGTTGCGAATATATCGCCAGCCTACCTGCATTAAACCTGTGCTGTCCATATAGTACCATTTGCCGTTGACAAGTTCCCAGTCAGTCTGCATCGCTCCGCTGTTGACATCCAGATAATACCAGCCATTGTCCAGACGAAGCCAGCCCGTCATCATATAGCCCCTGGAATCGAAAAAGTAGTACTGGCCGTTAATCTTCTGCCAGCCGTTGTAAGCATAAGTTCCGTTGCCGAAACGGTAACGCCATCCCTGGCTGGTGGAAACCCAGGAATTTCCATTGGCAGGAGTGATTCCCTGGTAATTGGGATTGTAATGTCCGATGGTGCCGGGACCGCCAGTGTAGGTATGGTTATAATGGTCGTCATAGTAATCGTCGAAATCACTTTCGTAATACCGGTTATCCCTGGCTTCGTCAGCGTCTATATAAATGTCTTCGGAGTAGCTGGACCAGGTACTGACAACGTCGTTGTCAGCCAAGGCCCGTACCCGGAACCGGTAGTAGCCTTTGGTAGTCATGCGGCTGCCAAAGTCATAGTAATCGGAATCCGTGCGGCCTGTGGTGACGAGAGTGCTGCCGCGATAGAGACGGACCTCGTAGCGTTCTGCGCCGGGAACATGACTCCAATTAGCCGTGTAATCGTCCCAATATAAATCCTGGGTATCGGATAGGTTTCCGCTGACCTTCCGCAGCGTAATAAACACGGAAAAATAGGTGTGATCACTGCTGTCCCGTTTTCCGCTCTTGTATTTAGCATCATATCCATTGGAAGTAATGGTGTATTTGCTTTTGGAAATGGAACTGGGAAATTCGTAACCGTCATTGGCTACCAGATCCACCTCGATCTCCGGCGTCGTGCCTCCGACCCATACGTCCCCGCCATTGAGAATCTGTACATTGTCGATGTAGTATTCCGTAGAGGTGGTGCTTGCAGTTGCATTGGTGATGGGCTTTCCGGCAGACAGATCTCCCGCATCATCTATGGAAATTTGAATGGTTTCGATTTTCTGGTTAGCAGCAAAAACGGGCATTGCGCCGGCCAGAGTAAAGAGCAGAAGAGAAGCTGCGAAAGCCAGCCAGATTTTTCTTCTCATAAGTAAACCCCCTTTCAAATGAACGGATGTGACTGCTGGCGCAGTTATTATAGATTATGAAAGTCTTGAGAATTGATGCGCTTGTTCAAGGCTTCGGCAACTCTCAAAATAGTATGGTGATAATTTTATTATATCAAGGCGGAAGCAGTCAGTCAAAGACGATAACTGTACAAATTCCTGAAGAATTTATTACATTAGAAAGTCAGGGCGTTTTCTGCCACTCAAAAGCCGCTCCTGCGTCCAGGATCCCGCCGGAAGCCACTTTGCCGGAGAGTGAATCCAGAGGTTTCACAGATTCTAAAATAGCCTGACGAATATCTCCAAGCTCCAGATCCGTCCGGTAAGAGTAGAGAAGCGCGGCTGTGCCTGTGACCATGGGAGCTGCCATGGATGTTCCGCTGAAAAAGGCATAACTTTCCCCCGGGACAGTGCTGAGGATGTAAGAGCCGGGAGCCGCCAAATCCACGGAAACAGCTCCGTAGTTAGAACTTTGGGCGAGAGAACCGTCAAAATTTACGCTGGCTACAGAAATAACATTATCGTAGGGAAGAGAAGCCGGATAAACGGGGGTTGCGTCTGTGTTCATTCCATTGCCGTTAGAGTCGCCGTTTCCTGCCGCAATGACAAAGAGCATATTGGAATTTTTGATAGCCTGATCCAAATTTTCATAGTAACGGGGAGTTCCCAGACTTAGATTGCAGATGGATGCGCCATTAGCCTGAGCATATTCAATGGCCTGAACAATGGATTCCGGGGAACCGACCCCCATAGGGCCGCCAAGGGCTTTCAGAACCATGACCTTTACCTCCGTATCTCCGGCAATTCCCAAAGTGCCGCTTCCCTGCCTTCCGGCAGCAATAATGCCGGCGGTATGGGTTCCGTGGCTGTCTTCATTGCCGCTGCAAAGGGAGGGCTGCTCCATATAGAAGTTCCAGCCATGTATATCGTCAATATATCCGTTTCCGTCATTGTCGATACCATCGCCGGGGATCTCGCCGGGATTTGTCCAGAGAGAATTTTGCAGATCAGGGTGGGCCGTATCGGCACCGGTATCAATAATAGCGATGATGACCTGACGCTTTTCTGCCGTGCTGGAATCATACCGTTCCCATGCAGGCAGGATGTTTATATCGATTCCGGAACGGGCTTCCAGAGTTTCCAGATTTTCTGCGGTTCTGCCGGGGAGGGGCAGGTAAACGCTGTCGGGATTGTTGTGAGGGAAGCCCACCGAATAATTAATGGAAGAAAACTTCTGTTTTAAAGACCAGAGACGAAAGGTCCCGTCATTATGCAAATACCACTGGTAGGAAGAATACTGGCCTGAGTCAGAAAAAAGAACGCCGGGGCCGGTTTCCTGAGAAAAAGGAACCGCGCCTTCCGCTGCGTAGGAAAGGGGCCGGACGGGAGAAGCAAAGTCCGGACAGAAAAAGGCTAAAGCCAGGGCGCAGAAAGAAGCCGGAAATAAGTGGAGCAAAAATTTTTTCATGGAAAAAATCCTCTCTGTTATAATAAATTTATGTACTTTAGTATACCATTCCCACTAAACTCGTGGAAGACCTCGTTAAGTGGTCGGGTATGCATTCGCACTAAGTTCGAATCTTATGTAACAGCCCAGCCGTGACATTCATAATTTGACGGATTCCACAGTATTGGCTGACGTGAAAGGCATTTGGCCGTCAAATTATTCATTCTGGGCGTCTGCCCTATAGAAACAAATAACCCAATACAGCGTAGTGAGCAAGCTCCTATGCAGTATTGGGCTATTTGCTTCTGCACGGCTGAACTGTTACGCAATAGTATACCACATCACTGGAAAAACGGAAAGCGCGTTTCGTCCGTTGACAGGGCCTTTCGGGGATCTTATAATGAAACAGAAATGACTGCTGCGCAGTCACCGCAGATTATGGATGTTTTCGGTGTGAATGCTTGTGAGGGTGCATGAGAGAGGAAGAGTTTCGCAGGAAGGTTACCTGGTTTTCATTTTTATTCAGCGTATTGGTGGTATGGGCCCATTCTTTTAACGCTGAACTGTTTATGGGAGATACGGCGGCAGGGGAACGGCTGAACGGCCTGGAACGGATGCTGGGAGATGTGGGGGCGCAGATTGCGGTGCCGGGATTTTTTATGATCTCCGGATATTTATTTTACCGGAATTTTTCCTGGAATAAGCTGGAGGCAAAGTGGGAGTCCCGCATTCGAAGCGTTCTGGTTCCCTATATTGTATGGAATACGCTATACTATCTGGCTTATGCGGCAGGCAGCCGGCTTCCGTGGATCGGAGATTTAATCGGAAAAGGGGAGATTCCCTTTCATATAAGAGCCTTTGCTGATGCTGTGCTGAATCACACGTATTTGTACGCGTTTTGGTATCTGTACCAGTTAATTCTGTTAATTATGCTGGCCCCTCTTTTGTATGGGCTGTTAAAGCGGCCATGGACAGCGGCGATTTATTTTGGCGCACTTTTGGTCATTCTCTGGAATGGCTGGGATTTAACCGCCTTGAACGGAGACGCTCTCTTTTATTATTCTGCGGCAGCATATTTAGGAGTGCATAAAGAAAAGCTTCCGGAAAAAGCCTGGTCGTTCCGGGGCGGGGCGGCAGGGCTGGGATTCGTTGGGGTGGCTGTTTTGTGTTACCAGACGGCTGGAAGGACAGCCATGACCTTTTTTGTAGTTCTATACCGTTTTTTTATGGTGTCGGGCCTGTGGCTGCTGATTCCGGAAAAATGGCTGAAGGAACCCAGAGAGTGGATGCACTACAATTTCTTTCTGTATGCCATTCATTTTGCCCTGGTGCGCCTGGTTAATAAATCAGGAGCCGCCCTTTTCCACCGGTTTTTTCCTGTGTCTGGCGGCAGCGGGCCGGAATTTTGGCCGGCCGCCCTGATACCCCTGACCCTATACCTTTTGATGCCAGCCCTTATGGTAATCATTAGTTACTGGACGGGGAAAAATCTGAAACGGTTCTGTCCTGCCCTGTTTGGCTGGCTGAACGGCGGAAGATAATTTTAGGATACAGCAGGATCCCGCATTCCATAAATTCGCTCCCACTCTTTGGTTCCTTCTACTTTGCGGGTTTCGGAACGGTTCTGACTGAGGAATTTGACGATCTCGTAGCAATCGATCCAGATTTCATTGTTGCCCTCTTTCTGGGATTCGTCAAAAATGAGCTGGATTCCAAAATGGAGATGAGGCTGTTCAATATTATTGGTATTTTCCGTAGCGCTGTACCCGGTGCGGCCCATATAGCCGATGACATCGCCTGCCTGGACCACGGATCCTTCTTTTAAGATGGATTGATATGGGTAGTCTTTTCGCAGATGTGCATAGTAATAATAGCGCTTTTGATCAAAGCTGCGGATACCCAGCCGCCAGCCGCCGTACTGATTCCAGCCGATATTTTCCACTACGCCGGATTCTACGGCGATAATGGGAGTGCCGGTCTGTCCCATCATGTCGTGGCCCAGGTGCTGTCTGCGGTATCCATAACTCCTGGAAACGCCGAAGTCGTCGTAATCCGTATAAGGAAAATATTTGGCAATGGGAGAGAAGGCCTTTAAGCCGTACTGAGAGGCCCAGACGGTTTCCGGATCTCCTTCTGAGCCGCCGTCCACTCCGGAAGGAAGAAGCGCTCCGGGGGCCTGGGAGGTGGGAATCTCAGATTCAAAGGTTCCTACCATTCCATTTAAGACTGCGCCGTAGGCTTCCAGGTAATAGGGATAATAGTTCATGTCCCGGGTCAGTTCTTCTATGGTGATTTCACCGGATTTGAGCCTGTCTGCGGCGGCATCCAGATCCGACTGGCGGTAATGGGAAAAATCTCCGCCGTATTTGGCCCCCAGATAAGCCAGAAGTTCTACCCAGTTTAAATGAACGTCAGACTGGCAGGTAGCGACATCATAGCGGAAGGCTTGTTCCATGGCTTCAGAGGTCACGTCAAAATCCACCCATTTAATATAGGAATCATCAGAAGGGGCGGCGGTAATTCCGGATACGGAAGGGGGCCAGAGGGGGCCGCTGCGTACAGAATGAATAAATAAGGAAACGCTGAGGACGCAGAGGAGGATGACTTCCGCCGTAATAACAGCGGAGGAAGAAAATAATTTCTGAAAGGGAAACGGTTTTTTCGGCAGTTTCATGCTTGTACTCCTTCCTTTGATAACAACAGGCAGATGGAACGCTGTATTACAAACATATGAAAGAAAAAATAAAATTATAATAGATTAAGGAGAGAAAATACATGAAGAATTTTGACTGGTGTATTCCCACGAGAATGATTTTTGGAAAAGGAACTCATTTGCAGGCCGGACGTATCCTGAAAGAGTACGGCTTTCAAAAAGTCCTGGTTCACTACGGCGGCGGAAGCGCTGTAAAAAGCGGCCTTTTAGATACTGTCCTTCACTCCCTGGAAGAAGAAAACATCAATTATGTGACTCTTGGCGGCGTACAGGCCAATCCTACGCTGGCTATGGCTAAGAAAGGGATTCAGATCTGCAGGGAAGAAGGGATCCAATGTATTTTGGCAGTAGGCGGGGGAAGCGTAATCGATTCTGCGAAATGTATTGGAGACGGAGTAGGAAACCCGGAGGAAGATGTGTGGAAATTTTTCCTGAGAGAAGCAACGCCGAAAAAAGCCCTTCCTGTAGGAGTGATCCTGACTCTTTCAGCTTCCGGAAGCGAGATGAGCCAGTCCTGCGTCATTACCAATGAAGAGGGCGGTTTTAAGAGAGGTTTTAACAGTCCCACCCACAGGCCTCTGTTTTCCATCTGCAATCCGGAACTGACGTATACTGTGGGGAAATTCCAGACAGGCTGCGGCATTGTGGACATTCTCATGCATACGCTGGAACGGTATCTGGCCAAAACCCAGGATACTCCCGTAACGGATCGGCTGGCGGAGGGGCTTATGGCCTCTGTTATTGAAGCCGGAAGGACAGCTTTTGCCGAACCGGACAACTACGAGGCAAGAGCTGCCCTGATGTGGGCCGGAAGCCTTTCTCACAACGATCTGACCGGTTTGGGCCGGGAATACGTAATGCAGGTACACCAACTGGAACACGAACTGTCAGGCATCTACCCCCAGGTCGCCCATGCAGCCGGACTTTCTGCCATTTTCCCCTCCTGGGCGCGATACGTATCTCCGGCAAATCCCATGCGTTTCGCCCAGCTTGCAGTCCGCGTATGGGGAGAGAGCATGGATTTTGAACATCCGGAAAAAACGGCCCTTAGAGGAATCCAAAGATTCGAGGAGTTTTTCCAGAGCCTGAATATGCCTGTAAGGCTGAGTCAATTAGATGTGGAGATTTCTGAAGAAGACATTAAGGTTATGGCTGAAAAATGCACATTTTTCGGTAAACGGACTCTGGATGGGATCCGGGTGTTAGACCAGCCGGAGATGGAGGATATATACCGGCTGGCCATGAAAGAAATGTGATAGCTGGACCAATGGTGAAATCCGGGGAGAAAGCCTTTACAGATCCAGAACGGTTTCATCCTCCGGCACAATGAGATTGCCATTGTAATACTGCCGCCCTTCCGCCAGATAGAGTTCCTGGCGGCGGGGCTGACTGTCCTCCTCTGTGTGCCATAGAATCAAATTGGGGATATTTAAATCCTGGGCCAGTTGGCAGGCGTCTTTTACTGTGCTGTGATGCTTTTCATAAGGACGGTACCGCTCACGTTCCCCATAGAGGCAGAAGGCTTCGTGAAGGAGATAGCGGCTGCCTTCTACGTAGGGACGGCAAAGGGGATTGTAAGGCTCGTCTCCCGCACAGGTAAGACGGCTGCCGTCAGACAGAACCATGGTATAGCCAAACTGTTTGGCTTTGGAGGAGTGGATATTAAAGAATGTCACCTCATGTCCCAGGATTTCCAGGGATTCTCCGTCAGAAACAGGGGTCAGCCGGATCCGGGAGTCAAAGAGCTTTATTAAGCTGGCCTGGAGGGTCAGGCTGCAGAGAGTGCGGATGGTTTCCGTCAGTTCCATGTGGCAGTAAATGTGGAGATCACCGGAGTATTTGCCTGCCAGAATCCGGCTGCCGATCATACGAACCATCCACACGATTCCCAAAATATGATCCGTATGCTCATGAGTAACGAAGATATGATGAATCCCATCCAGGGGGACGTTCATATCATCCAAGATTGCCAGAATCCGGTTGCCGCCCCCGGCATCTGTCATGAAATACTCCTCTCCGTCCCGAATGGCAAAACAGGTGTTGTAGCAGCGGGTGACTGCGGCGTGGCCAGTTCCGAATACGTATAATTTTTCCATTTTGTTCCCTACTTCCCATTTTTTTAAAAGTATGGTACTATAAATCCATCAAAATTGCAACGGATACGGAAACCAGCACAGGGAAAGAAATAAGGAGAGGGATTTTACAATATGAGAGAGCTGGCATATTTAAAATTAATGTCGAAAGAATATCCGTCTATTCGTGCCGCGTCAGGAGAAATGATTAACCTGATGGCTATTCAGGGCCTGCCTAAAGGGACGGAATATTTTTTCAGTGACCTTCATGGAGAACATGAGGCGTTTATTCATCTGCTCCGCAGTTCCTCCGGTATTATTCGGGAAAAAATTAAAGAAACCTTTAACTACGTAATTCCGGAAGAAGAGCAGATTCAACTGGCCAATTTAATTTATTATCCGGAACGGACTATCCAGAAAATGACGGCGGAGGGGAAGAATACTGACGATTGGCAGAGGATTACCATCTATCGCCTGGTTCGGATCTGCAAGGAAGTTTCTTCTAAGTATACCCGATCCAAGGTGCGTAAAAAAATGCCCCCGTCCTTTGCCTATATCATTGACGAGCTGCTCCATGTAGATTACAATGACGAAAACAAAAAAGTATATTACAGTGAAATTATCCATTCCATTATTGACATTCGCATTGCTGACGAATTTATCCGGGCATTATGCGAGTTGATTCAGAATCTGACCATTGACAGCCTGCATATTATTGGAGATATTTTTGACAGAGGCCCCAGGGCGGACTTGATTATGAATGCGTTAATGAAATTTCACGACGTAGATATTCAATGGGGAAATCATGACATTGACTGGATGGGGGCTGCTACGGGAAATCTGGCCTGCATATGCAATGTTTTGAGGATTGCCATCAGCTACAATAATTTTGACGCCCTGGAAGAAGGCTATGGGATCAATTTAAGGCCCCTTTCCATGTTTGCGGCAAGGGTTTACCGGGACGATCCCTGTGAACGCTTTACTCCCCATATTTTAGATGAAAATATTTATGATGCCGTGGATCCGGGACTGGCGGCCAAAATGCATAAGGCCATTGCCATTATCCAATTTAAGGTGGAGGGGCAGCTTATTAAGCGTCACCCGGAATACCAGATGGACGACAGGATCCTTCTTTCGGCTATCGATTTTCAAAATGGTACGGTAAAAATAGGGGACAAGGAATATACTATGATGGATATGCGCTTCCCTACCATTGTTCCGGAAGCGCCGTTAAAGCTTTCCAAAGAAGAAGAGGAGCTTCTGCATACTCTGCGCCTCTCTTTCCAACACAATCCCCTTCTCCATAAGCATGTGAAGTTTTTATATTCACATGGAGGCATATACAAATGCTACAATTCTAATTTGCTGTACCATGGGTGTATTCCCATGAAAAAAGACGGGAGCTTTGATTCTGTGCACTTCGGTGAAGGAGAATATTCCGGTAAGTCGTTATTGGATTACGTAGACAAAATGGCCCAGGATGCCTATTTTCTGCCGGAAGGAGCGCGGGAAAAAGATAACGCCAGAGACTTTATGTGGTATCTCTGGTGTGGATCCAAATCTCCGGTATTTGGCAAGGATAAGATGACAGCCTTTGAGCATTATTTTATAGAAGACAAAAGTACCCACAAAGAGGTGCTGAATCCGTATTACCAGTTAAGCCAAAAGGAAGAGTACTGCGACAAAATTTTGAAAGAATTTGGTCTGCCGGCAGAGGGCTCCCATATTATTAACGGCCATGTGCCGGTTAAGATCAAAGACGGGGAGAAGCCGGTAAAGGGAGGCGGAAAGCTGTTTATTATTGACGGCGGACTGTCAAAAGCTTACCAAAGCAAAACGGGAATCGCAGGATATACTCTGATTTACAACTCCCATCATCTGGCGCTGGCAGAGCATAAGCCCTTTGATCCTTCCAAAGAGAGTACGCCCACGGTTCACATTGTAGAGAAAATGAAGAACCGGGTCATGGTGGCGGATACGGACAAAGGGGCGGAACTGGCGGAACAGATCAGCGATTTAAAGGAACTGATTGCAGCATACCGGGCGGGCCGTCTGAAGGAAAGGATTGAATTGACGGAATGAACAGAGAAGAGTTTTTGCAAGGACTGGGGGCGGCTTTAAATGGAGAAGTGCCTTCCAGCGTTATCCAGGAAAATCTGCGCTACTATGATGAGTATATTCGCAGCGAAGTTTCCAAAGGACGCCCGGAAGAAGAGGTAATCGAAGAAATCGGCGGATACCGCCTCATAGCCAAAACCATTATTGAGGCCAATGGCGGCGACAGCCAGGGAGCAGGCGGTTACAGAGAAACGGACAGCAATCCCTACGGGAACCAATACAGCGGATCCGGACAGGATAGCTACGGCGGTTACGATCAGAGGGAAAACCGAAGAGGATTTCATATGTATGACCTTAGCCGCGGCTGGCGGCGATTCATAGTACCGGTAGTTCTGGTTCTGATTCTGTTTTTGGTAATCAGTATCATTGGCGGAATATTTTCGCTTCTCAGCCCGATTTTGGGCCCCCTTCTGATTATCTGGTTTTTGGTGACAATTTTCCGGAACCGGGAACAATAAGTGAAAAGAAAAATGAAATACAAAACAACAAGAAAGCCCTGACGAGCGACAGGAAAACCTGCTGCCCGCCAGGGCTTTTCTAAAGTGCTTTTTGAGACGTAAAGGCGCTTATTCTGAGATTTACTTCTGCCTTTACTTCAACGGGAACAATCAATATGATACTGCGGTGCATTTTCGTAAAAATATTTGAGAGATGCCAGTGCTTTCGGAACCTCTTGAACTTCATCAAAAAGCAGCAAAGAGTTATCAGGATCAATTTTACGGCCTGTATACAGTTCCAGTCCCATAATTAAACGGTCAGTATCCAAATCGGACGCAAATAGCTCCGCCATTCCGGAATTAGAGTCAAAATTGATGTATATGGTATCTGCATACTCTTGTCTGCCAAATTCTTTCATCAGCCAAGTTTTTCCGACCTGTCGTGCGCCTCCCTTGCTTACAGCCCCCGGCATTTATGGCGGCTTTTTTTTCGTCCGGTTTGGTTGCGATAATTTCCCCTATTGGAAGTATAATGACCTCGTAATGCAATTAG
>CAMMNN010000062.1 GCA_946498245.1 uncultured Clostridium sp. | reverse complement strand
TCAATCTTAACCTGAGTATAGAGCTGTCTGTGGCCGTTCTTTTTGTGATAGCCAGTTTTTCTCTTATACTTGTAAACGATAACTTTTTTACCCTTACCTTCTTTTTCTACCGTTGCAGTAACAGTTGCTCCGGCTACGGTGGGGCATCCGATGGTCAGCTCACCATTGTTGACAGCCAGTACCTGATCAAAAGTTACGGTTTCGCCGGCATTTACGCCAAGCTTTTCTACCTTAATGATATCGCCTTCAGCTACTTTGTACTGCTTTCCACCTGTTGCAATAATCGCGTACATGAAAGGCACCTCCTATTATCATTACTCGCCAGCTTAGGTGCTGCCTGTAATTTATGGCAGACTTATAACCTCACTGTGCGGCACACTTATTTAATTTAACATTCTTTTTGCAGGATGTCAACTCTTTTTTATTCTTTTCCTGAGGAAAATTTTTTGCTGATTTTTACCACTACTCCGCTAAGGGCAATTAAGGCCAGAGCGTTGGGGATTACCATTAAACCGTTAAAGAAATCTGCTAATTCCCACACCAGGCTCACTTTTAATGAGGAGCCGGTGACGATAAAAACGAGAACCAGCAAAGAGTACCATTTTACTGCTTTTTTTCCAAAAAGGTAATCTACATTAATCTGTCCGAAAAAGTGCCAGCTTATAATAGTAGAAAATGCGAAAAACAGAAGGCAGACGGCAACAAAAATATCTCCAAAATTTCCGAATCCGCTGGTAAACGCCGCCTGGGTCAAAGCAATCCCTTCCTTTTGAGTAGACAGGACGCCAGTGGTTAAGATGGAGAAAACCGTCAAATTCAAAATAATAAAGGTATCGATAAATACGCTAATCATGGCTGATAATCCCTGTTCATGAGGATTTTTGGCAGTTGCTCTGGCGTGAGCGTGAGGGGTGGAACCCATACCAGCCTCATTGGAAAACAGACCTCTGGCAACTCCGTAACGGATAGCTTCCCGAATGGTGATGCCGGCAGCGCCTCCCACTACTGCCTGGGGCTGGAAGGCGCCCACAAAGATCATCTGGAGAGCCGACGGAAGGGCTGTAATATGCATTGCAATGAGAATTACGCTTCCTACAATATAAATTCCTGCCATAAAAGGAACGATTTTTTCTACGACAGAGGCCAGACGGTTGGTTCCGCCCAGGAAGATGAAGCCGGCTACCAGGGCAATGCAGACTCCTATGGCAACAGGAGGAACCTGAATACTGCGGGCGGAGAAAACCTCTGCAAAGGCAGCCCCAATGGAATTGGACTGAACCATATTCCCCATAAATCCAAGGGCCAGGATAATAAATACGGCAAAGGCCACTGCTAAAACGCGGCCAAAGGTTCCATGGAAGGCCTCTTTAATATAATAGACAGGACCGCCGGTTACTTCGCCGTCCTTGGTCGTTTTGTATTCCTGAGCCAATGTAGCTTCTCCGTATATGGTAGCCATCCCAAAGAAAGCGGACAGCCACATCCAGAAAATGGCTCCCGGTCCGCCAAAAAGCAGAGCCGTGGCAGCTCCCGTTAAATTTCCGGTTCCCACCTGAGCCGCAATGGCAGTGGCCAAAGACTGAAATGGCGTCATGGCGCCGTTCTCTTCTTTGGTTCCCTGGAGCTTAAAATGGCCGAAAACCAGACGGCATCCTTCTGCGAATTTGCGGACCTGAATAAAACGAAGGCGAATGGTAAAATAAATCCCGGTTCCGCACAGAATGATCAGGAGCAAGAAGCTCCATAAAAATTCATTGGCTTTTTTCACTAACTCTAACATACTTTCCTCTTTCCTTTCCAGTTTACCGGCGGACCAAAAAAATAAGAGCTGATGATGATCAGCCCTCTAAAGAGTAGGAACAAATTGCCATTACTGTGCACCCTGTCCGTTTGCCTGAGAGATAGACAGGCTTTTGCCTGTGTTACACCTTCGGCGTCCAACTTTCTTGGAACTCTCCAGAGTCTACCGTTTTTTCGAATGTATAAACTATATCATATATTCCGAAAATATGCAATATTCCGTATTGTATTTTACAAAAACCTTGTTATAATTGAAAGCGTTTACAAGTATTGAACGATATACAAAAGAGGTGTGCGCTATGAAAGCTCAAACGAGAAGTTTTTATCAATGTTGTTATGGATATGCAGTCAGCGGAATGGTGACTCTGTCCTTTGGAGCCATTCTTCCGTCGCTAATTACAGAATCCGGCATGAATTATGCTCTGGCCGGAGGTCTTTTGTCCTTTATGGCTATTGGGAATCTGCTGGCCAGCTTCCTCTACCCTGCCGTCGCCGGACAGTTGGGACATAAAGCGGCCATTTCCATTGGAGCGTCCATGGTTCCCCTCGGCCTGCTGGGATTTACCGCAGTTCCCTCTATTCCTATTATGTATGTCCTGATTTTTTTGCTGGGAGTTTCCAGGGGATCCATTACTTTGATTAACAATCTGGTTGTAAATAAAGTCAGCGGCGGTTCTGCAGGAAAACTGAATGTTCTGCACTGCTCTTTTGCCGTAGGCGCCTTCTTATCGCCTTTTTTAATTGGCCTTTTAATTGCAGGAGGAATCGGCTGGAAAATCAGTCTTTATGTTCTGATGGTTTTATCCGCCTCTTCCGCCCTCTCCTACCATATTATGGACTATGGCGTTGTTCCGGATCCCAGGCTGGCCAGCATGAGAAACAATGCGACATGGAAGGAAAGGGAATCGAAGGATTTCCTGAAAAGCGCAGACTTTTTCTGCATTGCTTTTCTGCTCTTTTTCTATCTGGGAACGGAAAACTGCATTAACGGCTGGTTCGTTACCTACCTGCAGAGTACAGGCATTATGACGGAGGCATTTGCCACTACTATGGTTTCTGTTACCTGGCTGGTCATTATGGCGGGGCGGCTGGCCTGCGTCCGCCTTTCTAAAAAATTTACCAAAAGAGGGATTATACTTATGGATGCAGCGGGAAGCACTCTCTGTTTCTTGCTTCTGATTTCCGCAAAAAACCTTCCGGTTATTACCGTTTCCCTGGCAGGACTTGGCTTTTTCCTGGCAGGAATTTATCCCACCAGCGTTGCTAATGCGGGAAAGCTTATTATGGGTTCTACCATAGGGATGTCTGTGCTGACGGCTATCTCCGCAGTGGGAGGAATCATCACGCCCCAGCTTATTGGAATGATTGCTGACAAAATCGGCATGACGGCGGCCATCAGCACACTTTCCGTTAATATGCTTATGGTACTCTTTCTGGCTGTTATGAATTACCGGAGCGCCGCCCGGAAAAAGCCGCCTGTTCCAAAAGCGGGCGCCTGACCTTTTTTCGAGTGATCTCAACCAGGTTTAAAGCCGTCATGTCCACAACAGTGGTTTTGATGGGATCGCTTTTCACGCAGTTTTTCAGATAATCCATAAGCTCTTTCCGATCCTCTTCCCGGCTCATATCGATAAAATCTACAATAATGATCCCTGACAGATTTCGCAGGCGGAGCTGGCGGGCTACGGCCTGGGCGGCTTCCAGATTGATTTTCAGGAGAGTTTCTTCCAGGGGCTTTTTCCCGGAAAACTTTCCTGAATTTACATCAATGACAGTCATGGCTTCCGTGGGCTCAATAACCAGGTAGCCCCCGGACTTCAGCCATACTTTCGGCTGAAGAGTCTGGGTAATGACTGTTTCAAGACTGTAAAGAGAAGAAAGGGAAAGGAGGGGATCCTCATAAAACGCCAGCTTATGGAGATCCTCCGGCTGACGGAGCTTTAAATACTGATTCAATTCTTTGTAGATTTCTGCTTCGTCTGTCACAATGGTTTCTAAATTTTCCGCATTTGTACTTTTTAAGTCGTTAATATATCCGGCCGGGGCCTGGTAGAGAAGGCTGCCGCAGGTGCGGTAGCCCGATTCTTCCGTAATGCGGCGCAGCTCATCCCTCAGACGCTCATACTCTTCCCAAATAGTTTCCGGCGGGACATTCCGGGCATTGGTTCGGACAATCATTCCCCAGGAAGAACTGCCGGAGGATTTTAAAAATCGCCGTACAGCCTCCTTCCACTGATTGTCTGTTATTTTAACGGAAAAACTGATCTGATCGGAATCCGTTGTGAGGACGCAGTATTTCCCTGTCAAAGAAAGATTGGACGTAAAAACCGGATCTTTGGTTTTCACCGCTTCTCTGGCAATCTGAACCAGAACTTCATCTCCCTCCTTTAAAGGCCCCTCCTGGGCGCTTTGGGATTGTCCGGAGCGCCGAATCCAGTGCCGCCGGTTGTCCGTCAGGCTGTAGTAGCCTGTGAGTTCCGGAGAAATCCGAATGAAGGCGGCATCAATATTTTTTACGATTTTCTGAACCCTTCCTACGTAAATATTTCCCAGGGACGGGCCGCTGTTTCGCGGTTCCAGAGAGATCTGAACAGGCTTTCCATTTTCTAACAAGAGTGAGGCTATCTGTCCCTTATAATCAGTAATAATCAGCTTGTTTTTAGAAGAAATGCTGCTATTCAAAAGAGTTCTCCTTTTCAATTTCATTTCCCAAAGCTTCCAAGGGAACAAAACGGAGGGAATCCTTGCCGTCCCCTCCCTCGTCAGGCAGTTGGGCGTAAAGTTCTTCCCGCTGAATTAAAAATGCAAACTCCGGCCGCTCTTTGCCAAGAGAATGGTAATAGGCGTCTAAAACCAATTCCGGCTTAATATTTGCGGTGCTTCCGGCGGAAAGCTTTAGAAAGATGCCGGGAGCCGCTTTCCGGCCCTTCTCTTCTATTTTATCTTCAGGAACGGGACAGGAAATGAGGGAGGCTTCGTATATTAAGGGCCGCAGATCGATTTCCCGCTCCCCCTTTTTCGTCTTTTTCACTACCGGAATGGAAGGCTGTTTTAAAAACCCGGCAAAATGTTGAAACCACCCCTCTTCGTCTTCCGGCTCATAACCCGGACGAAACTGCAGGGTATAGTCAGCGGCAGCCACAGCGGACATGGCATTGGCCGTTTTCTCCGGAAGAACCCGGTAGCTCAGTACCCGAATCCCCTCCACAGAAACCTGATTGAGACGGTTTACCATTTCCTCAGAAGATCCGGTAGATAAAACTTCTATATCCATATATTCTCCATTGCTGGTAAGACCTACGCTTAATGGAGCGGCAAAGGACATGATTTGGTGAGGGCTGAAACCTTCACTGTAGCGGACGTCTACGCCGGCGCGGCGAATGGCTTTCTGGAAATAACGCATGATGTCCAGATGGCCGATAAATTTCATTTCACCCTGTTTTGAGAACTTAATTCTTATCTTCAAAGCAAACCCCTCCTTTCCAGCGCATAGCTCCGCAGCCGGAACACTTCTGCCGGCAGTTGGGAGTAACGGTTTCTTTGGCGGCATTCTGCCACTCCCGTTTTAAAAACTCTTTTGAGACTCCGGCGTCAATGAAGTCCCAGGGGAAAATCTCATCAATCTCCCTTTTCCTGGTAGTGTAAAAATCCAGAGACAATCCGCAAGTTTCAAAGGCTTTCATCCAAATATCATTTTGGAAGCATTCTGACCAGGAGTCATATAAGGCTCCGTTTTGATAGGCTTCTTCCAGCAACGCGGCAGTCTTTCGATCTCCCCGGGCAAATACGCTTTCCAATACAGTCAGGTCAGCTTCGTGCCAGTTGTAGCGCAGGCTCTTATAATTCAGCATTTCCCGGAATTTTGCCCGGACCGTATTGGCCTTGTCCAAAAACTCCTCTTTGGTGCACATAGGCGCCCATTGGAACGGCGTAAAGGGCTTGGGTACAAAGAAGGAGGAACTGGCCGTTACCTGGACTTTTCCCTGCCGTTTTTCCTTGGGAACTTCGTCGTAATAGGTTTCTGCCACCTTTTCAGACAACAAAGCAATTCCTTCTATATCTTCCGTAGTTTCTCCAGGAAGACCCAGCATAAAGTAAAGTTTTACCCGGTTCCATCCGCCCCGGAATGCTTCGGCGGCCCCGGTTAAAATGGCCTCCTCTGTCAGTCCTTTATTAATGACATTTCTCATTCGCTGGGAACCGGCCTCAGGCGCAAAGGTAAGGCTGCTCTTTTTCACGTCCTGGACTTTGCTCATAACATCCAGGGAAAAAGCGTCGATTCTCAGGGAAGGCAGAGAAATATTGACTCCCTTATTTTGAAACTCGTCAATGAGGAAATTCACCAGTCCCTCTAAATGGGTATAGTCGCTGGAACTTAAAGAACTGAGGGAAATTTCGTCATGGCCGGTACTCTCTAACATTTTAGAAGCATAGTCTTTTAAATATTCCAGGCTGTGCTCCCGCAGAGGGCGGTATACGTTCCCCGCCTGACAGAAACGGCAGCCCCGGATACAGCCTCTTTGGATTTCCAGAACGACCCGGTCCTGGGTGACCTTAATAAAAGGAACCAGAGGTTTTTCAATATATGTGGCATCATCAGGACAAACAACGATTTCTTTAACAATTTTTTTCTTTGCATGAGGATTAACAGGGACGAAATCCGCAATGGTGCCGTCCTCTTTGTAAGACACCTCATAAAATGAGGGGACATAGATACCAGGCACTTCCGCCGCCATTTCCAAAAATTCTTTTCTGGTCTTTTTGGAACTCTTCCATTCCTTGTAAAGATCCATTAGCTGATAGTAAACTGTTTCCCCCTCTCCAATGTAAAAGAGATCGAAGAAATCCGCTAAAGGTTCCGGATTGTAGGCGCAGGGGCCGCCTCCAATGACGAAAGGATCCTTCTCGCTGCGATCACAGGCATGGAGAGGGATTTTAGAAAGATCCAGTACCTGCAGAATATTGGTGTAACACATTTCATACTGAAGTGTAATTCCCAGAAAATCAAAATCCCTGACAGGATCCTGAGACTCCAGGGCAAAGAGCGGAATATCCCGCTCTCTCATAATCCGATCCAGATCCGTCCAGGGGGAGTAAACCCGTTCACAGTAGATGTCTTCCCGACGGTTAAACATATCATAGAGAATCTGCATTCCCAGATGGGACATTCCAATTTCGTACACGTCCGGGAAACACATACAGAAGCGAATGTCCACCTGGGACGGATCCTTTACCACCATGTTGACCTCTCCGCCAATGTAGCGGGCCGGTTTGTCAATGCTTAATAATATTTCGTCATTCAGTGCTAATTTTCTCATATTTTTACTTTATACAACTCCTGTTTTGTATAATATTTACAAAATCCCTGAAAGCTTTAGGGTACTGTATTACATTAGGGATCATTATACATGATGGAATAAAATTTAGCAAGCAGTCTGCCTGCTGTTGCTATTTTTCAGCTTCCCGTTCAATAACGTTGAATGTAGCCAAAGACAAAAAATACCGCACCGGCCTGCCAATGGATCTTTCAATCAAATCGGCTGACCAGTGCAGTATTCATCTGCTGTCTGTTTGCCGCACGTTAAGCGGACTGTTCATTGACACGTTTTCTGACAGCATCTTTCTGGTCTTCCGGAACCTTGAGTGCAGTCATGGCTTTTTCAATATCAATGCCGAAAAAATCCATGGTTGAACGCACATTTTCACAAAGGGTTATTAGTGCGCCTTCTGCACGGCCTTCCGCACGACCTTCTGCGAGACCTTTCGCACGGCCTTCTGCGAGACCTCTTGCATGGCCCTCTTCTAATTTATCGAGGTATTTCATCGCCAATGTCATATGATCCAACCTCCATTTCTCATTGCTATTGACCGCTGTTACCTCTTCGTCGATTTTCTCCGTAAGATCATCTCCGGCCAAGTCCTCATCCAGATATTGCACCAATGTCAAAAATTCTTCTGACACATTCCCTTTTACCCCTTTAGTGTTCACGAATACTTTCTCTGTGTCATCTCTCAGCGGATAGTATGTGCCGTCGCTCAAACAGCAGTAATTGCTGAACCGATAAATGTACTCAGCCTTCCCAAATGGGTCAAACGGGCAGATGAAAATCACGATACTTTTCTTTAGTTTGCTATAATCTTGGCCTTTGTTCAGAATATTTAAATCGATCATCCCTTGGTAGTACCTAGAACGTCTCGGCAGATTACGGTTCGTACCGGTCTGCATTTCCACATCATAGACTGTATTCTCATCTCCCTCCACATACACGTCCAGCCGGACAGATTTGGCGGAACGGGAGAGGTCAATGGTTTTCTGACCTTCTGGGTATTCGAGCTTACGGATTTTAATCGACAGGATTGTTTCCAAGAACGGCTTGCAGATTTCCGGATTCCTCATAACGGTCCCGAACATAAAGTCGTCTCGGATACTGACTCTTGCGGGATCCCCCGCCTTTTGTGTAATACACATACTTACTCCCTATATCTCCTTTTTATGACAATTAATTATACGCAAGGAGCTGCGGTATTCCAGTTGTTTGTATCTCTGTCATATATATTATAACAATTTAGGTGAGCATATGCAATGGGAGTTTGGTTTGAGAATGTGTCAGGTTACTGTCAAGTAATCGTTGGCTCTCCGTTACTTTTTATTTTCCTTTTTATTGCAATCGTTAATAAACTCCCCGCAGCTCCAAACATTAACACAGTTATGACTTTTTTGTCAAAGGCATTCTTTTGATAAGAAAGTCCTATTTCTGACTGATTGCAGGAATTGGATGCCCTTGCAACATCATCATAATAATAAACGGAGAATCCTTTTATGGTATCATTATTCTGCCCATCGGATGGTTTATCTGTCTTCTCCCCGTTTTTTGCTGCTGTAGGCCAGTCTCCATGAAATGCACGTGCCGCTGCTTCCTCCACAGGAATTACAAATTCAGGTTTTTCACTAGCATTAAATATAATAGCTGCAGGATAACGGATTCCAGGAAGTCCTGAAACAACTTCGTATGTATATTCATTACTGTTGTACCCTGCCTCGCCAAGGGAAGCTGCTACAGTACTGTCATAGGCAATTGTTTCGGTTTCATATACATAGACAGCCCCTACAGTCCAATGGTTTAAGTCATCCTTAAGCATTTCTTTTGCATCTTCCGGAATATCATCAGGAATAGATGCTGTCTTGCTTATATCAGCCAAAATCGTAAAACCGTCTGTATATACGGGAATTTGCCAATTATAATGACTGGTTTCCAATGATTTTTTAATATCTTTTGTTTTTAATAACTCAGAATTAGCATAGACCTTATATGCCCGTTCCATTTTCACTTCATCTGCTTCTACATCCCGGTTGAGTTCAGTACGTGCTCCTCCATAATTGATATGAAATAAAACGTCGTCCTTCATAGCAAGAATTTCCTGGTACTCTTCTTTCTCTGGAGGTATTAGGTGTTCTGATGCATATGATAGAAAGCTAAGACTAAGCAATATAAAGATACAAACAAGTATACAGAATATTTTTCTCATAACATCTCTCCCCATGTTTTATCTCATTAACCAAATTATACGATAAAGGCGTATGATTTGGAAGGGCCTTTTTGCCTCTTCTAATCTAGCGGATTTTGTCGTAAAAACGTGAAAAATCTGTGAAATCCCACAATTTCCATTGTCGGAACCGTTAAATTTGTGTTAAGATAAAATGATGTTAATGCGGTTAGGATGAGGAGTGTTATTATGACAAAGGAAGAATGGATCAAAGGGTATAAAAAATTCCGGCCGGCTTTGGGGCTTTTGTGTCTGGTTTTGGCGCCCTGGATTAGTTACGTCCTGTTTGAATATGTGACGGGGAATCTGAGTCAGATTCCTTTATTTATGGCGCTGCTGAACGTGTGCTGGATTCTGGCCATTTACCTTTTGCTGTTCGTCATTACTGGAAGCACCAGAATTGCCGTTCCCATAGGGGCTGTGCTGTTTTATGTAATATCCCTGGCGGAAACTTTCGTGGTGGCGTTCCGGGCCAGACCCATTATGCTTTGGGACGTAATGGCTTTTCGGACAGCTATGAGCGTCGCGGGAACTTATTCCTTTTTTATCACCCGTCAGATGGCTGTGGCTGGGATCTGCGTTGCTCTTTTGGCTGCAGTTTCCCTTGCCTGCCCTTTCCGCCTCAAAGGAAAGCTGGTAAGACTGGGGACGCTTTTGGGCGGGACTGCTTCTGTGGCGGCTTTTGCCTATTGGTTTTTTTTGTTCGCAGTTCCCCATTGGAATTTTACCATCAATATGTGGGAGTTTACTGACACTTACAATGAATCCGGCTATATCCTGTCTACTGCCATCTCCTGTCAATATCTCATCAGGAAGGCGCCGGAGGGTTATAAGGCATCTGAAGTTGCACAACTTTATGAGGAATATAAAGAGCCGCTGGAAACGGAAAACGGGGAGGGGATCCAGCCGGTGAATCTGATTTGTATTATGAATGAAAGCTTTTCAGATCTGAGAGCCGCCGGAGACTTTGAAACGAATCAGGAGTACCTTCCTTTTTATTATAGTCTTTCTGAAAATACCGTGAAGGGAAAACTCAGCGTTCCCATCTTCGGTTCCATGACCAGCAATTCTGAATATGAATTTTTGACAGGTAATTCCATGGCACAGCTTCCAGCTAGTTGCATCGCTTATCAGTTTCTTGTTCGTAATGGTACTCCCGGGCTTGTAGAAACTCTGAAAAGCCAGGGCTATCAGACCATTGCCATGCACCCCTATCCGGGAAACAACTGGAACCGGCGGGAATGCTATGAGGACATGGGCTTTGACCTCTTCCTGGACGAGACGGCTTACGTGGAAAGCGATCTAATGAGAAGCTATGTCAGCGATAAAGCAGACTATGATAAGCTTATTGAAATGGTGGAAGGAAAGGAAAATCCTGAGGATCGGCTCTTCCTTTTTAATGTTACCATGCAGAATCATGGGGGCTATGAGAAGTCCTATGATAATTTCACCCAGGAAGTCTGGCTTACAGGGGAGCTGGAAGGACGGTTTCCCCAGACGGATCAGTACCTTTCTTTAATGAAAGAATCTGACGAAGCTCTGGAATACCTGCTCTCCTATTTTGAGGACTATGACGAGCCTACTATGATTGTTCTCTTCGGCGATCACCAACCCAGTGTGGAAGACGAATTTTTTGACGTTATACAGGGCCGGCCCAGCAGCGAAGTACCGGTGTGGGAAAAATTTATGTGGTATGAAGTTCCCTATCTTATCTGGACCAATTATGAAAGTGAGGCAGAAGAAACAAACCCCTTCAGCGCCATTTACCTTTCTTCTGAGGTTCTTTCCCGCGCCGGACTTGCCATGACGCCTTACAACCGGTTTCTTCTGGAAATGAAGGAAGAGCTTCCCATTGTCCACCCCTTTGGCTGCCAGAACGCCGAAGGCACATACTACTCCTGGCCGAAGGTTACGGCAGAGGGAAGTCCTTACAAGGAAACAATGCTGGAATATGAGTATCTGGTGTACAATTTCGTGTATGCGAAGGATACCTTCTATAAGATGTTCCGGGTGGATCAATAAAAGAGAGGGAGCTCCTACAAGTTTCATATTATAAAACTGCTGGCAAGTACAAAACCCACCGGCAGTTTTATATGTTCAACGGGCAGTCTATTGGAATAAAAAGAGCTCTTTCATATAAGCCCGACCTCTGCCGTTTAGCATCAGGCGGATTTCTGCAGAACGCGCTCTTTCCGGTGCCTGTACAATCATAGATTCCTGCCGCCAGTCATTCGTTCCAGACAGCATCGTTGTTTTTGGGGCTTGGGCTGTATTGCAGACGGGGCCTCCGTACTCGTCTAAAAAGAAGATTTGGAAGCAGGCAAAATGGCCTTCCTCTATTTCTTCTGTTCGTATTTTTCCGTGAAATTCATAGGTTTCTTCCGGTTTCACAGATATGTATTGGATCAGGCATAAGATTCCGCTGCGATCAAAGGAAATACCAACCTCTCCCTTTTCAATATAAGTATTCAGATATTCTCCGCCGCCTTCTGCAAATCGGGTATATAAATACCAGCCCTTTGGGAAACCGGTTTCGTCTGTCTGGCGGAAAAAACCATTATAAAGCCGTGGGTATATCGCTTTATCATTCACCTTGTTCCGGAACCGCCAGATAATATTTCCGGCCCGATCAATCTCCGTTACCTGATGGTGATGCTGGTCGGCAATCAGAATATTTCCGTTTTCCAGTATGTCCGCCTCGTAAAAACTGGCGTAGTAATCTACTTGGTATTGCCACACAATTTTTCCTTCCGGCGTTACTTCCAGTATTCTGTGGTGCCTGGAGTCGGTAATGAGGGTATTGCCGTTTGGAAGGCGATCTGCGTCTCTGGGAAAAGACAGTTCCTGTCCGGCTTTACGGCCGTAGATCCAGATAACCTGATTCTCTTCGGGATCAATTTCCCATACCTCATTGAGATCCGAGTTGCAGATTAAAATAGTGCCGGTATCTGTTATATCCCCGTTGTGAGGGTGTTTTAAGCCGTCACAATATTGCCATAAAATCTGACCGGCTCGATCTGCTATCAGGCAGCGGTCATGATTTCTGTCTGTAATGAGAAACCGCTCATCATCTAATATCGTAATGTCGTTGGGATATTCCAGGGTGGTGCCGTCTGAGAGAATCCCTCTTCCATCTCCCCAGGATTCGCTGGTAAACAGGATTTCCGAATCCGGAGATACTTCAATAATCCGGTTGTTCAGCGTATCTGCAATGACAGTCGTACCCTTTGACAGCCGTTTTGCGCTGTGGGCAAAACGGAGAGGACAGGTACACTGCCAGACAATATTTCCGTTTTTATCGACCTCAATGACCTCACTTCCATTTCCCAGCTCGTCCCCTGCGTCGGTAATGAGGGTATTGCCGTTTGGAAGCCGTTCTACATAGCAGGTGAATTCCAGTGTTGCCCAGTGTTCATTCATAGTATTTTCCCTTTCTCTAACATTACCACCATTTAATTTTATCGGTTATGTATTTCCTGATTTTTATAAATTCCGAAGAGGATACGTCACGTGGGTGGGGTAAGGTTACCAAAACTTCTTCTTTTACAGTGGCCGGTTTCTGGGACAGAATTAAAACACGTTCCGCCAGATATACGGCCTCCTCAATATTGTGGGTAATAAAAATAACGGTAGTTCCCAGCTCTTTCCACATACGGATCACTTCGTCCTCCAGATAATACCGGGTTTTAATATCCATTTGGGCGTAAGGCTCGTCCATCAGGAGAATGTCGGGTTCCAGGGCAAAAGAACGACCAATTACGACTTTTTGCTCTGTACTGACAGAGATTTCTGAGGGGTAGGCGCTGCGGAATTCCTCCAGTCCCATCATTTTAATAATGGTTTCCGTATTCTTTTTAATCCTGTCTCTGGAGTAGTTTTTCATCTCCATAGCAAAAGAAATGTTTTTTTCCACTGTAAGCCAGGAGAAAGACGACGGTTCCTGGAATACGAAGGAGATATTATGGGTTTTGGGATCCGCAGGAACTCCGTCAATGAGAATCTTTCCCTCGGTAGGTTCAATGAGTTTCGTAAGCAAATTCAAAAACGTAGTTTTTCCGCAGCCGGTAGGCCCTACTACACAGACGAATTCTCCTTTTTTTATATTAAAGTTTACGTCCTTTAATACCTCTAATGAACCAAAATTTTTACAGAGGCCCTGGACACTGACCTTTATTTCTCGTTCTTCCCTTTTTTCCAACGTCATAGGCTCCTGCCTTTCTGCCGACATAGCGGCCTTTCTTAAATAACCAGATCCATCTGGCTTTCGATTTCCTTCCTTAACTTTAAAAAACCGGGATCCATCTGATCTCTGGGACGCGGAAAATCCGGTTTATAGACGGTTTTTACACGGCAGGGCGCCTGGGTTAAAAGGATAATGCGATCACCCAAAAAGAGGGCCTCCTCCAAATTGTTTGTCACAAAAACCACCGTACGTTTTTCTTTTTCCCAGATTTTAAGGATTTCGTTTTCCATGGAATACCGGGTCTGTGCATCAAGAGCGCCAAAGGGCTCGTCCATAAATGAAAAGCCTAATCCCCCAGCTATGCTGGGGAGAATAGGGTAGTTGGAAACGGTGAGGATACCAATAAAAATCCTCCTATGCTACAATGAAATTGGTGTCGCAAGCCAAATTTCAAGCATAGGAGGAGGTCCAAA
>CAMMNN010000061.1 GCA_946498245.1 uncultured Clostridium sp. | reverse complement strand
ACCTGCAATATTCAAGCTGGCTTTCAACGGATATACTGTCTTTTTTCTCTATTGATTGTCGTCCATATAATGCGTCATACACGCTCTCACTCATATTTCCGGAATATGTGAAAAAGCTGCCGTTCAATTTCTCCTTTGACAGCTTCCTGGGATTTCTGTAAATATTGTGGACGGCGGTTTATGACCACTACGTGCATTCTCTGTCTGTTAATTTCCTCTTTACTGCTTATCATATAGGAAACGTCATCTCCCATAAGACGCACTCCTTTTTATTTTCTGTACATCTTATGGGAGATGGCAGGTCCCCTATTCCAGAGATTTCCTTCTTTAAACTCCCTTTTCCGCGGAGATCATAAAAATACTTTGCTTTGGATTCTTGCAGAAAGATAGATAGCCTGAACAATTTCCAGCGTTTTCTTTGCGTCCTCCGGTGTCCAGGGTACCGTATCGCCCGCCGCCAGAGCCTCATAGTATGCTCTCAACTGTTTTTCATGGAATGCTCCCCAATAGCTCTCTCCTCCCTGCTGCACTTCACTAGGCTGTATCACCTGGCGGCGTCCGTCAGCCCAACGAATTTCCATTTCTTCTAATGTCAGCAAAGCCGTGGCTTTTTCGCAGCTAATTTCTACCCGAATAGGACTGTTGGCCGTATAATAATTACATGCAAAAAACGAGTAGACAGCTCCGTTTTCCAGAGTAATAGCTGCATCTGCCTCATCTTCTACTTCGATACTCTGAAGGATTCGCCGCGCCGTATGGCCTTCCACAGATACTGCTTCCAGCCCCGTCATATAGCGCACAAGGTCAATGGAATGAATGGCCTGATCAATAATAACTCCTCCGCCTTCCGTGGCCCATTTTCCTTTCCAGTCACACTGATAATAGCTGGCGGGGCGGTACCAATTCATCACGCTGAACGCCCCTTTTACGGCTCCCATTTCGCCATTCCGGATCAGACTGCGCACATACTGCACTCCGTCTATAAACCGGTTTTGAAAAATCACGCCCAACTGCTTTTTATAAATATTCCGTGCGGCAATCATCTTATCTGCCTCCTCTAACGTGATGGCAATGGGCTTCTCCGTCAGAACATTGACCCCTTCTTCCAATGCTGCGACTGTATAACAGCAATGGAGGTGATGGGGCAGCAGAATATGGAGCACATCTGGTTGGTATTCCCGTAATTGTCGGTGAAACTCCTCCATCTCCACCTGCGCAGATGAAGCACAGCCCGGAAATTCTGCTGCAAATGCCTCTGCTCGTTCTTTATATTTATCCAAGGCCAAAATAACGTCCGCCGTTTCTGACAAATTATGGAAAGCTTTTTTGTAGGCGGAAGTAATCCTGCCGCAGCCGATTACGGCAATACGTAATTTATTCATGGCTTTTCTCTCCGTTTATTTCATTTAATACTGCGCGCATATAAGTCACGGCTTTTTGATAACGTGTAAGATCCACAGGGCCTTTTTCATATTCAATAACAGCCCAGCAGTCCTGGCCAGAAGTTTCCTCAAGAGCACTTAAAAGCGCCTGAAAATCCATATCTCCTTCGCCTATTTCTACATAACTGTCGGCAAAGTCCTTATAAGTACGGCAATGTAATGCCACGTCCTTTTTATAATCCCGCAGGTGGACATACCGCACGCGTCCCACACAGGTATCACGTATAATCTCTACAGGATCATATCCGCTAACTGCCGCCCAGCCGGTATCCAGGGCAAAGCAGAGATCTGGGGCATACTTGACCAGAGCATAGAAGATTTTTCCTCCATTTTTAAATTCCCAATTGTGATTGTGGTAATGAATCTGTACACCGTATTCTTCTTTCAGTTTTATGGTAATATCATTTAAATTCCGAGCAATTGTATTCAGAGTTTCCTCTATGCACAACCGACTGTCTCCAAGGCTGTCCTCATCGTCTTTGGGAAGATCCACATCTCCCGTCATAATAATCTCTTTACAGGAAACTCTCTGCAGAAAAACCGCTGCACCTGTCAGCTTTTCCCTGGCTTTATCAGGATTGTCAAGCAACTCCGTCAAAGGGATTCCTATATGAAGACCGCTCAAAGACATCTGTGCCGCTTTCAGCGCTGCATTCAGATCATCGCTTCTTTCTATGCCGAAAAAACGTGATCCAATCTCCACGCCCTCTGCTCCCGCCTGATGCAGCGCACAAAGTGTTTCCTCTGTATTTTTTGCAATTGCATCAGTAAACAGTACTGCATGGCAGCCAATATACATTCTTTCCATCTCCCTTCACTCAACGGTCAAAATCAATAGCTAGCGCTGTCCCCATCTCTGCCGAATTGTGCAGTGCATCTATCAGTTTCTGCAAATACAGTCCTCGGCCAAAATCCGTCGGAACAGGCCGTCCTGTTTCAATAGAGGACAGAAATGCTCCTGTTTCATAATAGAAATTAATAGCAAAGGGTTCCTTTACCGGTACCGTTTCACTGTCTATATACAGTTCTTCTGGTACTGGAAGCTCCTTTTTGGGGCCAGCTTTGGCGTTTTCTCCAAACTTGCAGGCTGTCACGGTAAAAGGATTATCCTCTGAAAATGCCAGATACCCTTGAGAACCATAAATCTCTAACGTATGTTCACCGCCGATTCGGCTTGTAGTAAAGGAACACAGCATTCCACTTTCCATACGAGCGTTAAATACAGCTACGTCATCATTACTAACAGCCTTCTCCCCACCTCCATTTACGGAAAGTCTGCTTCGGATAAAACAATTTTCCATACATTGAACCATACGGATAGGTCCGCACAGGCCGCGCAGAAGCCAATCTGCAATGTCCAGCGTGTGGCTTCCAAAATCCGCCAGCGCTCCAGGCCCTGAAAGCCCTCGCTGCATACGCCATTCACAGCGCACGTCCGGATTCGTAATTCGGCCGCCGCCCAAACTGCTGCGCAAATAGTATGGTGTTCCGAGAAAATCGTCGTCAATGAGTTCTTTCATATAACAAAGTGCCGGAATCCCACGATAACAAAGGCCAAACATACATACTCTCTGGGAAAGTTCAGCCCAGTTCACAGCCTCCTGACATTCCTCCGCGTTAGTCCCAAAGGGTTTTTCGCACAGCACATGCTTTCCCTTTTTCAGAGCCTCCACTGCCATAGATATATGTACAGCATTAGGGGTACAAATGCTGACTGCGTCTGCCTCCTCCAGCATTTCCTCATAGCTGCCGCATATTTTTGCTGTAAGTCCAAATTTTTCTTTGTACTTTTCTGCCCGCCCTGGAATAATATCATACAGAGCAGTTATTACAGCTTTATCCTGATGGCAGAGATACCCTTTGATATGCATCTTAGCAATGCCGATGGTATCTCCCAATCCTACAATTCCGATCCTAATCATACATTCAGCCTCCTTCTATTTTATAAAAATTCCTGCAGGTAAGTCTGTCCCAAAATCAGGCCACGCTGTACTGCCTCCAAAGATCCTTCATAATACCTGTCTTCATGTTCAATACTGATTGTGCCGTCATATCCCACTTCTTTCAGTCCATTCAGCAACCGACGCCAATCAATTTCACCGTGTCCTGGAATACAGTAATCCCACCAGGAAAAATCTGTCAAAATCCCACATTGGGCCAGCACCTCCCGATCTATCCTTGTGTCTTTAGCGTGTACATGGAAAATACGGGTTCCAAATTCAGCCACCGGTCCATAAGGATCTATCATCTGCCATAGCAGATGAGAGGGATCGTATGCGATCCCCACATTCGGGCTGTCAATCCGTTTAAAAATCTGCCTCCACATTACTGGCGATATGGCAATGTTACCCATTAAAGGACAGTTTTCAAATGCAATCTTTACACCGTTCTCTTCCGCCAGTCTGACCATAGGCGTAAATACGCATTCAAAAGCATCCAAACTCCGGGCCGGAATCTTACGGATAGAATCAGCACTGTCATAAATACCTTCCTCCACAGTTTTATCAATTCCTGTAGAAGTGACAATTTTTTCTATTCCAAGGCTGCCTGCAAACTCTATCCTTTTTTCCAGCTCTGCTATATGGCAGGCTGCTTCCTGCTCATCGCTGCTGAGGAAATTGCGGCAATAAGTCAAGGCTGTAATTTGGATGGAATGCCGATTCATTACGCCCTTATAAAGCGCTTCCTCTAGCGGCACAGAAGGGCCCACTTCTAAGTCGTCAAATCCATTTTCAACAGCCCAAAGCGCCAGTGTATCAAGATCCTCTATTCCCTGTTTTACCAAACAATTCGTAATAAAACCAATACGCATAAACCCTCTCTTTCAGCTCTTTACCGCTCCCGCAATACCGTCCACAAAATATTTCTGCATTGCAATAAATACGATAATGATAGGAACCACGGCAATGGTTCCGCCTGCGGCAATCCCTGTCCAATCTACAACGTTTTCACCTTTAAACGCATACATGCCTACTGCCAGTGTCCGCGAAGAAGGATTATTCAAAGTAAGTACCAGAGGAAGCATAAACGCATTCCAAGTCCATATGGTTTCCATAATAATTACAGTAATGGCCACCGGCTTACCTAAAGGCATCATTACATTCCAAAAAGTTTTAAAAAAACCGCAGCCGTCTATCCGCGCCGCATCCTCTAGTTCCTTAGGTATCTGCTGATAAAAGCTGGAAAACAACATCAAAAAGATTACGTGCGCGCCTCCTGCTCCCGACAGAATCAATCCCAAGCGGCTGCCTACCAGATTCATACTCTTTACAACCTCATAAGTAGGTATAATGGTACTCACTAAGGGGATAGAAATACTGGCTACGAAAATACCGATAATCACCCTTTTTCCCACAAAGTCGTATCTTCCCATTACATACCCTGCCGTGTTTGTCATAATCAACACTAATAATACCGTGCATACAGTGACGACAACCGTATTAAAGAAATACACTCCAAAATTGCCTTTTGTCCACACACGGATGATATTATCAAGAGTAAACTCTGACGGAATCAGACTGAGCCGATCCCGGAAGAAGTCCTCCTGGGTTTTGAAAGAGGCGCTAATCATCCATAAAAACGGATAAATCCACAGAAAAGCAATGGCCAGCAGAACAATGTGCGTTGCCGTCATTCCCACAATATTTTTTGCCTTATCTCGATTCATAAGCAGCTCCCTTCATCAAACGGCTTTTTTCCGCGCCAGAATCCCTTTTGCTATATTTAGCACCACCCCTATAGCAATGACCGCAAGGCCAAACAAAAGGGAAGCCGCACTTGCATAGCCAAAGCGTGGCAGGCCCAGCTCACTGGAAAAGGCTGTACGGTAAACATACGTGGCGATTACATCAGTAGCGTAAAACGGTCCGCCTCCAGTCATCGTCTCTACAATGTCAAAGACTTTCAGGCTATTGATGGTACACAGAATTGCAATAGTTCCAGCAGTTGGCGCAATCAAAGGCAGAACGATGCTGTAAAATATTCGAAAGCGGCCCGCTCCGTCTACCACGGCTGCCTCATACACGTCCATAGGTACGCTTTGCAGACCTGCCAGCCAGTAGATCATATACGTTCCGGAATCTTTCCATACGGAAATGATAATTACCGTTCCCAAAGCATATTTGCTGTTTCCCAAAAAGTTAATGGCAGTATCATACAAGCTCAGTTTCATCATCAATGCATTCACCGGCCCTGAAACGCTAAACACAAAAATCATAATAATTCCTACAATTGATGCCGTTGTTACAACAGGGATAAAATATAAGGTACGATAAAACGTACTTCCCTTCAATCTCTTGTTGTTCAGCAAATAGGCCAAAAACAGCGATACTGCTAATTCAATCGGCACTACAATCAGCGTGTATTTGAAACTATTGGCAAAAGCGTTCCAAAAAAGAGAATCCGTCAGCAGTTCCTTATAATTGGCAAGCCCCACAAACGTATAGCTAGTGGTCAAACCGGACCAGTTCAAAAAAGAATACCATACGCTGCAGATAATAGGCCACCCTTGGAATACTGCATAAAAAATCACAGTCAGACTCATAAATGCCCAGCACCAAATATTCAATTTTATCTTTTCTCTGCGCTTTATCCGGCTTCCTGTGCCTGACTTGGAAATACTTTTTGTCTTCATATCAATACCTCATTTTCTTGTATTGGCCAATCTTCCGACATACTTTTGCAGCCGTCAGGGTAGATCCTGATAATCCGCTTCTGTGTAGTCCTTTGACATATCCCAATTAGGAAACTCAAATACACTAAAATCCAGTCCTACAGCTTCCGCCGCGCGTTTCCACTCTGTTGTCGAATCATCAGCCAGCGTAGTCAAGTAGGAATCATACTCATCGATACTGCCAGAAATTACTCCCTGAAAAATGTTTCCTATAGCCGGTTCTACATCATGAACTTCATTATAAAAATCATATACCTGTGCATTGCGCTTTGTTGCAACAGGAATCACGCGCGTGCTGTCCATGGCTACCTGATAATACTCTTGCTGGTGAACATTCGTCATGCTGTTTTCATTCACTGCCGTTACCACGGAAAGTGCATCGCCTGAGGAAACTTTAGCCGCCTGGTAGCTGTACTCCTCACTATACAGACATTTAATGTATTCAGCCGCCAGTTCCTTATTTTCCGACTGGCTGTAAATTCCCAGCCATGCAGCATTTTGGGAAGCTGGTACGCCATATGTCCCCGGTGTTACGCCGTCCGGTACGGGAAGGCCCATTACACCGTAATTTAAATCAGGATAAGTTTCCTCCCAAGCCGGAATACACCACATACCCTGGCAGAGAAACGCGGCCTGTCCCTGAGCAAACAGTTCTCGCGCTTCCGGAGCACTGATACTTAACGTATCGGGATGCATACTGCCGTCTGCTACCAACTGTTTGAATAGTTCCATAACGCCTTTTATCTCATCTGAGTCATAAGGAGCTCTGCCGTCTACGGTAATAGCATTGTTGCTGGAGGGTACTTTCCCGCCAGCCGTACTGGCCATTGCCCGCACTAAAGTTTCCAGACGCCCCACCTGCTGTCCTCCATCGATCCAACCATAAAACTGGCCCTGTCCGGCCTCTGTCACCTGCCTGCATACTTCCAGAAACTCGGAATAAGTTTCCGGCAATTCGGTAACGCCTGCAGCATCCAGTACGTCCTGATTATAATAAATCATACTGGAGGCCAGCGGCAGCTCCTCCGGTATAGAGTAAATCTGTCCGTTCAACATCGTAATATTATCCTCAAAGGCGTCTTCAGTAATTGTGGAAAAAAAGCTGTCATCCAGGTAATCGTCTAAAGGCACATACCAGTTTTCCTCAACAGCCATGGCTAAGGTAATTCCGCTCGGCATACAGAAAATATCAGGGCCATCACCGGATCTCACCATAGTAATAACGGTATTGTTCAATTGATCTGGCGTAAGACAGGTATACTCCACCTTAACTCCCGAATGCTTCTCTTCAAACTCTTTATGGAATGCTTCACGTGCTGTCGCTGTTGAATCACTGTAATCGATTACACGCAGCACTGTTTCTCCTTCAGAAGCTGCCGTCTCTTGCTCACTTCCTGTCGCTGCGGTGGAAGACTCCGTGCCGTTTGATGTCCCACACGCCGAAAGTATCCCTGCTGCAATGACAAATGTTAAGACTAATGATAACTGTTTTCTCATCTTCTACCTCCTTGAATAATTTGTTTGATTTACTGTTTTCTTTTCTTCCGCATCTCATCAATATCGATTACGGTTCCGCCTTCACGCCGGGATTTCTCCGCTGCCAGCGCCACATAATGGCTCTCCAGAGAAACGTCCAGACTTGTAAGAGAGGAACTTGACTTTCCTTCAAGCATCAATGCTGCAAATTCCTGCACAATACCTGCGTCTCCCCCGCCATGCCCGACTTCCTTTGGCATATGTATCGTCTGAGCCGGAAGCCCAAAGGGCTGCACCATTATCGTTTCAGCGCCCAGATCTGCTATAAGTTCACCCTGCGTTCCCATGAATTTAGCGTAGCGGCTGTTGGACTCTGTAAAACCTGTCATTGTAAAATTCATTGTAGAACCATCCGTCATTTCCACATTTACTACCTGATGATCCACAACATCATTGTCACAGGCAAACACGCAGCGTCCATATGGGCCTGTGCGTATAGCATCATAGATTGTTTCTTTTGAAGGGTGAAGCGCCAGTACATCGTTGGGCCACCCCGTATTTCCGGATTCAATTCCCAGTTTCCAATGCTTTACATAGATTTTTTCGGCATCAAAAGGGCAGTTGCCTTTTGCCTGACAGCCTTCCATACAGCGCACAGAACTTCCCTGGGGGGCATGAGCCTTATTGAAATAGTAGTTTGAGCCAAAAGACGACACTCTCCTGCTGCTTTTTTTCGCAAGCCACAGATACAGATCCATATCATGGCAGCACTTCTGGAGAATCATGGGACTGCTGGTATTTGCATTGCGCCAATTCCCACGCACAAAGCTATGTGCCTGATGCCAGTACCCTACATTCTCAATTGCCTGTATCGTTACAACTGTACCGATAGCGCCGCTTTCCAAAACCTCCTTGACCTTTTTATAAAAAGGAGTGTAGCGTAGCACATGGCAGATTACCACACGACTGCCAGTACGCTCCGCCGTTTCGCTAATAATCCGACACTCTTCTAAAAATGGCGAAACCGGTTTTTCCAGAAGAATGTCATATCCCTTTTCCATAGCCATCACTGCCTGCTTCATATGCAGCCTGTCCATTGTAGCGATGCACAGCGCATCTGCCAGCTTCGGCTGGAGCAGTAATTCCTCTCCACTCTCAAAACAATCCTGCGGCGGTATACCGTATCTTTCCGCTACATCCCTGCGCTTTCCTTCGTCAGGTTCAGCAATAGCCGTAATCTCCACCCTATCGCCCAATTTTGCGAACTCCGGCAAATAAGCGTCTTTTCCCCGGTTTCCCAGGCCTATAAACGCAATGCTGAATTTCTCTTTCACGGACTTTTCCCATCCTTTCTTCCTGCTGTTTCCTTTTAAAAGTTCGTTTGGCGCCCCTAACTCTCTACTCGTGTCTCTATTATCCACAAAAAAGACGACTAATAACACTATTTTTTGTGTAAAATACTATCAAAATCGTCCGAACTATGGTAAAATAAGAAAATCCTACAAACAACCTCTCTTTTAAGGAGAATCAGGAATGCAGCTATACTCTTCTACTTTGTTGAAACAGCCTATCGTAATCGATCGCATGATTATGGTACACTATTTTGAATATTCGGCAGACCTTTCGTACATGGGGGAATCTCACAATTTTTGGGAGTTTGTCTATGTCATGGACGGCTGCGTCAAAATAGAGGCTGACGGCGTTCCCCATATCCTTAACACCGGCGAAGTGCTGTTTCATCAGCCCAATGAATTTCATACAATATCGTCTCATAAAGGTTCCTGTCCAAAGCTCATTATTATTTCCTTTGTCTCCGAAAGCAGAGCCCTGGACGCTTTCCGCAAAAAACAAATGAGCGTTACCTTTGAAGAAAGCAAACTGCTGCTTAATCTTTTAAAAGAAGCAGAGACTGCCTTCTCTACCCCTCTGCACATTCCCATGGAACACGCCTATCTTACTCCCCGTCCAGACGCTGCTTTCGGCAGCGAACAGATGGTAGATTTGTATCTGCGGCAGTTTCTGATACGGCTTTTTCGCAGAATCAACCCCCATTCCCAGCAAACGTCCACGGATCTTTTATTAAATATCCAATTACCCCACAGCGACAATCCACGCATTGATGAAACTCTGCAGTTTTTAGTGCAGCATCTGAGCGAACCCCTGCAAATCAAGGATATTTGCCGTTCCATTGGCATTGGTCGTTCTCGTCTGCAGCAGCTATTCAGTGCAGAACTAGGCTGCGGAATCATAGAATACTTTTTGCGGCTCAAAGCTACAGCCGCCAAGCAATTACTCTTGCAGCAAGACATGAACATTATTGAAATCGCAAACTTCCTGGGCTTTTCCTCCCCTTCCCACTTTACGTTTTTTTTCAAAAAGTATTTTGGATGTACCCCGTCTCAATATCGCAAAGCGGCTTTGGATATTACCAAATCCGTCCTTTCGCTGACTTAAAGCCGAAGCCTGAGAAACCAACACTTAAACTCACTGACACCCCAGCTATTTGCGTCTGAAACGCTTTACTACAATCTTCCCGGTTTGCTTCACCGAATCTCTGGTAATGTACCACTTCCCGCTCCCGCAAAAACCGAATGGGATCCGCCACTTCCGGATCCTTTACCAGCCGCAGAATATTGTCGTAAGTGACCCGGGCTTTCTGTTCCGCAGCGAGGTCTTCATGGAGGTCCGTTATGGGATCTCCCTTAGACTGGAACTCACAGGCATTAAAGGGGATCCCACCTGCCGCCTGGGGCCACAGCCCTGTAGTATGGTCGATATAATAAGGCCCGAAGCCAGATTCTTCAATCTGCTGAGGCGTCAGGTTCCGCGTCAGCTGATGGACAATGGCGCCGATAATTTCAAAATGGCCCAGTTCTTCCGTACCTATATCCGTCAGAACTCCTTTACATTCTTTGTAGGGCATGGCGTAGCGTTGGGACAAATACCGCAAGGCAGCGGCGCTTTCGCCGTCAGGGCCACCGTACTGACTTATGATAAACGATGCCAGCTTAGGGTTTGGCTGGGAGATTTTCACCGGATACTGAAGTCTTTTTTCATATTTCCACATTACTCACATCCTCCTTCCCACGGCCAGGGACTTTCCACCCAAGTCCAGTAGCTGCTGCAGTCTACGCCCGCTATGGTCAGGGGGCCGCACTGGGATTCAAAAGCGCTGACGGCATTGGCATAGTCGGCAGACGCCTGTTTGTAGCAGGCAAGGGCGTTAGGATCGCAGGGGTGAGTGTCCAGATACAGAAGCAGATCGTCTAACATAAATCCGGTTTCATAGACCCGTCTCATTAAGGGGCCATAATTACGGTTTGTCATACGCGGCACCTCCTCGGCTCAAATGGCAAATATAAGTCCGGGAAAATGGTTCCCTTGCAAAAACCTTCTTCTATACAGTACAGTTTCTGCCACTGCTGCCACGGCACAAAGGCCATTGCCACAGGATAGTTTTTTTCCAGCGGGCCGGGGGAGGTGTCCGTACATTTCGGGCAGGACGGCGGGCATACCATACCGGCTCCCTGTCCCGGCCTTCCGCTAGGCCCGTATCCCGGCATCATGCCTGGGCCATGTTCCGGCCGCATACCGGAACCGCAGTCTGGTTTCATATGAGGGCTGCACATCTGCCGGTTTCCGCACTGGGGCTGACAGCACACTCCGGGCTGAGGTCCAACCCCCGGCTGAGATCCGCTTCCGGGCTGACAGCCGCAAGGGAAGGGATTGGAACTGCACACGCCGCAGCCCGACGGCTGTTTCATTTGCCCCGGGCTGCAGGACGAAGCTTCCACTGTTTCGCTTTCTCTATCCGTCTCCGATTTAAGGGAAGCCGGCTTTACAGGATCCTCCGGCGCAGCAGAGGCATTGCCGCGGAAGCGTCCGGCGTTCATATTTCTTCTGGAAGAATAAAAATCCATAGGAGAACTCCTTTCAGGAAATTTCTAATACTAATCTATGAAATCTTCCAAAGAAAGTGAAAGTAACACTTTGTCTTTCTGTCCCATATCATACAGTACAACCATCAATAAAGGAGACTTTCATATGTGTAGATGCTGTAACTGCAATCGCTGCTGTAACTGGAGATGCTGCCCGAACCAGAACTGGTGGTGGTGGAATAACAATTCCGGAAATGCCGGTTCCTCCAACGGAATTTCTTCTAACTGCCGTGAAAGAATTTTTAGACAGGGCTTTGCCGAGGGATTCAACACCGGCTTTGTCCGCGGATATGCCGAAGGATTCTCTGACGGTCTTTCCCAGTCTGACAACAATTCGTCTCAGTGCGGATGCGGATGCTGCAATATCTGGGCCCGGAATAACCGCAGTAATTCTTCCTGCGATTGTGATTCCTGCCAGTAAAACGGCGATGGGGCAGGCGCGTTTTTCGCGGCCTGCCCCGTTTTATTTTACCGGCTTCAGATACTCTTAATGACTATTTCCGAAAAGTTTACAGTTCGTCCATACTTTCTTCACATCTGGCTGTTATGATAAAATACGTCGAGAAGGAAACTCCTTTTTCACATTTTCATTAAAACTTTTTCATACTTATGGCCGGCAGTTTATCTGCCGGCCCCTCCCTTTTCTGGCAGATTCTTGCCATTTCCCTTTCCCCGTGCTACAATATATTATCATACCAGTTCTGGGAGGAGTGCAATGTTTTGCATCGCAGGTGTCCGGTCTCACATTGATTATCCCGGGAACACACTGCGGCTGGTATGATTTTAATTGTTATAAGGAGGTACTTGTCTATGCCGAAAATATTAATGATCAACGGAAGTCCTCATGGAAAAGGCAATACTTACACTGCGCTCCATGAAATGGAAACCATTTTTGCTCAGGAACATATGGAATCAGAAATCATACACATTGGAAATAAAAATATCCGGGGCTGCATTGCATGTTATTCCTGCAAAAAAAATGGGAAGTGTGTTTTTGACGACGCAGTCAATGAAACGGCTGCCAAATTTGAAGAATGCGACGGACTGGTCATTGCCAGCCCCGTATATTACGCTTCCGCCAACGCTACTTTAATCGCTTTTCTGGATCGGCTGTTTTACAGCACCTCTTTTGACAAAATCAGATATGACTTTTTGATTATCTCTTTAGAAGTTCTTATATGCCGGTATAGCCTGTATTTACAGGCGTTCCCGGCATTTTTCATATCGGGAGAAGCTCTTATTTCTTCTCATATCCCCTCATGTTTTTGCGTTCAAAGGTAGTAAATAGAGTAGTAAAAACTCTGTCTACAAACTATGCTACCAACCGTTTCATTTCCGCAACTGCACTTTCGGAAGTCGGGTGAGCATAATAGTTCAGCGTCATATTGATGTTGGAATGTCCCATGATGTACTGTAATGCTTTCGGGTTCATTCCGGCGTTTGCTAAGTTGGTGCAGAACGTATGGCGTAAGGTGTGCGGCGTAGTTACTTTTGGTAATGCTTCTTCATGGCACTTGTTATACTTCTTTACAAGCCTGCGGAACATACTTTCATAATTAGCCGCTACATTCGGCAAGCCCTTGTTGTTGAGGAACAAGAACCGGGTATAGCCGCCGACAATAATCGGGGCTGCTGCCTGTCTGCGGTTTTTCAGCACACGCTCCAACGCTTCCATAACCTTTGTACTCATAGGGATTTGACGGACACCGCTTTTTGTCTTTGGCGTATCAACGTAGTAACCGACACCGGAAATTTTCAAAAGTTGGTGGTCTACATTGATTAGCCTGTTTTCAAAGTCAATGTTGCTTTCCGTCAGCCCGCAGAGTTCGGAAATACGAAGCCCCGTCCCTAACAGTATGACTATATCATCATAGTATTTCTGATAGACTTTATCATTCTGTATAAAGGACAGGAAAGACGCTTCCTGCGTAGGGGATAGAGGTACTTTTGGCTCCGTATCATCTTCAAGGACTGTACTTAACTGGAAGTCAAACGGATTTTTGCGGATATAATCGTCCTGTATGGCTGTGTAAAAGGCAGCTTTCAGTGAACGCTTGTGATTGTTGATAGTCTTAAAACCATACCCTTTTTCTTTCATGCGTAACGCCCATTCTTTGGCGTCTGATAGCTTTACTTTTTCAATCGGGCAGGCTCCTAAGTTATCCTCTCTCAAAATCCGCATAAGCTGTCCGCGTCCCTGTTTTGTACCCTCCTTAACATTCGCCCTATGCCTTATCTGCTTCGCATAGAGTTGGCAGACAGTCATTTTCTTGCCTAAATGGTCGATACCGTCGTCAAGGTCTTTCTGGATTTCTTTTTCCTTTTCCCTTAACGAAATATCTTCCCGTTTTCCTGCCGGGGTCTTGTCCGTAGGTACTAACTTCCAAGAATACGCAAACTGCGGTTTTCCAAAAGTATCTGTATATTTGTAGGCATATCTCCCGTCTTTTCTCTGGCTCTCTCCGGTGCGTAAGATACGGTTTTTATTATCGCGTCTTTTTTCCGACGTCGCTTTTTTCTTCATTCGCGCCATGCTCCTTTCCATGACGGAAAGAGCCTTGATATGCTGATATGATTATACCACATTCAAGGCTCAATTTCATTAAATTGTGTCAAGGGTATCAATAATTTTTTCAAACTGCTTCCGCTTGATTTGAATACGGTTGCCATTCATAATTACCCACCCGGCGGCGGGATTTTCCTCGGCTAATTTACGCAGCTTGTTTTCCCCTATACGGAAATATTTAGACGCTTCTTCAATCGTGAGAGTATATTTTTCCCAGATAGGCACATCAGTAATATTCAAAATTGTAACCCCCTTTCAATGGTTGAAACAATAAATAGTCAATAAAAGGGGCTTTAATCGGACAGCTATTAGCATAGCGTCATGGGAGTTCCACCCCTCCGGCGGTCTGCCGGAGCCTTACCCGTTGCCTGCGACGCTTTGAACGCTCGGACTGCGGCGATAAGGAAGTATCATTATACCGATATATGGATTGTGGCGGCAGAGTTGCTACGTCTGCTTTGGAACACTGATATTTCTCGCTCGGTTTGTCCCTCCTTTCGTCGTCGCGTATCAGCCCAACGGCTCCCCATAT
>CAMMNN010000060.1 GCA_946498245.1 uncultured Clostridium sp. | reverse complement strand
GAAAGGACTATACGGAACAGACAAAAGCCAAACTGATCGAGCATTATAAAGAGAAATTTTCTACTGAGATCTGGAGGAAATCACAGGAACAGGCACCCGATTTTCCCTTATCGGATATGGAACGGATCAAGAGGGAGAAGATCCATAGACGGTAAATTTATTTGAAAAATGATATATTTTTTTCGCCAAAATCCCGAAATCTGTCATACTATTTATGAGAGGATAAACTTCCTCTTAGATGTTAATAGATTCCTTTATTTATCGTTCATAGTTATTTTTAGATGAAAGGCGCTGTCCCATCTCCTGGACGGCGTTTTTATTTCTTCATTGAAAAACATATGTTTGTATGGTAAAATTTCGTTTAGGAAAGTACCCATGACAGGAGTGGTTGCCTCTTTACCTATTACATAGGGAGGAGGTGGTGCGGATGACGGCGTATGAGATCCTTTCGGTTTTCATCGGGATATTGGGCTTGCTCATATCCTTTGGCGGTCTGATTCTGGCGCTTATTTCCTTTCTGGATAAGAAAGACAAGAAATAAGAAAAAGCCCACCCTGTCGGCCAACAGGATGGGCGGCGCTCGTTAGGGCGCTAAAACCTAACTTTAGGCATCCACTTTTGGAGTGGGTGCTTTCTTTATGCTTTTATTATAATCGCTTATCCGCAGGTTTTCAAGTGGTTCCACAAAATTTCCCTAAAAATTTAAGAAATCCCTCGTCTCCCTTTATCAAAATGGCAGGCTCACATGACTCCCTTGGCTGCCTGATGCCTATCTGCCGTAGACGGCATTTTTATTTATCATGTCCTCTGCGCTTTCTGCAATATGCTTTGCTGTAAAGCCGTACTTTTCAAAAAGCTGATTTGCCGGCGCAGATGTTCCAAAGCCATGCATCGTGATACATACTCCATCCAGACCGACATATTTTTCCCATCCAAAATTACTTCCAGCTTCAATCGCCATCCGGTTTCGAATTTTTCTTGGCAAAACGGACTCCCTGTATTCTTCCGGCTGTTCGTCAAACAACTCTGTGCAAGGCATACTGACTACTCTAATAGAAATTCCACGCTTCTCCAAAAGCTCAGCAGCTTTTACCGCCAAAGCGACTTCTGAACCAGTAGCAATAAAAATCCCATCTGGCGTTGTTTTTTTGCTTTCTATAAGGATGTATCCCCCACGCAATATGGTTTCCTTTTTTCTTGGATTTAGCTGAGGCAGATTCTGTCTTGACAGAACCAAAGCTGTAGGGGCTTCATTTCTGGTAACAGCAAAATTCCAAGCCGTCTCCGTTTCTCTTGCGTCTGCAGGCCGGAATACATAAAATCCCGGCATTGACCGTAGCATAGCTAACTGCTCTATAGGCTGATGAGTTGGCCCATCCTCTCCCACCCCAATGCTGTCATGGGTAAGGACGTAAATCACAGGAAGCTTCATCAAAGCGGCAAGTCTCATCATCGGTTTCATATAATCACTAAATACAAAAAATGTAGAAACATACGGTCTGAGTCCTCCATGAAGAGCCATGCCATTTCCTATGGCTGCCATAGCAATTTCCCGAACCCCGAAATGAAGGTTGCGCCCTTTATAATTACCTTTTGAAAAATCTCCTTCTCCAATAAGGTAAGTTTTTGTAGATGGCGATAGATCTGCGGATCCACCGACTAAATTAGGAATTTTTTCTTTTAATTGATTCAGTACCAAACCTGATACCGCTCTCGTAGCTAAAACTCCCTTTTCCCATTCTTCTCCGCCATCCGACACATTTGAACCCACTATGGGAGTCATCTCAAAGTATTGTCTCCATAATCCCTTCATCTCCGGATATTTCTTTATGTATGCTTTCAGCAAATTCTTCCATTCCTGTTCCAATGCTGCGCCTTCTTCTCCAGCCCTTTTGTAATGCTCGTAAACCTCCTTTGGTATGTCAAATGGAAACTCTCTTTCCCAATTCAGCGTTTTCCTTAAAGTCTGCACGTTTTCCGTCCCCAAAGGCTCCCCGTGGGCTTTGGCACTGCCCTGCTTTTCCGGACATCCATAGCCGATTTCCGTTTTTACAATAATAAAAGAAGGTCGGCTGCATTCCTTCTTGGCACATTCAATGGCTTCTCCGATTTCTTTCAGGTTATTTCCGTCGGAAACCGTCAGAACCTGAAATCCAAAGGCTTCCATCCGCATTCCCACATTTTCTGCAAAAGCAATTTCCGTACCCCCTTCAATGGAAATCCCATTAGAGTCGTAAAGCACAATCAGTTTTCCCAGTCCCAAAGTTCCTGCTAAGGAAAAGGCTTCTGATGAGATCCCTTCCATCATGCATCCGTCTCCTCCCAGCACATATGTATAATGATCAATTATGGGGAATCCCGGTTTATTAAAAACTGCTGCCAAATGTGCCTCCGCAATTGCCATCCCCACTGCCATTCCCATTCCGGCCCCCAAAGGGCCTGTCGTTGCCTCTACTCCCTGGGTGTGACCGTACTCCGGGTGGCCGGGAGTTTTCGAATCCATCTGGCGAAACTGCTTTAAATCTTCTATAGTTAGTCCATACCCTGTCAGGTGAAGCAGAGAATACAGCATTGCTGAAGCATGACCGCTTGATAAGACAAACCGGTCCCGGTTTATCCACTTTGGATTTGCCGGATTATGGCGCATATGGTTCATCCAAAGTTCATATGTCATCGACGCCGCCCCGAGGGGCATCCCTGGATGTCCCGAATTTGCTTTCTGAATCATATCTGCAGACAAAATACGGATTGCATTAACAGCCAACCGCTCATTTTTCATAATTGCCTCCGTTTTTCTATTCTGTATTTTATTCTCCAAAGACCCTTTTGTAATCTTCCTGAAACTTCCGGATCCCTTCATCCGTCAGAGGATGCTTCGTCATTTTTTCCAAGACATCCCATGGAACCGTAGCAAAATCAGCTCCCGCCTTGGCGCAGTCGATTACATGAACAGCGCTTCTGATGCTAGCGGCAATAATCTTTGTCTCCAGATGATGGAGACTAAAAATATCTGAGATCTCTTCAATTAAGCCAATTCCCGGCGTAGAGATGTCGTCCAGTCTTCCCAAAAAAGGAGAAACGTAAGCCGCTCCGGCCCGCGCCGCCAAAAGAGCTTGAGCCGCTGTGAAAACCAGGGTAACGTTAGTCTTGATTCCTTCTTTCGACAATATAGAAACTGCTTTTAATCCCTCTGGAGTCATAGGAATCTTCACAACCATATTTTTATGAATCGCTGCAATTTCCCGTGCCTCTTGGATCATTCCCTCTGCATCTGTTGTCGTTGCTTTTACCTCTCCACTGATGGGCCCGTCTACAATTTGCGTGATTTCTCGTATTACTTGAGAAAATTCTCTGCCTTCTTTTGCAATTAGGGACGGGTTGGTTGTAACCCCGCAGATTACCCCCATCTCATAAGCTTTTTTAATATTTTCAACATTAGCCGTATCAATAAAAAAACGCATTTCTTCCTCCTATTGTTCTAGTGAAATTATTTCTCCGTCTTCTGGAACCCAGACCCGTCCTTTCGTATAATATTTTTGGCTTTCTCTGGTATACTGTTCTTTTCTGACGCCATAAGTCGTTTCATCCTCTGTATGCCACAGCACCAGGTTTTTCACATTATATTTTTCCGCCGCTTCGCTGGCATAGCGAACCGTTCCATGGTGAAACTGTTCCGGACGATAGATCTCCTTCTCTTCGTCCAGACAAAAAGCCTCTGACAGCATCCAGTCAGCTCCTTCCAGGTACTGCATTCCCCATAAATTTACTGGCTCATCTCCCAAAAAAACCAACTTTTTCTTATCCTTTTCCATTGAAAAGCCAAACTGCTTCATCTTGCTGGAATGAATATCAAAAAACGTCATTTGTTTCCCCGCCAGATTCACGCGTTCCCCATCATTTACTGTTACCAACAACAGCCTCTTTCCAAACTGTTCCATTTCCTGTCTGCGAAGCAGTGTCTGGCAGATCTCATAAACAACTGACAAAGCTTCTCTGTGCCCATACAGGTAAAACACTTTTTCTCTTTTTCCTTGCTCCATGTCAAAGGCTAATTTCCTGAGGATCCAGATCATACCTAAAATATGATCCGTATGGACATGGCTTAAAAAACCGGCGGACAAGCGTTCCCAATATTCCGGGTTCTGCTGAAACCAGCAGAAAACCTCTCGTCCGCCTCCGCCGTCTACTAAAAAAACACTTTCTCCACCGCAAATACTAAAAGCGGTATTGGCATATTTTACAGTCATAGCGTGGCCTGTTCCATAAACAATCAATTTTTCCACATTCCATCAAACTCCTTTTGTTTTCCAGGTCTGGACAGATTTGCGGATTAAATCGTTAAAGGCTGCGGCATTCCAAGCGCTTCTCCCGATAAAAAGGCCGTCAATTCCTTCCATAGCAATCAAATCCTCTGCATTTCCCGCATTTACACTTCCGCCGTACAAAACAGGGATAGCTTCTCCCATTTCTTTACCGAACATTTCTTCCAATGTTCTCTTGAGTACCATATGTTTTTCCGAAGCATATTCCTTAGTAGCCGGCGTTCCTCCGACACCAATAGCCCATACAGGTTCATAGGCGATCCAAATATTTTTTGCATTTTCTTTTTCAATTCCATGAAAAGCCGTTTTTAACTGAATCCGCAGGATTTCATCCGCAATATTCTGTTCCTTTTCCTGACCTGTTTCCCCAACGCATAGCAAAACTGTAAAGCCGTGTTCCAAACCACATTTTACTTTTTGATGAATCTCCGAAAGGGTTTCTCGAAAAATATGCCTTCGTTCCGAATGACCTATCATTACAATAGAAGCCCCGGTTTCTTTCAGCATTATAGGAGAAATCTCCCCAGTAAACTGTCCCTCGTCAGCCCAACTGATATTTTGGCTCCCGTACCTTAGCAGAGCAGGGTTCGCCTTCAGGCGAACCCCGTCCAGGGCCGTATAAGACGGCAGCACAAACAATTCCAAATCATTTCTGGAAAGATCTCTGGTATATTCCTGAAGATCGGAGATGAAATCTACGCTGTCTTTTATGGTCTTGTACATTTTTGTGTTTGTTCCCAGATAAATCTTATCCAGCCGTTTCATCTTATCTCCCCTGACTAAGCAATCACTCCGGGTACATCCCGGTACATTCCCTTCTTCCACTTTCCTTCCAGCATATCCGTCATAATCCGATTCAGTAAGTCTCCAAACTCCGGATCAACAATATGCATATCTGCAATAATCAAATCCAAATTTTCGTTCTCTCTGCTGAATTTTTCTTTCAAAATCTTTCTCATTAAGGTTGCCCGTCTGGACCACCGCGCCTCATCATCATCCGGCTCCCAAACTGGCCCGTCGCCGTTTCCTTCTGACCATCCACGCTCTTTTGTGCAAAGTTCTTCCCTCTGATCGTATGCAGACCATCCCTGCATAGGAATTACAAATGCTGTCGGACCATTGGTTTGGTTAAGTTTCTCTGCAAAGTATTCCGATAACTGGCTGATTTCATCCAGTGTCGGCACCATAATGGTTACCCCCTCATTATGGATATAGGGCAGATTTGTGTCCCGATACCCCTTCCGGACTCCCTTTTTAAAGTCATCCAGATATGTCTGTGGAAGGGTTGACAAAGCTCCAAAGGCCGACTGATCCAACCCTCCTGGAACTACAATCTGTGGAATCCCCATATCTGCAGCCGCTGTAACTCTCTCTCCATTCCAGGTTTTCGGCGTTCCGTATACACTGTGATACATATTGTTTGTCAATTCCCCTGTAGTCAAGTCAATAATTGCAGTAATCTGTCCGGATCGGATCAGATCCTCCATAGTAGCTCCTGTTCCGACCTGGTGGATAATAATCGTGTCCCACCCTTTCTGGTTCCAGTAATTACTGCATCGGTTGACAGTCTGAGTCGTTGTTCCATATGCGGTAATAGCCATCAGCGGCCTGCATTCTTCCGGGTTAATTTCTCCTACTTTTGCCATTGCCACAATAGCGGCTGCAGCATTGGCTACCATCTTTTTCGTTACAATATTAACTCCCTGTTCTGCAGTAGGATTCATAATATAAATATCTTTATTCCCCAGCCACATACTTACATCGCTGGAAGCCATATCTGTCATCATGATTTTAGGAACACCAAAGGGCAGCGCACGCATTAAATACGTTACCGTAGTGGTTCCCATAGAACCAGCCCAGGAAATGATTCCGTCGACTTCACCCTGATCGTACATCTCCATAATCTTAACTGCGCCGGCTTCCCCTACTATTTGTACTGCTGTAGAACGCGGGGACTGAAATACCTTCTCCTTGCTGACTCCACTTGCCGCCAACACATCTGACAAAGAAATGTCTGCCCATTCTACGTCGTGGCCACAGCCGCAGTTAAGAATTTTCACATTGCCCCCCGCTTTTCTTACTTCCTCCGCTAAAAATTTTAATTCCGTATACTTCGTATCACACATCCCAGCAACAATAATATTTGGCTTCTTCTCCATGTTATTTACCCCCCCGTCAATCCCTGGTAATTGCTTTGTATGATTTCGTAGCTTCCAAAACAGCTTTTTCAATAGGCAATCTTTCTGCAGCCGAACCGCCGATAAATCCCTGAGCGTCAGTCCTTTGCAGAACATACTTTACTTCTTCCGGTCCTTTAATGGGTCCTCCGTGAGCAAACAGAATTACATCCGGATTTACTTTTCTCGCCTCGTCAAAAATCTCCTGGCTCAACTGGCAGGCATCGTCCAGGCTCAGTTTCGACTTTGCTCCCATCATTCCGCCTACTGTAGAACCTACATGGGAGGAAATGGCAGGGCACCCTGCTTCCGCCAAAATTCTGGCTTCCTCAGGGGTAAAAGCATACGCCAAGGAAAACATTCCCATTTTGTGGGCTTCTCCTACAAAATCTACTTCTTTGTCCCATCCCATACCAATGGCATCCATCTGTTCCATAATGGCATCCCCATAAATTTTCATCATAAATGGATTAATTCCTGAAATTCCCGCATCCCACAATTTCTGCAGATGTTCCTTGTGAGGCAGAAGAGGATTCGTCCCTCCTGAAAGGGACAAAATCGGGGCATTCTGTACGTTTGCCACAATCTCCGGAGCCAACTGCATGATAGCTTCGTTTATATCCCCATAAGGCATCAGCGGCGCCAGAGAGCCCTGTCCCTTCATCCGCCAATAGCTGGTGGCGGAAACGCAGATCAAGTCAGCTCCGCCCTTTTCCTGCAATTTAGCAGTCAGGCCGCTTCCGCAGTTAGGCATAAATAAAACTTCTTTTTTCTCAATCTTTGCCTTTAGCATATTTACAACTTCATCTTCTCTGTAACGTCTGCTCATAGCTCTTTTCCTCCTGTTCTGATACGATTTTCATATAAAATCTCTTTCACGTCTCTTTCTGTGTAAAGACTCTCCGTCCCGGCTTCGCAAGCCGTTTTTTCCAGCAGAGTCTTTGTCCTGCCTTGCTCATAAAATGGAAAGTCGCTTCCAAATACCAGATGCTTTGTACTCCCCGCCCATCCTTTCACAATTTTTAACAGCTCCTTCATAGGATAGACTGCTGTTTCCGGCGTCTTTCCGAAATTAGTACTAATGTCGGCGTAAACGTTTTTATGCTTGCGCAGAAGCATCGCTGTTTCCTGATACCAAATTCTTCCGGCGTGTCCTAAAATAATTGTTAAATCCGGGTGTCTGGACGCCGCCGCGTCAAAGCGGACAGGCCGTCCAAAATCATCCTGGTAAGGAAGGATTCCGATTCCACCGCTATGAAATAAAATCGGTTTCCCATACTTCTCCATTCTTTTATAAATTGGTTCCAACCTCTGGTCATCCGGATAAAATTCCTGCATATTGCAATGGAGCTTCAGTCCGTCAAAGTCCTTATCTTCCATACAAAATCTCAAAAAATCTTCAGCCCCCTCTTCCAACGGATTTAATGTGCAAAATGCTTTCAGCTTTTCGCCCGAATTTTCTCTGGCTTCCCATACATAATCATTTAGCTTTCGGATCTGTGTATTTTCCATTCCGCCGGAAAAAGCCAAAGCGCTGACCACCGTTTGAGCAATACCGTTTTCTTCCATGGACTTTAGCAAACCATCTGCATTAAAATCATACTTTCCTTTTCTTTTTTCAATATCTGTCTGCAGCATTCCCGGTGTCATACCTGGCGGCCACAGATGTCCGTGGTAATCTATCACCATTTCGTCACTTCCCTGCATAACCGAATTTCTCAATTGCCGCCCGCAGCTCTTCGTGTTCCTTTACCGCTTCCTCCAGTTTCTCTCCTTTCATAACGTAATCAACAGCTTGGAACATTGCCCTTACCCCTGCTGCCGCCCCCATAGGATGCCCCTGGACAGCGCCTCCTGGAGCCAGCATAATATCCGGTCCTAAATCCTTTATATACTTTTCTACAATTCCCGGATGGACGCCTCCTCCCACAGAGGGCAGGGCCGGTTTGATATGTCCCCAGGGGAGGGTAAGCTGTTTTGCCGTCTGCAGATACTTCATCCTCCGGAGAGGGTAGCCGCCATAAGGAGTATTCATCATAACAATGTCGGCCCCGCACAATCTGGGCAGTTTTCCTGCTGCAATCTCGCTGGACAGTCCGCTAGAAGTCCCTTCAAAAAGCATTCCTGATGTTGCATAATGTCCCAGCACCGGAACAGGACAATTTTCAGCCAAAAAATGAAACATTGAATATCCTACTGCCGCAAAATTTATCATAATTGCTTTTGCTCCTGCTTCCAAAAGCCGTTGCAAATGTTCTTTCTGGCGGCTGGCCTTTACTGTAGCGTTTACTGCATAGATTGTTCTTTTTCCCGTTATCTCGTAGGCTGCTTCGGCGGCTTTGTTATATTCCTTTACCCGTTTCTCCGCAGGGCAGAAATCCGGATCTCCCAGCAGTTCATCGTCTTTTATAAAATCCACGCCCCCCAAAGCGGTGTTATAAAATATCTCCGCCCCAATTTTAGGCGTAAACCCTGTACACGGTTTAATCATATTGAGAACAAAAGGCCTTTTTTCTATCCCAGTCAATTTTCTCAGTCCTTGGATTCCAAAGCCGGGACCAGTAAAACACTGGGTAAATGCATCTGACAACTGTAAATCTACCAGCTTCACCTGAGCAGAAGTAGAGGCATCATTTCCCAAAAGAGTGGTCAACAACATTGGAAGGGAGTCGTGGAAATTGATTTCCGGGTAGGCAATCTGGATGATATAGCCCATCTTGTCTTTTTCATCTGATAAAAGCTCTGCGGGAGGAACCGACAGAATCCTTACGATTTTTCCCATATTGTTTTCCCGCATTTCTTCTGTAATTCCCGGCACTGGCACCCAAGTTCCTATTGTCTGCCCTATCGCCATAGCCTGCGCTTTCTCCATGACGTCTGTTTCAGCCGGTAGGCGGATATAATACGATGCCAGAATATAGTTATGCCGGACACTGTCTTCTGCAAGACAGTACAGCGAAGTATCTGTCATACACCCTCCTCCCTATAGCTTTCCTTGCAAAACTGCTCTTCATACCATTGAATCCTTTCCACTTTCTTTTCAGAACTTCCTCCGGAAAATTCACATTCCAGCCATATATCGATTAGCTTTTTTGCCAGTTCCGGGCCAATAACCCGCGCACCCATAGTGATAATCTGCGCATTGTTGCTCTTTCTGGAGCGTTCTACGGAATAAGGATCATGGCAGGTACATGCCCGGATTCCCGGCACCTTATTAGCTGCAATTGCCATGCCCAGCCCTGTCCCGCATAAAAGGATCCCTCGTTCCTGCCTGCCGTCGGCAATAGATTCGGCCACCTTCACCGCAATATCCGGATATAATACCTGTTCTTCTGGTGTATATGTCCCAAAATCTTCTACAGTAAGTCCTTTTTCTTTTAAATGCATCTTTATTACAGTTTTCAGTTGATACGCCGCTTCGTCACAGCCTATGGCGATTCTCATCCCCACTCCTCCTTCGTCAAATAAGGCATCATCACATGACTCCTGTAACAGTTTCCAAAATTTCCGTCATAGCGGGCTTTAAATACAATTTCATCATTGAGATATTCCACAAACAGGCAATTCTGTACCGGGGCTACGGCAAAATCCCAATATCCCTGCGTCTGGCTCCCATCATTCATAAACATGGTTGCGGAATAGTTTACCCAATAGTGCCCAACTCCCAGATAATCAGCATTTCCCATTACGGCCGAGTTTCCTTCTACGCCGGTTCTCCAATCCGAAGCCCAAATCTGCCTCACCGTCATTTCTTCCTCATCTACTCGGTATACAATAGCCCTGGAAGCTTTATTGATGATTTCATCACCCATATTCCGGCGGTATTTATGGTACGCTACCATATTGTTAAAAATCAGAATATCCCCATTAGGCATAATAGTAATTTTGTGCTGGCCTGATGGGTAGGAAAAGCCGTCTCCCACCGGCTGCAGTATCCTGTCTCTGAGATGGGGAGGAACCAATTCTTCTTCCCCCTCTGCCGGCTCTGTTAAAATCCATTTCACTTCCTCTGTAGAAGCGTCAAACTTTACCAGAGCATCCTGGTTTCTCCCTGAAAAAATAAAGGTATTGTCTGTCTCATCATAGTCCAGAGAATTCATATGGATCCAATCCAGAGTTTCAGGAACATCAGGCGTGTCCTGTCTTCTGTAATGGATTGCGGATTCCGGTATCGGCAAAATTTCTTTTGCATCCCACTCCCTTACGATTTGACAGGTATTCCGGTCAAATTCTACCATATAGTCTTCTTCTCTCTCTGTTCCTGGCTTCCTGGTAAGAGCTACAATATTTCCCTCAGGGAGCTCTATGACATCATGATGCATTCCTTCACAGACGTATTCGTGGATAATTTCACCTAAAAGACTCATTTCATAGCAGCTTTGAGTGTAATATCCATGTTCTTCCTTCTCAGAGCCAACCAAAAGATTACCGTTAGCTGTTGGGTTCATAGGTCCTACATTGGCCAGAATCATATCAGAAAAATACCATCTAATATCGCCGTTCCGATCAAAAGCCGCCGTATAGGTGGGCTTCTGTCCTGCCCGCCTGCCTTCTTCCGTCTTATGCATTGGAAGACCATAATTTCCGTTTACAAAAATTAAACCAGGCTGAACCTTATCCCGTTTCATTTCCATAATTCGGATTTTCTGCATTCCCTCCGGAAGATTTCCCGTTAAAATTCTAAGGGTATTGCTGTGTTTTTTTCCATCTTTTGTAAATACCGTTATCTCTACCGGGTTCTCTTTCCCTGCGTACAGAGCGTGAATCGGGATAAAATGCTCTTTTGCATAGCCCCTGAAAGCGACTTTAAACGTTGTTTCAATGTCCCTTCCCGGTATTTTTGCCACAACCCGCGTATCCTGCTCTGTTCTAAAATAGCAGACAGCCGTTAGAGGAGCTGCGTCAAATAAATCTACGGCAATTCGTGGATTTTCTAACGTATAGTTTCCTTCTCTGCATTCTCTTATAAACTCTTCCTTCTTCTTTTGCTGTCCTAAGCTCCTGTCCTCATATTGCTTTCTCTCTTCCATGTTTTTCTCCTCCTAACTTCCAAAACCAACCAACGTCCAAAACGGAATGTATATCGCGCACAAAAATACCGTTGCTAAAAGGAACCGTAAGAATCCCCATTTAATGGTCTGCTTATTGTCAAACATACCGTAACTAAACAAAATTAGAAACAGCACCCACTCATAAGGAAAGAACAATTGCTGAACACCCCATACAAATCCATAAGTTGCCTTTACTGCTGACAATCCCAAATCCTGTGCAATAGAAATAATAGTAGGAACCAAAGCCGCCGTTGCCGCCATAGGAGTCATAAAGAGGTTAAATACAACCCCAAATCCAAAGGCTACCAAAATCATTACGAAATTATTGGCTCCCCCCAGCAGCGGCAGGGTCACTTCGCCGATATAAGAGCTAAATCCTACCGCGTCAGAAACGCTTCCGATAGCCATACAGGCTGCCGTGAAGATAATAATAGGAAAATTGGTTTTCTGTAGATCTTCAATGGGCGATATATTAATTCCCGGCAAAAAGCAGGCCGCTGCCCCCAGCATAAATAACCATCCTGCATCTATTTTAGAAAAGACCATAGCTACCAAAACAGCAGCAATGATAATTAGCATCTTCTTTTCTTTTTGTTTCATTTTCCCTAATTTTTGCAACTCTTTTTCCAGATGATCCTTGCTTTCAAAGGTAACATCCTGTGGAAACAGAAGAAATAGGAATATCGTACTTGCTACAACCCATAAAGCAGCAGGAATAAAATTTCCAATTAAATGCTGCATCCATGTCACTTCAATCCCCGCATTCTTTAAATGCTGTGCAACAATCATAATATTGTCGTCCCCGGACATCCACATCCATCTCGGTCCTATGGCTGCATTAAAGCCGGCAAACATAATTCCCATTCCGCTTTTGCTTCCCGGCTTCAGATTCATAGCCCGACAGATTCCGTAAGCAATGGCGCAATAAATGGTAACCCGCCCTGTGATATTGGGAACCAAAAGCGCTGCTAAAATGCCGGAAGCCATCAGTCCGATAATAATCCCCCTGTAAGAACCCCCTGTCTTTTGAATGCAAAAGTAAGCCATTCGCTTCATCAGCCCGCTTTCGTCAAATACCACAGCAATAATCAATCCCCCAAGGATCAGCCAAATGGTAGACCCAAGCCAGGGAGAGAACACTACATCTGGTGTTGCAATACCAAAAAGTATATAAAAGAGATTCAATAAAATCCCTGTAATATATACCTGGATTACATCCAAGGCCCAGGCTAGAATTGCCCAGAGAGTCACTGCCATAAAAGCTTTCATCTGAACCGTTATCTGCTGTGTTGTCGGCATAAGCAAAAACAACAGTACAGGGCATCCAATAGAAACCACCCATTTTATAGCCAACACCGGTTTTGCAGAAAGACTTTTTTCTCCCATTCTTAATCCCCCTTTTTGTTTGTTTTGTTTGATTTTTGTTGTTATTTTGTTTGTTACGTTCATATCGTATCACATTTATGTTCATTATTCAAGTGATTTTGTTCAAAAAGATAAGATTTGTTTTTAATTTTATTTTCTTTTTGTGCGATATGTTTACCAAAAAGCAATCTCATCTCTATTTCGAACAAAATTGTATACCTTTTTGTTGTTTTTCGCGAAAAAGTTCTATTTTCTTATTTTTCATTGATCTTTCAGGTAATTTCATTTAATATAATAATAGAACCAATTTACAGAACAAGTTCTTCTGTCTGTAGATTTTTTATATGGCAAATTTGCGAAAGGGACGTTTCTCATGAAAAATAAACAAGAACGTTTAAATCAAATCCTTTTACTTTTGCAGAAACAAAATTCCGCTTCTGTTTCTGATTTGGCTCAATTGCTTCATGTGTCAGATATGACCATACGAAGAGATTTGAACTACCTGCAGGAAAACTCTCTAATTACCCGAAGCCATGGTATGGCTTACCACAAAGGCACTTCTGGAGATTCTCCTGTAATGCTTCAGGAAAATAATTACGATCTGTTAGAAGAAAAGGTAAGAATGAATCCAGAAAAAGAACGCATTGGAAAATTTGCCGCAACTCTGTTGGAACCTGACGACAATATCATCATTGATACCGGTTCTACAACAGACTATTTTGCCCGTTATATTCCGGATTCTTTTGACATGACAGTTCTTTGTTATAATTACAATATTTTGTCCCATATTATCAGTCATCCGAATGTTCATATTATTTTTCCAGGCGGCTACTTCCATTCAAATGGACAGTTTTTTGAATCCTCCCAGAGTATCCATCTGATTGAAAATTTTCGGGCCAATAAAATGTTTGTTTCTGCATCAGGAATCCATGAAGATTTGGGAATTACCTGTGCCAATAGTTATGAAGTGCACACGAAACAAACCGCATTAAAATCCAGTCAGATAAAAATACTGTTGACGGATTCAACAAAATTTAATAAAATTCGTTCCGCTTATTTTGCTGATCTCAATGACATTGACATCATCATTACTGACACCAATCTTTCCAGTGAATGGAAAGCCGCTATTGAAGAAAGGAATATTACTCTTTATTTGGTTTAAATCGGCTGCTACGCCGGAGCTGCAGTCCGCCTCACATTTGATTGTTATCTTTGCCGGAGTATTTGCTACGTTCATCGTTGAAAGGATGCCCTGATGATTCATATTGTTTTTATATAAGTACAGAATGCGTTTTGAATATTGCTTTTCAAAATTGCATATGCTATAATGCCAATAGGCAAAGAGAAGTAATAAGTCCATGCAAGATGGCAAACGAAAACCCCGGAGGTCGCATCTCCGGGGTTTTCTATTCCTACTTGTGGCAATGGGAAGGCTTAAACCCATAGGCTGGTTGCCGATTACTTGTCACCGTCCAACCATTTGCAGATGAGATGGCAAATTACACCCGCCGTAACGGTAACAATAAGAGAAATAATAATATCCATACAAGACACCTCCCTTCCGTGCCTGCATAGGAGGTGGCAACAGATGGATTATACTACGCCTGTCTGCTTATTTCCAGAAGACTCCATATTGGTTTCTCTTATCTAACCGCTCGCAAATATAGTGTGCAGCCAGAACGCCGACAAGGATAATAAAACAGTAAAACATTATTGTTTTTATATCAGTACAAAATGCATTTTGAATATTGTTTTTCAGAATTGCATATGCTATAATGTCAGTAGGCAAAGGAATGTGACGATATTCCATGCAGGCAATCGAGTAGGAGGCGGTGATTAACCGCCGTCCTCTCACACCACCGTGCGTACCG
>CAMMNN010000059.1 GCA_946498245.1 uncultured Clostridium sp. | reverse complement strand
GCTTTTGCCGCTGGGCGTATAATAGTTTTCCGTTGTCAGCTTTACAGCGGAACCGTCTGCCAAGGGGAATATAGTCTGCACAATTCCCTTTCCATACGTCGTAGTTCCAACTAAAACAGCCTTCTCATAATCTTTCATGGCTCCTGCAAAGATTTCCGACGCACTGGCGGAATTTTCATTGACCAAAATAGCCATAGGCAGATCCAGTTCCTTGCCGTCAAAGGCGCACTGGCTCTTTCCTTCTTCGTTTTTATCTGCTGTGTAGACCAAAAGGGTATGCCCCTGATTTTCTTCCACGCCATAGGGATCTTCCCAGGTAGTAATATCGTCCGGAAGCAGGTAATCCAGCATAGAAACGGCCGATTCCATTACTCCGCCTCCATTGTTTCTTAAGTCGATTACCAGCTTTTCCATGCCCTGAGCCTTCAGCTCTTCAACAGCACTTTCAAACTGCTCTACAGTAACCACATCAAACTGGCTGACAGCCACATATCCTACCTGGTTTTCCAGCATCTCGGATTCCACAGTGGGAACCTCTACCTTTCCTCTGGTAATGGACAGTTTTACGTATCTCTCCTCAGAAGGACGGTAGACTTCCATCTCCACAGGAGTTCCCTCTTCGCCCCGGATTTTTGTACTTACCAGAACATCCAGATCCACCCCTGTAGCCGCTTCGCCGCTTACAGTATAGATCCGATCCCCTGCCATTAATCCGGCTTCCTCCGCCGGAGTTCCCCGGTACACCTTTGTAACGGTTACGACTCCCGTATACAGGTTCTGGCTGATAAGGGCCCCGATTCCGTAATACTCTCCTTCTACTTCCTCTCTCAAATCCTGAAGGTCTTTGGGACTGTAATAGGTACTATACATATCTCCCAGTCCTACAATCATTCCCAAATAAATAGTGTCCTCTACTTCCTCCAAATCCTCGTCAAAGAGGAAGTATTTATCAATCAATTCCTGCATTACCTGCAGCTTTACGGCAACCTGGGTGTAGTCCAGGGAATCTTTCTTTTCCTCATTTTCTTCTCCATTTCCTGAAGCGGCAGCCCCGCCCCCGGCTTCTCCGTTCTGCTCCAGCTCATAACCCGGGCCTTTGGCCTGTTCCTTCCGGCGGATCATTCCGCTTCCAAATATAAATATTCCTGCTGACAGCCCTACTATCAGCAGTCCGGCAAAGGCCGTCACAAGGGCCCCGGTCAAGGCGCCTTTCCAAAATTTATTGTCTTTCTCCACGACTGAAATCTCCTATCTGTATCATTAACCCTCTTTTTCTTATCCTCAATCCTAAGGACTTACGTATAAGGAAGGATTTACGTTGCTTCCTCCGCTTCGGATCTCAAAATGCAGGTGAGGTCCCGTAGAATACCCGGTAGATCCGACTTTCCCAATAACCTGGCCCTGACTTACGGAATCCCCTACCTCAACTAATCTCTGGGAGCAGTGCATATATACCGTATATACCCCGCCTCCGTGACTGATCATCATGTAATTGCCTGCGGAAGAACTGTAGGTGGAAATGGTAACCGTTCCTCCGGCGGCTGCCAAAATATCGCTTCCTGTAGAAGCGCCAATGTCAATGCCCTTATGGTTGGAAGACGCTCCCTCTGTAGGAGAGCTTCTCCCTCCAAAGCCCGATGTAATGCGGCTGCTGGAAGGGCAGGGCCATATAAAGTTAATATCTCCAAGGCTGGTAGTCTTATACGTGGTTCCCGCTTCTTGGGCCTTCTTTCTGGCCTCTTCCTCCTGCCTTCTGATCTCTTCTTCAATTTCCTTTATCTTTGCTTCCTGAAGGGCAATATCCTTTTCATATTCGCTGATTTCATTTTCTGCGGAAGCAATTTTCGCCTCATAATTGGCCAGTTCCTGCTGTTTATTGGCCAGCAGAGTTTCTACGGAAGCGTGTTTTGCCTCCAGTTCCTCCTGAAGAGCTACAAGGTTTGCGTGCTCCGCTTCCAGTTCTGTTTCTTTTTGGGCGATCTGTTCTTTCGTTCTGGCATAAGCATCCAACTGATTCCTGTCATATTCGGAAATTTGGCTGATGTACTCCGCCCGGTTCAGCATATCGGCAATATTTTCAGACTGCATTAAAATATCAAAATAGCTGGTTTCCCCGCGCTCATACATATACTGAATCCTCAGCTTCATGGATTCATACTGCTGTCTTTCCATTTCCTGGGCCTCTTCCAGCTCTCCCTGAGTCACTGCGATCTCTTCCTCTTTCGCCGCCCTCTGCTGCTGCAGATTGGAAATTTCTTCTCCCAAAGACTCCAGGCTGGTATCCAGCTCCCTGACATATGCAGCCGTATCGTTCTTTAAGCTTTCCAGATTTTTTAACGTTTCTTCTACCTTTTCTTTCTCGTCCTCCATAGAGGAAACCTGTTCCCTGGCCTCCTCAGCGTCCTGGTTTGTTACAGCCAGGGCCGTTCCCGGAATTGCCAAAATAACAGCTAAAACGCAGGCCAGGAAGCCCCGGCCTGCATTCCTATTATGTCTCATCACTCTTCTCATTACACCTTCAAATGCTTTCGTATTGTAAAAAAGCTGGCAAAAAATCCAATTCCCACTCCCAGAGTCAGCGCTACGCTTACCATGGATGGAAAGAGATCCCCTACTGCCACCGGGCTGAAAATGCCCGTCATTATCTTATAGTTCTCTTCAATATATACCGCCGCCTTCTGATACAGGACATAAATACCTGCCAGGGGCAGGAGCGCACCGATAATTCCCATAATGACGCCCTCTACCAAAAAGGGGGCCCTAATCATCCAGTTTGTCGCTCCAATCAGCTTCATAATCTGATTTTCCTTTTTTCGGAACGCCGCTGCCACAGAAATGGTATTGCTAATCAAAAAGACCGCTACGGCCAGCAAGATTCCGATAATCACGGCGGACAGCATACCGATAATGCGGTTAATGCTCTCCAATGCCGTCACAGCGGAGCTGGAATAGTTCACCTTCCTTACGCCTTCCAGAGAATACAGATAAGAGGCAAACTCTTCCTGATTATTAATTTCCTTTAAAAAGATTACGTAAGAAGCAGAACCCGCCAGGGGATTATCGTCTGCAAAGCCTTCGGCCAATTCCTCCATTCCCTGGAAATAATCGGTTTTAAAGGACTCCCAGGCTTCGCTGGGTGAGATATAGGTCATACTCTCCACTTCCGGGTTTGTACCAATGGTCGCGCCGATTGCCTGAATCTCCCCTTCCGTCAGCTCTTTGTCAAAAAATACCGTAATCCCCACAGTAGTTTCGGCCATTTCCGCACTGTGTCGGACATTGCTTACCACTGCGTAAAAAAGGCAAAACAAAAAGATACAGGCGGCAATGGTTGCAATGGAAGCCAGAGAGAACAGCAGATTTTTGCCAATGTTTTTAAAGCCCTGCTTCAGACAATATCCAAATGAACTAATCATACCATTCTACCTCTGCTCCTGTATCGTCAATGATTCTTCCCCGATCCATGGTAATGACCCGCCTCTGCATGGCGTCTACCATTTCCTGACTGTGAGTTACCACAATCACCGTTGTGCCTCTCCGGTTGATCCGATCCAGCAGCTTCATGATCTCCACAGCATTGTAACTGTCCAGATTTCCCGTAGGTTCGTCCGCCAAAAGCACCTCAGGGCGGTTAATGAGCGCCCTGGCAATGGCCACCCGCTGCTGCTCTCCTCCGGAAAGCTGTTTCGGGGAAGACTTATACTTTGCCGAGAGTCCCACCATCCTCAGCATGGCCGGCACGGATTCCCGGATCCGTCTGGCGGGAACGCCGATGACTCTCTGGGCGAAAGCCACATTTTCAAATACCGAGCGGTCCTTTAACAAGCGGAAATCCTGAAAAACCACTCCAAGAGTCCGCCGGTATTTGGGAACATACCGGCGGGGCATTTTCCCTAAATCCATATCGTTTACTATAATCCGGCCTGAAGTCGGCTCCAGCTCCTTTAGCAGCAGCTTTATCAGCGTGGATTTTCCGGAGCCGCTCCGGCCTACGATAAAGACAAACTCTCCGTCTTCAATGGTCAGGGTAATATTCCGCAGTGCGCGGGTACCGTTTTCGTAATTTTTACATACATTCCTGAGTTCTATCATTAATAATCAAGGCTTTCCATATATTTCATATATTTAACAACCATCAGGGCAATCTTAAAGGTAATGGCGTCTTCAAAGACCCTCAGATCCAGCCCTGTGCTCTTCTGAAGCTTGTCCAGACGGTAAACCAGAGTATTTCTGTGGATGTATAGCTGTCTGGATGTCTCTGATACATTCAGGCTGTTTTCAAAGAATTTATTAATGGTAGCCAGAGTTTCCTCGTCAAACTCATCCGGCGATTTTCCATCAAAGATTTCTTTAATGAACATACGGCACAGAGGAAGGGGAAGCTGGTAAATCAAGCGGCCGATTCCTAAATTGCTGTAAGCCACTACGTTTTTATTGCTATAGAAAATCTTACCTACGTCCAAAGCCATTTTCGCTTCCTTGTAGGAACGGGACACTTCTTTAATTTCATTGACAATGGTACCGAAAGCCACGTGAACTTTGGTCATTGCCTCCGTGTTCAGCATATCTAACAGGGTATTGGCGGTTTTCTCCAAATCCTCGTAAGTCTCTCCCGGCTTTACTTCCTTTACCAGAATAATATTCTTTTCATCCACAGCGGTAATAAAGTCTTTCGTCTTAGCCGCAAATAAGCTTCTCACTGTCTCCAGGGCGTTAATATCCTTCTCATTTTTCGTTTCAATGAGGAATACCACTCTCTTTACGTTAGTTTCAATATGAAGCTTTTTGGCGCGGTTATAAATATCCACCAGCAGCAGGTTGTCCAGCAAAAGGTTCTTGATAAAGTTGTCCTTGTCAAAGCGCTCTTTGTAAGCTACTAAGAGGTTCTGGATCTGGAAAGCCGCAAGCTTTCCCACCATGTATACATCATCACTGCCGCCTTTGGCTAACAGAATGTATTCCAACTGATGCTCGTCAAAAACTTTAAAAAACTGATAGCCCTGAATCACCTGGCTGTCAGCGGGAGAATCCACAAAAGCCAAAATTGAATTTTCGTATTCCTCTGCATCAGAAAAAGTAGATGCCAATACTTTGCCCTCTATATCGCAAATACATAAATCGATTCTGGTAATCCCCTTTAATCCTTCTAATGTGGTCTGAAGTATCTGATTTGAAATCATGGCACACTCTCCTTTTGGTCAGTTTTTCACCTTTATACACTATATAGATATATCTTAAAGCAAATATGCAAAAAAAGCAAGCGAGTTATCCCACTCGCTTGCTCAATTTTTCCATATTTTACTGAATTTTTATAAAATTAGTTCAGGATTACTTTCTCGGTTTCCTTATCGAAAACGTGAGCCTTGGACATATCCAGAGCCAGTTTTACGGTATCGCCAGGTCTTGCAGTTGTACGCGGATTTACTCTTGCAGTACAGTTGGTTTCGTCAATGTCGAAGTATAAGTATACTTCAGCACCCAGCATTTCGTATACACGGATATTTGCTTCGATAACGCTCTTAGCGTTTGCAGTTAAAGCTGCTTCATCATCATGCAGGTCTTCCGGACGGATACCTAAGGTAACGGTCTTTCCAACATAGCCGGCAGCTTCCAGCTTCTTAGCCTTTTCAGCGGGCAGTGCGATGGTGTTTCCGCCGAAGGTCAGGGTAACGTCAGAACCGCTCTTGCCAACTACTGCATCCAGAAGGTTCATCTGGGGAGCGCCAATGAATCCGGCAACGAACTTATTGCAGGGCTTGTCATACAGGTTCTGCGGAGAGTCTACCTGCTGGATAACGCCGTCCTTCATAACAACGATTCTGGTACCCAGGGTCATAGCCTCTGTCTGGTCATGAGTTACGTAGATGATGGTAGCGTTCAGTCTCTGATGCAGCTTGGAGATCTCAATACGCATCTGGCCTCTCAGCTTTGCATCCAGGTTGGACAGCGGCTCGTCCATCAGGAATACTTTGGGGTTACGAACAATAGCACGTCCCATAGCAACACGCTGTCTCTGACCACCGGAAAGAGCCTTGGGCTTACGATCCAACAGATGTTCCAGATCCAGGATTCTTGCTGCTTCGTGTACTAACTTATCAATCTGATCCTTAGGAGTTTTTCTTAATTTCAGACCAAAAGCCATGTTGTCATATACGGACATATGAGGATACAGAGCGTAGTTCTGGAATACCATTGCAATGTCTCTGTCCTTAGGCTCTACGTCATTCATCAGCTTGCCGTCGATGTAAAATTCACCGGAAGAAATGTCTTCCAGACCAGCGATCATACGCAGTGTGGTGGACTTACCACAACCAGACGGACCTACGAAGATGATAAACTCTTTGTCTGCGATTTCCAGATTAAAATCATGAACGGCAACAAAACCGTTAGGATATTTTTTGGTAACGTTTTTCAGTGATAAACTAGCCATAGCTAAATCCTCCTAATTCTCAACGTGTGTTCTTAAACGTCTTCCTCCCCACGATTGGGACGTTTTTGTTTCTTGTAATATAATACCTGAAACCTCTCATTTTGGCTATTCTTTAAATAACTAAAAAAACCAATTTCCTTTTGGCTAATTTGTATACCACCTAAACTAACAGAAGAAAAAGTGTCAAAATCTTCAAATTTATTTTGTGCAAACCAACTTATCCTTGTCAATATTCGATAAAGCCTTCTCCCAGCACTTCTCTGGCATCGCTTACAATCAAAAATGCATTTTTATCAATTCTGGCCACCAACTCTTTAATCTGGACAATCTCCTTTGAAGCAACTACGCAGTACAGCATTTTCCTTCTCTCTCCGGAGTACATTCCCGTTACGTCCATACCCGTTACCCCTCTGGAAAGATCTTCCATAATGGCTCCGGCGATTTCATCCGTATGATCCGAAATGATATAGGCAATTTTGGCAAATTTCACGCCTTCTACAATTCCATCGGATATTTTAGTCAGAACGTAAATGGCAATGATTGCATACAAGGCGATATAAATGCCAAAGGTAGACACGCCGGCCAGTACAATAAGCGAATCCAGAACCAACATGATCTGAGCAATAGAATAATGGGGCAGCAAGGGCTGTATCAGCGCCGCCAGCGTATCCGTTCCCCCTGTAGTGGCCATGGCAAACAGAACCAGGCCAGTTCCAATGCCGCATACCACGCCTCCATACAGGGCCACCAAAAGCAGATCGTCCGCTACAAAGGGTATCTCCGGAATAATCGCCAGCCAGAAGGAGAGCGCCACTGTAGCAAACACCGTTCTCTTAATGAAGCGCCAGCCCCGTATTTTCCATGCCCCCAGAAACAGCGGGATGTTAAAAGCCGTATTGGTCAGCCACAAAGGGATGCCAAGCTTCGCTTTAGCAATAATGGCAATGCCGGAGGCTCCCCCAATAACCATATTGGCCGGATCAAAGATATTTTTAATTGAAACGGCAATGAGAAAGGCTCCCGCTGCCAATAAAACGTAATCCATCCACACCGGACGTTTGCTGCTATTCCAAATTCCCATATTTCATACTCCTTTTCTTATGCCATGAATACGTGTGCGCTTCAGCCTGCACCGCCAATCCGCAAAAGTCCGTCAGGGCGCATTCGCCATACCTGAATATATGCCGCCTACCCGGCGGCGGACTTTCGCAGTAAAACAAAAAGGGAACGGCTTCGCGTTCCCTGTTAGTATTCCTATCTTTTTTTCGCTAATACGTTCACCCAACGGACATCCGGATGGTTTAAGCGAACATCGTCAGTAACCCAGACTTCTTCTACGGTAAATTTTCCTGTATCTTCTAGCAGGTCTTTGATCTCTGTTTCCGTATAATCGCTGAAATAACGCTCTCCCCGAAATCCTTCAAAATTTCCCTGACGGACGGAAAAGTACAATACTCCATGCTCTTTTAAAGCGGCAGCCGTCTTTTTTAAAATAGCCGGCAGCTCTCCTTTGGGAATATGGACAAAGGAGGCACAGGCCCAGATACCGTCAAATACGTCGTCAAACTCCATATCTTCATACCGCATCTGCAGTACTTCCAGCCCCGTATGTACCTCTGCCAGACGGCACATCTCCGCCGAGGCATCCAGAGCAGTCACATCATATCCAAGCTCGTAGAGATACAGACTGTCCCTTCCTGAGCCGCAGCCCATGTCCAAAATCGTATCCCCTTCTTCCAATTCCTTTAAGAATACTTCCATAATCTGGCTCATATCCAGATCTACCGTACCCTCAAAAAATTTTACCGCATACTTATTATAATAGTCTATCGAGTCCACCGCGTTCCTCCTAAACTTTTTCGATAGAAGTTTCCGTTATCCGGATCTTTCCTTCTTTCAGCAGTCTGCCGACTGCCCGTTTAAACTCATTTTTACTCATATTAAATTCCCGGCGAATGGTTTCCGGCCTTGCCTTGTCATTGAAAGGCAGAACGCCGTCAAACTCTTCTATCACCTTCATTACCTTTTCCGAATCCACGCCCATCTGGACATAAGCTTTTTCCCTCACGCTTAAATCCAGTTTTCCGTCGTCCCGGACCTTCAGCACTCTGGCTTCAATCTCGTCGCCCTCCTTAAAATCCTGGAAAAGCTCCTTTTTGGGAATTAAACCGTAGTAGCGGTTATCCACTGCCACAAAAGCCCCTAAATTCCCATTGATCTCATAGATACGGCCTTTCACCCGGTCGTCCTTTTTATAGGGAGAGTCGCTGCTCATATATCCGTAAACCCGCATAGTAGCCGCCAGCCTGCCGCTTTTATCTATGTATAAAGCAACCAGGCACTCTTCCCCCTTTTTTACAGGATGGCTCTGCTCCCGGAAAGGCAGCAGCAAATCTTTCTCCAGCCCCATATCCAGAAACGCCCCAATGCGGGAAACCTCTTTTACCGTTAAAACAGCCGTTTCCCCTACCTGAAGTTTGGGCGTTCCTGTGGTGGCAATCAGCCGATCCTCTGAGTCCTTGTAAATAAACACTGTCAGCGTATCACCGATCTTTGTTCCCGCCGGAACCTGTTTTTTAGGAAGAAGGACGCTGGCGCCGTTCTTTCCGTCTTCCCCCAGATAAACGCCAAACTCTTTTTCCCGTACCACTTCCAGTTTTTGTATCTTTCCTAATTCAATCATAATCCTAGCCTTTCTGGTATCTCTGCCGAATCTTCCTTACGCAGTTTCATAGGCCATCCAAATCACCGCATAAGGCTCTCCGGCTGTGCTGCACAGGGAAACCACGTTTCCCTCCTCAGCCTTATAAACTCTGGGAATTACAATATCTCCGGCCACCGCAGCCTTTTTATATTCGGCCCGCAGCTCTTTGATACGGCATCCCGGTCTGGCTTCCTGTCTTGCGATCTCTACATACTGGGCATTATTGACATGGTGATTGGTATCAATATAATGGCGGGTTATCAATACCGCTTCCCCTTCTGTAAAATCCGCAGCTTCCGGAGGAATCTGTATTTTCCGCGGCGCATCGCCCATTTCCAAAGGAGGCTCCTCTTGTCCGTAAGCCGCTACGTCCTCCGTTTTCACTCTCACCGGAAGCATAGTATCCGTATCCATCAGAAACCAAATGGAATTAGCCCTGACCAGGTAATTTCCCTTATCATCCTGTATAGCAAAATTTCGGTATCCGTAAATTCCTTTAAATGCATAGGGCCAGGTGGACACCCATACCCGTTCCCCAAATTTCGGGCAGCGATCCGCTATAATTCTCCAGGAAGACAGCATCCATGCCCGATGCCGTTCCCTCAGCCAGTCAACCCCTACGTTGCAGTCTTCAGAATGAAAGATACTGCAGTCCTGAAAATAGTTAATGATTCCTGTCATTGTCAGAAACCCGTTCTCATCTGTCTCGCTGTAACGGATCCTGTTCTCTATCTGATACATATGAAACCTCTCTGTAAAATCAGTACCATTATATATGATTCTTTATGGATTGTCCAGTGGTAAGTCCATGTGCAGCATTTTTTAGGAAACAAAAAAGTTCGAAACGCCTTCTTTGAAGCAATCCCGAACTTTTATAGCTGGGCTACAAGGATTCGAACCTTGAAATGACGGAGTCAGAGTCCGTTGCCTTACCGTTTGGCGATAGCCCATTATTTATACAATTTCGACAACTACAGTTTTCCAAAAACTAGCCAGCCAATGCTCTGGCATCATAAAACCTTACAAACTGGGCTACAAGGATTCGAACCTTGAAATGACGGAGTCAGAGTCCGTTGCCTTACCGTTTGGCGATAGCCCATTAACGCAACGAGTGTATTATACACTAACATCACTCGTTGGTCAAGTATTTTTTCATTTTTTTGTCCAAAGTGCTTCCGTAATTTCCTGATACCATCTGCTTTTTGCCCTTTGGCTCAGGCTCCCCACCCATTGGCGTTTGCCTTGAAGGCGGAATTTAGGGGCGGATGATGAGGTATGAATCGTATTGCCCCCTATGATTTCCCCGCTGGACGATACTCCGGGACCGTATAGCCATTGGCCCTCCTGGTTCTCTTTATCCAGCCACTGTTTTTCCCAGATGGCTTCTTCCATTCCCGGACCGTATTTTTTCTCTGCAGGAACTTTTTCAGACTTCCATTTTACATTGTCCATGTCTTCATCATCCTGCCAAAGATCCCAATACCACTCTTCATCCAACAGAGACTCCCACAGTTCTTCATCCTCTATTTCGAGGCAATCCTCCTCTTGGCAGGTTTCTTCCTGGTACTCCCCGTCATCCAAAATACCTTCTGTCTCCTGAGACGCTTCTTCGCCCAGAGCATTCTCCGTTTCCTCAGGCGCTTCCTCCCGGCTTTCCTCTGCCCCCTGGGATGGACTTTCCTCTGTTTCCTGGATTGGGCTTTCCTCTGTCTCTTGAATTGAGCTTTCCTCTGTCGTCTCCTGAGCCGGATCTTCTCCCTGGCTCTCCTGTGTCTCCTGGTTCTGCTCTTCTTTCTCGTCTGCGCCGCCTTCCTGATCCGGAATTTCATTTGTTTCAGAACCTTCTATGTAGCCGGCGGCCGGATCTTCATCCAGCCCTTCCATTGTTTCAGTTTCCCCAGGACATTCTTCACCTTCAGCGCATTCCCAGGATTCTTCTGCGGCAGCGCTTGATTCCAGCCCTGTGGCGCTGTCTTGCTCTTTACTATTTTCTGATTCCAATATTTCTATTCCAGCGTTTTCTCCACACTCTAAGCTTTCGACTGCTTCCGTTTCCGCAGCGGCGCTCGTTTCCGTAATTTCTTCAGACGCTGTGGTTCCTTCGCTTTCCGCGATTTCTCCGTTCTTTTCCGCTTCGGTCGTCTCTGCTTCCTCAAAACGGATTGTTTCCGTTTCGTCTTTATCCGGCAAAGGCGCCTCTTCTGAATAAACGGTTGTTTCCGCTGCCGACGACTCTGGTGCTGCAGTTTCTGACGGTTCCGTTTCCTCTAGCTCTGGCAGAACCTCTGTCGTTTCGGCTGCCATGGTTTCTTGTATTGGCGCACTTTCCGCCGCGGCAGTCTGTTCCGGTTCCTGGGAAGGCGCCTCCTGAACTGCTGCTTTATCTTTGCCGCCGAAATCGTTGTCTTCGTCTCCCGAAGCGCTCCTTACAGTACGAACCCGGGCTATGGTTTCCTCTGTTACAGAAGTTACCTGAATCTGGCTGCCTAAAGTGTAAGATTCTACTTCTATCTTTTCTGAGATCTCTCCCATATTCATCTGAGCTAACTGAGAGATTTCCTCATCCCTGACATTCTCATTTTCCAGGGCTAAATTCTGGATAAAGGCGGCTTTCCCCTCTGAAATCTGATACTTTTCAGCAATCTGAAGGACTTCCTGGCGTTCCTCCTCTCTGACTGCCGGCTGTTCATAAACTACTGCCGTTACTTCATTGGCTGCCAGAGAATATTCTATGTCCGCTGTCACGTTTTTCCGCAGCTTTGCAGCCTTCTTTTCATTTTTTTTGGAAGAAACCGTTACTAAAACAGCACTTTTCTGAGGCTGTGCTTTCTCCAAATAACCATTTTCCGTCATTGCAGTAATTACAAAATCCACTGCTTCAGAAAGATTTCTTCCTTCTATATCTGCATGGGCGGTAACTGCCTCTCCGTCGTCATTTACCGCTGTTACCTCTATAACCTGATCTCTTCGGTTCAGAGACAGCTCCAGACTGGGATTCACATCTAAAGATACCACTGTTACAATCTGCTTAAATTCATAAAAATACAAACCGCCGCCTAAAAACAGGCACAGACAAGCGGCAGCAGCCAGCGTCCGCGTTTTTTTCATAAAGCGGATCACTGTTTTCCCCCGTTTATGTTCCTCTGCATCCGTCCGGCATTCCTGAGGAACAGATAAATCCAAACAATCCCATACATTAGGAGTCGTTTTTGACACGGCAGACATTAAGTGCCGTTCTATTTGCTTTTTATCCCAACTATGCACTTTTTCTGCCATGTTCTCACTCCTCTCTCAAATATTTTTCCAACTTCTTCATGGCACGGTTATACTTTGACAATACCGTAGCCAAAGGCATCCCCAGACCTTGGGCGATCTCCCTGTGTTTCAGCCCTGCGGCCGCGTGAAGCAGCACGATCTCTCTTTCCTCTTCTTTCAGGATTTCCAATGCCGCCTTTAAAACCACTTTATCCGCAGCGTCTTCAATCTGCGGACAAACTTCTCCGCGTTCTTCTCCTGATAAGTCTTCCAGCCGCACATCAGAACGGTATTTCTGTTCCCGAAAACGCATATAACACAAGTTGCGGGCAATGGTAAACATCCAGGCCAAAGGTTTTCCCTTAGACTGGTAGCTGGCGGCCGACGTCCATATTTTCATGTACGTTTCCTGCATCACTTCTTCCGCATCCTGAGGATTCTTCAGAATGGACAGGATAAAACTGTACATTGTACGGTCTGTATTTTGGTATAATTGCAGGAATGCCTCTTGGTCGCCCTCTGCAATCCGGCGCATCAGTGCGTCACCGTCAATGCCGTTTGCATCCGGGCTATATCCAGAGCCTATCACATCCAATAACAACATGGATTGAAATTCCTTTCCTAATAAGTTAATGCAAATTTCTGCCAGGTTATTGCAGATTTCTGAAAATATTTTAATACCTGACTCGTTCCAGACACAGGCCTTCCGGCGGCGCGGTATGTCCTGCTGCCTCCCTGGACAGGGCCTCCAGAATCTCCGGCATACTTTCTGCCTTTCGTTCTCCCAGGCCTACTTCGATTAACGTCCCCGTAAGAATGCGAACCATGTATTGAAGAAAGCCGTTTCCTGTGTAACGGATCGTAAGTTCTGTTCCCTTTTGTTCAAATTCCACGGTTTCGATGGTACGAACCGTACTTTTTTTCATTTTTCTGTTTCCGCAAAAGCTTTTAAAATCGTGGGTTCCTATTAGGTATTCCGCAGCTTTTTTCATATCAGCGATATTCAGGCTTTTCCCCAGCCCATAAACGTATTTGCGGGAAAAAACGCTTTTCTTTTCCCCCATTTCAATCCGATAAGCGTAAGTTTTTCCTTTGGCGTTTAGCCGGCTGTGAAAGCGGTTGGAAACTTCTGTTATTTCCAAAATCCTGATGTCTTCCGGAAGGTAAGCATTGCAGTAAGAGCGCAGCTCTTCGCTCTCCACCCTGTCTTCCAGATAAAAATTAGCCGTCTGGCCCGACGCATGAACCCCCGCGTCGGTTCTGCCGGAACCGTGTATTTCTATGGTTCTGCCGGCATAACGGCTCAATACCGCTTCCAGCTTTCCCTGGATTGTATGCTCGGAAGAAACCTGCCTTTGCCAGCCGGCATAGCGGGTTCCATCGTACTCCAAAATCATTTTATAGTTTATACTCAATTTGTTCTCCTTATACGGCGCCATGCCGCTGCCAAAATTCCGGCTGCAATGAGCCCTGATACAGCGCCTGACATATCCAGCCAGACGTCCTCTATCATGGCGGCTCTTCCTTCCGAAAACAACTGTATCGTTTCATCTATAAAGGGAATGACCACAACTGCCAGTGCCCCTGTTGTAAAACGCGTGAGCCTGTCCTGCTGCCAGAGCTTCAGATTCTGATATAACAAAAAACCCATTCCAGCATATTCAGCGAAATGGGCGCTCTTTCGAATGGTATGCTCCGTAAGCCATTGTCTTGAAACTCCTACAGTATCCAGACAGTCCAGCGCCGTCTGGAGGACAAAACTGCTTTCCGCAGAAGACAGCTCTGCATTCATAAAGGAATGGCCATAAATAAAACCAATATATCCCGCCAAAACTATCAGCCACAATTTCTGTTTTTTATTCATACTGCATATCCTTTCGCCGTTTTATTATAGTATAAAAGGCGTTGAATGGCAAGCTGCAAAAACGCCTTCCAACTATGGCATACACAGTCGGAAGGCGCATCTTTTCAGCTCGTATACTTTTTTCTTACCGCAGACCCAGCAGTAAAATCAGCAAAATTACCACAGGAACTACAAAGGTTACGTAGCCTCTTAAAAATCTGGGCATTTTCAAACCTTTTCCTGTATTGGTTTCTTTTAAATAATTATCAAAGCCCCAGCCCCATTTCGTGACACAGAATAAAAGGAAAATCAGGGAGCCTCCGGGCAGGAGGAGATTGCTTACAATAAAATCCTCTAAATCCATAATGGTACTTCCTGCTCCTCTGGGCTGGAAGCCGCTCCAAATATTATAACCCAACACGCAGGGCACAGAAGCAAGTAAAATAATAATTCCATTTATTAACGCCGCTTTTTTCCGGCTGATTCCCCATTTGTCCATGCAGCAGGCCATTATATTTTCAAATACTGCAATAATGGTTGAAAAGGCAGCAAACGTCATAAACAGGAAAAACAGCGCTCCCCACAGCCGGCCGCCGGCCATAGAATTAAAGATATTTGGCAAGGTAATAAAGATCAGTTCCGGTCCGGACTTCGGATCTACGCCAAAGGCAAAGCAGGCGGGGAAAATAATCAAACCAGAAGTCAGCGCCACAAAAGTATCCAGCGCAGCAATCTGAATGGATTCTCCGAAAAGGCTCCGCTCCCGCTTCATATAACTTCCGAAAATTTCCATGGCTCCAATTCCCAAACTCAGGGTAAAAAAGGATTGGTTCATGGCAGCTATAATAACGTTAATAAGTCCAACTTCCTGTACCTTTCCCCAGTCAGGAACCAAATAAAACTTGAGGCCTTCGATTCCGCCATCCAGTAAAATACTGTTTACAGCTAAAATAATAATCAAAAGCAGCAGGCCAACCATCATAATTTTCGTTATTCTCTCCACTCCGGCCTGAAGCCCCAAAGAGCAAATTGCAAAACCGAGAATTACAATTACTGCCATCCAAAGCAGCATACTGGAAGGATTGGCAAGCATATCATAAAAGACATTTCCTACGCCCGCAGCGTCCAGCCCCTCAAAGCCGCCTGTCAGGCATTGCACAAAGTAGCTGAGCATCCAGCCCGTAACGGTTGTATAAAACATCATCAGCATATAGTTTCCAAACATAGCTACATAGCCGTGAAGATGCCACTTACTGCCCGGTTTTTCCAGCTTCTGATAACAGCAGATTACGCTCTTTTTGCTGGCCCTTCCCATGGAAAATTCCATAGTCAAAACGGGAACCCCCACGGCTATCAAAAACAGCAGATAAAACAGTACAAAAATACCGCCGCCGTTCTCACCGGTTATATACGGAAACTTCCAGACATTTCCGACTCCGATGGCGCATCCTGCTGAAATCAAAATAAAGCCCAGACGCGATTTAAAATTTTCTCTTTCCATACTTACCCTCCTGAAAATATCATAAATACTGTTTCGTATCCGAAATTCCCTCTGGAAGTTTTCCGGACACAAAAATGTGCCCCCGCCGGAGGCTTTTTATTTCATAGAAACAACGTTTTCTATAAAACAAAAATAGCGGAAACCTTTGCTTGAAGGCTTCCGCTAAATAAAAGAGCGCGAGACGGGATTCGAACCCGCGGCCCCCACCTTGGCAAGGTGGTGCTCCACCCCTGAGCCACTCGCGCATATTGGTATAGTACTCAGATAACTTTATTCTTTATACCATAGATTCTATTGTTTTGTCAAGAAGATTCTGCATACCTTCAAAACCACATATTGGAACACATCCGCCCTTCCGCCTTGGTTAAGCCC
>CAMMNN010000058.1 GCA_946498245.1 uncultured Clostridium sp. | reverse complement strand
TAGAAGGGCTGTGGAAAAATGGAATTAAATCAACTCCATTTTTTCACAGCCCCTTAGTCAGTCTTTAGGGGCAAAAAGATCAGTTAGATTCGTCCGCCTAGTTGCAGACAGGCAGGCCGCCCGGTTCCCAGCTATGGTCTTTTCCCATCTGGTCATCCGTAATATTTACATATTTACCCGTTGCGCCTGTTCCGTCTTCAAAGGTTACGTCAACCTGATACCATTTCCCGTCTAATTCGACAAGATTCCACGCGTGCTGCGGCGGATAATTGGGATTTCCTTTCGCTTCGCCACAGACGATCAGGGTATTAAGGCCGGCTGCATTGGCAAGCCAAGCAAATGTATCGGTATAGCCTCCGCACTGTACTTTCCCTAAAACCAACCCTCCATAAATATCGCTTGCATTAGAAGAATAACCGTAGTCTATATGATCCACCATAAAATTTATAATTGCCTGTTCTTTTTCATAATCGCTCATTTCCGCTGTAATATACTTGTTAAGAAATTCCTGCGTCGCCTTGTTTACTGCATCCTGTTCCTCTAATTGGAGAAAACTGCCGTTGTCTTCATTTCCTTTAAAAGAATAATAAACCGAATCATAAGGCTGTTTATAAAAAAGCACGGTCATATTCTGGTTAGAAAGTTTATCGTAGCGGTTATACTCATGATATTTCAACACCGGATCGAATAAATTCGCAGCGGTATATCCTGTGACGGTATCCTCATTTGTAGTTACAGCGGTAAATTTCAGCTTTTCATACTGCGCTTTCTCTTCTTTCCGTTTTTCAATAAGCGCCTGAACATCGGGCGCTGCGCTGTTGTCAATTTCGACTTGTTTCGTCTGAATTACTCCGTCAACGACCCACTGTCCCTGAGAATTTAAAGTATATCCGTCCTTTTCTTTGTCGTGCCACATAAACCCTGTTGCATCAAAATAATAACATTCTGCAGTCCCGTCGTTGTTGCCGTCTATCCATAGCCATTCGTCATGAGCAAGACTTCCGACACCCGTTTTGTCATACTGCCAACCAATGGAAAGATCGATCCAGTTACCGGCAAAAGCGGTAAAGGAAAAAGAAGTCGTCATTGCGCTTATCAGCAATGCAGTGATAAATTTTCTATTTCTCATAATATATCCCCTTTCCGTGTTTCATGAATCCATTTTAAACTGATTTATGAAGGATTTCAATGGGGATTTGCTATATTTCGGCAGCAGCTTTGTCAGGCGGCTCTGGTTTGCGCAAAAGAACTATGGTAGAATCTTATAATATGGAATATGAGCGAAATTTATAAATATAACAGCAGTCTGATTTCGACATGACAAACAGATGTCATGTTGCAGGTGGTACAATTAAAATGTCAGATACGGTAGGCCAGGATGGAGGGAGAGGAATGGAGAAAGAGAAAATAGAAAAAGGAATGAAAACCGGAGATTTGCAAAGGATACCTGGTATTGGAGAAAATATGGAACGGCATCTGCAGAATATCGGTATTTTCTGCATTGATGACTTAAAAGGAAAAGATCCGGAGGAACTGTATCGTCTGGACTGCCTGAAAAAAGGGTTTCAGGATGACCGATGCGTTCTTTACGTATTTCGGTGTGCAGTTTACTATGCGGAAAATGAATGCCGGGATCCGGAAAAATTAAAATGGTGGTACTGGAAGGATAAAGAATACCCGGAGAAGCAGGCTGCTTATGAAAATTGACCGGCTTATGGGAATCCTGGCGATTTTGCTGCAGAAAGATACGGTTACTGCGCCGTATCTGGCGGAACAGTTTGAAGTATCCAAACGAACTATAAACAGAGATGTTGAAGCCTTATGCAAGGCCGGGATTCCTGTGGTGACCAGGCGCGGGACCGGCGGAGGCATCTCGATTATGGAGAATTACAAAATTGACAGGACAGTTTTTTCAACAGAGGAAATGCGTGACATTGTGGCGGGGCTGAGAAGTCTGGACAGTGTTCACGGGACAAGACGGTACCGCCAACTGATGGAAAAGCTCTCTGCCGGTTCGTCCGATCTGCTCGAAGGAAATTCGTCGATTTTAATCGATCTGTCTTCCTGGTATAAAGAATCCCTGTCTCCCAAAATCGAACTGATACGGAAAGCTATAGACGAGAGAAGGGAGATGGAATTTTTCTACTATTCCCCCAGAGAAGAGAGCATACGGCGGATAGAACCGTATTATTTGGTTTTCCGCTGGTCAAGCTGGTATGTGTGGGGATGGTGTCTTTCCCGCCAGGACTTCCGGCTGTTTAAATTGAACCGAATGGAAGAACTGCATATGAGAGAAGAGTCTTTTCAAAGAAAGGCTGCCTTTCCGGAACTGCAGAACGAAAAAATTTTCCCCGGAGGGATCCGGGTAAAGGCGTTGTTTGAAGCCGGATGCAAATGGAGGTTGGTGGAAGAGTTCGGACGAAACTGCTTTGAAGAACAGAAAGACGGAAAACTTTTGTTTCAGGCGGATTACACAGATAAAGAGAGCCTGATTTCCTGGATTCTTACCTTTCGCGATCAGGTAACCCTTTTGGAACCAGAGAGCATCCGGCAGGAAATTGGAGAAACCATTGCAAAAATGGCTGCAATATATGATACGAAATAAGTATAGAAAAATTAGAACAGATAAAGTATAAGAAGGAGGATTTAAGAAATGGCTTTTGATTATAAAAAGGAATATAAAGAATTTTATTTACCGCCGCGGAAGCCGGGAATCGTTGAAATTCCGCAAATGAATTATATTGCCGTCAGGGGAAAAGGGAATCCCAATGAGCCAGATGGAGAATACAAAAAGGCCATGAATCTCCTCTATGGAATCGCTTTCACTATTAAAATGAGCTACAAAAGCTCCTATAAAATTGACGGTTACTTTCCTTACGTAGTACCGCCACTGGAAGGACTGTGGCGGCAGGAGGGCGTGAAGGGAATTGATTATGCCCATAAAGAGAAGCTGTGCTGGGTGTCCATGATCCGCTTGCCGGATTTTGTCGAAAGAGAGGATTTTAATTGGGCGGTAAAAGAAGCTTCTAGCAAGAAGGAAGGGGACTTTCAGCGTGTAGAGTTCTTTTGTTATAAAGAGGGGCTTTGCGTTCAGTGTATGCACATAGGGAGTTATGATGATGAACCCGCAACCGTCGAGGCCATGGAACTGTGGGCGGCGGAAAAAGGATACGAAACAGACTTTTCCGAGACGCGGCTTCACCATGAGATTTATTTGAGCGATCCCAGGCGGACGGCGGAAGCAAAGCTGCGGACAGTGATTCGACAGCCAGTGCGTGTTGCAAGGATTTAAAGACAATCCAAAAACATTTGTGGCCCAGCGGGAAGTCTGATATAATGGGCTCAGTACCTATGACAGCGAAAAACTCTTTTTTGAAAGACAGGAGTGAAACAAAACTATGAAAGAAGCTTTAGGGGTAAATATGGATCGGTATTGACGTCCTCCATGAGTCTATACATAAATTTAAGAATAATGGAGGAAATCAAATGAAAATTGAAAGCAACAGCGTTCTGCTTGTTATTGATATTCAGCAGGAGGATTTTAAAGAAATGCGGGAGGATGATCTGGATAACCCGGCCTGGGACTGTATCCGCAATGCAAAGCGGGTCTTAGATGTTTTCCGGGCAAAAAAGCTGCCGGTTATACAGATTAAAGAGGTTCACAGGGCGGATATGGTAGACTTTGGCAGAGAGCTGGATGGATCGGAAGGGATCCATTGTATGGAAGATTCCCCTTATACGGATTACGCCAAGCTCACATATCCCATAGAAGGCGAATATCTCATATCAAAGAGGAGATACAGCGCATTTTTTGGAACGGATCTGGAAATTCTGCTGAAAGGGCTTCATGCGGAGACTCTTTATCTTATCGGCGGATTAACAGATGTCTGCATTCACTATACGGCTGTGGACGCCCATCAGCACGACTACCATATCAGAGTAGTTACTGACGCGGTGGCGGGTTCCAGCAAGGAAGCGCATGAATACGCCCTGAAAGCAATACAATATCTGCAGAGAGACGCATTGATAACAACGGCTGATGTGGAAAACGTTCTGGAGGGATAAGACAAAAGGAGGAAATAGTGATGAGTAATCAAAAATCGAAAGTGTGGCTGGTAACAGGTGCAGGAAAGGGAATCGGTAAAGCAATTGTAAAAGCGGCTCTGGAAAATGGGGATTTTGTAATTGCTACATCAAGAAGAAAAAACACCATTGCGCTTCCTCAGGGGTACGGGGATAAAGCGTTGGCACTGGAATTAGATGTATCCCATACAGAGAACGATCTTTATGAAGCTGTCGTCAAAAAGGCGGTAGAAACCTTTGGTGGAATAGATATTCTTGTAAACAATGCAGGAGTCGGCGGCGTTACAAATTTTGAGGAAACCAGCGAGGAAACCATACGTCAGATGTTTGAGGTAAATCTATTTGGCCTTATGCGTATGACGAGAGCGGTTTTGCCGGTTATGCGGAAACAGCGAAGGGGCCATATTTTTAATATTGCTTCCGGCGCAGGATACAGCGCTGGCCCGGTTCCTTACCATACTTCCAAATTTGCTGTCACCGGATTTTCCGTGTCCCTGGCCTTTGAAGTCGAACCGTTTGGTATTAATGTGACAAATGTAGCTCCAGGTCTTTTCCGCACAAATTTTTATGACAAAGGAAAATGGGGTACAGAGCCGGATTACCATATCCAGGATTATGATAGCTGTCGATGGCAGACGGATTTTGTCGCCAATGCACAAAAAAACACACAGTCCGGGGATCCGGATAAGCTGGCGAAGTTGGTAATTGAAGCGGCAGAATCGGAAAATCCGCCGCTGCATTTAGCTGTGGGAGAAGATGCCCCTGCCGTTATAGACGCATACTGCGAAAAATTAAAAGCAGACACCGACGCTTGGCGTCAAAAAGCGATTCGTACCAGCTTTTAAAGCTGTTTGCAGGAGTTGGCTGAGATTTCGGAAAATAACAAAGTGATTTTTTAGACTGCGATATAGAAGAAGGGCTTAAAGGAGGATTTATGAATATAACAGACAAAAATATTGACGGAGGAAAGCCCTTTGACTGGGGGAGGACGTCGGCGGATTACGCAAAATTCCGGGATATATATCCGCAGTCTTTTTATGAAAAAATAATCCGCCGGGGCTTGTGCCTCGGCGGTCAGGACGTTCTGGATATAGGAACGGGAACCGGAGTTCTCCCGAGAAATTTGTATCGCTATGGAGCGAAATGGACGGCTGCAGACATTTCAGAAGAGCAGATCCAACAGGCCAGGATGCTGTCGAAGGGCATGAAAATTGACTATTATGCGGTTTCTGCAGAGAATATGGACTTTGCGGACTGCTCTTTTGATGTGGTAACTGCCTGCCAGTGTTTTTGGTATTTTAATCATGAAACAGTGATGCCGAATCTTTACCGTATGTTGAAACCGGGCGGAAGCATTTTAGTATTATACATGGCGTGGCTTCCGTTTGAAGATAAAATTGCAGGGGAAAGCGAAAAATTGGTGCTGAAATATAACCCCAAATGGAGCGGACGTGGGGAAAGGATACATCCCATAGAGATACCTGACTGCTATCAGGAAAGGTTTTCTCCCATTTATCATGAGGAATATCTTATAAAAGTTCCATTTAGCCGTGAAAGCTGGAACGGAAGGTTGAAAGCGTGCCGGGGGATCGGGGCTTCTCTGACGGAAGAGGAATGCCTTGCGTGGGAAAAGGAACATCGGCAATTACTTTCTGAAATTGCCCCGGACAAATTTGAAATTTTACATTATGGCGCTATGGCCCAGCTCAGAAAAAAGGATTAAGGCAAATTTGCAAGAACAGTAAAAATCTACTATTTTATGATGTGAAAGGTATGAAGGAAAGGAGCTGCAAAGATGTGGAAATGTCCCAAATGCGGAAGGCGGTTTAGCAGACAGAACCAGTCCCATTATTGCGGAGAAAAGCCGAGAACGATAGAGGAGTATATTTTGTGTCAGGATGCCGAAAAGCAGCCAGATTTACACTTGCTTCAACAAATACTGCGTCAGGCATTGCCGGAAGCGGAGGAACGTATTTCATGGAGTATGCCTACGTATTGGAAAAGCCATAATATTCTGCATTTTGCAGCTTCAAAAAGTCATATTGGATTTTATCCCGGTCCGGAGGCGGTAGAAACATTTAAAGAAGAACTTAAAGATTATAAGACAGATAAAGGGACTATACGGATTCCATATGGAAAAATTGATTCAGAATTAGTAACAAAAATTGCGCAGTGGTGCTGGAATACAGGGAACCATGCGTAAGATAGAGGGTACTGGGGAATTTGTATTTTAAAAATGGGGAAACTCAGATTACACAACATATATTGATTTTTTGAAAAATGTTGGGTATAATGTAGGTGGGTGAAAAAATGAATCTAATTATAAGCACAGTGATGCAGGAAAAGCAACGAATCGATTATATGCTGGCAAAATACCAAGAGGCTCTTGCTGAACTTCCAAAGGGTACAATCTCCGAAAAACAAGTCAAAGACAATACTTATTATTATCTGAAATACCGGGATGGGAAAAAAATTATTTCCAAATATATTGGAAAAAAGGAAATTGAGGAACTTAAACAGCAGATTGACAGGCGCCGTCATATTGAAGCAATGATTAAATCACTGCTGGAAGAACAAAAATTGGCGGCAAAAGTATTGGAGGGTAATCTATGATTTTATATCACGGAAGTAATGTGGTTGTTTCCGAGCCGAAACTGATACAGCAAAATCGATTTTTGGATTTTGGTTTTGGTTTCTATACCACCACAAACAAAAAGCAGGCCATAGGTTTTGCGGATAAGGTTTACAGGCGCAGGAAAGATGGAGTCAGAATCGTCAGTATCTATGAGATTGATGAACAGAAAGCCTTTGCAGAATGTGACCTTTTACAGTTTGATACTGCTGACGAAGCATGGCTCGATTTCGTATCGGATAACAGATCAGGCAGCTATGTGGGCAAAACATTTGATTTTATTTTGGGTCCTGTTGCTAATGATGATGTTTACACCACATTTACCCTTTATACTGCCGGAGTATTAACTAAGGAGCAGACATTGGATGCTCTTAAAATTAAAAAGCTGTATAACCAGCTAGTGCACTGACACGTTCACATTTCGCATAATGACTTGTCTGAATTTCCATCTGCGGCGTTGTCGTCGGTCAGCGTAGCCACCGCTACGCCTCTCTCCTCCGCCTTGCAGACTGAAAATTCATTCTGCGTCATTATACTGAAAATGAACGTGTCAGCACACTAGTGCTTACCTCAGAAAAGGCGTTAAGCTACTTAAAGTTTATTGGCATAGTGCCAGAGGGGGAATTTTAATGGAAAAACAGAAATTTGAAGCTATGCTCATGCTTCTTGTTCCGCAGATAATCCACCTGATTACTGAGAATTATCCGTATGATGAGGTGATTGCCTCTAAAGAGTTTTACGATTCCAAAGTATATTCCTTTCTGGAGCAGGAAGATACAAAGCTGTGGCATTTGAGTGCACTAACTCTTTTTAATATGTTCGATGAGGAAAAAAAGACAGGTACGTTTACATTCCCAGAGGAGGCATGATTGTGAGTAAAGAAGGCCATTTTTTAATCTATTGTACTGAGCAGTATAAATCTGCAAAAGGACTAACCGGCAGACAGGTTTCTGAACTGTTTACAAAATACCGAGTATGGGATTACATTTATTCCTGCTTTGAAGCTCTGCACACAACCGGAGAAAAGTATATTGTAGAAGATATTGACCTGTATATTGAAGCAAGACAGTCGGCTAGGGCATAATTGCAAAACCGGAAATAGCGTAAAGAAGAACCCGCTTTTTCTAAATGAAAATTTAGAACAGGCGGGTTTTCTATATAGAAGCACAAATATCAATTTACAGTTTAGTCATTTAAAATGAATAAAGGATATGGTATAATAACAATAATGATGAATCGGGATATTATACTCAGGAAGGAGTGATATTAATGCTAAGTATGTTCAAAAAAGCTTTTTGGGTTCCATATAATGAGAGCGCTACCTATCCTACTGTGGCAAAAGCACACCAAGCAATTTCCAAGTATTGTGAAGAAAATGGTCACTCGTACTCTTTTAATAGTGATGACGAAGTTATAATAAACGACAAGCTCTATGAAATATATAGAGGCTATGAGAACGGAAGCCGTGGCAATTATGGAATTAAGTGCAGAGAAAAGTAAATTCCAAATTTTTGTTGGTAATTAATCAGATATGCCAATCTGTATTACTTTGGAATATCCTGATTCAAGTTCGTGAATTGAATATCCGCCGCCCACCGGCGGCACCACCCGGCAGGAAATCAGAAACGTTTTCCTGCTTTTTTCTTTGCCCGGACGCCGGGGCGAGGAATATCATTGGACGCCGAGTGCTGTATTCTGTCAGCAAGATAGAGAAGTATCTGGAAGCTATAGTGGAATAAACAGAAGAAGTTCAGAAACCGGCAGAAAATGTTGTAAATGTGGTGTAGTAAACCAAAAAGCAAGAGAATTATGAAAATGAAAATCGATGTGAAGCACGTAAAAACAAGGAAAACCACGACTTCACAATTTTTTTATAATTTAATTAGCACTCACCTATTGACAGTGCTAACAATATGTGTTATATTACACATAGAACAAAGGAAAGGGAACAAAAAGAGTTCAGTCCCCCAACATCCCCGGTTCCAAACAATAAGAGAAACAGACACAACGTTTTAGGAAAAGGAGAGATGATTTATGTTGATGCCTAGTATTTTTGGAGAAAACTTATTTGATGACTTTTTTGACTTTGATTATCCCTTTGTCAGCTACAGAAATGAAGCTTCCGGTTTGATGAAGACAGATATAAAGGATACGGACCATGGATATGAAATCACCATGAATATGCCGGGAGTAAAGAAAGAGGACGTCAAGGCGGAGTTGAAAGACGGTTACCTTACCATAAATGCTGTTACCAATTCCAATCAGGAAGAGAAAGACGAAAACGGTCGGTATATCCGTCGGGAACGCTACAGCGGCTCCTGCAGCAGAAGCTTTTATGTAGGAGATAATGTGACAGAAAACGACATTAAAGCGAAGTTTGAAGACGGCACCTTAAAGATGCTGATTCCTAAAAAGGAAGAGCAGCCCGCTGTGGAAAATAAAAAGTATATTGCCATTGAAGGATAAGGAGGAAATAGTTATGTTAATGCCCAGTATTTTTGGTGATGATTTATTTGACGATTTTATGAGAGGTTTTCCGTTTTATGACGACAGAGATGTAAAAAAGGCGGAACGGAAGCTGTACGGCCATCACAGTAAAAATGTAATGAAGACCGATATAAAGGAAATGGATTCTGGTTACGAAATGGAAGTGGATTTACCGGGATTTAAGAAAGAAGAGATACAGGTTTCCCTGGAAAACGGCTATCTGACCATTTCTGCAGCAAAAGGACTGGATCAGGAAGAAGGAGAGAAAAAGAGCGGCAGATATATCCGCCGGGAACGCTATGCCGGAGCTTGCCAGAGAAGCTTCTATATTGGTGAAGATATAACCCATGAAGACATTAAGGGCGAATTTAAACACGGTATTCTGAAATTGTTTATTCCCAAAAAGGACGCAAAACCGGCTGTAGAAGAAAAGAAATATATTTCCATTGAAGGATAACGGCTGCGTACCCCCATATCTTATTATAAATTTATTTTCTGTAATGCAAAAAGACCGCTGGCCCAGAAATGCCGGCGGTCTTTTCATGCTCCTTGGCATTCTCAGCCCGCTATAAATTTAAGCTCCGGAAGGGATAAAAGATTTTAGGTGGACACTTTTAGAAAGTATGTTAAAATAGAAGTAGCCATAGATCGATTCTGTAAGGAGTGAACTTATGAAACGGGAAAAGAAACGTTTAGCCAGAAGCAGCCGAATATCGTCAGTATCCGGAGGATTGCTGGTTTTTTTATTAATCGTGTTTTTGTCAGTCTCCGTGTACAGTATCCAGTCCATTATGAACCGGTTGGAAACCATTCGCGAGCACCCCTATGAAGTTTTAAATGCCGGGAGAAAGGCCCAGGAAGATATTAGCAAAATCCGTCTCAGTTTTGAACAATTAAAAAATATCAATACGCCGGAAGTGGTGGAAGACGTCCGGGGACAGATTGACGCTTTTTACGAAGATGTGCAGCTTCAGATAAGTGTCATTGAGGAAAACTTTCTGGGAGAACCCCAGGAAGTAGAAAGGCTTGTGGCTTTGACGGGAGAGATGCGTAAGGACCAGGATGCATTCCTGGAATACGCGGCTGCGGCGGATCGAAGTGAAGAAGAGATTATTGCCTATACCAACCAGCATTTGGAAGAAATTAATCAGGCTTTTGATGAGCAGTTGACTTTGATTCTGGAATACGCGAATAAGAAATTTGACGGCTTTTATATGCAGGCAAAACGCTCTGCTGCGATGTCCACAGCGGCCGCTTTTCTGGTATTTGGCGTTGTAGTGACGGTTCTTTGCATTTACCAGTATTTGCTGAAGCGCAATACGGATCAGCTAAAAAACCAGAATAAGCTTTTTGAACTGCTTTCCCAGACCATTGACAATGTTTTTATGATCAATGAGAGGGAGCACCCGGGACACAACTTTATTTCGGAAAATGCAGAACGGATTTTAGGATTTTCTCCGGAACCGCAGAAAATTTCTCCCGCACTTCTGTTTGACTACATGGATGAAAAGGACAAAAAGGCTATTGAAGAGCTTTTCAGCACAAAGGGAGAAACTTACTGGAATGCCATTTTCCATTATCGCCATCCGGCTCAGACAGAGGAAAAGGTTTTCGCCCTTCAGACTTACCGCATCCAGGCGGAGGGCCACGATAGGTTTGTAACGGTTCTGACAGATGAAACCCAGATGGTAAAAACTCACAAAGAGCTGGAAGCCGCTATGATTCAGGCCGAACAGGCCAACAGAGCCAAAAGCGAATTTTTGTCCAGAATGTCTCACGAGATTCGCACTCCTATGAACGGAATCATTGGTATGACGATGATCGCCATGCAGAATATCGGAAACCAGGAGAAGGTGGCGGACTGTTTGCGGAAGATTAATATGTCTTCGAAACATCTTCTGGTACTCATCAATGATGTGCTGGATATGTCTAAAATAGAAAGCGGACGCATGGAAATCAAAAAAGAGCCCTTTGATTTTCGGGTATTTATTGAGGCGCTGAACAATGTTACATATAGTCAGGCGGAGAGCAAGGGGATTGAATACGAAGAAATCTTTGTTGGGGACATTGACGAAAATTTGTCGGGAGATTCCCTGCGGCTTAACCAAATTTTAATGAATTTGCTGTCCAACGCCTTTAAATTTACGCCCAGAGGAGGAAAGGTTTCCCTTCGGATTACCAATACTGATGTCAATGAAGAAACGATTTGGCTGAAGTTTGAAGTGACAGACACTGGCTGCGGCATTGCGGAAGAAAACTACGGAAAGATTTTTATGGCCTTTGAGCAGGAAAATGATAATGTAAGCCATGTCTACGGAGGAACGGGCCTGGGCCTGTCGATTTCCAAGCGCTTTACAGAGCTGATGGGAGGAAAAATCAGCGTTGCCAGCAAGCTGGGAAGCGGTACGACCTTTACAGTAATCCTTCCCTTTGGCCGTGTGGAACCGGAGAAAAAGGAAAAACCGGACTTTGGCCGTCTTTACGGCCTTGTAGCAGATGACGATCCGGATTCTTTGGCTCATACAAAGCTTTTGCTCAATAAACTGGGAATCCGCGCCGATGTTACAGACAATGGTTATGAGGCAGTGGCGAAGACCGAGAAAGCCCAGACTATGGGGCAGCCTTACGACTTCTGCCTGATTGACTGGAAGATGCCGTATATTGACGGAGTGGAAACCATTCGGCGGATTTGTGAAGCCTCGGTGACGAAAACGCCGGCGGCAATCCTGATGTCGGCCTATGACGCTTCGGATATTCGGGAAGAGAGCCGGAAAGCGGGAGCCGTATCCATTATTACCAAACCCCTGTTTGAATCCGCCCTGTCCGCCCTGCTGTCGGAGCTGTTTGCGGGAAAGCGGCGGGACGAAGACACGGAAGAAGGAATGGGTTACGACTTTAGCGGCAAACGGTTCTTAATTGCGGAAGATAATGAACTGAATCTGGAAATCGCTGTGGAGCTTATTGGTACAACCAACGCTGTTCTTGAGGCAGCAGTTAATGGGAAGGAAGCGGTAGAAAAATTTGCGGCTTCTTTGCCGGGATACTACGACCTGATTTTGATGGATGTCCAAATGCCGGAGATGGACGGGTACGAGGCCACGAAAGCCATTCGCGCCATGGAGAGAAGCGATGGGAAAACCATACCGATTTTGGCCATGACGGCCAATGCCTTTTCCGAGGACAAGGCAAAAAGCTTGTCCTGCGGCATGAACGGCCACATCAATAAGCCTATTGAACTGACAGAGGTATTTCAGAAGATCTCGAAGGCCCTGAAAATGAATCAAATAGAACCCTGATGGGAAATCAAAAAGAAACCAACTGCAGTCAGCGGCTGGTTTCTTTGCACATTACAGTCCCAGACGGGCAAATTCTTCTTCCGGAGCGCCTGCTTCCGTAAGGGCCTGGGAAAGCTTTTGCTCCCAGCAGGAACGGTTTTCGTCATTCAGCAGATTGACTGTCTGCTGCGGATCCGAGGAAAGGCAGTACAGCCGGTCGCCGAATGTTTCCGAGTGATAGATGCTCTGGCCTGGAATCTTCAGGCAGGGAATACCGTTGGAATAGCGGGAGCCGGGTACCAGGTGGGCTTCTTTAAGCTGCTGGGAAGAGAAGAAACCTCTCATATTAACCGGCATGAGGGTATACTCGAAAAAGGGAGCGTCGCCTGTGCCGGCTTTCATAAAGGTGTATTCCCCGTCGGTATAACAGGTGTAGGAACCATGGATCCCATACAGGGCATGGGTACGTCCTGCCGTACCGGCCTTTACCAAAGGAAGGAGGGAAACTCCGTCAATATCCCCCAGAGAGTCACAGTCGCAGCCAAAGGCGTCCAAAAGGGTTGGGGCAATGTCTACGGTAGAGCAGAGCTGGGAAATGGATTTGGGGTTAGCAGCCCCAGGTACATGGAGGAAGAAGGGGAGATGAACCAGCTCGTCGAAAAGGGGAGGGAAGTTCTTCCCCAGGCATTCGTGTTCTCCCAGCAAAAATCCATGATCCGTATTGACAATGAGCATAGTGTCCTTCCACATATTGTTCTGATCCATAAAGTCCAGGATTTTCCCCAGATTTTCGTCACACAGGCTGAGAAGGGCGGCGTATTCCTTTGCTCCGTCCTCCAGATCTTTCCGGTAATCTCCGGAAGGAACCATGCCGTACCGGGGCCAGTTAAGGGTTTCCTCTTCTGGCAGGCCATAGAGATCCCGGTATTTTTGAGGTACGTAGAAGGGCTCGTGGGGATCGAAGGATTCGATCTGGACAAACCAATTGTCCAGATCTTTGTGCTCTTTTAGGAAATCCAGTCCGCACTGGAACGTGCGGACCCCGGACATATCCTCCTGGCGCTGTTGGCGCGTCCGGTTATGGTAATGCTGATCTACGGAGATCCCGGTTTTATTTAAAGAATGGCGATCTTTTGGAATGGCGGCGGGAGTATCCCGGGCCACAAAGCGATCCCCCTCCTGGCCCCGAAATCCTTCCCAGGAATCAAAACGGTTGTGGTAGGTGGCTCCTCCGTCTTCCCAGTAATGGGAATGATCCGTAATCAGATGGGAATAGACGCCGTGGGACCGCAGCACGTCCATGACGGAGTTGTCAAAGGGCTCTAAGGGACCCCAACTGCGATGGAGGAAATTGTATTTTCCGGTGTGAAGCTCTCTTCTGGCCGGGATACAGGGAAGACTCCCGCCATAGAAGCAGTCAAAGCGGGTACAGTGTTCTTCCAGCCGCTGAAAATTTGGGGCCTGTACCCAGGTGTTCCCATAGTTGGGAAGGAATTTTCTCGTGAGAGTGTCGAACATTACCATAATTGCCCGCATTGCATTTACCTCATTTCTTTTATTGGGATTTATTCATAGTGTCTTGCTTTTCCCACAATATAGGTCAGAGCACACGCTGCCGCCGCGCCGCCAAGGTAGCTGATAAGATAGAAGATATATTTGCCGTCAGCTACCAGAGGAAGGGCGGACATACCTGCCATACCCATAGCGCTGAAGGAAACGTTGAAGAGACGGATAAGGGCGCCGCCGATGCCGGCTCCAATGGAACCGGTAATAAAGCCGAAGCCGGAGGGCAGGCACACGCCGTAGATAACCGGTTCGCCAACGCACAGGAAAGAGGTGGGAATGGCGCCTTTGCAGGCCTCTTTAACGTTTTTCTTTTTGGTAAGGAGGAAAATGCCGCAGGCAGCTCCTACCATTCCGGCGTTGCTCATAACCTGAACGGAGAGCAGCGGGGCAGTCCCGAGAGTATTGAGCATTTCCATGTGGATAGCTCCCAGGCCGTGGTGAAGGCCGGTGGAAATCAGGGACGGGAACAGGGCTGCTAAAAGGAAGCCGCCGAAGATGCCCGTAACGTCCAATACCCACATTAGGCCAGATACAATGGCTGTAGAAATTACTCCGCAGATAGGCATCAGGATAACGACCATGGCTGCTGTAGTAATAAGGAGTGTCAGGGTGGGGACAAAAATAACAGCTACGGAATTTGGAATAATTTTCCGCATCAGCTTTTCAATTTGAGCCATCAGGAGGACTCCCGCAATAACGCCGATAAGCCCGCCCTGCCCGGACGTGACCCCGAAGGCCGTCAGACTGCCGGAAAGAGTAATACAGCCCAGAACGGCTCCCAGCACCGGTTCCGCTTTGAAGCGCTTGGCGGCATTGTAGCCTACGTAGATGGCCAGATAGCTGAAAACAGCGGCGTACATCAGATCCATAATATTGCTCAGTCCCAGAAGGTGGAACTGCTGAAGCCATACCTGGGTGGCTGACAGGCTTTCCGTAGCGGCAATGCCTGCGGCCGCAGCCTGAGAAGCGGCAAAGGATTTCAGTACATTATTGAGGCCTTGTACGATACCGCCGGCGATCATGGCCGGAAGGGTGGGGACAAAAATATCCGAAAAGATCTTTAAAGGATTGTCCTTTTTTGCGGGAGAAGAGGAGTCATCCGCAATCTCCGGGCCATCGGTTACAGCTACAGAAGGCAGCTCTTTTTTGAGGGCCTCGCATAATTTATTGCAGACTCCTGGTCCTACTACAAGCTGAACGGCGCCCTTTACAATGACGCTCAGTACGCCGTCGATCTGGCGAAGGCCTTCCACATCAACTTTATCCAGGTTTTGGTACTGGATCCTGACACGGGTTGCACAGTTTTCCACAGAAACAAAATTGCTTTCCCCTCCGGAAAGGCGGATAATGGTTTTTGCGGTATCTTGGTAATTTGTTATCGCCATAAGAAGTTCCTCCTATTGTTTTTCTCCATACTGTAAATATTCCGGGCCCGGGAATATTGTCTTATGCCCTTAGTATAAAAGGGAATTGGGCAGGAGTCAATTTGAAAACGTGAAAATGTTCAAAAATCTACATTATATACAAAGAATAATGTTCAATTTTGTACATAAATGCAAAGAAAAGGGGGATAGATGGCTAGAGAGATGTCCAAAAATGTTCGGGTGGACTTTTTTGAAACGGTCTGTTATACTGAATTTATAGAAATCACTGTGAAAATATTGCTGTTTGGAGACGAAAGAGATGTCTGTTTTAGAACGAATGAAAGAAATGCTTCCTGAATTGTCCAAAAATGAACGAAAAGTTGCAGAGTATTTCCTGCAGTACCCCTATGACGCCCGGAGATTTTCCTGTGAAGCCGTTGCATTATCCTGCAAAACCTCCCGAAGCGCTGTGATTCGGCTGTGCCAGAAGCTGGGGTTTAAAGGGTATTCGGAGTTTAAATATACTCTTTCAAAAGAATCCCTGACACCTCAGGCGGCGCTGCAGGAGAAGTCGGCGGAAAGCGGAGATTCCGTGCTGGTATATTACAAAGAATGTATGGGACAGATGGAAGGCATAGAGCAGTCAGAGAGGCTTTTGGGAATAGCGGATACCATACTGTATGCCAACCGTGTACTGGTTTTGGGGTATATGCATTCCGGCCTTTCGGCTCGGCAGATGGCTTTTCGGCTGAATCGGCTGAATATCGACAGCCATGCCGTAGAGGACAGCTCCGTTATGGACAATTATACCCGAATACTGAAACAAGGAGACGCGGTAATGATTTTTTCTATCAGCGGAATGGAGCAGTATATTGACATAGCCAACGCCTACCGCCAGAACCGTGCCAAGGTAATCCTGATTACCATGACCCCGGAATCGCCGTTAATAAAGGCAGTAGATGAAGTGATTATGCTGCCCTATATCAGCCATTCCGGAAGCCCCTATCTTTTGGACGATACCATTACTTTTTTCCTGTTTATTGAAATGCTGATAAACGTGCTGAATAAAAAAATTTCCCAGAGGGAGGCCTAAAGCCTCCCTTTACGCGGCCCTGTCAGGCGTTTTCTTCATAAGACGAATCAGGTAGAAAAAAGTATAAACAGCCATGATTCCGGATACAGTAGGCGCTACGGTTCCGATAATTCCTAATTGATCCGGGGCAAAATGGCAGGCAATGTAAATGAGGGGCATTCTCAAGGCCAGCGCTCCAAAGCAGCAGCTTACCATGGTAAAAATGGTTTTGGAACGGCCGTTGAGATAGCCGTTAAACGTAAAGACTAACAGGACGCAGAGGTAGTCGAAGCTGCAGGTTTTAAAGAAGGGGATCCCGGCGGCGATAATGGCGCTGTCGTCAGAGAAGACCCTTATCATAGAGGCAGGATTTATCTGAGCCCAGAGGAAAAAGGCGGCGGAAAATGGCAGGGCAAATAAGATTCCCACAGTCAATGCGCGGTTCATTCTCCGGTACTTTCCAGCTCCGTAATTCTGGGCGACAATTGCGGCCAGAGCGTTGGCTGCCGAAGTGGCCGGAAGCATGGCGAAAACGTCGTATTTGCTGGCAATTCCCACGGCAGCGGCGGCGCTGACTCCCAGGCGGTTGGTAACAGAGGTCAGATACAGGAAAGAAAGGCGTACCATACATTCCTGAAGGGAGATGGGAATCCCCACTTTGGCCAGCTCTCTGGCCCGAACCGGGTAAATACGGAAATTACCGGGGGTAAAACGGAAGATAAAATTCTTTCTGTTGAGATAAATCATTGCCAGAATCATGCTGATTCCCTGAGAAGCAATGGTGGCAATAGCCGTACCAACCACGTCCATGGCACAGTATTTTACCAGCACAATATCGCCGATGAGATTGCAGACGCCGGCAATGGCTACGAAAAGCAGGGGGCTTTTGGAGTCGCCGTACCCCCTGAGAATGGCGCTGATGGCATTGTATCCGCAGATAAATACCACGCCTGCGGCACAGACGGATACGTATTGGCGGGCCAGGGCAAAAGATTCCGCCGGGGTCTTTAAAGCCGTCAGGATAGGGGAAACAAAGGCAAGCAAAAGGACGGTGAGAATCAGTCCGGCTATAAAGAAAAGGGTCAGGTTGGTGGCAATGGTTTCCCGCACGTCCTCGGGTTTGTTCATTCCCACATACCGCCCTACCAGCACAGTGCCTCCGAGGGTCAGGCCGGAAATCATGCTGGTGATGATTTGGGTTACCTGAGTACCGGTAGAAACCGCCGCTACGCTTTCCGGGGAACAGTACCACCCAATGACCATCAGATCCACTGCCCCGTAAAGAGCCTGAATCAAATTGGCCAGAAGGAAGGGGATGGAAAATACAATTACGCTTTTAACAAGACTGCCTTCAGTAAGGGAAAGCTGACTTTTCAATGGAATCACCTCAAATTAAAATAGTTTCATCAAGGCCGGTTCTGCTTTCTGCAGAAGGCCCTTTTTCGATTATAGCAGAAAATTCCACAAAAATCTCTCCTGTTTTTTGCGGCAAAATGATGAAAATAAAAGTTTTCCTTACAAAGACGGCTTTTGAGGCGGTAAAATATATTGGGAAGGAGTGTGATTGTTATGTTTCAGGTTCATGAATATGTGATGCACGATACCAGAGGAGTATGCAGGGTGGAAGAAGTTGTCCACCCGGACTTTGCTGGAAAGACTAACTATTAAATGTCAAGACCTAAAATGAAATTTTTGAATGAATTGCA
>CAMMNN010000057.1 GCA_946498245.1 uncultured Clostridium sp. | reverse complement strand
GTTTTTCCTTTTCTCTTAAAGAAAGGTCGTCCCGCTTTCCCGGCGGTGTCTTGTCTGTCTTTTCCAGTTTCCAACTGTAAACAAATTGAGGTTTCCCGGTTGTATCAATATATTTATACGCAAACTGTCCGTCCTGGCGTTGACTCTCTCCGTTGCGAAGAATACGATTTCGGCTATCCCGCCTTTTCCCGCTCATGCTCATGCTCCTTTCATACAAAAAGAGCCCCGCCACGATATACTAAATTATACCATAGGCAGAACCCTTTTTCTATTCCTATTTAAGTAGTACTAATGAATGTAAATTATTCCTGTATGCTTGCATTTCTTCTTCGCTAACCGTATCTATCACATATTGCAGTTCGTTGATAATTTCCTCTCTCTCCTTTGGAAGAAATGCGTCTGTTGGGTAGAAGTTAGATACGGAATTTGCAAACAGGTGTGTTCTGATTTGCAAATTCTTGATAAATGTCTGCAATTCCATTAGGCGTTCCTTTTCTCCCGCAGGAATAAATTTTCCCTCCTGCGCCATTTGATATAATTCTGTGTCTGGAAATAGGGTCAAAGAATCGACAGAAATAAAACGTGGATTTACTTTGCTGAATACTTTCGCACTATTAACAGCATTTCGATAGTTCTTCCAAGTCCTCTTTAAATTCTTGTAATGGCGACATACAGAAACTTTCGTTTTTATATAGGCTGCAAAACCTACATTTGTTGTAGGTACAGCCAGACGTAACCTATACGATAAATGAACTTGCTTCATAGGGTGGCCGCCATGTTCTGCCAGTAAAGTGCAAAATAAAATCCTCCTTTATAAATGCCGGAGATTTTTTCTGTAATTCCGCAGTTCGCTTTCATCAATATTTCCAATAATCTGTTCTAATACATTTATTACTTTTCTCGTATCTTTCGGCAGTGTTCCTTGAATAGGGATAGCATTAGAAGCCCCCATGGCTGCAAACCAAACAGGAATATCCAAACTTTCAATAAGGGTTTTTAACTCTTTGTATTTTTCAATCTCCTGTTCTTCTTTCCAGTTGCCTTTTTGAATTTCGTCATACAGTTCAGAATTTGGATAGATTGTCAGCATACTTGCTCCTATGATTTTGGGATGCAGTTGGTTGCATACGGCTGCTGTTGCCTTTGCCCCAAATTCGCCCCGTCCCGCACCGGAAACGCCTGTAAGATAGAAAAAGTTATAACTAATTCCCACATTATCTAAACGCTTGCATTGAGTAATAATATCCGTCGAAGCATACCCTTTGTTCATAAATGTAAGTGCTTCGTCATCGCCAGTTTCAATACCAATCGTCAGACTGTCATATCCCGCATTTTTTAGCTGCACAAGTTCGTCCTCCGTCTTCAGCGTAATATCCGTTATCCGCGAAAAGCAGCCGATTGTTTTATTGTCCGGAAAATACTGGTGTATAAGGTCAGCAATTTCTAATAGACGGGAAGCCTTTAGCACAAAGGGATTTGCCCCTGTCAAAAATGTGCGTGATACTTTATGGCCTATCAGAAGCCGGAGTTGTTCTTTTGCTTCTTTTAAGTCGGATTCAATATCTTCCATAGGCGTCATTTTAAATTTGAAGGGTAAATCATCATATAAAGTACAAAATTTGCATTGGTGGTGTGTACAACCTGCTGTTGCTTCCAAAAGGAATGAAGAAGCTTCATAAGGCGGCCTCCAAATTGTTCCTGTATAGTGCATAAGAATCGCTCCTTTCATTTTCTTTATCCTCATTATATCAATGTACAATAATTTGAAAAGTACTGTACTTTTTTGAAGTACATTGATTTTCTTGCGTATGCATGATAGAATCAATAGTCCATAATGAAGGGAGTGACAAAATGAGAAAAACACAATTAGCGATTGAACGCTGTGTAACAATATCAACCGTACAGAAGCTATTAGGCGGAAAGTGGAAGTTAGAAATTCTCTATTATATTGGCGTCAAAAATATTCAAAGGTTTGGGGAACTCCGGCGGCACATTGGCGATATTACAGAATCGTCTTTGACAAAACAGTTGAGGGAGTTAGAAGCTGACGGTTTTATCTCGCGGTTTGATTATAAAGAAGTGCCGCCAAGAGTAGAGTATTCTTTAACAGACCTCGGAAAGAGTTTTCTTCCTGTTTTAGATGTTATAAAAGAATGGGGCGAAAAAAACCTGAACATCGACGGATAAGTATATATTTACGCAGTTATCATCCTTTTGGATTTTCTGGCGTAAAGGATGATTGCTAATATTAATGACAATATATCTGCCACTGGCTGCGCCCATATCAATCCTATTGCATGAAAAATATCCCCTAATATAAACATAGCGGGTATAAAAATTAGGCCTTGCCTCGATATGTTGACAATGAAAGATTCTGTCACTGCGCCGCTGGCTTGCAATGCGTTAGTGAACACATAGAATATTCCAAAAAGGAAACTGGTGCTGAGAAAAACATGAGAAAATGACACACCATAATCAAAGGCTTCTATATCTGTCAAAAACATACGTACAATCTGGTTTGAAAATATATAACAAGTTCCGGTAAGTACTATACTCAAAGCCAACGCAAGTATTAAAGAAATTTTGAGTGAGTTTTTATATCTGTCCCAATTTTTTGCGCCAATGCAGTAGCCCAGCAATGGCTGTATTCCCTGTCCTAAACCGATACAAACCAGGCTTGTCATCATAGTTACTTTCATGGCTACACCAACACCTGCCACAGCCATATCACCGTATTTTGTCATTTGAGCATTCATCATAATATTGGATACACTCATTAGAAATGAGCCAATAGCAGCCGGAAGGCCTATTGTCAGTACACTGGAAACCACCTTTTTTTCTAAAGAAAAATCTTTTAGGCTGATACTAAGTGTTGATTCTCCCTTATAGAAGTATAAAATATAATATCCTGCGCCTATGACATTTCCAATTACCGTAGCAATGGCTGCACCGGCAATATCCCAATGAAATACTAAAATCATAATCGGATCAAGAATGACATTAGCCAAATTACCGATTAACTGCCCCATCATTGCTTTTGCAGACTGTCCCTCTGCACGAACAATATTAGAATAGCAATTCCCAATTAAAACAAATGGGCCGGAAAAACAAACGATCACAAGATATATTTTTGCATATTCCCATGTATCTGCACTCGCCCCTACGAAAGTAAGAATCTGATTCATAAAGATCAAAAATAGAACCGACATAATAACGCCGACACCGGCACATCCCCACATACAAAAAGAACAGACCTTTTTTGCGTAATCTTTTCTTCCCTCTCCCAACGCCCGGGATATTACTGACGTTCCCCCAATGCCGAAGATCATTCCAACAGCCATAAAAAGCAAAAAAACAGGAGTTGCCAAGGACACTGCTGCCACTTGCAAATCATCATGCGTCTGTCCGATAAAAAAGGTATCTGCAAGGTTATATACCAGTACCATAAGCATTGCTGCCATTGCAGGCAGCGCATTTTGCAATACGGCTTTCCACACTGATGCATTTTCAAAGATTTCCAACGATTTATTATTCTTCATAGAAGCCTCCACTCCAATAGCACGCTATTATTTTATTTAAAAATGTACCCACAGATGTCAGTGGGCATTTTCTACTTAAAATTATCTAATATTCTCGTAAGAAAGGTATTTAATTGCTTGCGCTCTTCATTCGAAAAACCTCGTAAAAGAATTTGTTCTGCATTATCCTTGCTGGAATCTGCTTTTTCGCAGCAGACCTCGCCGGCAGGAGTAATGTGTACTATCTTAATGCGTTTGTCCGATACATCTCCGAAGGCTTCGGCAAATCCTTTTTGCTCCAGACGGGAAACGATCCCTGTCATTGTTGATTGCGCCACTCCAAAATACCGTTCCAATTCTTTCATTGAAAGCTGTTTTCCATTCGATTCCTGTAAGGCTGTTAAAACAGACACTTGCATCATCGTTAAATTTAGATCTCTTAGAGAATTATTTGCCTGTTTATCAAGACAATCGTGTATCTGCTTAATCAATAATCCGCTTGGTGTATATCCCGGCATTCCTTACGCTCCTTTCCCTAAAATCTCACACCAACAAAATAATAGCACGCTTTCAACATCATGTCAATAGCGCACTATTATTTGTACATATAGGGAACTACCTTTTCCGGCACAATTTCACGCAGCATTCTATATTCTCCGTCCACGGAAACAGATCCACGCCCCACGCCTCTTTGGCAGAATAGCCCAGGGTCTTCATGTATTTGAGATCTCTTGCCAGACTTTCGGGGCCGCAGGAGATGTATATGACCCGATCCGGCTTCAGAACAGCGATGGAGTCCATAAATTCCCGTGTACTTCCGCTTCGCGGCGGATCCATAATGACCACGTCGGCCCGTTCTTTTTGGGCCGCCATCTGAACCATGAAGCGGCCTGCGTCGTTACAGTAAAAACGGATATTGGCGACAGCATTTCTTTTGGCGTTTTGAACGGCGTCCCGGACTGCGTCAGGGTTTAATTCTACGCCGATTACCTTGCCGGCCTTACGGCTGGCTATGATTCCGATGGTTCCGATGCCGCTGTAAGCGTCGATTACCGTCTCTTTTCCTGTTAAAGCCGCTAATTCCAGGGCCTTGCGGTAGAGGATTTCCGTCTGCGCCGGATTAACCTGGTAAAAAGATTTTGCTGAAATACGGAAGGTACAGCCGCAGAGCTTATCTTCAATAAAGCCAGGACCGAAAAGCACCTGCTCCCACTCTCCCAAAACCATACTGGTTCCCCGGCCGTTTATGTTCTGCAATATGGTGGTAATCTCCGGATGCTCTTTTCTAAGGGCCTTGACAAAGTTATTTTTGGAAGGGAATACCGGCGAAGCCGTAACCAAAACCACCATAATCTCTCCCGTGGCAAACCCCCGCTTTACCAGCACATGGCGCAAAAGCCCCCGCTCCGTATCTTCATTATAATTGGAAATCCGAAAGGATGCCTGCAGCCGTCGGATTGTGGAAATGATTTCGTCGGCTTTCTCATCTTCTATGAGGCAGCTTTCTATGGGGACAATCCGGTGGCTTCCCCCTTCGTAGATTCCGGATACGGGCTTTCCTTTTCGGTCGTAACCGAATACCCAGTGAACTTTATTCCTGTAGTGGAAAGGGTTCTCCATCCCCAGGATTCCTTTGACGGGACAGAGGCCGGAGAGCAATGTCTCTAATCTTTTTTTCTTCTTTTTTAACTGTTCTTCATAGGTCATATGGAGATACTGACAGCTTCCGCACCGTCCGGAAACCGGGCAGGGAGAGCCCGCTTTTTTTACGGCTCTCCCTGGTCTTTCTTCTGCCTTACAGGTATTTTTCGGCTTTGCCTGCTGCGCCATTTTCTTTTCCTCTTTTAAATTGATCTTGTTGCCTCTTTCAGCCACTCTTTTTCCTCTCCCTCCAGATAAGGAGATATTTTCTCGTAAACGTCTTTGTGGTATTGATTCAGCATCTCCACGTCCTCAGGGCGCATTAAGCTCTTGTCAATTCCATCCAGATCAATGGGTACATAAGTTAAAAATTCAAATTTCATAAACTGCCCGTACTCATTTTTCACGTCTTCGACGCAAACCGTCAGATTTTCTGTGCGGATTCCGTAGCTGCCTTCAATATAAATTCCCGGCTCGTCTGAAGTTACCATTCCGGCCTCCAGGACACAGTTGTCCTGACGTTCCGGAACTAATTTCCAACGGATTCCATTGGGCCTTTCATGAACGTTTAAAAGGTAGCCGACGCCGTGGCCTGTTCCGTGATCAAAGTTTAATCCCCGGCTCCAGAACGGCTCCCTCGCAACGTAATCCAGGGTTAATCCCCGGCAGCCGTACAGGAAGCGGACATTCCCCAGACGCAGCATACTCATCGCCACCAGGGTAAAGTGTTCTTTCTCTTCTTTCGTCAGCTCTCCCATAACAACCGTTCTGGTAATATCCGTGGTTCCCTCGTAGTACTGTCCGCCGGAATCTACCAGGTACAGCCCTTTGGCCTCTAAAGTCCGGTTGCTCTCCTTGGTGGCGGAATAATGGCACATTGCCGCATTGGATCCGTAGGCGGAAATCGTCGTAAAGCTGGGCCCCAGATAGCCTTCCTGGCTTTTCCGCAGCTCTTCCAGGTGTTCCGAAACGCTGATTTCATCCATAGGAATTTTTCCGATGTTCTGTTTCAGCCAATAAATAAAGCGGGTCACGGCTACGCCGTCTTTAATATGGGCCTTCTTTATATTCTCCACTTCTACAGGGTTTTTCACAGCCTTCATGAGAGCCGTCGGGTTCTGGACATTGATAATTTCGTTGGTTTCGTCTAAAAGCTGGCTCAGGGCAAAGTTTGTGCGGCTCTTTTCCATCATAACGCATTGGCCCTTCAGTTTTGAAACGTCCTCATAAATGGCATTGTAGGGGCAAATGGTTACTCCGGCCTGGGCCAGATATTCTCTTACATTATCCTTTAACACCTCCGGATTGATGTAGAGGCAAATGTTTTCTTTGGTTACCATCATATAAGAGAGCACCACCGGATTGCACTCAATGTCGTTTCCTCGAATATTGAGCAGCCAGACAATGTCGTCTAACGTGGTCAGAATATGAACTGATGCACCCTTCTTTTCCATTTCTTCTCTCAGGGCCTTGATCTTTTCCTGAGGGGTCTTTCCTGCATATGCGGTGTCTAAGATCCAAACGGGTTCCGCAGGCAGTCCCGGACGGTTTTCCCAGATTTCACCGATAAGATCCTCCTGGCAGGCAATGGCAATGTCTTTTTCCCCTAATGCGTCTTCCAGGGCTTCTCCCTCTGCTGTGTTTACTACCCGTCCGTCAAAGGCCAGAGTTCCCCCCTGGGGAATTTTTTCTAACAGATACTCTTCAATAGAAGGTACTCCTTCCTGTCCCATTTTCTGCAAAAGAACGCCGGAACCAGCCAATTGGGCCGCCGCCTGCACGAAATACCGGCCGTCTGTCCACAGGGCCGCCTCATCTTTGGTAATAACAGCAGTGCCGGCAGATCCGGTAAAACCGGTTATAAATTCCCGGCATTTAAAGTATTTCCCTACGTATTCCGATTCGTGAAAATCGGAGGTGGGGACAAGGTATGCGTCTATGGAGCGTTCCTCCATCAGCGTCCGTAATTTCTCCAAACGTTCCTGAATCTGATTCATGGTTTTTCTCCTCTTTCTGTTGATTAATTTTGTCATTTATTTTTATTCAGCAGGCAGACCTTATAAAATCTGACCCATGGCATTGGCTATAGCCTTGGATATTCCTTCGCTGTAGGTGGGGTGGGCTCTCATGGCCATGGAAAGCTGGCCCGCTGTCAGCCCATTGGCTATGGCCGTAGCCATCTCCCCAATCATATCCGTGGCCCTGGGGCAGATAATTTGAGCCCCTATGAGGGTGTTGGAGCAGCCTTCAAAAATCAGGCTGATAAATCCTTCTTCCTGGCCGGCAATAATGGATTTGCCATTTTCCGTCATAGAATAGTACCCGCATCGCACCCGCAGTCCCTGGGCTCTGGCTGCCTCTTCCGTCAGTCCCACTGTAGCAATCTCCGGATCCGTATAAATGCAGTTTGGCACAATAGGAAGCCGCACATACATTCCTGAAGGCACTGTTTCCAAACGGATGCTGTGGGGCTTTCCGGCAATGGCCTCCACAGCGTAGGTTCCCTGGGCTGCCGCCGCATGGGCCAACTGGATCTCCGAAGCCACATCCCCTACTGCATAGATCCCCGGATGGCTGGTCATAAAGCTTTCATTGACAGCAATCCGTCCTTTTGTCTGTTCTAACGATACTTCGCCTGAAAGCAGGCTGGTGAAATTAGGCTTCCTTCCCACCGCCATGAGTACGGCCCCGGATTTTACGCAAATTTCTTCCCCATTTCTTTCGGCATAGCAGCACAGGCCGTCTTTCTCCTCAATTCCCTTTACGTCGGCATTGCAGAAAACGGCGATTCCCTTTTTCTTCAGGCTCTCCTCCAGCTCCTGGGCCACTCTGCTGTCCATAGGACCCAGCAGATGGGGGCCTTTTTCCAATATGGTTACTTTGGAGCAAAGAGATTGGAAAATCGTGGCAAACTCTACGCCGATTACTCCGCCGCCGATAATGGTTACACGATCAAAATTCCAGGTCTTTGCCGCCAGCAACTGGCTGCTGGTGTAGACCCCCGGCAGATCGGCTCCCGGTATATGGGGATTTCCGCTTACCGCCCCTGTGGCAATAAGGATATTCTTGCCCTGATATACCTTTGGGCCATCTTTCTCTTCTGTTTCCACTGTCAGATTCGGGCCAAGCACAGCCTTTCCATGGACATACTCAATACCGGCTTTTTCAAAAAGCCGGCTTAAATCCTCCCGGCAGGTTTTTACGGCTTTGTCCTTATACTGCTGCATTTTTTTAAAATCAAAGGAAATAAAATCCGCCGAAACTCCTATCTCATCCCAGTGCTGCATTTTGCTGAAACAGCCGGAAGCATACAAAAGGGCTTTTGTGGGAATACATCCCCGGTTTGTACACGCGCCGCCTAATTCCCTTTCTTCTATTACAAGGGTTTTCAGGCCAAAATCCGCAGCTTTCAAGGCTGCCGTATATCCGCCGGGTCCCGCGCCGATTACAATCAAATCAAATTTTTCCATACTATTTTCCCCCTTTTGCTTCAAAAGAGGCTGCAGGAATCCATCCGAAATGCCGGCAGGCTCTGTACACCCCGTCTTCTCCGATGTCAGATGTAATATAATCCGCCGCCTCCTTGAGTTCTTCAATACAGTTTCCCATGGCAATTCCCAGGCCGGCAGTTTTTAAAATTTCATAGTCATTCATACTGTCCCCAATGGCTACGGTATCTTTTAAATCCACGCCGTAATACTTGCACAGCCGCTTGAGGCCTTCTGCTTTAGACGCTTTCCTTTCTACCACGTCCGCCCCCATTTTTCCGGCAAACATAGGAAGCTTCAGCTCCGGAAAACGGGCTTCAATATCCAGCGCCCCTTCTTCTGAACCCTGATAGGCCAGAGTATGGATCTTCATATTGGCCAGCTCCCAGGGATCTCTAAAATTTCTCATGCACTTTCCCCAGCGCTTCACATCCAGGGCTTCTACTTTTTTGGGATTCATATAAAAATCCTCGTCGCCAATGGTTACCCCTATGCTGTAGGACTTCTCGCTGGCGTAATTTAACAGCTCCAGCAGTAATTCCCGATCCATGAAGTGTTCAAAAATCACCTGGTCCCCCACTGTAATTTTCGTTCCGTTTAAATGGATAATGGCGTCTGCCTTTACCTGATCCCGAAACTGCCTGCTATAGTGATTGTCCATATCCCGGCCTGTTCCCAAAACCACAATAAATTTTTCTCTAAGGTGTTCCAAGGCGTACAACGCACTGTCGGGAATCGCAAAAACCGAGTGATCTAAAAGTGTCTGATCCAAATCCAAACTGATAATTCCTTTTGCCATGTCGTTCTCCAATTTATCTGTATTTCTCTTTTTAATCCTCTAAGCCCTGCCTGCATTCATCTATCCCTTCAGGCTCTTTCATAAGAACTTAGCGCCCGCGCAGCGGGCATTTGTTTTTACCTGATGTGGTAACGACAAAATCCCAGAACTGCTTTAGCAGCGGAGGATATGCGTAGCATATCCTGATTTTGAAGTTTATTATACCATGTCCGCTGCGCGGCCATGGCAGCCTCCGGCGGAATTTAGCACCCGGATTTCTGCGGTAAACGCAGAAACCGGTATGTGCAGTATAATAACCACTTTGCCGTTATTATACCATGCCCGCAGTACCCACTCGGAAAACTTCGTTTTCATTGCTCTCGCGGATATTATACCATGGCCTCTCCCCTTCTGTCACCCGTTACCTTTTTAACGCTCCTAGGATCGCCCCAGTTTTTTCCATTTCCCGCTCCGGTACCGGCCTGCAAAGCACAGTACTCTTACCATCCAGTCTAATACCATGGCGCACCACACGCCTACGGCTCCCAGCCCCAGCCCTTCCGCCAGAACGTACCCGATTCCCAGGCGGAAAATTATCATAGAAAGAATAGAGATACACATGGGGAATTTTACGTCGTTGGAAGCCCTCAGCACATTGGGGAGGGTAAAGGAGGCCGGCCATAAAAGAATGGCAAAGCCATCGTGAATCAGCACCAGTACCGCCGCAAGCTGCAGTGTTTCGGGAGAAAGGCCGTAAAGCAGCATGGTAAGGGGCATGGTAACGATTACTGCGCTGCAGCACAATCCGTTAATGAGGTAGGTAATTTTCATCATCTTCTTTGCGTAATATTCCGCCTGGACAAAGTCTCCGGCTCCTACACACCGGCCAATGACCGTAATCATTGCCAGATTCATGGCCTGCCCCGGCAGTACACCCATGCTGTCCAGATTATTGGCTACGGCATTGGCTGCAATCTGCGTAGTACCGAACATGGCAATAATGCTGACTACTAAAACACGCCCTAACTGAAAAATACTGTTTTCAATGCCTCCCGGGATCCCAATGTTCAAAATTCTCCGGATTAGCATCCCCTTCCAGGACAGCCTTTTCAGACAGATATGGATGTCCAGCTTAGGATTGTGCAGACGGTACAAAAGAATCATGCAGGCGATAATACGGGAAATCAGCGAGGCAAGGGCCGCTCCGGCCACTCCCCAGTGGAAACCGAAAATAAAAAGGGTATCTCCGGCCACATTAATAATATTCATAACAATGGATGCTTCCATGGATATTTTAGAATTTCCCATGGAACGGAAAAGTGCCGCGCAGGAATTGTAGATAGCCAAAAAAGGGTAGGAAAAGGCCGAAAGAATCAGATAAATTAAAGCGTTTTCCATAACGTCGGCTTCAATGCTTCCGTAAAGGAGTCCCAACAGCCCCCGTCGGAACACAATGGATCCTATCATTACCGCGCAGGATATAAGCCCTGTAATGACAATTAGCTGTTCGGCGGCTTCGCAGGCCCTATCTTTCTTTTTCTGGCCCAGAAATTGAGACGATACCACCGCTCCCCCTGTAGAGACAGCGGCAAACAGATTAATCAGAAGGTTATTAATCATATCCACCAAAGATACCCCGGAAGTAGCCGCTTCTCCAGCACTGGATACCATCATAGTATCTACCATTCCCACTGTTACCGCCAAAATCTGCTCCACAATCAGCGGGGCAATCAGCTTTTTTAAATCTTCATTGGTAAATAAATAGCCGGCTGGAAGCGGCTTATTCTTCTGTTTCCTAAAAACCGGCGCAAAAGCGGCTCCTCTCATTTTTTCATCCCTCAATTCCGTATTTCCCCGACGGCATTTTCCGCCGGAACGCTTTATCGCTATCCCATAGCCTACTCCCAATGCGCGGCCTTCGTCAATAAGCAATTTGACGAAATTCTCTATTACATAAAAAAGAATCCTGTTTTGCAGGATTCTCCGCCGCAGTGCGTTCCTGCCCGGAGGGGCTTTTTATTCTACAGGAAATTAAGAGGAATTTCCTGTAGAATGAAAAAGGCGCCGAATCCATTTTTCAGGATCAGCGCCAAGTTTTTATAAAAATACAGTTTTTAGCAATACTTCTTCACTGCTTCGTCGATCATAGCTGCGCATTTCTTTACGCAGGGCATATCGCTTTCTTCCAGATTGGCAAGGGGCTTTCTTACTCCGCCTATATCCAGGCCTTCTCTCAGTTTCAGGATTTCTTTGATAACGCCGTACATATTTCCTTTGCAGCTACACATTTCATAAATAATAGCATCAGCGGCGTACTGGATCTCTCTGGCCTTAACCAGATCTCCTTTCTCTACTAATTCCATAATCTTTAAATACAGTTCCGGCATAACGCCGTAGGTTCCTCCGATTCCGCCGTCCGCGCCCATGGCCAGACCGGAAACCAACTGCTCGTCAGGTCCGTTAAATACTACGAAGCCGTCTCCGCCTTCCATTTTAAACATCTGAATATCCTGAACCGGCATGGAACTGTTTTTCACAGCGGCCACTCTGGGGTTTTTCAGCATTTCGCGGAAGAGAGACATAGTCAGGGCAACGCCTGCCAACTGAGGGATATTGTATATTACAAAATCCGTGTTGGGGGCTGCCTCAGAAATATCATTCCAATACCGGGCAATGGCATATTCCGGAAGATGGAAATAAATAGGAGGAATCGCCGCAATGGCATCAACTCCAAGCTTTTCAGCATGGGCTGCCAGCTCCATACTGTCCGCCGTATTGTTGCAGGCCACATGAGCAATAATGGTCAGTTTTCCTTCCGCCGCCTTTACTACGTGCTCCAAAACCAGCTTTCTCTCTTCTACGCTTTGATAGATGCATTCTCCGGAAGAGCCGCCTACGTAGACGCCTTTCACTCCCTTTTCCACCATGTAGCGTGTAAGGTTTTCAACCCCTTCCGGACTAATAGCCCCGTCTTTATCGTAGCAGGCATAGAAAGCCGGTATAATTCCCTGATATTTTGATATGTCCTTCATTGTTTGCACCTTCCTTACCGGGTTTCCTTATTTCCAAACCCTAAATGTAATTGTTTTTCCTTCCATAATTGCTTCTGATTCTTCCAAAAAAGATTGTCTTCTCCCCCAAAATCAACTATAATTTACTATGAAAGCCCTGTTTCAATGGACAGGCAGACGGTGTGCTTGCACACCAGGCTGCATGGACATTAGAAACGCTAACCTGTATGAGTATGTAGGGCAGCAGCCCGGAATACGAATACAGGTTGAGAATTGCGGGAGCATTGAAAATGCAGAGCAATTCTCACGGCTTTCATAATGATGATGAGTACGTCAGGCGTGTTTACACGCACGGACGTATCGGCATCGGACGGGCAAGGGTGTATGAGTAAGCAGGCCGCAGGCCGGATTACGAATACACCCGGCAGATGGCGGAAGTGCCAAAGGCACAGAGCCATCTGGCTTTCATGTTTCAGCAAAAGCCCTGTTTCAATGGACAGGCAGACGGTGTGCTTGCACACCAGGCTGCATGGACATTCTCACGGCTTTCATAATGATGACGGGTACGTCAGGCGTGTTTACACGCACGGACGTATCGGCATTGGACAACACGGTCACTTAATTTTCACAGCCCATGGCGGAGGTATTTTTATGCAGCCTAACATCTTAGATTCTATTTCCAGCAGATACAGTTCTCTCACCCGTTCCGGCAAAAAGCTGGCTGATTACATTTTTGCTCACCAGTCGGAAGCCCAGTATATGTCCATTACCAGTTTAGCCGAAGCCAGCCACGTATCTGAAGCGACCATTACCCGTTTCTGCAAAATGCTGGGATTAGTAGGCTACAATGATTTCAAACTGGCTCTTGCCAAAGCGGATCCCACTACCGTGGCAGGAGATCCCGCTGAAGATTGGGATTCCCCTTCAGAGGACCCGGATTCCTCCCCCATGAAAGAAGGCAGTCTGGAAACTATCTGCCGCAAGCTGTATCAGATCAATATGGCTGCCCTGACGGAAACCAGGGCCCGTTTTAATGAAGCCAGCGCCCAAACCGCCGTCGATCTTCTGTCACGCGCTAAGCGGATCTACTGCTTCGGCCAGGGCGGAAGCAATGTTATGGCCATGGAAGCCTGGGCCCGCTTTTCTACTGCTTCGTCCAATTTTATCCATATTGAAGACTCTCATATGCAGGCCATGGCTTCTTCCCTCTGCACCCCCTCGGACGCCATTCTGTTTTTCTCCTATTCCGGCGCCACCAAAGATATGCTGGACGTCCTGAAGCCTGCTAAAAACAACGGCGCCGCCATTATTCTCATTACGCATTTTTCTAATTCTCCGGCGGCTATGCTGGCTAATGTCTGCCTGCTGTGCGGTCCCAGCGAAAGTCCCCTTCAGTCTGGCTCCATTGCGGCCAAAATCGGCCAGCTTTATATTATTGATTACCTGTTTCACGCCTATTGCCAGCAAAATCCCGAATCCTGTTCCCAGGCACGGGCCGCTACGGCTCAGGCTACGGCGCGGAAGCTTTTATAAGTTTAGAAGCCTGGTACGCGGCCCCCAGAAAGCCGGCTTTGTTTCCCAATTTTGCCGGGAGGATTGCCACATTCCGAAAGCCCGGGGAAACCAGAGGAATCAGCCGTTCTTTTACCTGAACCAGCACGTATTCCTGACTCATAACCCCTCCGCCTAAAATAATACAGGAGGGATTAAAAACGTGTACCAGGCTGATAAGTCCCAAAACGATCTCGCCGATCCACTGATCAATGACTGCGCGGATTTCCGGTCTGTCCATAGCGGAAAAAACGGCTCTTCCGTTGGTAAGCTCTTTATCCGCCGCCATAGCCAGTCTCACCAGCCCTGTGGCGGAAGCGTATTTTTCATAGCAGCCGCTAAATTCTTCACTCTGAGTCAGCGCCTCCGGGTGGGTCACAATGCCCCCGAAGCTCCCCGCTGAATAGCTGCTTCCTTCGTAAATCCGCCCGTCTATGACAACGGCTCCTCCGACTCCGGTTCCATAAGTAAGACAGAGAAAATCCTTCATTCCCACGGCAGCTCCTAAATACCCTTCTCCCATGGCGGCGGCGTTTACGTCGTTTTCCACTGCAGCCGGCACTCCAAAGGCCTCTTCCATAATCTTTCCCACTTCCATGCCTGTATAGCCCGGAATATTGTCATTGGCATAATAGATGGACTTTTTCACCGTATCCACCTGTCCTGCCGTACTGATTCCCACAGCGTCGAAGCTTCCGTAGGACTTTAAGATCTCCACAGCCTTTTCCATTAAGCGTTTCCCGCCTTCTCTGGCATTGGTGTCCGTTTCTCTCCATTCCAGGATTTCTTTTCCGTTCCAGACCCCGGATTTTATAGAGGTTCCTCCAATGTCCAGGGCGGCGATTCTCATACCGCTCCTCCCTTGCTTTCTGCAATGGCTTCCATGAACCGGTTGGCAATCTCCAGAGGCCGGGTAATGGCTCCTCCCACTACGATAGCCCAAACTCCCGTCTTCAGCGCTTCTACAGCCTGCTGAGGACTGTGGATTTTCCCTTCGCCGATTACGGGAATGTCAATATCCGTTGCCAGCCGCCTCATTAACTCATAATCCGGCTGATCCAGCTTAGGAGTGTAATCCGTATAACCACTCATGGTTGTTCCTACGATGTCTACTCCGCATTTCCACGCATTAATGCCCTCTTCATAATTGGAAATGTCCGCCATTAAAATCATTTCAGGATATTTTTCCTTAATTTCTGCAATGAACTCATTAATGGTTTTTCCGTCTCCACGCTGCCGCAGGGTACAGTCCAAAGCCACAACGTCGGAACCCGCCTTCGCCAGCTCGTCCACTTCCTTCATAGTAGGAGTTATGTAGCTTTCATATCCCGGATATTGGATTTTCACCAAACCGATAACCGGCAGATCCGTTTCTTCTTTAATTGCAATTACGTCGCGGATGCCGCTGGTACGGATAGCGGGAGTCCCCGCCATTTTTGCCGCCCTTGCCATAAGATACATGACTGATTTTTCTTCTACATACAGGGGTTCCCCCGGCACGGCCTGACAGGAGATAATCATCTGGCCGCGGATTTTTTCAAGCAATTCTTTTTTGTCCATTGTCATTCCTCTTTTCCTTCCTAAGACTTAGCCTTTTACTGCGCCCATGGTAATTCCCTTTGTAAAGTACTTCTGGAACAGAAGGAATATGGTAATAATGGGAACTGCCGCCAAAGCTGCGCCTGCCATAATGAGGCCAAAGTCTGTAGACATTTCTGACTGCAGCTTTGCAATACCCAGAGAAATCGTCAGCTTTGTACGGGAATTTAACATGATTAACTGCAGGAAGTAATCGTTCCAGGAATTAATAAAGGTAAAGATAGCCAAGGCTCCTACGCCCGGTTTGATAATAGGAATTACCACGTCTGTAAATGTCCTCAGTTCTCCGGCGCCGTCGATGCGGCCTGCCTCCAGAAGCTCTCCGGGAATGCCTTCAGAAAACTGTTTCATCAGGAACACGCCGAAAGGCCAGCCGACTGTGGGAAGGATTACAGACCACAGATTGTCGTGGAGGTTTAAAAAGGCCATTTCTTTTAACAAGGGAATCAAAATAACCTGTTTGGGAAGAGCCATGGCACAGATAAAAATACTAAAGAGCACATTCTTTCCAATAAAGCGCTTCTTTGCCAGCACATATCCCGCCATGGACGCTGTAATACAGGTAAGAATCATGGCCATTACCGCCATGAAAACACTGTTGAAGAGCCAGCGGAGAGCCGGATTTTCAAACAATCTGTGGTAATTGTCCAGAGTCGGGGCCAAGGGGAACCATTGGGGCGTAGCCGAGTTAATGGCCGCCGCGTCTTTTAAAGATCCTGTCAGAATCCAATAGAGCGGGAATATAAAGAGGACTGCAAGGATCGCTATAATAATCACCGAAATGGTTTTATATGGACTTAACTTTCTCATTTCCCGCACCTCCTAATCATCTTTCTTTCCCGCCGCCTTAAACTGAAGAGCAGAGAAAACGGCGATAATAATGGCCAGAATAACGCCCATGGCGTTTCCGTAACCGTACTGGTTCAGCTTAAACGCCTGGTAATAAATGTAGTACATAATTGTTTCCGTGGAGTGGTTGGGACCGCCGGAGGTCAAAAGCTGGATCAGAGCGTAGCACTGGAAGCTGTTAATGGTGGTAATAACCAGAATATACAGGGTCGTCGGCATAATCTGAGGCCATTTGATCTTCCAGAATACCTGCATATCCGTAGCTCCGTCTACTTCCGCCGCCTCAACCAGAGACTGATCTACGTTGCCTAAAGCTGAAATGTACAGTACAATAGGCTGTCCGATAGAAGTTGTAAACAAAATCAAAATGATACACCAAATAGCCGTTTTGGAATCGCCCAGCCAGCTCACAGGAGCGTCAATAATTCCCGTCTGTGTCAGGACATAGTTAAAAAGGCCCGTGTATTTATTAAACATCCATTTCCATACAACGGTTACCGCTACCGTTCCTGTAACTACCGGAATGTAAAAAATGCACCGGAAAAAGGAGCAGGCCGCCATATTCAATTTGTAAATAATAGAGCTTACCCACAGAGAGAACACCGTAACTGCAGGTACGGAAACCACTACAATCAGGACGGTGTTGATCAATGCCTTAATAAAGATCTCATCCTGGAACATTTTTACATAATTATCGAATCCGACAAAGCGGAACTCCGTCATAGTGTAGCTGAAAAAGCTTGTTACCAGACAGAGGATCATCGGCACTACAACAAATCCCACAAAAAAAATCAGGGCGGGCAGCAGAAACAGATAAGCTGAAATCGTTTCTCTGCGTACCAGCGCTTTCTGCATGGGACTCACGCTTTTCATTTTCATACTGATTCTCCTTTAAAAATGCTTAAAATTATGGAAGTACACCCTCCATAAAAGTCCTGTATGGGTGTACTTCCTCTGTCCTCCGCTTTTCTTTATCTAAATCTTTCCTACTGCGCCATAGCTGCCTGAGTAGCTGCGTTACAGGTTTCTGCATAGGAGTTGGCGGCTTCCGTTACATCAGTTCCGCCGAAGATGCTCTGCAGCATATTCCACCATGCAGTACGCTGCTCGGTCCAGCCCGGAGTTACATTGTAGTAATCTCCAAGGTAACCCATAAGGGATGCAAATGCGGTCATGCGGGCCTCATCATCAGTTCCCTCATATACGTTGCCGAAGGATTCCCGTACCGGGAAGAATCCAGACTGCTTTACGCTTTCCGGTCCCTGAGTCGGATCGTCGCATACAAACTCGATGAATTTCTTTGCTGCTGCAATCTTCGCCTCGTCGCCGTTGTCAAAGATACCGAAGCCGTAGATACCGCCGTCCAGTTCGGGTTCCTTATCATCAGACGGGAATGCTACTGCATAAGGAGTAAAGGCTACCTGAGACGCATAGTTTGCTTCGTTGGATGCGTTCCAGCAGAAGGTCATTGCGATGGTTCCGTTAGCAAATAACTGAAGCTCGTCAGATGCAACTGCGCCTGCGTCATAGCTTAATAAACCGTCATTGCACCAATCTACTAACTGCTGCAGACCCTTAACGCCTGCTTCGCTGTTCATGGTCCACTCGGTATGATCCTCGCTGGTAAATGCAGCGCTGTACAGGTTCTTTGCCAGCGCTCTGGTTCCCTGGTCGCCGCCCTGGCCGCCGCAGTATACAACGCCGGTGGTAGCAACGCCATTGTCCTTTAATGCCTGAAGAGCCTTGCCAAAGTCTTCTGTAGTCCAGGTTCTGGTGTCCTGATCAATGTACTGAAGGGCTCCTGCCTGCTCAAATACTTCGTAATTGATTGCCATGCAGTGAGCGTTCATGCACAGAGGATACTCATAGAATACGCCGTCCGGAGATTTGCAGGCGTTTACTACTGCTTCGCTGACAGCAGAAATATCCGCTACTGCTTCGTCATCCCATAAATCCTGGAGATCAACCATCTTGCCTGCTGCGCCCCAGTTGGATACCAGACGCTCCGGTCCTTCCATAATAATATCCGGGGTCGTTCCAGCCTCAATAGCTGCCGTTACCTGATCGTCGCCGGAGGTGTAATCCAGATATTCTACCGATACAGTAATGTCCGGATTTGCCGCGTTAAAATTGGTAACAATGCTGTTTACCACTTCTGCATCGCCCCAGGAACCGATAGGATAGGTCCAAAGGGTAATGGCTGCCGCTCCGCCCTCTGCTGCAGGAGCTTCCTCTCCGGCTGCCGCTTCCGTTTCCTCAGAAGCCGCTGCCGCTGTGGTATCGCTTGCCGCTGTGGTAGTTGTGCCGGAATCGCTGGATCCTCCGCAGGCAGTCATACCTGTAACCATACCAGCGCATACCAATACAGATACCAGTTTTTTCATTTTCATAAATACCGTTCCTCCTCTTCTTTTCATTTGGTATCTATACTATATAAGATATTAAAAAAATTTTCAATCTGTATTTTTCATTAAAATATTTTTCATTTTTGTGCATTTTATACAAACCAACACTTCAATTTTTTCACTTTTAAGTTTTTAATCTATAAAAAGATTACAACGCAAAAGAGGCTGCCTTTCACAGAACAGCCTCTCCGTATAATGGGTTAATCAGCGCAGGAACCGCCGCACTTGTCAAATGCCGGATTGAATGCGTAGAAGTTTCTGGAATCCAACTGATCGCAGACGATCCGAAGGGCTTCACCGAAACGGGAAGATTGAAGTAGATTTACCTCAAAAATGATAGCGGTTGAAACCGCCTTAGATTTTCCATGTGATTTCAATATTCCCGTTTGCCACCTTAATAACCTTGATTAAAGCGTCCACAACCGCCTGCTTATCCTCAAAGGAAATGTCCTGCCATT
>CAMMNN010000056.1 GCA_946498245.1 uncultured Clostridium sp. | reverse complement strand
ACTGATTGGAGGATAATACATGAAAAGCCTTGCTGAATTAAAAGCAATCCGTGAACGGGTACAAAACCAGGTTGGTATGCGGGCTGAGGATCACAATCACACCCGTGTGGTAGTTGGCATGGCAACCTGCGGCATTGCCAGCGGCGCAAGACCCGTTTTAAGCACTCTTGCAAACGCAGTCCAGGAAAAAGGGCTTACGGACAAAATTTCCGTTACCCAGACCGGCTGTATCGGCCTTTGCCAGTATGAACCCATTGTCGAAGTAATGGAACCGGGCAAAGACAAAGTTACCTATATTAAAATGAACCCCGATAAGGCTCTGGAAGTTATAGAGCGTCACCTAATCGGCGGCCATGTGGTAGAAGAATACACTTTAAACCACGCTGACATTAAATAAAAAGGAGGAAGCAGCATGTATCGTTCACACGTTTTAGTCTGCGGCGGAACCGGATGTACTTCCTCTGGAAGCCAGCAGATTATGGAAGCTCTGAAATCGGAAATCGAAAGAAACGGTCTTGCCGATGAAGTGGCTGTAGTTCAGACCGGCTGCCACGGCCTCTGCGCCCTGGGCCCCATTATGATCGTCTATCCCGACGCCACATTCTATTCTATGGTAAAAGTAGAAGATATTCCGGAAATTGTTTCCGAGCATCTTCTGAAAGGCCGGGTGGTTACCCGCCTGCTTTACAAAGAAACCGTTACCCAGTCCGGCAAAATCAAAGCCCTTTCTGACACGGATTTCTACAAGAAGCAGCACCGCATCGCCCTTCGCAACTGCGGCGTTATCAATCCGGAAGTCATTGACGAATACATTGGAACCGGCGGTTATGAGGCTCTTGGAAAAGTCCTGACAGAAATGACTCCTGACCAGGTTATTCAGTTGCTTTTAGACAGCGGACTCCGGGGCCGCGGCGGCGCAGGATTCCCCACAGGCCTCAAATGGAAGCTGGCCCGTCAGAACGACGCTGACCAGAAATACGTCTGTTGCAACGCCGACGAAGGCGACCCCGGCGCATTTATGGATCGTTCCGTTTTGGAAGGCGATCCCCATGCCGTTCTGGAAGCTATGGCCATTGCCGGCTATGCCATCGGCGCTACTCAGGGATACATTTACGTCCGTGCAGAATACCCCATAGCCGTTGAGCGTCTGCGCATTGCCATCGATCAGGCCAGAGAGTACGGCCTTCTGGGAAAAAATATTTTTGATACCGGTTTTGATTTTGACATTGACCTGCGCCTGGGCGCCGGAGCATTCGTCTGCGGCGAGGAAACCGCCCTTATGACCTCCATTGAAGGAAAACGCGGCGAACCCAGACCCCGTCCTCCGTTCCCGGCTCAGAAGGGACTTTTCGGCAAGCCTTCTATCTTAAATAACGTAGAAACCTATGCCAACATTCCTCAGATCATCTTAAATGGTCCCGAATGGTTTGCTTCCATGGGTACCGAGAAATCCAAAGGAACCAAAGTTTTCGCTCTGGGCGGCAAGATCCACAACACCGGTTTGGTGGAGATTCCCATGGGTACCACTCTCCGGGAAGTTATCGAGGAAATCGGCGGCGGCATTCCCAACGGAAAGAAATTCAAAGCAGCTCAGACCGGCGGCCCCTCCGGCGGATGTATCCCGGCAGAGCATTTCGATATTCCCATTGATTACGACAACCTGATTTCCATCGGTTCTATGATGGGATCCGGCGGCCTTATCGTTATGGACGAAGACGACTGTATGGTAGACATCGCTAAATTCTTCCTGGAATTTACTGTAGAAGAATCCTGCGGAAAATGTACTCCCTGCCGTATCGGTACCAAACGTATGCTGGAAATCCTGGAAAAGATCACCAAGGGAACCGCTACTATGGAAGACCTGGATAAACTGGAAGAATTGTGTTACTACGTAAAAGAGAACTCCTTATGCGGCCTGGGCCAGACGGCTCCCAACCCGGTTCTCTCCACTCTGCGCTATTTCCGTGACGAGTACGAAGCCCACATCAAAGAGAAGCGCTGTCCCGCAGGCGTATGTAAGGCTCTTCTGTCTTACCATATTGACCGGGATAAATGTAAGGGCTGTACCCTGTGCGCCCGCAACTGCCCTGCAGACGCCATTATCGGTACAGTTAAGAATCCTCACATTATTGATCAGGATAAGTGTATCAAGTGCGGCACCTGTATTGAAAAATGTAAATTCGGCGCAATTTATAAGAAGTAAGGGAGGACGAACATATGGAGAACGTTACCATCAAAATCAACGGCATAGAAGTCAGCGCTCCCAAGGGTTCTACCATCCTGGAAGCTGCCAGACTGGCCCACATTGAGATTCCTACCCTGTGTTTCTTAAAGGAAATCAATGAAATCGGCGCCTGCCGTGTCTGTGTTGTAGAAGTAAAGGGAGCCAAATCCTTAGTGGCTTCCTGTGTATATCCGATTAACGAAGGAATGGAAGTCTGGACCAATACTCCCAAGGTACTGGAATCCAGAAAGAAAACGGTACAGCTTTTGCTGTCCAACCATAACCGTTCCTGTCTGTCCTGCGTCCGCAGCGGCCACTGCGAGCTCCAGGAGCTGGCCCACAATCTGGGCGTTGAAGACGAGGGCTATTACGACGGCGCTAAGACTCCGTCCTGCATTGACGATTCTGCTGTCCACATGATCAGGGACAACAGCAAATGTATCCTCTGCCGCCGCTGCTCCGCAGTCTGTGAACAGGTTCAGGGAATCGGCGTCATTGGCCCCAATATGCGCGGTTTTGCCACTCACATCGGCTCCGCCTTTGAAATGGGCTTAGGCGAAACTTCCTGTGTTTCCTGTGGCCAGTGTATCGCCGTTTGTCCTACCGGCGCTTTGACAGAAAAAACCTGTATCAACGAAGTATTTGCAGCTTTGGCGGATCCCAAAAAGCATGTAGTCGTTCAAACGGCTCCTGCTGTCCGCGCTGCCTTAGGCGAAGAATTTGGTCTTCCCATTGGAACCAATGCGGAAGGAAAGATGGCTGCTGCTCTGCGCCGTCTGGGCTTTGACAAGGTATTTGATACTGATTTCAGCGCCGACTTAACCATTATGGAAGAGGCTCACGAGTTCCTGGATCGCGTCCAGAACGGCGGCGTCCTTCCTCTCATTACCTCCTGCTCTCCGGGCTGGGTAAAATACTGCGAACACTATTTCCCGGATATGACGGAAAATCTGTCCTCCTGCAAATCGCCTCAGCAGATGTTTGGAGCCGTATTGAAATCCTACTATGCTGAGAAAGCCGGCATCGATCCCAAAGACATTGTATCTGTCAGCGTTATGCCATGTACCGCAAAGAAATTTGAGATTGGCCGTGACGGACAGGCCGCTAACGGCGTTCCGGATCTGGATTACACCATGACCACCAGAGAACTGGCCCGGATGATCAAGAAAGCCGGCATCCGCTTCTTAGACCTTCCGGACGAGAAGTTTGACGATCCCTTAGGCATCTCCACCGGCGCAGGCGTTATCTTCGGAGCCACCGGCGGCGTTATGGAGGCAGCTCTCCGTACCGCTGTAGAAACTCTCACCGGCGAAGAGCTTCCCAGCGTAGACTTTACCGAAGTCCGCGGAACCCAGGGCATCAAAGAGGCCACCTACCACGTAGCAGGCATGGACGTAAAAGTCGCCGTTGCCTCCGGCCTTGGCAACGCCAGAGATTTGTTAAACAAAGTAAAATCCGGCGAAGCTGACTATCACTTTATTGAAATCATGGGATGTCCCGGCGGCTGTGTAAACGGCGGCGGTCAGCCCCAGCAGCCCGGTCCGGTACGCAATACCACCGATATTCGCGCCCTCAGGGCAAAAGTTCTCTATGACAGCGATAAGGGCAATCCTATCCGCAAGTCCCATGAGAACCCGGCCATTAAAGAGCTGTACGACACCTACTTAGGAAAACCCGGCAGCCCTCTGGCCCACCATCTCCTTCATACCACCTACGTAAAGAGGGAAATTAACCAGCACTAAATAGGGATAGACGAATATAAGGGGCTGTAAAAAAGAATCCTGTAAAGCCCCATAAAGAACAGCCATGATGGCACCGATTGGTGAACACCATGGCTGTTCTACTGTTTTTGCTATTTTCTGTTTTTGACTATTTTTACTTTTTATTATCAGTGACTGTTTACTACTCAGCCATCTCTAAAAGTTTTTTATTAACGCGTGTCTGGACATCAAAATAGTATGCCATCTCTGCTGTATTCATTTCGCCATTATCCCATGCTTCGAAATCTTCTACGACTTCAGCATATTTGCTCATAAAATTTGCATAATCTGTCAGCAACCCCAAATCTGTACCGTCTGATTCTGCATATTTCTCCATAAAAACACAATACTCGTTCATAAATTCTTCATAGCTGTCCATTGCTTTCTTAAACTCTGGACGCATACCATCTACTAATCCTGCAGCATCTTCCGTTTCTTCTGTGCTTTCTTCCTGAACCGAAGATGAAGACGTTTCTTTTTCCGTTTCAATCTCTGTTTCTATTTCTGTCTCAATTCCCGTTTCATCTGCTTTAGCTTCATCGGGCTTTCTAATCTGAATCGTCATTACATTATTTCCCTGATAAAATAAGGAAAGTTTATTTCCAATCTCATCTTGAGCATTATAAAACTTATCGCCTCTTTCATAATCAACAGAAAAGCCAAACTCGGAACATTCATCTGCATAAGCATTAAAACCGTCTATAGAGGTTTCCCCAACATAAATATAGCAACCATCTGCTGTATCAGTGGAAACTTTGCCGACAGTCGATTTTGGGATTGGCAGCAAGCCCGCCACCTCACTCTTAGGCCAATTTAATGTTCCCATTTCCATTGGAGCTTCAAGCTCTATATACATTGTTTCGCCAATATAGTTTAGCTCCAGACCATAACCTTCTTCGTCAAAAGCAGCATAGTTATCCCCAGCTTTTTCACTTTCGACTGTGTAGCCCATAGACTGACATTCCTCTATATATGTATAGTAATCACCCTTGGATGTCTTTTCTATATGCAAATTCAAATTGTCACTATCATTAGTGAAAATCATTCCTATATTTGATTTTGGTTCCGGAAGCCGTTCCCGAAGTACCACTTCATTCCAAACAAATTTCTCTTTCTTATTTCTGCCAATAGAACCAATCCCGCCTAATATAAAGATTATAATAATCAAGATAAACCAGCCTCTCTTAAAAAAAGGCTTCTTGTTTTTTGCACCGCAAGACGGACAAATTTTTACATTTTTTGCCATTGGCGCGTTGCAGTTTCTGCATATTACCATTTTAGGTTTCTTTGACATTTTTCTTTCCTCCCTCAATTTCTTTGACTTTCATTTCAGTTGCCCAAAACACGTTTCTTTTCCGTGTCAAACTCTTCCTGTGTCAGTATTCCATCATCTAACAAACCTTTTAGTTCTCTTAATTGCTCTACTTTGTCTTTTGGCGTTTTATTTGATTCTGATGCGTTTTGGACATTTTGGGCTATTGTATTACCAAATGCTAATCCAGCCCCTAACCCAGCCAGACCTCCTTCCTGCTTTGCAGCATCTCTCATGGCCCTTGCCGTTTGATATTGCACAAATGCCTCCATATCTTCCTTCACAATGCCGATTCCGGACTGCTCATCAATCAGCCTTTCAACATTATCAGGAAGTGAAATATTTTCGATTACTATATCGCCAAACGATATTCCTATAATTTTTGTCTGTTCGTTCAGTTTTTCCTGCATTGCTATTGACAAAGTCCTATATCCCGCAGCCAAATCCAGAACAGACAGTGTGCTTTCTCCCACTACTGTTGAAAACATTTCCGTTACCATAGACGATAGATATTCCACAATGTCATAAGTCATTACAATTCCTTTCGTTCCAAATATCTCTCTCATAAACAAAGCAACATCTGAAATTCTGAAAGCAAATTTTCCGAATGCGCGAATACGAGCCATTGAAAAATCCTGATCTCTTTTTATAATCGGATTTTTTGTCGCCCATTTATTGTCTATAAATTGCCGGGTACTGACGAAATACAAATCCGCAATTACAGGTGATACAAATAAATACGGGAATGCTTTCAGTTTTGTCAAAATCGGAAGGTTCTCTGTATTCAGAGAGTATGTACCTGGCAGAAGAATATCTGCCAGTTGTCCTCCTTTCAGAAAAACCGCGCATTGGCTCTCTCTCACGATAACTTTTGAACCCTGTTTTAATTCATTATTTCCACTTTCTCTCTGATATTTTGTGACGACAAGTTTATTGCTCTTATCTTCAAATTCAATGACATCGAGGAATTGGTCTTTTACCATATCCCAAAATCCCATGTTATTCTCTCTCCTTTACTATAAAAGTCGGGCGCGTGAAGTTTTACTGCCTCAGTGGCAAATCAAACTCATCGCTAAAATAACCGGTTGAAATACGAATAATATCAATAATCCAGCCTATTCCAAAAAAGCCAGCGGTAAACAGGTAGAGGATCCCTGTTCCAACTTTTCCGACATAAAACCGATGCGCTCCGATTCCACCTAAAAATATGCAGAGCAGCAGCGCTGTTGTCTTGCTTTTTCTGCTGATTCCCGGAACTATTTCCAAGCTATTTGGCATTGAATTTTCAATGACATTTTCTCGCTGTCTCTGCTCTGTTTCATAGTCTCCCAAATCAAAATTAATGTTCTCATCTTCTTGTTTTATCTCTCTTTTTGCATATCCACAATAGCTGCATTTACCATCTGCCAGTGGTGCTCCACATATCGGACACTTTATTTCCATTTTCTCCCCTTCTTTTCTTTACAGATACTTCTATAATACCATTTATTGCACTTTCGTGCAATTATTTTATTTCATATGTCATAAGATATTGCATGGAGGTGCAATATCTTGAAAAGTCCAGAAAGTATTGACAGAATCATTCAAGTAAATGATATAAACATTGGAAAAAATATTACTCGATTACGCAAATCTATGAATATCAGACAAAATGATATGGTCGCAAGACTCCAAATCAATGGCATAGATATTTCTATTTACTCGTACAACCGGATCGAAAAAGGAACCCAAAATCCTACCGTATCTTTCCTATTTGCCTGCTGTCATATTCTGGAATGTGATATGAACACAATTTTTGATTTCAGATCGGTCATATAGCATTATGGCATAGCCAAGAATATGTGTTTCTTGGCTATGCCGTCCGCCACAGTTTACGGACAAATCATCTCTCTTTCCACATAATTTAACAAATCTGCAAGCTGCATAATTGCAAAATGTACTTTGCTGTAATTCAAATATTTCTCTTCATACTTGTTGCCATAACAACTGTTGCATATATGATAAACCTCATACAGTTTTCTCATAAATTCTTTATCACTGCCAAGTAATCCTCTTCGTTCACAAGATTTTATATTTATTAATAAATCTTCTGAAACATACCCATTCCTGCATTGGAGTATTATTTTTACGGATTCTCTCATAACAATATCCGCATCATAAACAGCATAGCGAAATTGTCCTTGCTGCATTTGCTGGTATGCTTCATCTAACAGGTATCTTAATTCCTTTATATTCGCCGCAAGATAACTTCTGTTTGGAATTTTCTCACCTCCCACAAATTGCTGAGGATTTTCTTTCCATTTACACACCTCTTTTCTGATTTCAGCAATCCTGCTCTTGTGACTGATACCCGTGCTTTCCTCCGGCATCAATGGCAACCCCTTTGTCAGAATGAATGAAATAAACTTTTTCCGTTCCTTCAATTCTTGAATTTTATCTTCGATTTTATATATGTATTTTTGCAAAAGCTCTTTCTTTTCCTCCTCTGGTACCCGTAATATTTTTTTAATTTCTTTCAGGCGCAATCCCATTTCCTTATATAGCATGATCTCCCACAAATCTTTTAAAGTTCCTTCGTCATATAAACGATAGTTATTCTCTGATCGTTTCGCTTGAATCACCCCCTCATCATCATAAAACTGCAACGTGCGCTTACTCACTCCGACAATTTTGCTTATTTCACTCGTTGTCTTCACTGCGGCCCTTCCTTTCCCCGCATAAAGAGTATACTCTATCACGCTTACGTGATAGGAATAGTCTTTTTCGGAAATTCTCTCAATTTGTTTCATAAAAGGCCGTGTAAATTTCGCGAATCGTCGCATTAAAAAAGATCTTGCCTTTCCAGCAAGACCTTTCTTCGTTTCTGTTTTTTATGGCTTTATCCGCAAGCCATCGTTGCCGAATCCCACCCTCTGTGCTATACTGATCTACAACTAAGTTTTTGGGAGGAACCGACTATGACACCATCTGCTGCTTCTACAGCTTCCTGTAAATCTCTCTATGAAATCACAGGCCATACCCGTCTTATCTGCCTTCTGGGGGATCCCGTAGGCCACAGCAAATCCCCGGCCATGCACAATGAAGGCTTCCGGCAATTAGGCCTTGACTTCTGTTATCTGGCATTTCAGGCCAACGAGTCCACTCTCCAGCCTGTGGTGGAAGGATTAAAGCTGTTAAACTGCAGGGGCTTCAACCTGACTATGCCCTGCAAAAACAAAATGGCGTCCCTGTGCGATGCCCTGTCCCCGGCAGCCCAGATCTGTCAGGCCGTCAACACTGTTGTCAACGACGGCGGCGTCCTTACGGGCTACACCACTGACGGCGCCGGATTTCTCCGCTCCCTTACAGAAGCCGGACGGGATTTCCGTGGAAAAAAGATGGTTCTTTTAGGCGCCGGAGGGGCCGGAACCGCTATCCTGGTTCAGTCCGCTTTAGACGGTTTTGGAGAAATCGTCGTATTTAACCGGGCTAAAAGCCCTAACACTCAGCGGACACTCCAAATTATAGAGGCTTTAAAAGGCAAAACCAATTGCCGGATTTCCCTCTTTGATTACGATTCCTCCCAGCTTCGCCGTCAGATTGATTCTGCCGACTTTTTGGTCAACGCTACCAACATCGGTATGGCTCCCAATGAGGACGGCTGCCTGATTCCCGACAGCTCCTGGCTTTCCCCCAGCCTTTTCGTCGCTGATATTATCTATAACCCGGCGGAAACCAAGCTCCTGAAAATGGCGCGTCAAAAAGGCTGCCAGACCGTAAACGGCCTCCCTATGCTTTTGTACCAGGGGGCTGAGGCCTTCCGCCTGTGGACTGGTAAAGAGCTTCCTGTAGAAATCGTCCGTGAGAAATACTTTGCCTAAATCAGCATATCCTTATAGGCCACCAGAGTTACATTCCCCATTTCCGCTGCTTTGGCCAGACAGCCTTTTGTAAAGCCTGTTTTGGCAAAAATATAAAAGTGTTTTTCCCGACAGTAAAACAAATTGCTGCGCTCTGCAAGGGTTTCAAGGACGCTGAGGTCAATTTTTTCATTAGTCCACTTGCATTCGCCAAACAAAACAGAGTCTTTATTTGCTCCTATAATGTCAATTTCTTCCTGGGACTTTGTTTTAGGATTTGTTCCCCACCAGCGGCCCAAATCCCTGAAATTTACGGCGCATTTTTCTTCCAGAAGCAGCTTCCACAGGTACTGTCTGCAGATTTCCTCAAAGACTTTTCCCATATAGTCAGAGAGTTCAGATGCAATGCGCTTATATGCCAAATCCGCTGCGCCGCGGGAAATAACGGAAATATTCTCCGGCACAAAACGATACCAAAAGCGGAACATATTGTCTTCTATGGAGTAAATCGTCTTTCGGCTTGCCTTTTCGCCGTAGGGCGATTCTTTTTTTATAATGCCAAGGGTAATCAGATTTTTGATATAGGTCGCGCAGACACTGGTGTCTTCGTCAATTTTATTGGATATTTCATTCATCTTAGAACACCCTGAAGCGATTGCGCTTATAACAGCATTGTAAATCGCTGGTTCCCGCACTTCCTGTTTCAAAAGGTTATTAGGCTCCTCAAAGATAAAAGAGGAAGGATTTAGGTGGGTGTTTTTGATATTGTCCTCAATGGAAAGGCGATCATCAATCTGCATCAGATATTGAGGAGTTCCCCCCATAATTCCGTATGCAAGAGCCTTGTCCGCAGCCGGCAAATTGGTAAAATATTGGCAGGCCTCAAAAAAATCAAAGGGACTTATTTTTAGCTGTGCCGTCCGTCTCCCGTAAAGAGGCGCTTTGTATGCCAAAACATGGTCTTCCATGTAAGACATGGAAGAGCCGCAGAGAATTAAAAACAGCCTGGAATTGTCTTTGTTTTTATCAATTAGAAGCTGAATGGTAGAGGCAAGGCTTTTAGACGCACGGGCAGCGTAGGGATATTCGTCCAGAACCAACACAAGCCTTTTATCCTTTGCCAACTGAAAAACGTATTCCAGAGCCGACTGAAATGAAGAAAAAGAGGAGTCGGCTGCAATTCCCGTGCCGTATTCCATGATACACCTTGAAAAATTATCAAGATTTTGCTTCTCGTTGGTTTCAACGCCAGTAAAAAAAATCGTATCTTTATCTTTGACAAATTCACTTATAAGCGCCGTTTTTCCTACCCGGCGGCGGCCGTAAATAACCGCAAATTCAAATTTGCCGGAACTGTAAAGCCTGTTTAATGTTCTAAGTTCCTGCTCCCTGCCTATAAACATCAGATTACCTCCACATCAATGCCAGCATTTTACTGAATTAGGTTTTACTTTTTTACGTTTTACTAAATTATAACTTACTTATAATACTCAGTCAATACTTTCCCATGTTTGTCAAATATAATTCCCCTATCAGAATGTTTTTGTTTCATAGAAGCAAAAAAACTGCGGCAGCCGCCCCTTCCCCGGAGCTTTTGCCGCAGTTTCTTCTAATCTGTTGTCTTCTTTAATATCCAGCCAGTTTGTCCGCCTCGTCCAAAAGGAACCAGGCTCCTGGTTTTAAATAGCACACAATGGCCTTCATATCCTCTTCCGGGATTCCCACACAGCCAGCCGTTCCATATCCATTGGTACAATGGAGAAACAGGGCGGATCCCTTATGAGGCGTTCCCTGAGGATTGTAGCCCATATCAATGCAGTAGTTATATACTGCACCATAGGCAGACAGATGCTCAGAAGCGCTCTTATCAAAAACGTTTCCTATTACCTGAGTATCTGCAAATTGGTTGTAATAAGGGGAATTGCTGTCCCCCACCCAGTACTGAGTCTCTGTCACATGGGTATAGGGAAGCTGGGTGCCGGGATTTTCCTTATTTCCAAATACCATTCCTGCCTGGTACAAGCCCACGGGAGTCTTCTCGTCTCCTTCTATCTCCTTTCCCATACCGTTCCGCCCCATACGTCCTTCCGTATCTACCAGGACGGTCCACTCGTACTGAGACGGATCCTGGGAATTTCTGTTTTTCTGATACATGGTTACTCTGGCATATGTGCCGTCGTGGCCGGAAATGACGATGAATTGTTCCACATCTTCTGACTGGGCCGCCTGAATCCGGCGAATATCATAAGAAAGCCCCTGCAAATTGTCTACAGAAACTCCAGGGAGAGTCTGAACAGCATTCTCCTCAGAACTTTTCTCCGTCTCTTGTTCCTGTTTCTCTTTCTCCTCAGACTCAGTCCAACTGCTGTCCCTGCGGATAACGCCTCTGCTGTTTCCTTCTGAGGAAATTGCCTGTCCATTTACCATTCCCGGTTCCTCCTGCACTTCTCCAAAGGCAAGACAGGGAAATGCCGCTAACAATAATCCCGCCGCCAGACCTGCTGCCCGCAAACCTTTTCCAAATAATTTCATTCTGTCCTCCTGCTTTCTGCTAAACATTGTGAAAAGCTGTTACGGCTAGTCTACCACGGATTCGTATTTCCGGCAACTGTATTGCGTATTTTGCTTTACCTTTTAATGTCTGTGCATAGAGAACTGATCCATGGGATACTGCTTTAAGTTTTCCAGAACTTTCCGGCCATCGGCTGATGCAATGAGGGCGTCTCTGTCTTTCTTGGCCTCAACCTCTCCTTTGTGCTTGCTGGGTCCGCCTACACAGCCGCCTACGCAAGCCATGCCTTCAATAAAGTCCTCAGGCAGCTTGCCGACTTTCAGAAGGAGCAGCGCTTTCTTGCACTCCGCTCCGCCGCTGCATTTGGCCACTTTGGGTTCAATGTCCTCTCCCATTTCTTTGAAGCATTCCAAAACAGCCGCCGTTACGCCGCCGCCGTTTCCGAAACGCTTTCCGAATACAGAACTTTCCTGATAGTTGTTCTCTTCTGGTTCCAGGGTTATATCCTTAGCTTTCAGCATGGCTCTCAGCTCTCCGAAAGTCATGGCGTAGTCGGCATTATCCTTGATATTTAAGTCCAGAGTCTCGCTCTTTTTGGCAATGCACGGCCCGATAAAGACTGTAATAACCCCTGGGCGCACGGTTTTCAGATAACGGGATACGGCGCACATAGGAGATACGGTAGTGGACATATTGTCCAAAAGCTGCGGGAAGTGCTGCTTTATCATGTTGACAAAAGCCGGGCAGCAGGAAGTTGTCATTTTCTTGCCTTCCTTGTAGGCCTCAGCCCACTCCTGTGCCTCGTAGGCCGCCGTCATATCGCCGCCCAATCCAACCTCCACCATATCGGCAAAGCCGGCTTTTTTCAGAGCCGTCTTCAGGCTGGCCATGGTAATATCCTTTCCGAACTGGCCTTCTGTGGCCGGAGCCACCATTGCCACAACCTCTTTTCCTGCCCGGATCAGATTGATTACGTCTACCATAAAGGTTTTAGAACCAATGGCTCCAAAGGGGCAGCTATGGATACAGGCGCCGCACTGAATGCATTTCTTTTCGTCAATCTGGCAGATGCCGTACTCGTCATAGGTAATGGCGTCTACCGGACATACCTTCTTGCAGGGTCTTTCCAGGTGGGCGATAGCATTGTAGGGACAAGCCTGGGCGCATTTTCCGCATTCCTTACATTTGCTGGGATCAATATGGGCGCGGTGCTGGCCCATGCTGATGGCACCGAAATGGCAGGAGTTCTGACACGCCTTTCCCATACATTTCCGGCAGTTGTCCGTTACAATGTAAGACGCAATGGGACACTCTTCGCAGGCCGCGTTAATAACCTGAACTACGTTTTTCGTATCCCGTCCTGTAGGACATTTTCCCTCTGCCAGACGGACTCTCTGTTTAATCAGTTCCCTTTCTTTATAAATACAGCAGCGGTACTGCGCCTGCGGCCCCGGAATCATTTCGTAGGGGATGTTGTCCCTCTCCTCTTCCAGCGTTCCGGCCCAGGCTCTCTTTGCAACTTCAAATAAAACCTCGTGCTTTAACCGCAAAATCGTAGCATCATTGGTGATCATAAAACCGTTTCCTCCTAAACTAATAATATGTTACCATAACTTTCTTTCCCATCTCTTCAATGGCGTGTTTTAACTGCTCCACCAGATTCTGGCGGATACCCAAATCAAAGGGCAGATTGGGGTTTTGATAAGCGCTGTTAATGGCTTTTCCTACGTACATATGGACTTCCGTGCAGTCTTCAATGAGCATTTTAGCAATCATGGAAGCGCCGTTCTTTTTATCCAGCTCCAAAAAGAAATCCTCTGTAATGGTTTCATTTTTTACATATCTGCGGATTAATTGGAGCGCCCGGTTCAGAGTCAGAACGCCCTCTGTCACCAGATCCACTCCCTCTATGTAGGCAATGGGCGGAATTTCCGGATCCACATAGTCCAGGGAAACGTCCAGAGGCTTATTGAGAACTCTGGCAACAACGGTGGAGCTGGTACCGCCGCTGACGATTTTCCGCGCCGATTCGTCGGACATAAATTCCCGGACCATTCTTATATCGTCTGCCGGATTGCTGGCCGGCCCTGTCATTAAATGTACCGGTTTCTGATCAATAATCCGCATAACCGCCACAGTGGTGTCGTCTCCTGGACGGAACTGGTACAGTTCATCGCAGGCGCGGCTTAACGCCGCTGCCAGACGGGCCGCAGAAATGGTTTTAAAATACTCCTTTACGGCGTATTTTGCAATGTCTTCCCACAGCCAGCCAAAATTCAGCAGCTCTCCTACGCCTGCGTGGATGGTTCCATCGCTCATGAGAATCAGGGCGTCGCCTTTTTGTACCCGAAAACGAAATTCATTGATCCGTTTTCCTTCCACTTCCCTGAAATTCTGGGGAATCTTCTGCAGCACACCGTCCCGGATAAAAATACAGCCCGGGTTATCAAATTCCACCAAATACGCTTCGCCGCTGTGAAATACCTGAAGAATACTGAATGTGGAATAAGCCACCCTTCGGACCTGGCACACCGGCAAGGTCTGAACAATTGTGTCCACGCACTCTTCCAGGGAAGCGCCGTTTAAAAACATGGTTCCCAGAATTTTTGAGGTCAAAGTGGCCAGAATGTTGGCTTTTACGCCGCTTCCCATTCCGTCGGCCAAAATCATAATATTGGAATCCTCTGTTTCCAGAAGCTCTACTTTATCTCCGCAGAGGATCTCGGTAAATTTGTTCAGGCTCTTATAAGCCGCATCTACGGTAATCCCCATTATTTGACCTCGCTTTCACTTCCATCTTCCAGTAAAGACTGGCACAGCTTAGTCAGAGTCGTCTTTGTCTCCGCCGTTGTTTCACCCAGGAGTCCGGCGATTTCCTGTGCTACCATCATCTGTTTATGAATAACTCTCTGGGCCAGATCGATGGTATCCAGTTTCTTCTCGTAATCCTCTCTGGCCTGCTCTTCTTCTCTGGTAATATCGATAACAGTTGCCAGAACCGCGTCTTCTTTTTCTATGTACACCAGATTTTGAAGGGTAGACAAATTGTATTCCGAATACGTAACCTTCTTTCCGTGAATATTCTGTCTGGTATCAAATACCCACTGGAAGTCAGAGGGATCGATAAATTCAAATAGGTACATCTGCAGGGCTTCTTCCTTGGTCTTTCCAAAGAATTGTTCCACTACATTGGAACACTCCAGAATCTTCATCTCCCGATCCACAATCAGCACGAGATTGGGGGAGGTTTCCATTACCAGGTTGGAAAGGGATTCCGCCTTGCTGTGCATATAAGGAATGCACATATTAAGCTCCGCCTTCTTCTGGAACACAGCAATAGCCTTTTCCCGGCAGGTGGGATAGCCGCAGGCGCCGCAGTTTAACTCGTCTTCCGGTCTGTACTTTCCGGTTTTTCTCAGGATTTCCTGAATCTGGCGTTCTGTAGGTATCGGATCCTTTGGGGAATGATCTTCAAAAATCTTCCGGAAGGAAAGCCCCTCTGCCATCTCGTCCATTTTAGACTCTTCCGGAGCTTCCTTAGGAATGGTTTCTTCCATCTGAAGCTTTACTTTAAAGCGGGATACACTCTTATCGTCTACCGTCGGCCCTTTAATACAGCCGCCGGAACACATATTCATTTCAATAAAGCAGCCGGAAATTTCTCCCCGTACCATGCTCTCGCAAAGATCCATGCAGTTAGCCGTTCCATGGACATAAAACTTTTTATACTGATCCACTTTCTTCCTGGTAGCCAGAACAGAATTAACCACTCCGTTGGTTACGGGATACAGCCTGTTGACTTTGGGATCCAGTTTTTGGAAGGGAATATCTTCGCAGTCTTCCACTGCGATCCCTTTTTCTCCCAGCCATTGTTCAATATCGTTGAAATTCAGCACCGCATTAATGTAGCCGGGATGTCTGGGATCCGCAGCTTCCTTCTTTTTGGCAATGCAGGGGCCAATGAAAACAATCCGGGCGTTAGGGCCGTATTCTTTCCTTAGAAGCATTCCGTGGGCCACCATAGGGGAAACCACCGGGGCCATATAGGGAACCAGGCTTGGATAATAAATTTCAATCAAATCGTTAATGCTGGGACAGCAGGTGGTAATGATGTTTTCCATCTGTCCCTCTTCCAGCAGCCGGTTGTATTCTTCCGTCACAAAAGCCGCGCCTTCCGAGGTTTCTCTTACGTCCGCAAAGCCCAACCGGCGCAAAGCCGCATTGACCTGACCAATGGATTTGTATTTCATCAGTCCCATATAAGACGGGGCAATGGAAGCCACTACTGTTTCCCCCCGGGAAATCATGTAGCGGACTTTGTCCAAATCGCTGACCAGGGTTTTTGCGGACTGAGGACAGACAATGAGGCAATGGCCGCACAATACACAGCGTTCCGGAATGATCTCCGCCTTCTGGTCTTTGATCATAATGGCCTTTACATCGCAGTACCGGACACATTTATAACAATGCTTGCATTTCGTCCCCTTGAAATCAATAATATTCATGCTTTACAGCCTCCCAAGGATTTCCTTTTCAAAAAAAGCCTCTGTATTTTCCGGCTGGAGGGAATACAGCGTACCGTCCACAGTAACACAAACGCCATTGACGCAGTTTCCGCTGCAAAACGCCCCGTTTAAATCCACCTTGTCAGCCACCCCGTTTTTTGCTACCAGTTCCTGCATCTTCTGTACAATGTCTCTGGAGCCTTTCAAATGACATGCGCTCCCAATACAAATTGTCACCTTCATCACATTTTCCTCCAAACAGTAGTTTATCACATAATTTTTGGGCAATCTGCCAGTTATGTCTATTATCTCATATTGTGATATTATTATCAATCTAATTTTCTGCAAAATCCTTCTCTTTTTGGCTTTTTTTCAATGCACTAATACCGCCGGATAGAATCCTGGCTGTCGTCCGTCGTCTTGTCAATGGAGCGGATTACAACGTAATACCCTTTCCCTCCTCCAATACTGACAAAAACCCTGTCTCCGGCTTTTCTCCTGAAAATTGCTTTCCCTAAAGGCGACTCTGTACTGATTTTATTTTCCAGGGAATTTTCCCTTACCGTGGTAACGATTTTGTAGCTCTCCACCTCGTCTTCGTCTTCAAAATACAATTCTACTGTATTGTTCATTCCCACTTCGTCTTCTGCGGATTCATCGGAAATAATTTGAGCCGTCTTTATCATTTTTTCAAGATAGCGGATTCGGCTCTCATTCTGGTTCTTATCCTTTTTAGCCGCATGGTACTCAAAATTTTCGCTCAAATCGCCGTGGGCTCTGGCTTCTTTTACCGCCTCTATGGCCTCCTTCCGAACCACCAGCTTGCGGTATTGGATCTCCTCTTCCATCTTTTTTATATCATTTCGGGTCAATTTATCATGCATGGTTTCTGCTCCTTTTTCCTTTTGCTTTCCTCATTATACTGCATTTCAGAGCATATGGCAAAGCATTGCGTGAGAGCTTGCTTACTAAACTGTTTCTTGCCTCTTGCCGCGTATAGCAGAGTTATGTTATTATAAAAAGTGTCAGGCTCTTGGCCTTTTTTGAGACAGAACAAAACAAAAGGGAGAATAGAATTATGAAATTATGCATTGGAAAGGCTCTGCGCAGGGTTTAACGGAACAGACCTGTGCAGAGCAGAATGCAGCCCGCTTCTGTTCCCATCACCTTGCGCTCTAACTGATTAAAAACTGACTGTTGATGTTTGTTTCGTTAGGAGTAAGGTACAATGAAAAATTTAATCAAAACTTTATTGGAAATGCGCACTTTTCTTACGCTGTGGTTTAGTCAGTCTTTTTCTTCTCTAGGCAGCTCCATGACGGCTTACGCTCTCGTTATCTGGTCCTATCACCAAAAGGGATCCGCTCTGACGACCGCGATGCTGATGGTATGCTCCTATGCCCCCTATGTCCTCTGCAGTATTTTTGCAGGGGCTTTGTCCGACAGATGGAATAAGAAAAAGACAATGCTTATCTGTGACACCATAGCGGCTCTGTCCACCGTAGCCGTATTAATTTTGCTGGAAACAAATGCCCTGGAAATATGGCATATTTATCTCATTAACGCCATTGGAGGACTCATGAATACGGTCCAACAGCCGGCCTCTGAAGTGGCAGTGACAAGGCTTCTTCCGGAAAAATACTACCAGAAGGTAGGCGGTTTCCGTTACCTTTCCACCTCAATCAACTCCATCTTTACGCCTGTTATTACGACGGCTGTTATGGGAATTTGGGGAATTAAAGCTGTCATTGCCTTTGACTTATTCAGCTTTGGCGCTGCCTCTCTTGCCCTCCTTTTATTGATCACCATTCCGGAAACCGGCAGCGGCGAAGAAAAGGCGGAGTATTTTTTAGAATCTGTAAAAAGCGGGATCCTATGGCTGAAAGAACATCGAAAAATTTTCAGTCTCATCCTCTTTCTCGCATCAATCAACCTTATAGCTTCTATGTATAATGCCGCGTTTCCGGCCATGATGCTTTCCAGAGAAGGCGGCTCTGAACAGGCCATGGGAATTGTAAATACGGTAATCGGCATTGCAACGCTTTTAGGAAGCATCATTGCCGCCTCTTTAAAACCGCCCAAAAACAGAGTAAAAGTCATTTGCAACTGCCTGCTGTTTTCTATGTCCACAGAAAATTTTCTACTTGCTTTTGGAAGAAACGTGTGGATTTGGAGCTTCGCCGGGTTCCTCGGCTGGATCGCTATCCCTATTATGAATGCAAATTTAGACGCTGTTATGCGGCTTTCCATTCCTTATGAGATTCAGGGCAGGATCTATTCCGTGAGAAATTCACTGCAGTTTTTTACCATTCCCATAGGGTATTTTCTTGGCGGTTTTGCTGTGGACTATATCTGCGAACCCTTTATGGCTATAAAAAATCGTACTGTTTTAACTGCAATGTTTGGAGCAGGAAAAGGCAGCGGGGCCGCTTTGTTTTTCTTTATCATTGCTTTTCTTGGAATTGGCGTATGCCTCTATTTTCGAAAGGATAAACACATATGGGAGTAAAGGGATAGCAGACGCAGTATTCTGTTTCCAATAAATTCCATACACAACGCCAAAACCCGGAAAGAAATTTGTTGTTGCAATCTCTTTCCGGGTTTTATTCCCTTCATCATAAATCGACAGACCACGTCCTGTCATTACTCCTTTACGTACTCTATCAATTCCTGAATTTCACATTGAAAGTATTCACATAGTTTGCAGACCAGATTGGCGTCAATCCTCTGGAACTCGTCGCGGCAGTAACGATTAAAATTTGCCCGTGGAATATCCAGATCTTTACATACTCGATTTTTGCTGATTCCCTCTTTTTGAATCAGTTCATTAATCCTCATATGGAGATGTCCCATATCCTCACCACCCTATGATGAGATTATATCCAGTAAATTTTTCTCTGGTAATTCACTATATAAAGAGTTATTATATAGTTAGATTATCCATTTTAGGAGGCTGTTTATGGATCCTGATAAAAACAAACTGCTCCAGGCTATTGAGCTTTTTCAGCACACTCACAAAAAAGTCCTGCTTCTAGGGAAAAAGCAGGCTGTCTGCAGGGCTTTCCTTACTTTAGAGAAAATATGCCGGGATTCCGGCGCTAAATGCCATCTTCAGAAAAAAAGGGATTCCGTCACCATAACCATTGTCTGCAAAGGATTTCTTCTCTCTCCGGAATCGGCTCAAATCTGGTGGCTTTTTCATAAAGCCGATCTGTTGGATTTTTCCTATGGCCGCAGACGAATCCGCATTGATTTGTGGTTTCGATGCTGGAAATGGGAAATCGCAAAATAAAAAAAGCCTTGATTTCTCAAGACTTTTTACTGCCGCAGACCGGAATCGAACCGGTACGGGTATCACTACCCACGGGATTTTAAGTCCCGGGCGTCTGCCTGTTCCGCCACTACGGCATAAAATGGGGCCTACAGGGCTCGAACCTGTGACCCTCTGCTTGTAAGGCAGATGCTCTCCCAGCTGAGCTAAGACCCCATAATATCAGTATTAAATTTGTAACAAAGCGACCCGGATGGGATTCGAACCCACGACCTCCGCCGTGACAGGGCGGCGCTCTAACCAACTGAGCCACCG
>CAMMNN010000055.1 GCA_946498245.1 uncultured Clostridium sp. | reverse complement strand
AGGGCGAATGCCCGTGAACGAGGAAAACGAAGTTTTCCGAGTGGGCACTGCGGACTATAATAGCCGCCTTGCGGCCATGGCATCATATGAGCACTTGGTGAGGTATTGTCGAACTTAGTGCGAATACATACCCGACCACTTAACGAGGTCTTTCACGAGTTTAGTGGAAGGGCATCATAAACTGCAAAACAAGGAGGTTTGTTTTATGAGTTTTCAGGAAGTTTCTATTGAAGAGCTGGATTTTAATCCTTTCGTAAAAATCGGATCCCAATGGATGTTAATTACCGCCGGAGATGAGAAAAAGTACAATACCATGACGGCCAGTTGGGGCGGCGCCGGAGTTCTCTGGGGCAAAAACGTGGTAACTGCCTACATTCGTCCCCAACGCTATACTAAAGAATTTGTAGATGCCAATGACACCTTTACCCTGTCATTTTTCGGCCCCCAATACAAAAAGGCCCTGGCTTTCTGCGGTTCCCACTCCGGCCGGGACTGTGACAAAGCCGCTGAAACCGGTTTAACTCCCTGCTTTTTAGAGGGAACCACGGCCTTTGAAGAAGCGGATCTGGTTCTTGTATGCCGCAAGCTGTACAAAGACGAGCTGAAGCCGGAACGCTTTCTGGATAAAGAATCAGACGAAAAATGGTATCCTGAAAAGGACTATCATACCGTATACATTGCGGAAGTGCTGAAAGTGCTGAAAAAGGCATAGCTTTTGTTTCCAACTGGCAACGGAATTGATTGAGTAAAGAAAGAGTGAGTGAATCATGAATAACTATGTAATTAGCTGCTGCTCTACTGCGGATCTTTCGGAAGAGCATTTTAAAAGCCGGGGCTTATCCTACATCTGTTTCCATTATGAACTGGACGGAAAGGAATACTCCGACGACTTAGGAAAGTCTATGGATTTTCACGATTTTTATCAGGCCATGAAAAACGGGGCTTCTACCAAAACTTCCCAGATTAATGCAGAGGAATTTCAAGAGTATTTTGAACCCTTTTTAAAAGAAGGAAAAGACATTCTCCATCTCTGCCTCTCCTCAGGCATCTCCGGCGTGGTAAACTCCGCCATGATTGCCGCAGAAAGTTTAAAGGAACAATACCCGGAGCGGAAAATCTATATCCTGGATTCCCTTGCCGCTTCTTCCGGATACGGCCTTTTGATGGATCGGCTGGCCGATTTAAGAGATGAGGGAAAAACCATTGACGAAGTATACCAATGGGCCAAGGACAACCGGCTTAATGTCCACCACTGGTTTTTCTCCTCGGATTTAACCTTTTTCATTCGGGGCGGACGGATCTCCAAAACCGCCGGCTTTGTGGGCGGAGTCCTGAATATCTGCCCTCTCTTAAATGTGGATTTCCAGGGAAAGCTCATTCCCAGATATAAAATCCGTACCAAAAAGAAGGTCATTCAGGCCATTGTGGATAAGATGGCGGAGTATGCTGAAAATGGACTGGAATATTCCGGCAAATGCTACATATCCCAGTCAGACTGCTATGAAGATGCCCGCCAGGTGGCTGATCTGGTGGAAGCCCGCTTCCCCAGACTCCAGGGAAAGGTGATCATTAACAGCATTGGCACCACTATCGGAAGCCATACGGGCCCCGGCACTGTAGCTCTGTTCTTCTGGGGAAAAGAAAGAACCGATTAAAAAAACGAGGCTGTTCTCCCATGGAATAAATGTATTCCATGGAGAAAGCAGCCTCGTTCTATTTTCTATGCCTGGAAAGCAAATTCTTCTTTATCTCAGGATAATATCCTCTCTTCCCGGTCCGTTGGATACCATCTTAATGGGTACTCCGATTTCTTTTTCGATAAATTCAATGTAATTGCGGCAGTTTTCCGGAAGTTCTTCGTATTTGCGGATTCCCCGAATGTCGCATTTCCACCCCGGAAGCTTCGTATAAACGGGTTTTGCTTTTTCTAACTTTACCGTAGTGGGGAAGTCTTTGGTTACGGTTCCGTCGATGTCGTATCCGATGCATACCGGCAGCTCGTCCAGATACCCAAGGACGTCCAAAACCGTAAGGGCGGCTTCTGTCGCTCCCTGGATGCGGCAGCCGTAGCGGGTAGCAACTGCATCAAACCAGCCCATTCTCCTGGGCCGTCCTGTCGTGGCTCCAAATTCGCCGCCGTCGCCTCCTCTGCGGCGCAGCTCATCAGCCTCGTCCCCAAAGATTTCGCTGACAAAAGCCCCGGCTCCTACTGCGCTGGAATAAGCCTTTACTACAACGGTAATGTTTTTGATTTCGTAAGGAGGAATCCCTGCCCCAATAGCGCCGTATGCAGCCAATGTAGAGGAAGACGTTACCATGGGATAGATTCCATGATCCGGATCCTTTAAGGATCCTAACTGGCCTTCCAAAAGAATGTTTTTCCCTTCCTGAATCGCCTCATACAGATATTTGGAAACGTCGCAGACGTAGGGAGCTACCATATCCCGGTATTCCAGCAACGTCCGGTACAGCTCTTCCGGATCCAGAAGGGGCTTATGGTAAAGGTGTTCCAACATAACGTTTTTCATCTCACAGATGCGGTTTGTCTTTTCCCTCAAAGCTTCCTCGTCAAAAAGCTCGCTGACCTGAAAGCCGATTTTCGCGTATTTATCAGAATAAAAAGGCGCGATACCGGATTTGGTAGAACCAAAGGACTTTCCTCCCAGTCTCTCTTCTTCATAGGCATCGAATAAAATGTGGTAGGGCATTAAAATCTGCGCCCGATCCGATACCAGAATCTTCGGTCTGGGTACTCCTCTGTCTACTAATGATTGAATTTCCTTAAAAAGATAGGGGATATTTAATGCCACGCCATTGCCGATAACGCTGGTGGTATGGCCGTAAAATACTCCTGACGGCAGCAGATGAAGCGCGAACTTGCCGTAATTATTGATAATGGTATGGCCTGCGTTGCTGCCGCCCTGAAACCGGATGATAATATCCGATTCTCTGGCAAGCATATCCGTAATCTTGCCTTTTCCTTCGTCTCCCCAGTTAGCGCCTACGATTGCTCGAACCATTCCTGTTCCTCCTTCATGTTTGTCCGCAGCTTTCAGGCCCTGCCTGACGCCGCGCACTCTTCTTTTAAGATACACCCAGATTGAGCATAAGTAAAATCAATATTAATTATATTTACCATAAGAACCGTTTATATTTATTGTGCCGGTTCTGCGGTAATGAGTTCCATGAGCTTTCTGGCCGCCGCAGAAAAAAGGCTTTTCCGTTCTCTGACCACGCAGATAAACCGGGCAGGCATTTTCTCCTGAAATTCCAGGGCAAAAAGCCGGCCAGCCTTTCGTTCTTCCGCTGCAAACTCTTCCATAACGCAGCCGATTCCCATATTCCGCTTGGCAAACTGCACAACCATATCGCTGGTGGCCAGTTCAAATTCCGGCTCCAAAAACACGCCTTTTTCCGCCAGAAATTCATCCATAAACCGTCTGGTACTGGTATTTTTCTCCAAAAACACGCACGGAAGCTCTTTCAGACAGGAGTAATCCAAAACCCGGCCTTTTAGGTCCTGAAATTGTTCTCCCCCTACAAAGACATTGGCAATCTTTTTAACCTTTACGGCCTCGATTTTTTGAGAACTGTCAAAAGGAGTGCTGACCACTCCGAAATCGATCCTGCCTTCTTCCAGAGAGGCAATGGTTTCAGGAGTCGGGGCATTGGAAACCATAATTTTAATTCCCGGGTATTCCCTGTGGAACCGCTCCAAAAAGGGAAGCAGAAAAAATTGAAGGGTCATGTCGCTGGCTCCGATGCGGATCTCCCCCGTTTCCAGGTTCAGCATCCTGGAAAGGACTCTCTCCCCTTCTTCAAAGGCTTCCATTCCCTTTTTTACATAATCAAAAAGAAGGCTGCCTTCCTTTGTCAGCCTTACTCCCCTTGAGGTGCGGATAAACAGGAGGCATCCCGCCTCCTGTTCCATCTGTCTGAGAGCCTGACTGACTGCGGGCTGTGAAATGCACAGTTTTTCCGCAGCCGCCGTAATCCCCTGGCAGACCGCTACCTGATAAAATACTTTATAAGATTCCAGATTTCCCTTCATCTTGTCTCCGCCTTCTGAAACTATACCGTAATTTCCGCAGTCATTCCCAAAAGCTCTGCGTTGGCATCTAAAACAGGACGGATCACTTCCGCCAAAAATTCTTCCACCTGTTTGGGCGCCCGGCCTACGTACCGCTTGGGATCCATGGTCTTTTTCAGATCCTCCAGGGAAAGGCCAAAGGCGGGATCTGCTGCAATGAGCTCTAACAGATTGTTTTCCAGGCCGTTTACCTTTACATTCTTTCCGGCTTCCATGGAAAGGGTACGGATCTTCTCGTGAAGCTCCTGACGGTCCCCGCCGGCTTTTACGGCATCCATCATAATGTTTTCCGTAGCCATAAAAGGAAGCTCCGCCATAATGTGCTTTTCAATAACCTTATCGTAAACGACCAGTCCGTCTACTACGTTTAAATACAGATCCAAAATACCGTCTATAGCCAAAAATCCTTCGGGAACGCTGAGGCGCTTATTGGCGGAATCATCCAGGGTCCGTTCAAACCACTGGGTAGAAGCCACCAGCATAGGATTCATCATATCTGCCATAACGTAGTTGGCCAGAGAAGCGATTCTTTCGCTACGCATGGGATTTCTCTTATACGCCATAGCCGAGGAGCCGATCTGATTCTTCTCAAAGGGCTCTTCCACTTCCTTCAAATGCTGAAGGAGGCGAATATCATTGGAAAATTTGTGAGCGCTCTGGGCGATTCCCGCCAGAACGCTGATAACCCGGCTGTCCACTTTACGGGAATAGGTCTGGCCGGACACAGGATAGCAGCCCGGAAAGCCCATTTTCTCCGCAATCTTCTGATCCAACTGGCGGCATTTTTCATGGTCCCCGTCAAAAAGCTCTAAAAAGCTAGCCTGGGTTCCTGTAGTTCCCTTGGAGCCTAAAAGCCTCATGGACTGTATCAGATAATCCAGATCGTCCAGATCCAGCTTTAAGTCCATCATCCAGAGCGTAGCCCTCTTTCCTACAGTAGTGGGCTGGGCCGGCTGGAAATGGGTAAAGGCCAGAGTCGGCAGTTCTTTATAGGTTTCCGCAAACTTTGCCAGTTCCGCCAAAACATTGATTACTTTCTTCCGAACCAGTTCCAGGGCTTCCGTCATAATAATAATATCCGTATTGTCCCCTACGTAGCAGGACGTTGCTCCCAGATGGATAATTCCCTTGGCCTTGGGGCACTGCTGTCCATAAGCGTATACATGGGACATAACGTCGTGGCGCACTAGCTTTTCCCGCTCTTTTGCCACATCATAGTTGATCTCATCCTTATGGGCTTTCAGCTCGTCAATCTGTTCCTGGGTAATAGGCAGTCCCAGTTCCTTCTCCGTTTCGGCCAGGGCAATCCAAAGCTTTCTCCAGGTCTTAAATTTCTTGTCCGGAGAAAAGATGTACTGCATCTGAGGGCTGGCATAGCGCTCGGAAAGGGGGCTTACATATTTGTCGTTCATATTCCCTGTACTCCTTATCTGCCGACGGCTTATTCTCTGTCTGCAATTCCCAGACGGCGGAATACCTCCTGGTATGCATCCTCTACATTACCCATATCTCTTCTGAAACGATCCTTGTCCAGCTTCTCATGGGTATCCTTATCCCACAGACGGCAGGTGTCGGGAGAAACCTCATCAGCCAGGATAATCTGTCCGTGGAAACGGCCAAATTCGATCTTAAAGTCAATGAGTTCGATATTCAGGCTGGCGAAATACTTCTGCATTACCTCGTTTACCTTAAAAGCGTATTTGGTAATGGCGTCGATCTCTTCCTGGGTAGCCAGTCCCAGTGCCAGTGCATAGTAGCTGTTAATAAAGGGATCGCCTAAGTCGTCGTTTTTGTAGCTAAATTCCAGAGTGGGGCACTTAAACTCAATGCCTTCCTCCATTCCCATTTTCTTTGCAAAGCTTCCGGCAGAGAAATTGCGGATAATTACTTCAAGGGGTACTATCTCTACTTTCTTAACAGCCGTTTCTCTGTCGCTTAACTCTTTTACCAGGTGGGTCGGTACTCCTTCTTTCTCCAAAAGGCCGAAAATATGGTTGGTCATACGGTTATTAATAGCGCCTTTTCCTACGATAGTTCCTTTTTTCAGTCCGTTAAATGCCGTAGCATCATCTTTATAGGAAACAATTAATACATCGGGATCTTCTGTGGTATAAACCTTTTTTGCTTTTCCTTCGTACAGTAATTCTTTCTTTTCCATGAGTATCCACCTGTCCTTTTCTCTTAAATTAGATTTATAAGTTATAGCTATAAAAGAGCCTCATTTCAGTTGGAATTATAATTCATCAATATAGCAATTGCAATAGCTTTCTATGTATTTATTCATTAATTAATCTAATAAGAACCTATCACCGGATATTGTTCTTCCCGGTAAAACTCCAATCCCCCGTCCTGAAAACGGATTCCCCAAACCTCTCGGGGAAGGGCTCCGTCCCTTTGGACCTCCTCAGTTTGTTCGCTGCTCATTACAATAAAGGGGCCTTTCCGCCAATTAGTATCCATGGTCTGCCGGATTCCAAATCCAAGCTCCGCTGCCAGGAGGATCCACAAAAAGCAGCGCAGGATCCTTTGTCTGTTTGAGCCTGTCTGTTTCCGTATCCATCTTCTGCGCCACCGTCTTCTGGCCCTGGCTCTGCCGCTTTCTGTCGTTCTCGTTTCCTTTCCCCCGTTTCCCATCTCACTTCTGCAAAGAGGCAAAAGCGGCTGGAACCAGGAAATGCCTTTCCCGGCCAGCCGCAACCTTTGCTGTCTCGATACTGTTTTCAACGTGTTGATTCTGCAGTACTGCTTTCTCCCGTCTCTGAAGGCTTTCCTTCCAGAGCGTCCACTCCGTCTTTTACGCCTTCTTCCATATCGTCCATCAGTCCGTCAATGACTCCTGTGGACTCTTCCGACGTATCGGCCCCTGTGGAAGATCCGGACTCGCTCATCTCTTCGCCTGACGTTCCCATTTCGCTGGAAGCCGCTGTGGTGGTCTTTCCGGCGGAGGTTCCTGAAGAGGTGGCGGAAGGAGTATTGTCATTTCCGCCGCAGGCAGTCAAGCCCATTACCACTAAGGCGCAAAGGATACCCAGGCAGCCGTATCTGATTTTTTTCATAATCTCTGTTCTCCTTTCATTGGTTCTGTCATTAGTATGGTTAGAGAAGAGATTTTTATGGTAGAAATCTATGGACTGTCTGGAAATTTCTTCCTTTTATGATCCGATTACATCACTCATGGTGTAAAGTCCCGGTTCTTTTCCCGCCAAAAATTTCGCGGCCGTTAAAGCGCCTTTGGCAAAAACGTTTTTAGAATAAGCCCTGTGGGAAAGGGTAACCACTTCGTCAGGGCCGGCATAAATAACGTCGTGATCCCCTACAATGGTTCCGCCTCTCACAGCAGAGATACCGATTTCCTTTTGGGTCCGCTTTTCATGGAGCTGGCTTCTGTCATAAACGTAACGGTAGTCGTCCCCTGCCGCCTCGTTTACCGCGTCCGCCAGGGCCAGAGCCGTACCGCTGGGGGCGTCCTTTTTCTGATTGTGATGCTTCTCCACAATCTCCATATCAAAGCCGGCCTCCGCCAGCACTTTTGCCGCTTCCGCCGCCAGCTTCAAAAGGAGATTGACTCCCAGGGACATATTGGCGGATCGGAGAAGGGCGCAGCTTTTGGCCGTTTCCCCAACCTTGTCTAACTGTTCTGTGGTCAGTCCTGTAGAGCACAAAACCAAAGGGGTTTTCCTTTCCCTGCAGAAATCCAGTAGGGCGTCCGCCGCTCCTGCGCCGGAAAAGTCAATAATAACGTCTCCTTCCCGATTGCATTCTTCTAAAGAAGAAAATACCGGGTAGAGGCAGGAAGCTTCCCGGTTTAAATCAATTCCCGCCGTGATTTCTATCTCCGGATCCGTCTGTGCCATTGCGGTAACGGCCTTTCCCATAGCCCCGCAGCACCCGTATAAAATAACCTTTATCATATCAGTCCGTACTCCTCCATGGCTTTCTTTAATTTTGCCTGATTATCCGGCTCCATCTCTGTCAGAGGCAGACGCAGGGGACCTGCTTCCATTCCCATAAGATTTAAGGCTGCTTTTACGGGAATGGGATTTACTTCCCGGAACAGCTCCGTAATCAGCGGAATGGCTTCCAACTGAAGGCGGCAGCTTCTCTCCGTATCTCCTTCAAAGAAGGCGGCGCACATTTCATGAGTCTGTCTGGGGGCAACGTTAGACAAAACGGAAATAACGCCTTTTCCACCCAGGGCCAGAAGGGGCACGACCTGGTCGTCATTGCCGGAATACAGATCCACACAGTCTCCCGCCAGACTCATAAGGGTGGCAATATTGGAAAAGTTTCCGCTGGCTTCCTTAACGCCTACAATGTTCTTTACATTTCTGCACAGGTAAGCAATGGTTTCCGGCTTAATGTTCACCCCGGTTCTTCCCGGTATGTTATACAGAATAATGGGAATATTCACCGCTTCCGCAATGGCTGTAAAATGGGCGATAAGGCCGTTCTGTGTCGCCTTATTGTAATATGGGGACACTAAAAGGAGCCCGTCCGCCCCAGCCGCTTCAGCCTCTTTGGAAAGGTAAATGGCCGTTTCCGTCCAGTTGGAACCCGTACCGGCAATAACCGGGATCCTGTGGTTTACCGCTTCACATACGAAGCGTACCGTTTCAATGTGTTCCTCATGGGTCATTGCAGACGCTTCGCCCGTCGTGCCGCAGACGATAATTGCGTCTGTTCCCCCTTCAATCTGGAACTCTACCAGTTCCCTTAATTTACCGTAATCAATGGATCCGTCCGCTTTCATCGGAGTGACCAGCGCCACGCCTGCACCTTGAAAAATAGCCATTTCTTTTCCTCCTTATTCCTCTGACGCCAAATTGGGTTTTGTGTAATAGGAAATGCGTTCTCCTAATTACTGAACCAAAAAGGACTGACAATCCAGTCAGCCCTTAAAGTACGAGTACAATATTCTCACCTTTAAGTAGCTCACCATTTACTCTGCATTAGTCCTATGCTTTTCAGCACATTCCCTCACACAGCAATGACAGTCGCAGGATTATTTACCCTGCGCCCAGGCGCCGGCCTATCGGAATCCGCCAGCCCTTCGGCGTATCACCCTTTCGCCTGCCTTCTCCTGCATCCGATGCATCCGGCGGCTACTCTTGATCAACGCAACCTCTACTTGTCGTCCTTGAAATTATACTATCATTATTCCGATTTATTGTCAATCCTAACATCGTCCAAACGGGTAATGATGTCCGCTTTCTTTTTCAGGTTTTCCGGCAAAACGGTTCCCGTCAGCACCAGGCTCATAGATTCCTCCCGGACAGAAAGCAGCTTTTCCAATTCTTCTTCTGATACAATCTTCTGATCCACCAGACCCAGAACCTCGTCCAGCACCAGAAAATCGCATTCCCCTGTGGTCATTACCTTTTTTGCGTAGTTGAGGCCGTTGTGGATATTCATCAGCTCTTTCTGCTTTTCCTCTTCACTAAGATTCGTAAAAAAGTCCGCTGATTTTTCAAACCGGAAAACCTGCAGTTCCGGTTCCAGACGTCCCATTACCGCCAGACGGTCTGCATCCAGGTTGCCCTTTAAAAACTGAATGATAATCGCAGTCTTTCCTCCTGCCACTGCGCTTATGCATCTTCCCAGGGCCAGAGAACTCTTCCCTTTTCCTGAACCGTAAATAATCTGCACAGTTCCTTTTTCCATTTTATCCCACCTCGTGTTTCCTTCGATTCCATGAAGCTTCGACTAATCATAGCATAGATTATGCCTAATTGCAACTATTTCGCATCCGGGCCTCTACTCCGCGCATTCCAGCTTGCTGATGGACACCTCGTATGCAACCCTCTTTTCACATTCCGTTTCACTGATCTTTTTGGTGTATTCACGGCTTTGAACCCGTCCCCACACCTGGACCCGGACCCCTACCTCAAACCCTGAGGCATAACGGGCGTTGCGCCCCCAGGCGATACAGGGTATGTAATCCGATTTCCCGTAAGGCCGGTTGACCGCCAAAAGCAAATCGGCAATTTCCCTCCCTAAAGGCGTTTTCCGGTAAACCGGCGCTTTGCAGATGTATCCGTCCAGAAAGATCTGATTGGTCTTGGTGTAATCCGTAAACTCCTCCATAAAGTGGATCTCCCGGACAAAAACAGACAGGACCAGCCGGTTTTTCACGCCTTCGTGGCGGTTATAAGAGCGGAACTGGCCAATGGCCTCCACTGTGCAGCCCCGGTAATCCTTTCCCACGTCCAAAAGCCGTTCTGAAATCATTAACGGAATAATATCCGCCTGTTCGCTCAGCCGGTTTACCGACAAATCCACCATATAAAAGCCTTCCCCAAAAACCTCATGGCTGAAAGCGAAGCCTGACACAATTGTGCCGATAACGCTGACCCTGTTGTTTTCAATCACTTTTTCTGACATAGTATTTCTCCTCTTCTCACCCTTATTTTGCTTCGTAGCACATAATAAGTTTATGAGTGAGAAATTTGCCTTATGCCGGAATGAAAAAAGAATCCTGCAGAACTTGTCGACAGGATTCTTTCTTTTCAGAACTTTCTCTTTTTTATTTCTTAAAAGACGCCCTTTTTCTCATCATGGGATCCAAAATCTTCTTCCGGATACGCAGGCTCTTAGGGGTAATCTCCAGTAATTCATCGGTATCGATAAATTCCAGGCTCTGCTCCAGGCTCATGACCTTGGGCGGAGTCAGACGCAGGGCGTCGTCTGCGCTGGAGGAACGGGTGTTGGTCAGCTTTTTGGTCTTGCAGACATTAATCTCAATATCCTCAGCTTTGGGGTTCTGCCCCACAACCATTCCGGAATACACTTTCGTTCCCGGTCCAATAAAGAGGATTCCTCTCTCCTGGGCGTTGTAAAGGCCGTAGGTAATGGCCTCTCCCGCCTCATAGGCAATGAGGGAGCCCGTGGGACGGTAGGTCAGATCCCCCTTGTAGGGGCCGTAGCCTTCAAATACGGTGTTAATAATGCCGTTTCCTTTGGTATCAGTCAGAAATTCTCCCCGGTAGCCAATAAGCCCTCTGGAGGGAATGGAAAATTCCAGTCTGGTATAGCCGCCGGAAATGGGACTCATGCCCTGAAGCTCCCCTTTCCTGGAGGTAAGCTTCTGGATCACAGCTCCGGTAAATTCTTCCGGTACATCTACATAAGCCAGCTCCATGGGTTCCTGCTTCTGGTTTCTTTCGTTATATTTATAAATTACTTCCGCTTTGCTGACGGCAAACTCAAAGTTTTCCCGGCGCATATTTTCAATCAGGACCGAAAGATGCAGCTCTCCTCTTCCCGATACCTTAAAGCAGTCGGGGGAATCCGTTTCCTCCACTCTCAGGCTGACGTCGGTATTCAGCTCCCGAAACAGGCGATCCCGAATGTGGCGGGAGGTAATATACTTGCCCTCCTGGCCTGCCAGAGGACTGTCGTTTACCATAAAATACATGGAAATCGTAGGTTCTGAAATCTTCTGGAAGGGAATGGGATCCGGATGCTCCACAGAGCAGATGGTATCGCCGATGTGGATGTCCGGAATACCGGAAATAGCTACAATAGAGCCGATTCCCGCTTCTTTTACTTCCACCCGGTTTAATCCGTCAAACTCATAAAGCTTCCCGATTTTAATCCGTTTAAATTTATCGGGATCATGATGGTTTACCAGGACGCACTCCTGATTTACCTTCAGCATCCCATTGTCCACCTTGCCGATTCCGATACGGCCTACGTATTCGTTGTAGTCAATGGTACTGATGAGGGTCTGGACCGGAGCCTCAGGATCTCCCTCCGGAGCCGGGATATAGTCAATAATGGTTTCAAAGAGCGGAGCCATATCCACATTGGGATCCTCCAGGTTTCTCTTTGCGTATCCGTCTCTGGCGGAAGCAAAAAGGAAGGGGCATTCCAACTGTTCGTCCGATGCGTCCAGATCCATAAAAAGCTCCAGGATCTCGTCAATGACTTCCATCGGTCTGGCTTCCGGCCTGTCGATTTTATTAATGCAGACAATAACGTATAAATCCAGCTCCAGAGCCTTTTTCAATACGAACTTTGTCTGGGGCATAGCTCCTTCGTAGGCGTCTACTACCAGGATAACGCCGTTTACCATTTTCAGGACGCGCTCTACTTCTCCGCCAAAATCGGCGTGGCCGGGAGTGTCAATAATATTGATCTTTGTTCCTTTATAGGTAACCGCCGTATTTTTAGAAAGAATGGTGATGCCTCTCTCCCGTTCAATGTCGTTGGAGTCCATAACCCTTTCCACTACTTCCTGATTGGCCCGGAATACTCCGCTCTGCTTTAAAAGGTTGTCTACCAGAGTCGTTTTTCCATGGTCAACGTGAGCAATAATGGCAATGTTTCTTACGTCTTCTCTCTTGATTTTCATGGTTTTTATCATTCCTTATTTTAAAGTTCTTACTTATATTAATGGCAATTCTGTCACGGTTACCTAGTATAACAGCAGTTTTCGGGGATTGCAAGGGATTTTTTAGAAAAGAACCAGTTCCCCGCCGATTCTTCCGTAATACACCGTTCCTTCCGGCAGGATCTTTGCTTTTCCGGAGGTTCCTTCTGTAATATCCCCGCAAAATGCCTCCATTTCCGCCGGATCCGCCAAAAACACCATTTCCGCATATTCCCCGTACTGGCTGTCCAGGGTTATAATGTTTTTCTGAGCCGCCAGATACTGGATCTTTCCTACGCCGTTATAGTCCGTAATGACCCGTACCCGTTTTCCAAGGCGCTTTTCCACAATTGTACTGTTTTCAAGCCCTGCTTTAGCAGCCCCCTGGTAAGCCCTTACTAAGCCGCCGGTTCCCAGCAAAGTCCCTCCGAAGTACCGGGTCACTACCAGGCAGATCCCTCTTACCCCTGCTCCCAGAAGCACATCCAGCATAGGTTTTCCCGCCGTCTGGCTGGGCTCCCCGTCGTCGCTGCACCGCACCTGCTCCCCTCTCTCTCCAATTACATAGGCCCAGCAGTGGTGTCTGGCGTCCCAATATTTCTTTCTCATCTCCTCCACAAAAGCCAGGGCCTCCTCCTCTGAGGAAACCGGGCGGGTACAGGCGATAAAGCGGGATTTCTTTTCCGTAATCTCCCCGCTTCCTCCTTCATATAAAATGCAGTACCGCTCCTCTGCTGCGGTTTCTTTTTCTCTCTTTCCTTCCATTTTTTCAACCTCCATTTGGTAATCAGTATACCAGAGTCCTCTTTGACGCACAATACCCAGGGTAAGTGTGCCGGGGCGCAGTTAGTGTTGAATTGTGGGAAAAACTTTGCTATAATGAACCGGTAAAGGAGGGTTTTCATGAATCTGAACAATTACGGAAGAGCCGCTACTGTACGGAATTTAAAGGCGGTTCATTCCAAAACCCAGAAATACAAAACCCGGATTACTCTCACCGTTTTCCGTCTTTTGTTCATAATCCTGGCTGCCCTGTTCATTGCCGCCGCCAGCGCAGGCTTCGGTATGATTAAAGGAATTATTGACAATGCTCCCGAAATTGATCCCCATAGTTTCGGTCCCAGCGGTTTTGCCACTAAGGTCTACGACAGCGAAGGCAATTTGACGGATACCCTGGTTATGGAGGGAAGCAACCGGGAAGCCGCCACTTATGAAGAGCTGCCCCAGGATTTAATCGATGCCTTTGTCGCCATTGAAGATTCCCGTTTCTGGGAACACGACGGCATTGACATCCGCTCCATTCTCCGGGCCGCGTCCGGAGTCCTTACCGGACAGAATCTGGGCGGAGGTTCCACTTTGACCCAACAGCTCATTAAAAACAACGTCTTTAAAGGCGGAAATGAATCCACATTCGCCGCAAAGCTGGAACGTAAATTTCAGGAGCAGTATCTTGCCCTGCAGCTTGAAAAATCCTTAGGCCCGGACAAAACCGCCGCCAAACAGAAAATTATTACAGACTATTTAAACACCATTAACTTAGGCAACAATACCCTGGGAGTCAAAGTAGCTGCCCGCCGCTATTTCGGCAAAGAGGTGTCGGAGCTGACCCTTTCGGAATGTACGGTTATTGCCGGCATCACCCAAAAGCCTTCTTACTATGATCCCATCGCCCACCCGGAAAATAACGCGGAAAAGCGCAAGATAATCCTCCAGTATATGAAGGATCAGGGATATATCTCTGCCGACGAGCAGGAAGAGGCTTTGGCAGACGACGTTTACTCCCGTATTCAGACCACGGATCTGGTAACAAAGGAAGCCGATACCCATTACAGCTATTTCACCGATGAGCTGACGGAGCAGGTCCAGGAAGCTCTCATGGAACAGTTGGGCTATTCGGAAACCCAGGCCCATAACCTTCTCTACGGGGGCGGCCTTACCATCTATACCACCCAGGATCCTACTATCCAGGCTATTGTGGATGAGGAAATTAACAACCCGGACAACTATTCCGCTGCCAAATTCTCTGTGGAATACCGCCTCTCTGTAACCCATGCAGACGGAACCACAGAACATTACTCGGAAGAAACCATGAAAAAATACCACAGGGAAGTGGTAAAGGACAACTACACGGGTCTGTACAATTCCGAAGATGCCGTGCTCCAGGATGTGGAGGCCTTTAAAGCTTATATCCTTCAGGAAGGCGACGAAATCATCGGGGAACGGATGCAGACAACGCTGCAGCCCCAGGCTTCCTTCGTCATTATGGATCAGGCTACCGGTCAGGTAAAAGCCATCAGCGGCGGCCGCGGGGAAAAGACGGCCAGCCTGACTCTAAACCGTGCTACCAATACCCTTCGTCAGCCCGGTTCCTGCTTTAAGGTGATTACCTCTTTCGCCCCGGCGCTGGACGCCTGCGGAGCCACTTTGGGAACTGTTTACTATGACGCGCCCTACACCGTCGGCACCAAAACCTTTAAGAACTGGTACAACCTTGGAAAGTACCAGGGCTATGCCAATATCCGGAGCGGTATCGTCTTCTCTATGAATATTGTGGCTGTCCGGTGTCTGGTGGAAACCGTAACGCCTCAGTTAGGAGTCGAATACGCACAGAACCTGGGAATTTCCACCCTGACCTCCACGGACTTAAATCCGGCTACTGCCCTGGGCGGTATTACAGACGGCGTTTCCAATCTGGAACTGACCTCTGCCTTTGCCGCTATTGCCAACGGCGGCGTTTACACAAAACCCGTCTTCTTTACGAAGATTTTGGATCACGACGGAAAAGTCCTTTTAAACAATGAACCGGAAACCCATCGGGCATTAAAGGATTCTACCGCCTTCCTTTTAACAGACGCCATGGCGGAATCCGTACAGGCGGTCAGCAGTTTTGCCCGTCCCGGAGCTACCATCAACTCCACCAGTACCAGATCCCGTTTAAGCAATATGTCTGTAGCCGGAAAAAGCGGTACTACTACTTCTAATAACGACATCTGGTTTGTGGGCTATACGCCCTATTATACCGCCGGCATTTGGGGCGGCTGCGACAACAACCAGTCTCTAAGCAATAACGGAGGCACCTCCTTCCACAAAGACATTTGGCGAAAGATTATGGAGCGTGTCCACGAGGGCCTGTCGGATCCCGGCTTTGCCGTTCCTGACAGTATTGAAACGGCCCAAATCTGCCGGAAATCCGGAAAGCTGGCCGTAGCCGGCGTGTGCAACCACGATCCCAGGGGCAACGCAGTTTATACGGAATACTTTGCCAAGGGGACTGTCCCCACAGAGGTTTGCGACAAACATGTAGTCGTCACGGTCTGCTCCGCCTCGGGCATGAAGCCTACGGATTATTGTCCGGAGAAAATCTCCAAGGTGTGTATGTCCATTCCCCAGGATGCAGAAGGAAGCACCGATGATTCCGCTTTTGGAATCCCTGGTTACTGCAATATCCATACGGATCTGTCTACCATTTTTGTAACTCCTTCTGAGCCCGGTACAGGTTCCGAAACCACGCCTACGGAAAATCCCACCGTATCGCCTGTGGGCCCGGGCTACGCCCAGACCAACCCGGTGATTATCGGTACCCTTCCAAGTGAATATGGCCCCGGAGTTCCGTAAAAACGCAATGCAAAAAATTAAGAGGGTGTGACCAAATTGGCCGCGCCCTCTTTTGCGTATCTGCCGCAGTTATCTCTTAATCTCATTTTCCTATTTCATTTTCGGCTTAAAAATCAGCGATGCCAGATAAGCAAATACCATAGCCCCGCAAATACCTGCGGAGCTGGCCGTCAGTCCTCCTTTAAAGATTCCCAGCAGCCCGTCTTCCTGAATGCCTTCTTTAACCCCTTTCCAAAGAGTATTGCCAAAGCCCAGAAGGGGAACTCCCGCTCCCTGGCCGGCCCAGTCCAGGAAGGGCTGGTATGCTCCCACAAAGCCTAAAATCGTTCCGCTGACTACCAGCAGAACCATAATTCTTCCCGGCATTAGCTTCGTCTTATCCATCAAAATCTGCACCAATCCGCAGATGATTCCTCCTACAACAAAAGCCTTTACGTAATCCATTGGCTGATCTCCTTTCTTTACGGGCTTTCTATTACCACGCCATGGGCGATTCCCGGAACGCTCTGACCTTCGTTAAAGCTGACAGTGGAAAGCAAAGCTCCTGTAGGTACAAACAGCACCCTCTTCCATGTTCCGTCTTTCAATTTGGGAAGAATATAGGAGCACAGCGTTACGGCGGAGCAGCCGCACCCGCTTCCTCCGGCGTGGGTATCCTGCTTTTCCGGGTCAAAAATTTCCATTCCGCAGTCCATATGGACTTTTTCCAGGTCATGGCCCTTTTCTTTCATAAAGTCCAGGAGAATCCTGCGTCCCACTGTTCCCAAATCTCCGGTAATGATTTTATCATACCAGCTTTCGTTCACCCGCAAATCATTGAAATTCTGCCATATAGTATGGAAAGCCGCCGGAGCCATGGCCGCCCCCATGTTCATAGAATCCTTGATTCCCATGTCCACGATTTTTCCTGTTGTCACCGCCGTAATTTTAGCCATGCTCTGGCTTCCCCCCTGAGAAGACAGGATTACGGCCCCGCAGCCTGTAACGGTCCAGGTGGCGGAGTAAGGGCGCTGATTGCCGTATTCCAGTGGATAGCGAAACTGCTTCTCCGCTGTAGCGAAATGGCTGGAAGCCATGGCCGCTACTTTATCCGCAAAGCCTCCTGCCGTCAGCATAGCCCCAAGGCCCATGGCCTCTCCCATGGTGGAACAGGCCCCGTAAAGGCCGTAGAGGGGGATTTCCAGTTCCATGACCCCAAAGGACGTAGCAATTAACTGTCCCAGCAAATCCCCTCCCATAAGGTAACGGATGTCCCCGTTAGTAAGGCCGCATTTTTCAATGGCCATTTTCACTGTCCGTTTCTGCAGCTCGCTTTCGGCTTCTTCCCAATTGGTTTTCCCGAATTTGTCGTCCTGCTCTACCATGTCAAAGAGCTTCCCTAAAGGCCCTTCCCCTTCCTTCCGGCCTACTACAGAAGCCCCGCCTAAAATATAAGGCGGCTTATCAAATACCACACTTGCTTTTCCGGCCTGCATACATTTCCTCCTTCCGGCGCAGCAGCCTGCTGCGGCCATTGTTGGCCTCATTCTATGCTGCCCTTAGTATGGCTTTCTTTTCCGGGAATATACGTATTGCATAACGAAGATAGTAACTGTGGAAAAATATTCGCTATTTTTTGAGGTTGCACACAACTAACTCATATGCTATAATACTTATGATTTTGCATCGGATGAGGAAATATTCTTCATATATCTGAGCAAATTTTTATTTGTATATCGGTTAGGAATAACTAACCACAAGAAAGGAGATGATCATATTAGGCAATATCGTTCAACACTAATATTGGCAGCCATGTTATTCATCCTATCAGTTATTTCTCTTTTTGTAGGGGTGATCGAGATGTCACCTCAGAAGTTGTTATCCGGTGAGCTGCATCTGTGGGATATATTTTTGGTTTCTCGTTTGCCGCGCTTGCTGGCCATTATATGTACCGGTATTGGCATGAGTGTGGCGGGGCTAATTATGCAGCAGTTGTGCAGCAATAAGTTTGTTTCCCCCACCACTGGAGCCACGATTTCCTCAGCGCAATTTGGAATTTTGCTGGCATTGCTATTTATGCCGTCCTCCACTCTGTGGAGCCGAGCCATTTTTGCCTTTGTTACGTCGATCCTGGGTACTTGGGTTTTCGTCTGGTTCATTCAGCGCATCCAGTTCAAGGATGTGGTGATGGTTCCCTTGGTGGGTATCATGTTCGGCAATGTCATCGGCGGCATTACCAACTATCTGGCCTACAAATATGAAATGACCCAGGCTCTTTCCTCCTGGTTGGTGGGGCATTTCTCTCTGGTGCTGAAAGGACGGTATGAGATTGTCTGGCTGACGGTACCGCTGGTGGTGCTTGCTTTCGTCTTCGCCAATCATTTCAACATAGTGGGGCTGGGAAAGAATTTTTCCAAAAATCTGGGCGTTCCCTATAATCTGGTTCTCTTTTCCGGTCTCACCATTGCAGCCATGATCACCGCCAGTATTGTGGTGGTGGTCGGCTCAATTTCCTACATTGGCCTCATCGTACCCAATGTGGTGGCTATGTACAAAGGCGATAAGATCCGGGGGACGCTGGTGGACACCGCTCTGTTTGGCGCTCTCTTCGTATTGGTATGCGACATGATCGGTCGAGTGGTGATCTTCCCCTACGAATTGCCCATTGAGTTGATTGTAGGCATTCTGGGAAGTCTCATCTTCATCGCCCTGCTCTTTTACCGGCTTAAATATGGCAGAAAGGCCATCCGTCTAGGCGGCATCGGGGCAAACTGCTGCTCCGCCATGCCCAATCTGAAGGGAGGTGCGGATCAGTGAACGCTGCCGCTATACGTTCCAATCGGCGCAAACTTCTGATTTTAATTGCCATTGTCCTGCTCTGCGCAGTGGGATATATGCTGGTGGAAGTGGACTTCTCCAATCCCAAATTGTTTGCCTATGCCATGAAGATCCGCACGCCCAAACTCATTGTTATGCTGATTACAGCTTTTTCAATCGGCGGGGCTTCTTGGTGTTTCAGTCCATCATCAACAACACCATCGTGACCCCCTGCCTGTTGGGGATGAATTCCCTCTATACCCTAATCCACACGGCAGTGGTGTTCTTTCTTGGATCTGCCAGCGTAGTGGCCTCCAACGCCAACCTGTCCTTTGCAGTGGATGTGGTGCTCATGGGCATGGCCGCCACAGTGATCTACAGTTGGATATTCAAAAAGACAAAGCATAATGTCTTGTATGTGCTGCTAGTGGGCACGGTACTGAACTCATTCTTCGGCAGCATCCAAACAACGCTGACCCGAGTGATGGACCCTAATGAGTACGACAGTCTGCTGAATACCCTAGTGGCAAGCTTCAGCAACATTAATTCTGAGATCATCATCTTTTCCTTGATCCTTCTGGCAGGCGTCATCTTCACTCTGCGCAAGGAGCTCTCCTTGCTGGATGTGCTGACATTAGGCAAGGAACAGGCCATCAACCTGGGCGTGGACTATGACCGCTGTATCCGTCGCCTGTTGCTGGGTGTGACTCTCTGCATCGCTATTGCCACCGCCATGGTAGGGCCCATCTCCTTTTTAGGACTCATTATCGCCAACCTGTCCCGGCAGTTGTTCAAGACTTTCCGACACACCCAACTGGTACTGGGTTCAGCCATGTTCGGCATGATCGTGCTGGTGGGCGGACAGCTCATCGTCGAGCATGTGTATTC
>CAMMNN010000054.1 GCA_946498245.1 uncultured Clostridium sp. | reverse complement strand
TAACCTGGGGAACCGAGGACGACGAACAGTGGTGGAACGGAGAGGACAAAGAACCGGGCACTGAGGATGATAAGAAGATCCACCCGGGAGAAGACGGAGAATACGGAACGAAAGACGACTACGTAGACAACGAAGACGGAACCAACCGCCGCCCAGGAGAAGATTTAACCTGGGGAACCGAGGACGACGAACAGTGGTGGAACGGAGAGGACAAAGAACCCGGCACTGAGGATGATAAAAAGATCCACCCGGGAGAAGACGGAGAATACGGAACGAAAGACGACTATGTGGACAATGAAGACGGAACGAACCGCCGCCCAGGAGAAGATTTAACCTGGGGGACTGAGGATGATGAACAGTGGTGGAACGGAGAGGACAAAGAACCGGGCACTGAGGACGATAAGAAGATCCACCCGGGAGAAGACGGGGAGTACGGAACAAAAGACGACTACGTAGACAATGAAGACGGAACGAACCGCCGCCCAGGAGAAGATTTAACCTGGGGAACCGAGGACGACGAACAGTGGTGGAACGGAGAAGACAAAGAACCGGGCACTGAGGACGATAAAAAGATCCACCCGGGGGAAGACGGAGAGTACGGAACGAAAGACGACTACGTAGACAACGAAGACGGAACAAATCGCCGCCCAGGGGAAGACTTAACCTGGGGAACCGAGGACGACGAACAGTGGGACAATGGAGATGATAAAGTCCCGGGAACCGGTGACGATACTCTTTGGAATGAAAACAACCAATCAGAAAGTGTACAGCCTAATCCGGATTCTTCCGGCACATCAGGAGATAAGAACACGGGAGGCAATAATACAAGCTCCGGAAACAGCTCTGATTCAGGTGGCAGTCATAGCGGAGGCGGATCCGGATGGAGCACTGTCAGCGTTTCTGGAAGCAGCAGCCACGGAGGACCTGGAACCGGCGGAAGCGTTATGAGCCTGTTAGGGACAGGAAAAACCGGAGAATGGGAGAAACTGCCGGACGGATGGATTTTCCGCTATAGCGACGACAGCCGAGCCAAAAGTACATGGGATTATTTGTACTATGGAGTGACTGGGAGAACAGACTGGTACCGCTTTGGCGATGATGAATATATGAAAACAGGATGGTATCAGGATACGGACGGCTCCTGGTATTTTCTTCATACGATTTCAGATGGTACCTTAGGCCATATGAAAACAGGATGGCATCGGGACGGAGACGGCCGCTGGTACTATTTGAATCCTGTCAGTGATGGCCATCGGGGAGCGATGTATACCGGCTGGCATCATATTGATGGGAAGTGGTATTACTTTAATCCGGTATCTGATGGGACGAAGGGGGCAATGTACGCTAATTGCCAAACGCCGGACGGCTATCTGGTAGGAGAAGACGGAGCATGGATACAATAATAGAACAAATGTTCTAAAAACGGTTGCATTTCTGCAGATAAGGTGGTATAATTCAAAAAAAGAACAAGTGTTCGAAAACGGAGGTGCAGCTATGATAATTCAGCAAGATTTAACAATTCCGGAAAAACTCAAGATTTTGACCGATGCGGCAAAGTATGACGTTGCCTGTACCTCCAGTGGCGTCCAGAGAAAAGGAAAAGCCGGAGCGCTGGGGAATGCGTCGGAGGCCGGGATTTGCCACAGCTTCGCAGCGGATGGACGTTGTATTTCTCTGCTGAAAATTCTGTTTACAAACCAATGCATCTACGATTGTAAATACTGCGTCAATCGCAGTTCTAGCGACACGGTGCGTACTTCCTTTACACCTGATGAGGTCTGCAGGCTTACAGTGGAATTTTACCGAAGAAATTATATTGAAGGTCTTTTTTTGAGTTCCGGAGTACTCCACAGTGCCGATTACACAATGGAACAAATATATCAAACCGTATTGAAGCTGAGGACGCAGTACCGCTTTTATGGATATATCCATATTAAAGCTATCCCTGGGGCCTCGGATGAGCTGATAGAACGGGTGGGGTTTCTTGCAGATCGTATGAGTATTAATCTGGAGCTGCCGACGGCGGACGGGCTTCGCCGTTTGGCTCCGGGAAAAACCAGGGAAAAGATTCTGCGCCCTATGAGGCAAATCCAACAGGGGATTGCCTTTACAAACGGCGGCTTGGAAGGTCCGGGGAAAAAAGCTCTTCTCTACGGAAAAGAAAGGGCTGGCTTTGCCGGAGGAGCCGCCCTTTTTTCTCCATCCTCCGGAAGTCAAGGGAAGCTGTTGGGGGCGGAAAAGAAAGAAGAAAAACTTCGGACATCTCCATTTTTGCTTCCCGCATCTGCGCGAGCCGGAAAAACTTTTGTTCCAGCGGGACAAAGCACTCAGATGATTGTAGGAGCTACCGGGGAGAGTGATTACCAGATGATGAAAGTGACAGAAGCCCTTTACCATACTTATGGGTTAAAGAGAGTATTTTTTTCTGCATTTGTTCCAGTCAATGAGGATTCCGCCCTTCCCTCTCTGCCGGGAGGACCGCCGCTTTTGCGCGAGCACCGTTTGTATCAGGCGGACTGGCTTCTGCGTTTCTACGGTTTTCAGGCAGATGAACTTTTGACGGAAGCTGATCCGAATTTCAATCTTTTTTTAGATCCCAAATGCCACTGGGCTGTCAGACATTTAGAACAATTTCCAGTAGAGGTCAACAGGGCTGATTACCAAAAGCTTCTGAGAGTGCCGGGAATTGGTGTGAAATCTGCTATGAGAATTGTTTCCGCCAGGAAAAACTGCACGCTGGATTTTGCTGCCTTAAAAAAATTGGGAGTAGTATTAAAACGGGCATCCTATTTCATAACCTGTTCCGGAAAAATGCAGGAGGGAGCCCGATTGGATCAGGATTTTATTATATCGGGATTAATTGGAGAAGAACGGCGCAGGACATGGGACATCAGCCACAAAGATTCCTATCGCCAGCTTTCGTTGTTTGACGATATGAAATTAGAGCTTCCGCCTTCAAAAGAAGACTTTTTATTGGCAGCGGCCGGTAATTTATAATGCAGGGAGGAATTATGACAGTATACATTTGCGAGGACTCTTTGGAAGGGATTCTGACAGGAGTTTATGATGGATGGATGAGCAGGAAGGGTCACAGCCAAGTTCGTTTGGAAATAGATGGATATATAGAAAAGGAACTTTTTACAGAATATTTTTTTGTACCGACCTCAGCGGAAAAGGCAGAAAAAGTAGCAGAAGCTGTCCGAGGAAAAATTTCAGAAACGGCTTATGAAAAGATTTATGTTGCTTCACTCAGCCGGGAACAGGGAAAGGCTGATGCCATATATCGTTTTTTGATTTATGGTTTTCATTATGGAAAGAAGGTGACAGATATGCTGGCAGTTCCGGCTGTGTTTGAATTGTTTCGACTATGCCGCAGTGTGTACAATGAAAGTCACCAGTGGCAGGAATTTATCCGTTTTTCTGAAACAAAACAAGGAATGCTTATCAGCAGGATTGGTCCTAAGAATGAAGTGCTCACTCTGTTAGCTCCTTATTTTGCGGATCGAATGCCCGACGAGATTTGGATGATTGCAGATGAGAGGAGGAAACAGGCAGTTTTATATGTTCCGGGAAAAGGATGGGCGTTGTGGAAGATGGATTCGGAGATGGAAAAGGCTGTAAAAAATGCAGATACGGACGGCAGATGCTATGAAGAACTTTGGAAAATTTTTCATAGTACGATAGCAATTAAAGAGCGCACGAATTTCCTGTGCCAGAGGACACACCTCCCCATGCGGTACAGACCCTACATGACGGAGTTTCAGGAAACAGAAAGCGAGCGAAGATAAAGGAGGGTTCTTTGTTTAAGAGAGTATACAGTGCCGGAATCCGGGGAAGTGAAGGACAAATCGTCAGCGTGGAAGCGGATTCTAATAATGGGCTTCCCGGCGTGTCAATGGTCGGATACCTTTCCGCCGAGGTGAAGGAGGCTCAGGAGAGAGCCAGAACCGCTTTAAAAGGCAGCGGCTTTCTTTTGCCTCCCAAGAAAACGGTTATTAATTTATCCCCCGCATCCGTAAGGAAGGCAGGTACTACCTATGATTTGGCAATTGCATTGGCAATTTTGTTGTCATTAGAAGGAATTTCGGCTTCCTGCCTTGAGGACAGCATATTTATAGGAGAACTGGGGTTGGATGGTTCTATAAAGCCGGTAAGAGGCGTACTCCCTATTGTTATTGCAGCAAAGGACGCAGGGTTTCACAGATGCTGTCTGCCTGCCGGAAACCTGGAAGAAGGAAGAACAGTGAAAGAGATGGAAATCATTCCTCTTGAAACCTTAGAAGAATGCGTGCAATTCCTCATCCATCCGGAGCTGGGAGCAAAACTTGCTCAAAAAGAATTGTCCTGCAAGGAGGAAAAAACGAACCAAAAGGAAATGGATACCCTGGATTTTTCGGAAGTAAACGGTCAGTTTCTGCTGAAGAGAGGAGCCGAGATAGCTGCTGCAGGCCGGCATAATCTTTTGATAGTAGGAGCTGCAGGGACAGGAAAGACTATGGTAGCCCGGAGGATTCCTACAATTCTTCCTTCGATGGAACGTGAAGAGCAGATAGAAGTATCTAAGATATACAGTATTTGCGGACTTCTTCCGGACGGAAGAACTCTGGTAGAAAGAAGACCCTTTCGCAGTCCGCACCATACCATTAGCCCTCAGGCTTTGGCAGGAGGCGGAAATATGCCGAAGCCGGGAGAACTTTCTCTGGCATCGGGAGGCGTGCTTTTTTTAGATGAACTGCCGGAGTTTTCTCAAAAGACCATTGAGATTTTACGGCAGCCATTGGAAGAACGGTATATTTCAATTTCCAGGATTCACGGGATTTACCGGTTTCCGGCCAATATTATGCTTGTGGCGGCTATGAATCCTTGTCCCTGCGGATTTTATCCGGATCGGAACCGCTGTCGGTGTACCCAGGGGCAGATACGCCACTATATTGGAAAAATTTCCAGGCCTATTTTGGATCGATTTGATATTTGCGTTGAGGCGGCGGCTGTGGCATATGAAGAACTGAGAAATGCCAAAGGCAATGAAAATTCGGCGGAGATAAAGAAGCGGGTAGAGAGAGCTGGATATATTCAGAGAGAACGCTTTGCAGGAACGGAGATCCGGAGCAACAGTGAGATGGGTGTGAGAGAGGTGAGAAGATACTGCAGGCTGGGAGAGAAAGAAGAAGCCTTTTTGGAGAAAGTGTATCATTCCGGAAAAGTAAGCGGACGGGGAGTCCACAGAATTTTAAGGGTGAGCCGTACAATCGCGGATTTGGATGGAAAAAGCGAAATCTCCTGCAGCCATCTCTCAGAAGCCGTAGGGTACCGGGGAATTGAAGAAAAATACTGGGGAGATGGAATCGGATGAATACAGAAGAATTTCGGGAAGAAGACAGACAGTGCCTTTTTTGGCTGACGCGGATACCAGGAGTTGGGGCGGTGACGGCAGACCGGATTTGGAACAGCATGAAACAGAAACACTGTCTATATAATATAGAAGAAAAAGAACTGATAAAAGAGAAATTAATTTCCCAGGCTTTGGCGGAAGCATTTAGAAGAGCAAAAGAAGGGACACGACGGGATGAGATCCGACAAGAATATGAGAGTTTAAAACAGAGAAATATTCGCTTCCTTACTCCTTATGATCAGGAATATCCGGAATCTCTTAGGAAAATAGAAGGAAAACCTATGGGGATTTATGTAAAAGGGAGTCTGCCGGATCCCAAAAAGCCTGTGGCCGCCATAATAGGAGCCAGGGAATGCAGCTCATATGGAAAACAATTGGCGCGTTTTTTAGGAAAAGAACTGAGTCAATGGGGGATTCAAATTGTTAGTGGCCTTGCCGCAGGGATAGATGGAGCCGGTAATCGAGGGGCATTGGATGCGGGAAGCGCTACCTACGGAGTGCTGGGCTGCGGGATTAATATTTGCTACCCCACAGAGAACTATCCTCTTTATGAGGAAATGGAGAGAAGGGGAGGGATTATTTCAGAATACGGATTAGGCGAACCGCCCAGAGCAGGAAACTTTCCCGTGAGAAACCGGATTATCAGCGGCCTTGCAGATGTAGTAATCATAATAGAAGCACGGGAGAAAAGCGGGTCGCTCATTACAGCGGAAATCGCTTTGGAACAGGGAAAAGATATTTTTGCAGTCCCAGGAAGAATTACGGATACTATGAGCGCAGGCTGCAATCAATTAATTCAGGGAGGCGCATTCCCGCTTTTACAGGCTGACGACATTCTGGATTATTTTGGCATACAGCATAAAAAACAGTTAAGAATTAGGGAAAAAAGCGAGAAGGGACTTGCCAAGAAAGAAAAAAAGGTGTATAGTTGCCTCGATTTACAACCAAAATTTATTGAAGAGATTGTAAAAGAAAGCGGTCTGCCAGTGCACGAATGTATGGGGATTCTTTTAGACTTAGAGCTGAAGAATTACATTGTGCAGGAAGGGGGCCACTATTACAGAAAAAACTGTGAATGAGGAGTCAGTATGGCAGCAAACAACTTGGTAATCGTAGAGTCGCCTGCAAAAGTAAAAACTATTAAAAAATTTCTGGGTTCCACATATGAAGTAGACGCATCTAACGGACACGTCCGGGATCTTCCTAAAAGCCAGATGGGAATTGATGTGGAGCACGATTTTGAGCCGAAATATATTACAATTCGGGGAAAAGGAGAAATTCTTTCCAAACTTCGTAAGGACGTAAAAAAAGCGGATAAGATTTATCTGGCTACTGACCCGGATCGTGAGGGGGAAGCAATTTCCTGGCATCTGATGAAAGCCTTAAAACTGGATGAAGCAAAAGATAAAAAGGTTTACCGCATCAGCTTTAATGAAATTACAAAAAATGCGGTCAAGGCCTCTATAAAAAATCCAAGGGAAATCGATATGAATTTGGTGGACGCTCAGCAGGCCAGAAGGGTTCTGGACAGAATGGTGGGTTATAAGATAAGTCCGCTCCTTTGGGAAAAAGTCAAGAGAGGGCTAAGCGCCGGCCGCGTTCAGTCAGTGGCCTTGAGAATGATTTGTGACCGGGAGGATGAAATCAATGCCTTTATTCCGGAAGAATATTGGAATTTGGATGCTGTTTTTAAGATTGCAGGGAACCGAAAGAATCTGACGGCTCGTTTTTACGGAACCAAAGATGGGAAACTGGCAATTAAGAGCAGAGAAGATACAGACAGGATCCTGAAAGAACTGGAGGGCCAGGATTACATTGTTGAAGAAGTAAAAACCGGAGAGCGGATGAAAAAACCGCCCATTCCTTTTACTACCAGTACACTGCAGCAGGAAGCTTCGAAGGTGCTGAACTTTTCCACTCAAAAGACGATGCGGCTTGCGCAGCAGCTTTATGAAGGCGTAGAGGTAAAGGGACGGGGGACTATCGGACTGATTACCTATCTGCGTACGGATTCTACCCGCGTAGCGGAAGAAGCAGATCTGGCTGCCAGAAGCTATATTGCAAAACAATACGGGGAGCAGTACGTAGCGAAAAAAGAACAGGAAGGAAAAAAAGGCGGAAAGATTGTTCAGGACGCCCATGAGGCTATCCGCCCTACCGATATTGCCCTGACGCCTGTAATCGTGAAAGAGTCGCTTCAAAGAGATTTATTTCGGTTATACCAATTAATCTGGAAGCGTTTTACTGCCAGCAGAATGGAACCGGCCAGATATGAAACTACGGCGGTTAAAATCGGCGCGGGAAATTATCTGTTTACTTTAACGGCGGCAAAATTGAAATTTGACGGTTTTATGTCCGTTTATGCGCAGGAAGAGGATAAAGAAGAGCAGAACGTTCTTTTAGGAAAGCTGGAAAAGGGAATGAAGCTGGAAATGGAAGAACTAAATCCGAGTCAGCACTTTACTCAGCCTCCGGCTCATTATACAGAGGCATCTCTGGTAAAGGCCCTGGAAGAGCAGGGGATTGGCCGCCCCAGTACCTATGCGCCGACTATTACTACAATATTGGCCCGGAGGTATGTCGTAAAGGAAAATAAAAATCTTTACGTAACAGAGTTGGGGGAAGTGGTAAACAAAATGATGAAACAGTGCTTCCCGAGTATTGTAGATACAGCTTTTACTGCTAATTTGGAATACCTGCTGGATAAGGTAGGGGACGGCTCCGTAGACTGGAAAACTGTGGTGGAAAATTTCTATCCGGATTTGGAAGAGGCGGTAAAGAAGGCTCAGAAAGAGCTGGACTCTGTTACTATAGCGGATGAAGTGACAGATGAAGTGTGTGAATTGTGCGGCCGCAATATGGTCATTAAGTATGGGCCCCATGGAAAGTTTTTGGCATGTCCAGGGTTTCCGGAGTGCAAAAACACAAAGCCTTATTTGGAAAAAATCGGTGTGCCGTGTCCAAAATGCGGAAAAGAGGTTGTCATTAAAAAGACAAAAAAAGGACGCCGTTATTACGGGTGTGAGGCAAACCCGGAGTGCGATTTTATGTCCTGGCAGAAACCTTCGACAGAGAAATGTCCAAAGTGCGGCAGTTATATGCTGGAAAAAGGAAACCAGCTTGTTTGCGCCGATGAAACCTGTGGGTATAGTACGAAAATTAAAGCAAAATAAAAGTATTTATTAAAAAATCAAAAAATTTCCAAAAACTATTGTGATTGTTGAAAAACCATGTTACAATTTAGGTAATATATAGGTGTTTCAGGAAATTTATTCAACTGAGCAAGGAGGTTTTGGGAAATGAGTGTACAGTTGCTGGACAAAACTAGGAAAATTAACAAGCTGTTGCATAACAACAATTCACACAAGTTTGTTTTCAACGATATTTGCAAAGTTTTGAGTGAAATACTGTTATCCAACATTTTGGTAATCAGTAAAAAAGGTAAAGTCCTTGGCGTCAGCATCTGGCCCGGAGTAGACGAGATCGAAGAACTAATCGAGGATCAGGTGGGCGGCTATGTGGATAAAATGCTTAACGAGCGTCTTCTCAGCGTACTCTCTACAAAAGAAAACGTTAATCTGGCTACACTGGGATTTGCGGAAGAAAATGTAAAAAAATATCAGGCAATTATCACTCCCATTGACATTGCAGGGGAAAGACTGGGTACTCTCTTTATCTATAAATCTGATGCCCAGTACGACATTGACGACATTATTTTAAGCGAGTACGGAACCACTGTAGTGGGGTTGGAAATGATGCGGTCAGTAAATGAAGAAAATGCAGAGGAAACACGAAAGATACAGATTGTCAAATCCGCCATCAGCACGCTGTCTTTCTCTGAATTGGAGGCCATTACCCATATCTTTGAGGAATTGGACGGAAACGAGGGGATTTTGGTTGCCAGCAAGATCGCAGACCGTGTAGGGATTACCCGCTCTGTCATTGTAAACGCATTGCGGAAATTTGAAAGCGCCGGAGTGATAGAATCCCGCTCTTCCGGTATGAAGGGAACATACATTAAAGTGCTTAATGACGTGGTATTTGATGAATTGAAAGCCATTAAAGCCAATGGCAATAAGTAAATAAGTCTGAAAAACATAAACCCCGCCTTTTTCAAGCTTTAGAAAAGGACGGGGTTTTGAGATCAGAATCTTATAAAAGATAAAAATGCCATAAATTGCATTCATAAAATTGCAAAAAAAAGACTTGCAACACCAATAGTCTTATGGTATAGTGTAGTGGATTACGAAAAAACACGTCTGCGGATTCTGCGGGAAGGTGCCTTGTTAACGCAAAAGGCTGAGGCCGTGCACAGAGGTTTCCCCGGGAGCATGAGATGCAGGCGGAAGTTTAAAACCAAACGGAGGTAGAAAAAATGAGCGTAATTTCTATGAAGCAGTTGCTGGAAGCCGGCGTACATTTCGGCCACCAGACCAGAAGATGGAACCCTAAGATGGCTCCTTACATTTATACGGAGAGAAACGGTATCTATATTATCGATCTTCAGAAGTCCGTAGGAAAGGTTGACGAAGCTTACAAAGCTGTAGCAGACATTGCGGCTGAGGGCGGCACAATCCTTTTTGTAGGAACGAAGAAGCAGGCTCAGGATGCTATTAAGACAGAAGCTGAGAGATGCAATATGTTCTATGTAAATGAAAGATGGCTGGGCGGTATGCTGACCAACTTCAAGACCATCCAGAGCAGAGTAGCAAGACTGAAAGAGATCGAGACCATGGCGGAAGACGGAACTTTTGACGTACTTCCTAAGAAAGAAGTAATTGCATTAAAGAAAGAATGGGACAAGTTAGAGAAGAACCTGGGCGGCATTAAAGAAATGAAGAAGCTGCCGGACGCAATCTTTGTAGTAGATCCGAAGAAAGAAAGAATTTGCGTACAGGAAGCTCATACTCTGGGTATTCCGTTAATCGGAATCGCTGATACAAACTGTGATCCGGAAGAGCTGGATTATGTAATTCCGGGCAACGACGATGCAATTCGCGCTGTAAAGCTGATTGTTTCTAAGATGGCTGATGCGGTTATTGAGGCAAATCAGGGTGAGGCTACCGCTGAGATGGAAGCTGCCGGCGAAATCGAAGCAGAGGAAACTGCAGAGGCTTAATAATTTCAGGCGGACAGATGCTTCGACCGGCAGGAAACGGGTTGAAGCATCTTTTTTAGAAAAACAGGTCTGCAGAGTCGAGAAAAGCAGATAAATAAAGAATCAATCACATGGAGGAATACGAGATGGCAGCAGTTACAGCGGCAATGGTAAAAGAATTAAGAGAAATGACCGGCGCAGGCATGATGGATTGCAAGAAGGCGCTGGCAGCAACAGAAGGCGACATGGACAAGGCAGTTGAGTTCTTGAGAGAAAAGGGACTGGCTTCTGCTCAGAAAAAGGCCAGCAGAATTGCGGCTGAGGGAATTGCATATACCCTGGTTAGTGATGATGAGAAGAAGGCTGTTGTAGTAGAAGTAAACGCAGAGACTGATTTCGTTGCAAAGAACGAAGTGTTCAGAGGCTATGTGGCAGACGTAGCGGCTCAGGCTCTGAACAGCAGCGCTGCGGATCTGGATGCGTTCCTGGCTGAGAAGTGGACAAAGGATGAAAGCCTTACTGTAAAAGAAGCTCTGGCAGCCCAGATTGCAGTAATCGGCGAAAACATGAACATCAGAAGATTTGAACGTGTAGAAGAATCCAACGGTTTCGTTGCTTCCTACATCCATGCCGGCGGAAAGATCGGCGTTCTGGTTGACGTTGAAACCGATGTTGTAAATGATGCAGTGAAAGAAATGGCAAGAAACGTAGCAATGCAGGCTGCGGCATTAAAACCCTTATATACCAATAGAAGCGAAGTTGACGCTGATTATATCGCAAAAGAGAAAGAAATCCTGGCTGTTGCAGCAAGAAATGAGAAGCCCGATGCCAATGACAAGATTATTGAAGGCATGGTTATGGGACGTATCAATAAGGAACTGAAGGAAATCTGCCTTCTGGATCAGGTATATGTAAAAGCTGAGGACGGTAAGCAAACCGTTGGCAAATACGTAGAAGAAGTTGCCAAAGCCAACGGCGCAAAAATCACCATTAAGAAATTTGTGCGGTTTGAAACTGGCGAAGGCATGGAAAAGAAAGAAGAAAATTTTGCTGAAGAAGTTGCAAAGCAGATGGGGATGTAATCCGATTTAATCACGTATGCGATCTGAAAATGCCCTTGGAATCTTGTTTTCAAGGGTTTTTTTCAATCAAATTTTGTACATTCCACAGCAACAAATGTCCTTGTAAGTCTGACAGATGTTGGAAATCAATTCAATAGATAAGGTGTGATGAAATGGGCAAATATTTTGCAAAGAGAATTGGTATGGCGATTGTTACGATTTTTCTGGTAACCTGCCTGACCTTCCTGCTGATGAATGCGGTTCCCGGAAGCCCGTGGCTGAGTGAAAAAACTCCGTCTCCGGCTACTATAGCGGCCTTAAACGCAAAATACGGGCTGGATAAACCGGTAATCGTACAGTTGGGTATGTATTTGAAAAACCTGCTTCACGGAGATTTCGGAGTATCCTTAAAGATGCAGAAGAATCGCGAAGTGTTAAGCATTATTTTAGAAATGTTCCCGGTTTCCGCCAAGGTGGGAGCCATTGCCCTGTGCTGGGCCGTTTTGGTGGGCGTTCCCCTGGGGTGTCTGGCGGCCTTTAAGAGAGGAAAGCTGACGGACAGTATCCTGAGAGTCGTATGTACTCTGGGAATTTCAACCCCCAGCTTCGTAGTGGCATCAATCCTTTTGGTAACCTTTGCCGGAGGAATTGCTTCTTTAAAGATTTTCCCGACAATCTTTGACGCGTCGGCGGGCTGGCGGACCTATGTGCTTCCCTGTTTCGCCCTTGGTTTTTATCCTATGTGCTATACGGCGCGGCAGACCCGTTCCGCTATGCTGGATGCTCTGAACCAGGAGTACATTAAGACAGCCAGAGCGAAAGGCTTGAAAAACAAGAAAATTATTTTTAAGCACGCTTTGCGCAATGCTTTAATTCCGGTTATTACTTATTTGGGACCCCAGGTTGCTTTTACCCTGTGCGGCGGCTTTGTAGTGGAAAGCGTATTTTCCATTCCGGGACTGGGCCGTTACTTTGTACAGTCCATTCAGAACAGGGATTATCCGGTTATTATGGGTACGACGATTTTCCTTGCCAGTTTCATTATTCTGATGAATGTAGTAGTGGATCTGCTTTACAAATTGGCTGATCCGAGAATTAGTTTAACAAAAGGGGGAGAATAACGTGTCAAAAGAGAAAAAGATGAAACGCTGTCCCATCTCCCTGCAGCCGGATGTAGAATCCATGCTGGATTGGAATACTTTGACGGCGGCGGATTTTGAGCCGGCATCTCAGAATGAAAAAGAAGATTTTATTCAGGAACGGGCCAGTGTTTCCTATTGGAAGGACGCATGGCGCAGATTAAAGCAAAATGTAGTAGCCATGGTTGCTTTAGGTGTTATTATTTTCCTGATTCTGTTCGCCTTTGTGGGACCCTATTTGATCCCATATGGCTATGACCAGTTTAACAGCGGTGCAGAAAACTTATATCCCTTCCACTATAGCCTGGAAGATCAGATCCGGGTGGAGGAAGAGATTGCAGCCAGAACTGAAAGCGAGGTTATGGACGTAGACGCCATGATCGCTAAGGCTGAGGAGGAAGCAGCCGCAAAAGGCGAGAAGCTTTCTGCAAAAGACATTGCGATTATCCGTGCTCAGGCAAAAACCGCTTCTCAGAATACTGCTTCTGAGGCAGGCGATACGGATCCGGCCGCAGTTCGGAAAGAATTAGGCGTTAAGGCAAAACTTTTCGGCTATTCCAGACAGGAACTGGAGCGGAAAGCGGCAGGAGAGAGCGTATTCCCCCATGTCTTTGGTACGGATATGTACGGACGTGACATATTAGTCCGCGTAATGTACGGAGCCAGAGTATCTATGGCAGTCGGCATCTGCGCAGCTCTGCTGGTACTGCTGATTGGTGCAGTGTACGGTTCGGTGTCCGGCTATTTCGGAGGAAAAGTTGACGCTGTTATGCAGCGTATTGTTGAGATTATTTATTCCGTTCCTGAAATGCTGGTAGTACTGTTGATTGCTACGGCCTTAAAGCCTATTTTAACGGAGTACGTCAATTCCGGAAGCGGGCCTCTGCAGTCTTTTGTAAATACCTTAGGCCCTAACCTGATTTCTCTGTTTATTGCTTTCGGAATGCTTTACTGGGTAACCATGAGCCGTATTATCCGCGGTCAGGTGCTTCAGTTAAAACAGCAGGAATACGTAACGGCGGCAAGAGCTTTGGGCGCTTCCGGCGGCCGCATTATCCGCCACCATCTGCTTCCCAACTGTATCGGCCAGATTGTCGTTACGACCTGCCTGCAGATTCCGTCCGCAATTTTCCTGGAATCATTTTTGTCTTACCTGGGCGTTGGAGTTTCGGCTCCCCTTCCCAGCCTTGGTTCTATGGCAACAGACGCCCTTAGCGGCATGTACACTTACACATACCGTCTGATTATCCCGGCGGTTGTGCTGTCAGTTATGATCCTGGCTTTTAACCTTTTTGGCGATGGCCTGAGAGATGCTTTGGATCCGAAGCTGAAGAAATAGAAAGGAGGAGGTTCAATGGCTGAAATGAAAGAAAACCAAAAACTGCTGGAAGTAAAAGACCTCCACGTTTCCTTCTTTACACCTGCCGGTGAAGTAAAAGCGGTAGGAGGGATTTCTTACGATTTAAATTACGGAGAGGTAATGGGCGTAGTTGGAGAGTCCGGATCCGGCAAAAGTGTGGAGGCATATTCCATTATGGGACTTTTGCAGTCTCCCGGTAAAGTTATCGGCGGCTCCATCACCTTTGAGGGACAGGACGTACTGAGCTTTACCAAAGAACAGATGACGGCCTTTCGCGGCAACCGGGTCGCAATGATTTTCCAGAATCCCATGACCTGTTTAAATCCGGTATATACCATTGGAAACCAGTTGGTGGAGGCTCTGAGGGCCCACGATAAGTCCATTTCTCAAAAAGACGCGGAAAAACGCGCTATGGAAATGATGGAGATGGTAGGCATCAATAACGTAGAAAAGCGTATGAAACAGTATCCTCACGAATTTTCGGGGGGGATGAGACAGCGTGTTATGATTGCCATGGGACTCATCTGTCATCCTCAGCTTCTCATTGCAGACGAGCCGACTACGGCGTTGGACGTAACCATTCAGGCCCAGATTCTGGAGCTGATGAAGGAGCTTCAGAAAAAGACGAAAATGGGTATTATCTTTATTACCCATAACCTGGGCGTTGTTGCGGACATTTGCGATAAGGTATCGGTTATGTATGCCGGAAAGATGGTAGAGCAGGGGCCTGTAGACGATATTTTCTATAAGCCGGCCCATCCCTACACAAAGGGACTGCTGCGCTCCATGCCCCGTGTAGACGCAGAGAGCTATGAACGGCTGATTCCTATTGAGGGAACGCCTGTAGATATGTTAAATCCGCCGGAAGGCTGTCCCTTTGCCCCCCGGTGCGAGCACTGTATGAAAATTTGTTTAAAGAAAATGCCTCCTTACGTAGAGGTAGGCCTCAACCATCGCTCCGCCTGCTGGCTGCGGGTACAGGAGCAGTTAAACAGCAAGGAGGAAAAAGCCAATGAGTGAAGATAAGATACTCCTTGAGATACAGAATCTGAGAAAATACTTCCCTGTAAAAGGCGTAAAAGGCCCTGGGGTTCAGGCAGTCCAGGACGTTTCCTTTGCCATTAAAAAGGGAGAAACTTTGGGACTGGTAGGGGAGTCCGGCTGCGGCAAGACAACCCTGGGAAGAACTATCCTGAGACTGTATGAGCCTACAGGCGGAAGCATTGTTTACGACGGAGAAACCATTTATGAGAATCCTCTGGGCCCGGACGGCCATCCCATTGGGAAGGCGAAGGCCGTAAATATGCTGCCTTACCGCCGCAAAATGCAGATTATTTTCCAGGATCCTTCCGCTTCCCTGGATCCCCGAATGACAGTAGGAGAGATCATCGGAGAGGCCATTGACATTCACAAGCTGGCATCCAGCAAGCAGGATCGTTCCGATATGATCAAGGAATTGCTGCGGAAAGTCGGCTTAAATACGGAACACGCCAACCGCTATCCCCATGAGTTTTCCGGCGGACAGCAGCAGCGCGTAGGCATTGCCCGTGCTTTGGCTGTAAAACCCGAATTTATCGTCTGCGACGAGCCTATATCGGCTTTGGACGTTTCTATTCAGTCACAGGTTGTCAATATGCTGGAAGATATGCAGGAGGAGCTTGGCCTGACGTACCTTTTCATCGCCCATGACCTTTCTGTAGTGCGCCACATCTCCAATCGGATTGGCGTTATGTATCTGGGTTCCATGGTAGAGCTGGGAGAAAGCTATGAGCTGAACCGTCATCCCATTCATCCCTATACCCAGACCCTGCTTTCCGCTGTGCCGGTGCCGGATCCGGAACTGAGCCGCAGCCGCAGCAGAATTGTGCTGGAAGGAGATATTCCCAGTCCTATGAATCCTCCCAGCGGATGCCGTTTCCATACCAGATGTCCTTATGCTACGGAAAAGTGCAGCCAGGTAGCGCCGGTGTTTAAAGAGCATGAACCGGGCCACTGGGCGGCCTGCCACCTGCTGGACAAATAGTATGCATGGTATGAGGTTCCGCTGCTTTGGAATCTGATACCCAAAATTCAGGTACCGACAGTTTTACTGTTGAGATACAAAGCCAATGTGCTATATGCACAGAAAAAAGAAGGAGGAATGTAATTATGAGAAAGATGAAAAAAATCACATCTCTGGCTCTGATTTCTGCTATGGCAGTTTCCATGGCAGCTTGTGGCTCCAGCGATACCGCTGAGACTACCGCTGCATCTGCTGCAGAGACTACAGCAGCAGAGACCACGGCCGCAGAAGCAGAGTCTACAGAAGCGGCAGAAGAGACCGCTGACGGCGAGTACAACCTGGCAGTCTGCTTGGCTTCCGAGCCCCAGACCATTGACCCGGCATTAAACTCCGCTGTAGACGGCGCAATCATGATCAACCATATGTTTGAAGGTCTGGTAAAATGGGCTAATGACGGAGAAGGCAACGCCGTAACCGTTCCCGGACAGGCTGAAAGCTGGGAGAAGGTAGTAAATGACGACGGTACCGTTACTTATACCTTTACTCTGCGCGATGGAATTAAGTGGTCTGACGGCCAGGATGTAACTGCAGGCGATTTTGAATATAGCTGGAAGCGTCTGGCTAACCCGGAAACCGCTGCTGACTACTGCTACATGATCGATATGGTGAAGGGTTATGCAGAAGTTTCTACCGGCGCAGCAGATCCGGACACCTTAGCTGTAACAGCTCTGGACGACAAGACCCTGGAAGTTGTTCTGACCTATGACTGCCCCTACTTTGAGGAAATTATGGCATTCCCGGCAACCTTCCCGGTTCGTCAGGATATGGTAGAAGGCAACGACGAGTGGACCTATGATGTAAACACCTACGTTGGAAACGGCCCCTACAAGATGCAGGAGTGGTCTCACAACGCATACATCAATGTAGTAAAGAACGAAAACTACTATGATTATGAGAACCTTGGTCCGGACAGCATTAAGTTCACTCTTCTGGATGACGCCAACGCAATGTTAGCAGCTTACAACAGCGGCGAGCTGGATTTCATTGAGAACTTCCCCACCGACGAGATGGCAAACTATCTGGCTTCCGGCGAAATCACCATCGCTGATTACCTGGGAACCTACTACGTATGCTTCAATACCGAGGACGAAGTATTCTCTGATCCGTTAATCCGTGAGGCATTCTCTCTGGTTATCGACCGCAACTACATCGTTGAGAACGTATCTCAGGCAGGCGAAGTTCCGGCAACAGCATACGTTCCTGCTGGTGTAAATGATGCAGAAGGCGCCAGCGGCGATGACTTCCGTACCGTAGGCGGCGAATACTACAGCGTAGCAGAAGAAGATTACGAAGCAAACTGCGAGAAAGCCCGCGAACTGCTGGCAGAAGCAGGCTATCCTAACGGTGAAGGCTTCCCCACTGTTGAGTACACCTACAATACTGATGACAAGCACAAAGCAATTGCAGAAGCTCTTCAGAGTATGTGGCAGGAGCAGTTAGGCGTAACCGTTACCCTGAGCAATCAGGACTGGAACGTATTCTTAGAGAGCCGTAAGCAGGGCGACTATCAGATCGCAAGAAACGGCTGGATTGCTGACTACAACGATCCTTGCTCCTTCCTGGATATGTGGTATACCGACGGCGGAAACAACGACGCTCAGTACTCCAATCCGGAATACGACGCTCAGATCGACGCTGCTAAGGCAACGGCTGATCCCGCAGAGCGTATGGCAGCATTCCACGCAGCAGAAGACATCCTGATTGGACAGGACAGCGTTCTGGCTCCCATCTACTTCTATACTCAGCCCTATATGCTGGCAGAAGATATTGAAGGAATGTACTATACTCCTCTGGGATACTTCTTCTTCGGATATACTTCCAAGAACTAATCCCAAAAACAGGATTTAGGAATCAATATCAAAAATAAACAACAGTGCCGCCGTGTTCATGGCAAAACCATGAGTGCGGCGGCGCTTTTTAATTTCTTGCAGCTTTCCGGTTTCTATGATATAATAACCGCAAAGCGGTTATTCAGGCAAAATTGAAGACTACAGGAGAACAATTCACATGAAAAAAAGACGCGTACTTTTGAAATTAAGCGGAGAAGCCCTGGCTGGCCCTCAAAAGACAGGCTTTGACGAAGCTACGGTAATGGAGGTGGCCAGACAGGTAAAACTGTCGCTGGATACTGGCGTAGAGGTAGGAATCGTAATCGGAGGCGGCAATTTCTGGCGGGGACGCACCAGCGAAGCCATTGACCGTACAAAGGCGGATCAGATTGGAATGCTGGCTACGGTAATGAACTGTATTTACGTCTCGGAAATTTTCCGCAATGCCGGAATGAAAACGGAGATTCTGACGCCCTTTGCCTGCGGTTCCATGACAGAGCTGTTTTCTAAGGATCGCGCGAATAAATGTTTTGAGGAGGGCAAAGTCGTATTTTTTGCCGGAGGAACGGGACACCCCTATTTTTCCACCGATACCGGCGTAGCGTTAAGAGCCATTGAAATGGAAGCAGACTGCATTCTTCTGGCAAAGGCCATTGACGGGGTTTATGACAGTGATCCCAAACTCAACCCTGAGGCAAAGAAATTTGACACCATTTCCATACAGGAGGTCATTGACAGGAAACTGGCGGTAGTGGATTTAACGGCGTCCATTATGTGTATGGAACACAAAATGCCTATGGCTGTATTCAGCCTCAATGAAAAAGACGGTATAGCCCTGGCCATGCAGGGGAAAATAAACGGCACACTGGTGACCGCATAACAGGAGGATACTATGCAGGATATTAAAATTTACGAAGACAAGATGAACAAATCTCTGGATGCGCTGCTAAACGATTTTGGCACGATTCGCGCCGGACGCGCCAATCCCCATGTATTGGATAAAATCAAAGTGGACTATTACGGAACCCCTACTCCCATTCAGCAGGTTGGAAATATCTCTGTTCCGGAACCGAGAATGATCGTAATCCAGCCCTGGGAGAGAAGCCTTTTAAAATCTATCTCCAAGGCTATTCAGATGTCTGAGCTGGGAATCAATCCCACCAATGATGGAAACGTAATCCGCCTGGTATTTCCGGAATTAACAGAAGAGCGCAGAAAGGAACTGGCAAAGGATGTAAAAAAGAAAGGCGACAATGCAAAAGTGGCTATGAGAAATATCCGCAGAGACGCTAACGACGCTTTCAAGAAGATGGAGAAAGCGGGGGACATTTCCGAGGACGAAAAGGCCGAGGCAGAAGAGCGGATTCAGAAGCTGACGGATAAGATGATCGAAAAAGTTGACAAGGCTGTTGAAAATAAAACAAAAGAAGTCATGACTGTATAGTGGAATACAGGGGGGCAGGCGGGACCTGCCTCTTTTTGTGCAGGCTCCGCCTGCGGAAAGGGTTGTGTATATGGCAGAGATAGAAACCTTTGTAAATAAAGAAAATATGGTGATTCCGGAGCACGTGGCCATTATTCTGGACGGCAACGGCCGGTGGGCCAAAAAGAGGGGGCTTCCCCGCAGCATGGGCCATAAAGAAGGCTGTAAAACCCTGGAAAATATTGTAGAGCAGGCGGTTCGCATGGGGATCCGCTACCTGACGGTATACGGATTTTCTACTGAAAACTGGAAGCGATCCAGCGAAGAGGTGGGGGCTTTGATGCAGCTTTTCCGCTATTATATGGTTCGTTTCCTGAAAATCGCCAATGAAAATAATGTAAGGGCGAAAATGATTGGGGAACGAAGCCGTTTTGCACCTGATATTATTGAAGGAATTAACCGTATGGAGCGGGAAACCAAGGACAATACAGGAATGACCTTTGTGTTTGCCGTCAATTACGGCGGAAGAGATGAGATCGTAAGAGGAATCCGCCGCCTGGTGACAGACGTTCAGGAAAGCGGCATGAAGCCGGAGGAGATTACGGAAGAACTGTTTGCGTCTTATCTGGACACGGCGGGAATGCCGGATCCGGATCTGCTCATTCGCACTAGCGGAGAAATCCGTTTGTCTAATTATCTGCTGTGGCAGTGCGCCTATACAGAGATTTACGTTACAGATTGTTTGTGGCCGGATTTTAACCGGGAGGAATTAGAAAAAGCTATTGCTGCGTACAATAAAAGAGA
>CAMMNN010000053.1 GCA_946498245.1 uncultured Clostridium sp. | reverse complement strand
AAAGACCCCTTTCATTAGACTTCTGTTTTGTCTAACAAAAGGGGTTCACTTCATATTCGCGGTAGTTGGCGGCTATTTTAGTCTATCCTTGAGAATCTCGTAAACAAGACCGACAAGGGCAACAATGAGTATTCCAATCTGGATTAAATCCGGATATGTAACATACATTGGCAACGCCCTCCTTTCTTCTTCAGTCTGGAGGGTAGCCCCTCCGAAAAGTTGGAGGGTAAGCCGTCTTTGGCTCTCTGGTTTCCCATGGGGAAAGTATAGCATACTTTTTAATAGGAGCAATTAAAAAGATGAAGGGCCGTTCAAGACCAGGACCGGCCTGACGGCGGGCTCCCCTATTTATGCAGCGAATTTATAGGCCTTTGGGGACTATGAAAGACGTACAATTTATAGTATAATGACTGCAGCGGAATAAATACGAGAGGGGAAGTATACAGTATGGAAGACTTGAACTACATTTTATCGCAGATTAAAAGCTGTGATACCAGAAAGCCCTATGCCTTTGTCAGCTATTCCAGTCAAGACCGGGAAACGGTATGGGCCGATGTATATAGACTGCAGCAGGATGGTTATAATATTTGGCTGGACGAAAAAAATTTGGACAAGACCAAAAACTCCTGGCGCGACGATGCTCTTAATGCAGTGAGGAAACGTCACTGTAAGATTGTTTTGTTTTACATCAGCGCTTCGTCCCTGTGCAGCGATCCCTGTCTTCATGAGCTGCGGGAAACCAGATCCAGAGAGACGGTAACATTTCACAGGGGAGAGGTTCCTTTCCTGGCTATTGAAGCCGAAGCAATCGGCGACATTACCCGCTTCCATGATAAAGTATACCAGGAACTATATGATGCTGCCGACGCTACGGAGACGGAAGAGGACGACAGGGAGTTTGAAAGAAAAGTCTGCATTATGAGAGATTTTATGGAAGAATTTTTCCAAAACAGCAATGAGCGGGTACGCGTCCGCTGGAAAAAGGATTCCGCCCGAAAGGGAGATTATTATGAGGATATTGAGAGAATCTTAGGAGAACCCCTTAGGATATATGGGCCAGAGAGTATGTCCGCCCCTGGCGCTTTACCGAAAATGGCGGCGGCCTCACTGGAAAATCCGGTTGAGGTTTCGGCAGAAAAACCGGCAGAGGTTCCAGCGGACGTTCCGGCAGAAGAATCAGCGAAGGCTCCTGCAGAAAAGCCGGAGGAGGGTCCTGCCAAAAAGACCAGAAGAGGCCCTGCAAGGAAAACGGGTTCCGTTCCCGCCACGGCAGCTACCGAGGAACTGCATACGCGCAAGACTCTGGGAACGACGGACATAAAGTACAGCATCTGTACCTTTGGAGCTGGTTTCAACATTGGGGTAGGGGTTCCTGTTACCTTAGTGATAGACGGGAAACGCTATGAGCGCAAGATGCACAACCTTGCCAAAGGCCGTGTGGACAGTTTGAAGCAGCTTTACACAGAGAACGGATTAAAGCTGGGAGATGTGCTGGACGCCCGGTATTCTCCGGAGGAACATACCATTTATCTGACAAAAGTGAATTAAGGAGAAAAACCTCCGATTGGCGATTGGGTGGGGCATCGGGACGCACAGCGTCTTATTCGATAAATAAGAGGATTGCCGCCGTATGGGAAAACCTGTACGGCGGTTTTTCTGTGACCATCAGAGTTAGGCCCACGGTCTTTCGTGATGGAATAAAACTGGGATTTGCTTTCTAAACTCTATAAATGCATAATTTATCCATTTACAAATAGTGATTCCATCAAACCTTATGGATATTTTTATATTAAATATACATAGCGATAATGACATATTCCTCGCCTGTGTTTTTGTTTTTGCATATATGCAGACAGGTTTCATGGGTTAGGGAACCTCCCAGTTCAAAGTTTGTGTCTGCTGAAATTACAGGAATGTCATCCGTTAGAATCGTATTATTTTCCTCCGCAAAATGTAATATGTCCGATAAGGTAGCAATGTGTTCCTGATTCTCATATTGTTTGATTTCCGGAAAAACAAGTTCAAGACATAATGCCCCATCATTTTGGGGAATAAAAACCTGATGTTTGTAAAAGCCATCGGGGAAGTCAAAGGGATCTGTAAATTCTTTTACAATTCTGGAATATCCGCCGATTCTAATGTCTATACCGTCTGATAACATCCTTTTGGGGCTATCGTTTACTTTGCAACTGAAAATATGTCTATCAGGGTATTTTTCCGCAAAATCCACTAATTCTTTTTTGTTGGATATGCCGATTATTTTGACTATTTCTAAATCGTTTCTATTCATTGTATTTCCTTCCCGTGTGTCCCTGCCTGCATAGGTAGAGTATATCCTGGCAGGAGGAACTTCTAACAAAGATAGCTCTGGCTTTCCGCATCTTGGAGCAAAGGCTTTAAGGATGCTCATTTCCTGGAATGGACAGCAGGACGCGGATATTTTCCCGATCCTTTTCTTTTCCGCCTTCATCCAGGGCAGAATACGGGATCAAATCCATATGGATCCGCTTTACGGGGTCTTTGCGCTTTCCGTTTTCCGGCGTACCCAGCCGCCAGTTACTGAGATAGTGATAGCGGCACCAGCGGATATGTTCCAGCTCCGCCAGCAATTCCATTAAATCTCCGGAAACCTGGGCCTTGTCGGCTCCCAGGAAGTCCAGCATTTTCAGCCGTATGTCGTGATAGTCGGCGCTGCTGATATTGGAGTAACGGGTAAAAGAGTCCAGCTTGGCCCATTCTTCTTCCCGGGCGGCGGGCGTTTCTTCGACGCCGCTGTAAATATGAGCATAGCGCAGATTGATCTGTTTGGCCTGAAGCAGCAGAGTGTCCTGCAGAATCAGAGCCGGATCCAGAGCCTTGTCCAGCCAGGGGAAGATTTCCAGCTTGCCTTCCTGGGCCAGCAGGGCTGCGGCGGAATCGTCTCCGGCAAAAGCCACTGTCCTGGTTTCCGGAGCGGCCAGAAGGAGATCCCGGGCCACAGCAGCCTGAGACGCCTGGGGCAGAAGCAGTACCATGGAGGCGCTGCGAATGAGATCCAGGCTTTCCCACCAGGGTTCTTTATGGAATACCACAGGATCTTCCAGCTTGTCCAGCTCAGTGCGGACGGAGGCAAAACGGGAGGAATCGTCGAAAATATGGTATTCGATACGCTGATCCGGGTGGAAAATATTGTCCAACAGGCCATAATACAAGAGATTTTCTCCCAGGGAACCAAAGCCCAGCATTACAATCGTCAGCTTGTGATCATGGCTGACAGAAGCCGGATAGAGGAAAAATTCCTTCCAAAACAGACGGGCTGAGGTTTCTTCAAGACTGAATAAATGCAGGCGGGGCGAAGACGCCGACTGGGGCTGTATGTCCACACACTGCAGAAATACTTCCGCCTTCGGGCGTGTCTCCAGGATTTGGCGGCACAGATCAAAACTGTGGGTGTCGCTTCCCAGAAGGATGTATTTGCAGGCGGGGATAAGGCTGTCCTTGCCCTCAATAGCCTGCTTTCCTAACTGTTCCGCTACTTTGGCCCGGGATTCTTCAGGACCGTAAACAGCTACGCCGTCTCCCAGCCAGCAATGCAGAAGGCTGTATATCCAGTCGCGGATTGTGTGGAGAGCCAGAATAATTCCGCTTGCCGTGGTAACGGGAGCCAGCCAGCGGGCCAGTTCCACAAAGAGGTTTGCAGGGGGATCGCCGTAGTTGAGTACATACATATTGACGCAGTTAAACAGTGCGTCCAGCACGGATTCCCCGGCCAGTCCCCACAAACCGATCATTCCTAAAATTACCGGAAGAAGAAAAAACAGGATTTTACCCATTCGAGATAAAGCTTTTTTCATAATTGTCCCCCTTTCTATGGAGCGAGTATACCAGAAACAGTTAGCTCTTTCAACCGGAATTGCGCCTGGGAACTGCCGCTTTCCGTCGTTGACAAACGGGGTTCTACCTGATATGGTTTACTATAGAAATCCACCGCCTGTCTGGCGGCATATATTGGTTTACTTAGGAAAGGGCAAAAAAGATGAAATACAGTAAAGAAGATATTTTCCGCATGGTAGAAGAAGAGGACGTGGAGTTTATCCGTCTGCAGTTTACGGACATATTCGGTATGCTGAAAAATACGGCTGTTACTGTGAGCCAGCTAGAAAAGGCTTTGGACTGCCGGTGTGTATTTGACGGTTCCTCCATAGCGGGTTTTGCACGGATAGAGGAGTCAGATATGTTTCTTCATCCGGATCTGGATACCTTTGAGATTTTTCCGTGGCGGCCCCAGCAGGGGAAGGTCGCGCGGCTTATCTGTGACGTATGGCTGCCGGAGGGAAAGCCCTTTGAAGGGGATCCGCGCTGCATTTTAAAGAGAACCTTAAAAGAAGCAGAAAGCATGGGGTATACCTTCCGGGTGGGGCCGGAGTGCGAATTTTTCCTGTTCCAGATGGATGAAGAAGGCAGGCCCACTTTAAAGACCCAGGAGGCAGGCGGTTATTTTGACATTGCGCCTCTGGATACAGGGGAAAATGTCCGCAGAGATATTGTTCTCAATCTGGAAGATATGGGGCTGTGTGTGGAATCGTCCCATCATGAGCTGGCCCCGGGACAGCACGAAATCGATCTGGAATACCAGGACGGCCTTGTAACGGCTGACAATATCATGACATTTCGAATGGCGGTAAAGACTCTGGCCAAACGTCACGGCTTCCACGCTACCTTTATGCCGAAACCGCGGCAGGGAGTCAACGGCTCCGGAATGCATATTAATATGTCCCTGGCCGGACCCGACGGCAGAAATCTTTTTGCCGACCAGGGGGATCCTCTGGGACTGAGCCGGGAGGCGAGGCAGTTTATGGCCGGCCTGCTGTGCCACATGAAAGGCATGACACTGCTTACCAATCCTCTGGTCAATTCATATAAAAGACTGGTTCCGGGCTGCGACGCTCCGGTATCGGTTTCCTGGTCAGAGAAATCCAACCGCAGTTCCCTGATCCGGATCCCGTCTTCCAGGGGAGAGGAAACCCGGATAGAGCTGCGCTCTCCTGACTCCGCCGCCAATCCCTATCTGGCTCTTGCCGTTTGTCTGGCAGCCGGCCTGGACGGTATCCGGCGCGGTTTGGAGGTTCCGGAAAGCCTGGAAGGGAATATCTTCCATATGAACCAGGCCAGTTTGGCGGAGAGAAAGATAGAGCTTCTTCCCCGAACCATGGGCATTGCCATTGAAGAATTTCAGAAAGATCCCTTTATCCGCCAGGTATTGGGAGAACATATCTATGGCAAATATCTGGAAGCGAAGCGGGAAGAGTGGGACCGCTTCCGAAGCGCTGTAACGGACTGGGAAAAGGAAGAGTACCTGTATCGCTACTAGAGATCCAGATCGGGAGGTGAAACAGGTTGGCAGGGGTCATCGTAGCATTTTCCAAACCGGAAAATGGAAGGAATATAAAGAATATCCTTCTTCGCCAGGGATTTGAAGTAACGGCGGTCTGCACGTCCGCCGCCCAGGTTTTAACGGCTGCGGAGGAGCTGGCCGGCGGGCTTGTGGTCTGCGGCTGCCGTTTTCCGGATATGGTCTGCGGAGAACTGCGGGAATTTCTTCCGCCTTATCTGGATATGCTGGTCATTGCGCCTCCGGCTCAAATGCCGGCGGAAAGGATGGAAAATCTGGTATTTCTCCCTATGCCTTTAAAAGTCAATGAGCTGACCGATACCATGAATATGATGGCCAGGGCCAGACAGAGGCGCAGGAGGCGGCAGCGGAACCGGCCCAGGGAGAGAAGCAAAGAGGATCTGGAGATTTTGCGGCAGGCAAAGGCCGTATTAATGGAACGAAATCACATGGAAGAAGAGGAGGCCCACCACTATCTGCAGAAATGCAGTATGGAAAACGGTACAAATCTTATAGAAACGGCCCAGATGGTTATCAGCCTGGGCCAGATGTAGAGAGGATAAAGAAATGAAATTTACAAAAATGCAGGGAATCGGAAACGATTACGTTTATATCAACTGCTTTGAGGAAACGGTAACGGATCCTTCCAAACTTGCCATTGCCATCAGCGACCGCCATTTTGGAGTGGGCTCCGACGGACTGGTTCTTATTAAGCCGTCGGATATGGCAGACTGCCGGATGCAGATGTTTAACGCGGACGGAAGCGAAGGGGCCATGTGCGGAAACGCTATCCGGTGCGTAGGAAAATACGTCTACGACCACGGCATTGTCCCCAAAACCCGGATCTGTGTGGAAACCAAAAGTGGCCTGCGGAGCCTGGATATGGAGGCGGAAAATGGAAAAATTGTCCGGGTTACGGTAGATATGGGAGAACCTGAGATTACCTCCCAGGTGCCGGAGCCCATTGCCGTAGATGGAAAAGAGTACGAATTTACGGGAATTTCTGTGGGAAATCCCCATGCGGTATATTTTATGGACGAAATCGACAGCCTGGATTTGGAAAAAATCGGGCCGTCCTTTGAAAATCACCCCCGTTTTCCGGATCGGGTCAATACGGAATTTGTGCGGCTCATTGACAGAACCCATATCCAGATGCGGGTGTGGGAGAGGGGCAGCGGGGAAACCTGGGCCTGCGGCACAGGGGCTACGGCCAGCGCTGTGGCTGCGATTTTAAGAGGCTATACGGAGAATCAGGTGGAAGTGCAGTTAAAAGGCGGCAGTCTGCTGATCCGGTGGGATCGGGAGAGCAACCGTGTGTTTATGACAGGGCCTGCAGTGGAGGTATTTACCGGGGACTATGAAGCTGTTTAGCAAACATTCCTCTTTAAAAACCATATATTACTGGAGCTTTGTAACGCTGATAGTCATTCCCATTCTCCTGGTATTTCTGGCATCATTAAGTATCAGCAGATACATGGTCCAGAAAACGGCTGTCAGCAACATTCAAACGTCTCAGTCCGGCATACGGACCAACTTATCTGAGGCGGTACAGGAAACCTCCCTGCAGTTGTCTCACCTGGTTTTTGTCAACGACAGCGAGGTCCTGTCTTTGGCCGCCGGTATGGAGAATTCCGACTCGGCGCTGCGGTACCAGTACAGTACGCGTCTGGACGAGCTTTTCCGGGTGTCTTCCGCGCCGTCCCAAAATACATTGTCAGCAATGTTTTTGATGAAAGACGGCTACAGCATCTATTCCAAAGAAGAAATCCGTCTTCCCTGGGAGGAGATGAAAGAAGAAGGCTGGTATCAGAAGGCTCTGGAACGGAAGGATATTGTCAGCGTGGGAGTTTTTGACTCTTCTTTTCAGCCTCTGACCTATTCCCGCCTGAAAAATGGAGAGTGCATTTTGGGGGCGGCTCTTTCTCCAAGTATCCAGGTAGACCGTTCCGGTGAAATCGAAATGGTTATGCTTTTTACCATTACGCCGGTGGGGGATTTGATCCGCAAATACAATAAAGATCCCCTATTGGGCGTTACCTTTATTACGGATTCGGAAGGAAAGCTTTTATTTGCCGGGGAAAAGCGGGAAGAGGCCCAGTCTTTTCTGGAAAACCTTTCCCAAACAGACTGGGGCTTTCTGGAAAAGGACGGCATTCTCCGGGTAAGTATGCCGGATCCGGATTCGGGCCGTATGAGGGATTACACGGTTATTGAATCAGAAGCGGGCCAGCATGAGTGGCGGATTGTTACCTGCGTCAGAACGGGAAGTCTGACCCAGGCATACAACCGCATTGCCGCTATGCTTTTTGTCGTGGTGGGGGTCCTGCTGTTCCTATTCTATCTGTTTTCCCGGTTCTTTTTAAGAAGCATCATTGTGCCTGTCCATACCATGGTGGAGGGAATGAAGGAACTGGAAGACGGCAATCTGGACACCCATATTGAGCCGGCGGGCCAGAATGAGATCCGGACTATGATACACTCCTTTAACCGTATGGTGCGGAGACTGAAAGCCACCATTACGGAAAATGAGCAGGTGCAGCAGAAAAAGCACGAGGCGGAGGTTAGGGCCCTGCAGTCCCAGATAAATCCCCATTTTCTGGTAAATACCCTCAATTCCATCCGCTTTATGGCCCAGGTATCCCGCTTTGAGGGGATTCGGAAAATGGCGGAGGCCCTGATCCGGATTCTGTCCTGCTCTTTTCGGGGAAACATCAGCTTTTATACGGTAAAGGAAGAGCTGGAGGTCCTGGACAGCTATCTGTATTTAATGAAAATCCGGTATTCCAACGGCTTTGAGTCGGCTTACGACGTCGCCCCGGATTGTCTGGACTGCCGGATTCCCAGGCTGATTCTCCAGCCCATTGTGGAAAATTCCATTGTCCACGGCCTTTGCGAAAAGGAAGAGGACATTGGCCACCTTACGATCTCGGCAAAAAGGAAGGGCGGCTTTTTGTATTTGACAGTGGAGGACGACGGAAAGGGGATCCCGCAAGAGGAAATCCAGTCCCTTTTGAAACCCAGAGAGAGGAAAGCGGGCGACAATACCAGTATTGGGATAGAAAACGTCTTTACCCGGCTGAAACTGTATTTCGGAGAAGACTGCGGCCTTGAGATAGAGAGCCGCCAGGGAGAATTTACCAGAACCGTAATACGTATGCCGGCGCTGACGGGGGAGAATGAATATGAACAAAGTCCTGATTGTAGATGATGAAACCATAATCCGGGTAACTCTGCGCTCCTTAACAGACTGGGAAAAGCGGGGCTACAGGGTAGTAAAAGACTGCATAAACGGCCAGCAGGCCCTGGAATACCTGCGGGCCAATCCCGTGGATTTGCTGATTACGGACATGAAAATGCCGGGAATGGACGGTCTTCAGCTTATGGAGGCCGTAGGACAGGAGGGAAAGCTGCCTGTAACCCTCGTGTTGTCAGGCTATAATGAATTTGAGCTGGTACGGGAAGCCTTCCGGATGGGAGCCTATGATTATCTTCTCAAAAGCGATTTAAACCAGGAAACTCTGGAAGCCCTTTTAGATAAGCTAAATGAAAATATTTTTAAAGAAAACGGGGAAAAAGGGCCGGAGCTGTCTGCCCGGAGGATTGAAATCCCGAAAGAAGGACGCCACGGCATTGTCCTCTTTGAAGTGGCGGATTTGAAGCGTCAGGCCGTGCGGTTCGGCGAAAACCTGGAAGAAGAGATGGCAAAGCCTATGGTGGAGCTGGCCAGACAGATCCCCAGAGTAGCGGGAAGGGGCGGCATTATGAAGCTGTATCCCTCCCAGTTTCTTCTGTACTACCGGGTGACGGACGAGGCCCAGTACCCTTCTTCCGTAGTTTCTCTGACCCGGCAGATCCAGGGCGTGTGGCGGGATTATATGAATCTGGAAACCCTGGCGGCCATTAGCGCCCCAGTGGAATACGAAGATTTGGACAACGCTATAGAGGAAGACATTGCCCTGTTAAAGTGGAGTGCCCTTCAGGGCGGTTACGGGGTCTGCGCCCAATGGGATTTTTCACAGAGGATTTCCTCTATGGAAGAAGAGAGAGAACGCCTTGCGCCTCTCTTTGACGCCCTGTTTTCCGGAGATGAGCTGGGACTAGAGCGGGAAAAAAAGAAATTTTTAGGCCGGCTGGACAGTCTGGCCATAGAGGATGCTTCTGAAATCTGCCTCCATTTCCTGTGCCAGATGGCGGAACAGTTTAAAAAATATGAAAACAGCTTTTACAGCCTGTTTCCGGAACCGGTGAATTATTTCGAAAAAATCGGCCGTCTGAAGCAAAGCCGGGAGATGGAGCTTTGGATCAACAATTATATCCGCTGGGTGGGAGATTACCTGTACCATTACCGGGAAGACTGGCATGGGGACGTAATTGCCAAAGCCCGCCGCTTTTTGGCGGACAATTTTGCCAGCGAGGAGCTGACCTTAAAAAGCGCTGCTGATTACGTAGGCCTGAATGAAAAGTATTTCAGTTGGAAATTTACCCGGGAAACGGGTATGACCTTCAGCGCTTACCTTACAAGCCTGCGAATGGAAAAAGCCTGCCAGCTTATGGAAACGGCGGATCTGAAAATGTATGAAATCAGCGAGCGCATCGGCTATCACAATGCAGAGCATTTTAACCGGATGTTTAAAAAGACCTACGGGATCAGTCCGGGAGACTATAAAAAGCAGAAAAAAGCGGGGAAACTTCCTAACATCTGACAAAACATCAAGAAATCGAACTATTTTTCATAGAAACAAGCCTCCTTTACTGGTAAAATGTGGATACATTCAGTAAGGGAGGTAATTTTTATGAGAAAGAAATTAGTCGCTCTGACCATGTGCGCGGCCATGGCTGCCGGAATGCTGGCTGGCTGTGCTCCGGAGGATCCGGCGGATGCCACTACAACGGCTGCCGCTTCCGAGGCTCCTGCTACGGAACAGGCTGCAGAGGCGGAAACGGAAGCTCCTGCTGCGCCCGTTGAGGTCAACGAAGAGTTAAGCGGAGAACTGGTATTTGCCATTTGGGACAACAACCTTATGGACTATATCGATGCCAACGATATGGTAGGCAAGTTCCAGGAGCAGTATCCCAACGCCAATATTGAGGTAGAAAAAATCAAAGACGATTCCGAATACTGGAACGCTATGAAGATGCGGGCGTCTGCCAACCAGTTGCCCGACGTGATGTTCAACAAGCCCTTTACCCTGTCCAGATTTAAAGATTATCTGCTGGATCTGTCGGATTTAGAGGCCGCGAAAAATAACGAGCTGGCAGCCGGATACGCTTTGGACGGAAAGATCTTAGGCGTTCCTATGACAGCCGGCTATGAATACGTATTCTACTGGAAAGATATGTTTGCTGAGGCAGGAGTGGAGGTTCCCACTACCTGGGGACAGCTTCAGGAAGCGGCTACAAAGCTTCAGGAACACTTCGGAGCAGAAAATCCCGACTTTATGGCCATTGCTCTGGGAGCAAAGGATGAATGGCCCGATTATCCCTACATGGAGTTTATGCCTGCATTAGAGGGAGGAAACGGACAGAACTGGAACGATATGGCAAAGACGGACGAGCCTTTCGCAGAGGGAACCGATATTAACAAAGCGTACCACAAGGCTTATGACCTGTTTACCTCCGGCGTATTCGGAAAAGATCCTCTGGGCCTTGGCAACGATCAGGTAACGGCTCTGTTTGCACAGAAGCAGGCGGCGATTCTGGCTCTGGGCGACTGGGGACTGCAGAATATCCAGAACGGCACTGACGATTACTCTCAGTTAGGCTGCTTCTATCTGCCGGTAAGAGACAGTGAGGAAGATCCCTTCCGCGTAATCGTACAGGGCGACTCCTTCATGGGCGTTACCACCCACAGCGAAAATCCGGAACTGGCAAAAGCCTTTGTAGAGTGGTTCTACAGCGACGCATGGTATCCGGGATACATCAATTACGTATCCAGCGCCTCTTCCATGACCAACTTCCCCAAAGAGAAGGATCCCATCCTGGCGGAAGCAGATGCCCTGCAGCCGGATATGGAACTGGTAATGTATGACGGCGGCGGAGACGATTTCCAGGCTATCCAGAACGAAACGGCTTTTGACTACAAGAAGCTGGGAGCTGAAATGTTTACAGAAGGCTTTGATTTGGATGCAAGACTGTCTGAACTGAACGCAAAATGGAAAGCGGCCAGGGAGAAACTGGGAATCCAGTAAGGAACAGAAAACAATGCAACAAAACAGGCTGCTGCAAAATCTGCGGCAGCCTGTTTTAAGATTGGAGGAATTGAGTAATGCATTCTCTTGCCAAAAAGAAACGGCGCTTTATCGTAATATCCCTGGTAGTCCCCATGTTTCTGCTGGTGTGCTTCGTAGTGTTTCCGGCGATGGATCTTATCCGCATGAGCTTTACCAACTGGGACGGGTATTCTGAAAGCAGCGATTTTGTATTTTTCAGCAACTATATTTCCATGTTTCAAAACGCTGATCTGTGGCAGTCCTTAAAAAACAATGCCGTTTACTTTTTCATTCACCTGCTGATGATCCCGGTGGAGCTGGCTTTTGCCGTCCTTCTGACCTCAAAGCTGAGAGCCGCCAAATTTTATAAGACAATGGTTTTTATGCCCTATATTATCAACGGCGTGGCCATATCTTATGCCTTTTCTTACTTTTTCTCACCCATTAACGGCGCATTCGACGCTATTTTAGACGCCGTGCATCTGGGAATGCTGTCCCAGAACTGGCTGTCGGATCCGAAAATCGTCAATTTCGTCCTGGCCTTTGTGTCTCTATGGCGGTTTTCCGGCTACCATGTGATCCTGTTTATGGCGGCTCTTCAGTCTCTGCCCCAGGACGTTCAGGAGGCGGCCCGGGTAGACGGAGCCAATTCGTGGCAGATGTTCCGCTATATCCAGATTCCGGCCATTATGCTGATGGTGGATTTCGTCCTTTTCGACAATATCCGCGGCGCTCTTCAGGTCTTTGACATTCCCTTTGTTATGACAGCGGGAGGTCCTGGATACGCGTCCTCTACCTTTACCCTTTATACGATTAAGACCGCCTTTACCTTCAGCAACTTCGGTCTGGCCTCTACCATGGCCGTGGCTATTATGGTAATGATCGTGGTAATCTATATTATTCAGAATAAGATTATTCACGGTATTGTTCTGAAAGGAGATAAGGAAGGATGAAGACGAAAAGTATTGTACTCCAGCTTTTAAAGCAGCTTATCTGCATTGCTATGGTGGCTATTGTCCTGGCGCCCATTGTCCTGGTGCTCTTTGCCGCTTTTAAGACGAAAGCGGATATGGTAAAAATTTCACCCCTTCTGCTGCCGCCTAAAAGCCGCTTTACCCTGGAAAATTTTGAAAAGGTTCTGACGGACAAATATCTTCTGGTGGGCTTTAAAAATACGGGGATTATCCTGGTTGTCAGCATCTTTTTTAACGTTATGTTCGGAACCATTACGGCCTTTATTATCGAGAGGTTTGAGTTCCGCTTTAAAAAGGTGATTGTAGCCCTGTTTTTTGCCGGAATGCTGATTCCCACCTTTGTAACGGAAATCGCCCGCTTTAAGCTCATTAACGGGCTTCATCTGTACAACACCCTGGGGGCGCCCATTATTATTTACGTGGCTTCGGATTTGATGCAGCTTTACATTTACAGACAGTTTATTTCCACTCTTCCCGTGTCCCTGGACGAAAGCGCCCTTTTGGACGGCTGCGGCTACTTCGGACTCTTTGCCAGGATTATCTTCCCCCTTCTGGCCCCGGCTACGGCTACGGTGGTAATTATTAAGGCCATTAATATTATTAATGATATGTACATTCCCTATCTGTATATGCCGAAAAACGGCCTCCGTACCCTGACCACCTTTTTGATGAATTACGCCAACGCCCAGCAGGGATCCTGGCAGACCCTGGCAGCAGGAATTATCATTATCATGCTGCCAACCATCCTGATTTATCTCTTTTTCCAAAAATATATCCTGTCCGGTATTGCGGCCGGAGCTGTGAAGGAGTAAAATATTTAAGAATATTACAACAGCGGCAGGCAGGCCCTTTGCGCCGCCGTCTGATAACATGGAGGAGGACTTTATGGAGAATGGTTTTAAAGCGGATTTATCCTGGCTGGAAAATCCGGAAGTATTTCAGGCGGGCCGTCTGGAGGCACACTCGGACCATATCTGGTATGCTGATGAAAAAGAGAAGGAAGCAGAAAAGAGCAGTCTGTTTCAGTCTTTAAACGGCCAGTGGAAGTTTGCCTGGAGCCGCTGCCCCAAAGAACGGCCGGCTGAGTTTTATCAGGAAGGCTTTGACGATTCCTCTTTTGGCAGCATTGAGGTGCCGGGTCACATAGAACTCCAGGGCCACGGACAGATTCACTATATCAATACCATGTATCCCTGGGACGGCCGCTCTTATCTGCGTCCGCCTCACATTGACTGGGACGACAACCCTGTGGGATCTTACATAAAGGAATTTGATTTGGACAGTTCCCTCATAGGAAAGCGGGTCTGCATCTCTTTCCAGGGCGTTGAGCAAGCCTTTTACGTGTGGCTTAACGGCCAATTTATCGGATACGGGGAAGACACCTTTACCCCCTCTGACTTTGACCTGACAAATGCTATCCAGGAAAAGGGAAACCGCCTTTGCGTGGAGGTGTATAAGCGCAGCTCCGCCGCATGGCTGGAGGATCAGGATTTCTTCCGGTTTTCCGGAATCTTCCGGGACGTATATCTTTACGGCAAGCCGGAGCTTCATTTGGAAGACATCTGGGCGGAGGCCGGTTTGAAAGACGACTATGCCACGGGAACCTTCCGGCTGAGAGCAAAAATATCCGCTGCTTCTAAGGAGAACGCCTCTTTTACCCTGGATTGGAAATTAAAGGACAGGGACGGAAAAACGGCTGCTGCAGGATCCTGCCAGGGAGAGGAGTCCAAAGGCTGTGCAGAATATTTCACAGTGACGGAAAAGGAACTGGAAAAGGTACGGCTCTGGTCTTCCCCGGATCCCTATCTGTATGAACTGGAGCTGGCCCTCAAAGACGCGTCAGGACAGATCCAGGAAGTGGTTCCCTGCGCCGTAGGCTTCCGCCGGTTTGAGATTCGGGATAAGGTAATGCTTCTTAACGGGGAACGCATTATTATTAACGGGGTCAACCGCCATGAGTGGAATCCCCGCCGCGGTCGGGCCGTTACCAAAGAGGATATGTACCGTGACATTGAGATTTTAAAGAAAAACAATATCAATGCAGTGAGAACCAGCCACTATCCCAACCAAAGCCTGTGGTACCGGCTCTGTGATGAAAACGGGATTTACGTTATGGATGAAACCAATCTGGAAAGCCACGGTTCCTGGCAGAAAATGGGAGCCTGCGAACCGTCCTGGAACGTTCCCGGCAATCTCCCTCAGTGGAAAGAGTGCGTGGTGGATCGGGCAAAATCCATGGTAGAACGGGATAAAAACCACCCCTGCATTTTATGGTGGTCCTGCGGCAACGAATCCTATGCCGGAGAATGTATTCTGGCTATCAGCCGTTATTTCCATGAAACGGATCCTTCCCGGGTGGTTCACTATGAAGGCGTGTACTGGAACCGGAAATACAACGAAATCAGCGATGTGGAAAGCCGGATGTACGCCCCGCCTTCCGAAGTGCGGGAGTACCTGGAAAGCGATCCCCAAAAGCCTTTCCTGATGTGCGAATATATGCATGATATGGGAAATTCCATCGGCGGCATGGAGAGTTATATCCGCCTGCTGGAAGAATACCCTATGTACCAGGGCGGCTTTATCTGGGACTACATTGACCAGGCGATCTACCGGAAAGATATAGACGGCGCGGAAGTCCTGGGCTACGGCGGCGACTTTAACGACCGTCCCACAGATTACGCCTTCAGCGGAAACGGCATTGTCTTTGCCGACAGACGGGAAAAGCCTGCCATGCAGGAGGTACGCTACTGGTACAGCTCCAAAGAGGAGAGGGAACGGCTGGATAATGAGAAAGCAAAGGCTCAGGCAGAAGCTGATGCGGTGCTGGAAAGGGCAGAAAAGGAGAAGCGGCAGCCGTCTGATGGCGCTGGCCTTACAGTAATCCACGGCGATGTGAACCTGGGCGTTAAGGGAAAAGATTTTTCTGTCATATTCTCCTATGCCGATCACGGGCCGGTATCTCTGGTATACAAAAATACAGAGTGGATTTACCGCCCTCTGTACCCTGCCTTTTGGAGAGGGACTACGGAAAACGACAAAGGAAACGGCTTCCCGGTCAGAAGCTCAGTGTGGTGCGGACTGGATCAATTTCTCCGGTGTTCCGGACATGAAGTGGAAGAAAGCCAGGACTGTGTAACCATTGCCTACGAATTTAGAACCGGAACGGAGCCAGAGGCCGTTATCCGGGTTTCCTACCAGGTGGACGCTTCCGGAACCATTCAGGTAAAAACCCGCTATGAAGGGGCCAAAGGGCTTCCGGAGCTTCCTCTTTTCGGTCTGAGGTTTACGATGCCCTTCCCGGCGGAAAAGTATCAGTGGTTAGGACTTAGCGGCGAAACCTATCCGGACCGGAAAAAAGGAGGAGCCTTTGGAATGTGGGAAGGAACCCTGGAAAAACCGGATTATCTGGTTCCCCAGGAATACGGCAGTCACACCGATACCCGCTGGGTAAAGCTTTATAGCAAAGGAGAAGGAGAGCCTGCTCTCAAAATCACCATGGCAGGCGGGAAGCCATTTATTTTCTCCGCCCTTCCTTATACGCCCCATGAATTGGAAAGCGCCATGCACAAAGAAGAGCTGCCCCGGATTCGCAGGACCGTGGTTTCTGTATTGGCGGAAATGCGGGGAGTGGGAGGCATCGACAGTTGGGGAAGTGATGTGGAAGAAGCCTATCACGTATCGGCAGAAGATCAGAAAGAATACGAATTTACCATTGGTATGGAATAAAAATTACCACCCCTTAGCTTGGTCAAAGCTTTGGGGTGGCTTTTCTATTTCATAGCCTGCAAAGCAGGATTCTGTTACAAATCAGAAATGATTTCAATGGCGATTTCTTTTGCCTTTGTACTGGATACATCCTTTTCGTCGGTTTCGCCTAAATATACACAAAAGTAGATTCTTCCTTTATCCGTGTCTGAAAATCCTGTAAACCATGCGTCTACCACGATTCCATTGGATTTTCCAAGGCCTGTTTTTCCGTAAATCAAGGGTTCTGAACCGTTCCCTTCTGTCAGAAGCATAACCTGCTTTAAACTGTCCTGAGATGTCTGGGAATAACCGGAATGCTCTCCAAAAATACGCTCCATGACCTCTGTTTGTTCTTTCGGCGATATTTTTAAAGATGATTCAATCCAAAAGCCAGTTAATGCCCGGTTATTGTTATTGGTATTCAGGTAACCTTCCCAGTCGGAAATATCGCAATTTCCATACTGAAGTTTGTTTAATTCTTCCTGGATAACATCTTTCCCGATTTCGTCAATAATTTTCCGGAAATACCATACACAAGAAGTCCGGAATGCATCTTCAAAAGCAATATCTCTGTTCCAGTCCTCATTCCAGAATACTTCTCCGCTCCACGTTCTGATAGAATTATCCGGTACAATCACCTGATTTTCCAATGCAATCAGAGAGGAAATGATCTTAAAAGTAGAGCAGGGAGAACGCCGCGTAAGAGCCATTTCCTGATTGTATATCTGGTAGCTGCTTTCAGAGGGGTTATAAATGACTGCAGCACCGTTGATTCCGTGGAAATAGCTTTCCAGATCTATTTCTGTAATGACAGGTTCTATAATGACAGGCTCTATGATGTCCGGCTCAGTATCCGCCTCTGATTCTTCCGGCATGGCTTCTGCTGTGGAAACGTTTTCCGTTTCTTCATGGATTTCAGACGGTTGTGTTTCCGTAGCCGTTTCGTTTCTGCCGGAACACCCGCAAAGAGCAAGGAATAATAATATGATTATGCCGGCCTTTTTATACAATACAGTAGCATTTTGCATACATGAATCCTCCTTACGTTTGATACAGTCGCGTATTGGCTATTATAATAGAGGATTTTTGGAAGGACAAGATGATTTTCCGAATCACATCTGGGGATTGTAAAAATGGGGAATTTTGATATAGTAAAGACAGTGAACCACAAGAGCAGGACAAAGAAGAATAGCTCTGATAGGGAGGAACAAGGCAATGATTGATAAATGGATCGCAGAAGCAACAGAATGTGACTTTAAGGTTGCTTTGGAAGTAAAGAAGCCAAAAAGCTGGCTAAAAAGCGTCAGCGCCTTTGCAAACGGCATCGGCGGCACACTTTTTTTGGTATTGATGATAACAGAAATGTAGTGGGGCTTGCCGATGCACAGGCGGACGCTGAAGCAATCAGCCGCTTGATTAAAGAGCGTATCTCACCCTATCCGAACTTTATCCTCGCTCCTGGACGGGAGAAAGGCAAGGATATTCTTGTGCTGTCTATTTCCTCAGGGCATTCCACGCCATATTATTACAAAGCTGACGGTGTGATGGAAGCATATATCCGTATCGGAAATGAAAGTGTGATTGCTCCGTCGTATGTATTGAATCAGCTTCTTCTCAAAGGCATGAATCATACCTTTGATGCGTTGGTTTCCGAATATGATTTCACAGACTATGCTTTTTCCAAGCTGCGTGAACGCTATAAGGCTTGGACAGGTAACAGTATGGAGGAAAAGCTGTTTGATTCCTCTACCCGTCGCAATCCAGTTCTTGCAGACATTTTTGGTCGGCTGGGATATATGGAGCGACAGGGAAGCGGATTTAGGAAAATCACAGAAGCCTACCATGCCGCCTACAATTACCGGAATGAATTGTAACCTAAGTTCTATTCTGATGCAGGATCATTCCAGGTCACATTGTATAACTTGAATTATGGAACAGCAATAAACGAAGCTAAGGCTATGATAGAAGATGAAAATGTTGCGATTACCCCTGATTATCTTGCAATTGAGGTTGCGATTGACGGACTGAACGCAAGCCAAGCAACGATTAAAAAAGCAAAAGCGGTATTCGCAAACATGGGCATTGATGGTATCTTTGGAAGTTCCGACATAGCCGCTATTACAAATGATTCAGTTACTGCTGCCGGTAATCTCCTTACAAAGCTAAAAAACGCAGATTTGATTGAAGCTGTCAGTGGGTTTGGAAAAGACAAATACAAGTTCAGGGGTTCTAAAGCATAAAGATAATGGGACTGGCGCACTAAGCAATTAGTGCGAAAGCCCCTTTGGACATGAACGAATTACTAGAGTGGATTGAATTAATCGAAGATGTACGTCAGGAAAAGAAGGTTCGTCACAAATTAAACAGTGACCATTCCCTTGCAGATAGCTGCCAGATGTGCTATATTAATAATAGAAAAGGGGAAAACAACCGCCCACAAGGTGGGTTGACCTCTTGCAAAATGGTTATAGAATTACCACCCTGCCACTGGTCAAAGTTTTGGGGTGGTTTTTCTATGCTTCTAAAAATTTGAAACCTGCAAGTAATGTTCATGTGCGATAAAGTAACACACAAGAAATTGATAGACAGCAGCCCGCTATTCCTTTAAAACGCTTCAGAAACATTTTTACAAAATGGTTGACAGAAATAATGGTAGGTGCTATTCTAGTTTTGGGGTATATGCAACAAAGCTTTTTATATATTTAGGAGTCAGTATGGGAAAAACGAAATATATAAATCCTTGTTATTGCTTAAAACTACGCAGAGCTTCCAATGAAATCACTAACTTTTATGACCGCATACTTGCGGAAAGCGGCGTAACAATCAGTCAATATTCTATTTTGTTAAATCTGTCCCATGCAGAAAGAGGAAGTATCAGCGAGTTAGCGGAGCTGTCAGATCGTGACCGTTCCACAATAGCCCGAAATATAAAGCCATTACTGCGGGCGGGATTGATTTTTGATGATAAGGACCCATGTGCAAGAGATAGCCGCCTTAAATTAACAGAAAAAGGGCAGAGCGTTTTATATGAAGCCAGTATCTTGTGGAATAAGGCGCAGAAAGAAGTGAATACAGCATTGGGGGAAGACGGAATAAAAACTTTAGAGCGTTTATTAGAGACGCTGGAAAAATTGTGATTTTGCCAGCGCCTCTTATTTTGGCTCGTTTGTTGTATATACATCAAATTGAGGATTAAAGGGAGATTTGAAATGAAAAAAAACAGCCATATTTACCTCACACTATTTCTTTCTACATTCCAACTCAGTGCATTTACAATCGGAAGCGGGTTTATCATTATATCGCTGATGAGAAAGAAATTTGTAGAACAGCTTCATTGGATTGATGAACAAGAAATGTTGGATTTGACAGCGATTGCTCAATCCTCACCAGGGGCTATCGTTGTTAATGCGGCTTTTCTGATTGGTTATAGAACTGCCAGTTACATAGGAGCTTTTTTAGCTGTTTTAGGGACTATACTGCCGCCGCTGATTGTGATTACAGTAATTTCTTTTTTCTACGATGTTTTTCGCTCCATTGAGATCATTTCAGTGGCGTTAAACAGTATGCAGGCGGGTGTTGCCGCAATCATTTGTGATGTGGTATTCACAATGGGGGCATCTACATTTCAGGATAAGCGCAAATTGCCTGTTTTTATCTTTATTGGTTCATTCCTGGCGAGTGAATTTTTTAATGTTAATGCTATTGTAATAATTTTGACTTGCGGATTGATTGGAATTCTTGATTCGTATCGCCAAAGGAGCAAGAAAGAATCAGAATAAACAAAGATTTTTCATCACAAATCGCGTCACTATCTGAAAGAGGAAAGGATAGAAATTGAAATGGTTTATATACAGTTAATGTGGAGTTTTTTTCAGGTTGGCCTTTTTACAATCGGAGGAGGCTATGCTGCAATTCCATTGATTCAACATCAAGTGGTAGAAGTTCATTCATGGCTGACAATGACCCAGTTCGCAGATATTATTACAATCGCAGAAATGACGCCAGGCCCACCGTTTATCAATGCTGCAACTTTTGCAGGAATCCAAGTGGCAGGTATACCCGGAGGAATACTTGCAACTATAAGCTGCATTTTCCCCTCTTGTATGATTATCACGATTTTAGCCTTTTTCTATTATCGATTTAAGGGATTATCCTCTATTCAGGGGGTATTGTACGGATTGCGTCCGGCTGTAATTGCTTTAATTTCCTCTGCTGGTTTATCATTAGTTGCCTTATCCTTTTGGGGGACGCAGGAAATGCCCGTTAATTTGGATACAACCGATTGGGTATCTGTTTTATTTTTCATAGCAGCTTTCTTTATTCTGCGGCGTTGGAAAGTAAGCCCATTATGGATAATTGCGGGGACGGCTGTTTCTGGAATCCTATTATATAGCTTTTTTTAGAATGACAATTATAAATAACAACCTTTTTGAAATGTTTTTGTTTAGAGAGTTTTCAAGTGAAATTCTCATGGAAGTGTATACTTAATAAACGAGAGGCATTTCGTGTTGCATTTTAGGTGGTTGATTAGGAAAACGTTAATAATATAGCAAAACCAGCCGAGCCAGTCAACGGTCAAGATGAACGGCGCGTATGAAGTGACCCCAAAAAGTTGGACAGTTTCTCAAGCGGCAAAGCCAGCTTGAATC
>CAMMNN010000052.1 GCA_946498245.1 uncultured Clostridium sp. | reverse complement strand
ATATCCTATCTTGTCAGGACAGCGAATCAGTTTACCTGCGATATTTATATTCAAGGGGATACATCTAAGATTAATGTAAAGGATTATGAGGCGATGCAGACGGGGCTGCAACCAAGAGGAAATGGCCTGGTCTTCTATTTGGGAGGAAGCGACGAAGGCGAGGCGGAAGTTAAACTTCGCAAGCTGTTTATGGTTTAACAAAAAATGGGATGAGATCATGAGATTTCATCCCATTTTTAAAACAGTTTTTTAAAAACCGGATAAAAAAGCCCAAATCAAAAGCGGCATTATAAGGAGGAGAACGCGAATATGAAAATCAAAAAATGGTTTGCTGCGCTGCTTTGCGCGGGTCTGACGGTTTCCTGGACTTTACCGGCTTATGCGGTTCTGGGGAATCCCTACGCCCAGTATGTGACTGCCAGCAGCGGAGAATTGTGGGAGCAGTTTTACGAGGCGGAGACGCAGAAAAAACTGATAGACTTGAGAATGGAGCCCATTCGGGAACAGATCCGGCTTTTGGAGCATTCCGGCATCTATCTGCAGACCGGAGCCGCCCCAAATTATCAAATGCTGATGGATTTAAAAAATCAGGAATACGCTCTTCATACGCAGAAAGAGCAGTATGAAATGATAAAGAAAAATGCGGAAAGCCAGTTGACCTTATTGGGCGAGATTAAGAAGCCCCACGAAATCCAGTACGAGTTAAGCAGCGGCCTGACTGCCCTGTCCGGTAAGTCCGTCCAGGATCTGCAGATGGAAAAAGAAGCGCTGAAGCTTAGAGAGGATGAGTTGGAACTGCAGAAAAAGACCCTGGACTATACGTATAAATTAGGGCAGATCAGTGAAGGGGATTTTGCCGCCCAGTACAAACAGGTCTTTCGGGCCAAAGAAGAAGTAAAGCACCAGAGAGAAAGGGTTGACGCTGAGCTGAGCCTTATGGTTGGAGTAAATGGGCCCAAGGGCCTTGGCCCCAAAGGCAAGGGGCCAAAGTAAAGGACAAAAAAGACTTATATTAGAAATTCTTCAGAGCCGTTGGCGCTGATTAAACGACGGAACCAGAAATAACTGTCTTTTAAGATGCGCCGGCGGCTTCCTTGTCCCAGATCGTCCTGCTCCACATAAATGAAACCGTAGCGTTTGGACATTTCCGATGATGAGCAGCTAACAATATCAATGGGAGCCCACACATAGTATCCCCTGACATCGACTCCATCCAAAACGGCTTCCCTGAGCTGGCTAATGTGCTGTTTCAGGTAATCAACCCGGTAAGGATCGTGGATGGTTCCGTCTTCTTCCAGTTTGTCAAAGTAGCCGATTCCATTTTCAACAACATAAATAGGGCATTGGTACCTGTCGTAATAATAGTTCAGAGTAAACCTGAGGCCCACAGGATCGATGGACCAGCCCCAGGGGTTGGCGGGAAGGCTGGGATTGCGGTAGGCCCGGTTATGATTTTCAAAGCTCTCTTTATCGCATATTCTGGTATAGTAATAAGAGAAGGCCAGAAAATCCGCCCGGTTTGCCAGAATCTTTTCGTCCTCAGGGTCAAAGGAAATGTGGAAATGATTTTCCTCAAAAAAGCGGAGGGCGTATCCAGGATAACGGCCCCGCAGAAGAACGTCGCTGCAGAACAGCTCCATTTGATTGTGGCGCATTGTGGCCATAACATCTTCTGGAACACAGGTAGCGGCATAGGCAGGCCCTCCGGAGAGCATTACGCCGATCTGATTTTCACTGTCAATGCTGTGGCCCAACTGTGCAGCCAGAGCGCAGGCCAGCAGCTCGTGGTGGAGGGCCTGGTATTTGGCCTCTTCCAGATTTTCAGTCCGATCCGACGGAATCCCCAGATGATTAAAGCTCTCCTGGGTAATAAGGTTCATTTGGTTGCTGAGGATCCAATGCCGTACCTTTTTGCGGTAACGGCGAAAGAGAACCCGACAATAATTTAAGAAAAAGGAAATGGTTTTCCGGGAAAGCCAGCCATTGTAGGCAAGACTCAGATGGAGCGGCATTTCATAATGAGAGATGGTGATCATAGGAACCATTCCATGAGCAATAATGGAGTCGATTAAGTTATCGTAATAAAGAAGACCCTCTTGGGAGGGAGTTTCATCGTCTCCATTGGGAAAAATACGGGCCCAGTTTATAGAGGTGCGGAAGGATTTGAGGCCCAGCCTTGCCAGCAGCTCGAGATCTGAGTCGTAAGTATGGTAAAAATCAATTCCCCATCGTTTCGGAAAAATAGCTTCTTTATTTTCCAAAGCTTCTCTGATTTCTTCAGAGGACATTTCTAAGTTTGCTTTTTTATCCAAAGGCTTCTGAGAATAATACTGGCCTATGTCAGCAAGACAAAGACCTTTGCCGCCCACGTCAAAAGCGCCTTCCGCCTGGTTTGCGGCAATGGCCCCGCCCCAAAGAAAATCTTTCGGAAAATTATCTGTTGCTTTTCTCATGAATATCCCTCCAGTTTTTTTTCAGTATAGGAGTTCTCCATGGAGAATACAAGGCAGCTTTTTGCACGGTACCTGTGAAAAATTTTCATTTTTTCCTATATGGTTGCGCCCTCCGCTGTCCGTAATCAGCGGATAAAGCTTACCAGGAGATTCAGCATTTCCAAATAGGTATTGCTCTGGGACAGCTTTTCGACGCAGGAATCGTCAAAAAGCGAGTCTGACAGAATGGAAAAAATCTCGCTGAATTTATCCCGGTCATTCTTATTGAGGGCAATCATAAATACAAGATTGACGAAATGCTCTCCCCAGGGAATGGCCTTTTTAAAAACGGCGGCGGCAATCTGGCTCCGGCTTGCGTTCATTTCCAGAGTATGGGGAATGGCAAAGCGGCCAAAGGCTGTGGGAGAAAGGGACTCTCTGTACAAAATCTGCTGCTCATAATCCGGGCCCGTTACCCCGGCTTTCAGGAGAAGCTGGGAAAGGGAATGTATCACGTCCTCTGCTCCTGCGCTGGGGGGATTGGAAAGAAAAAGCTCAGGAGAGAACAGGCTGGAAATATAGGCGCGGAAAAAAGAGAGCTTCCGCTCTTTTTGAATCTCATCTGCCGTTTTGCGTATTTTTTCCTCATCACTTTCCGTTAAAAAAGGACTGATACAGACCACAGGCAATTCTGTGGAGGACACGGGATAGGTAGTAATTAAAAAATCCGTATCTTCCAGGAAGGAAATATCCAGGTCAGAAACAATGAGCTGGGATATAGTAAACTGGGTAGGAAACGCGTTCTGTATTTTTTTGAGAAGGGTTTCCTGAAAATCGTAGTAATTAGGACATAGAAGGGAAGCCCGGATCTGTCCGCTGCCAGAGCGGTTCCTTTCGGCGGAATACCCGATGTGCAGAGCAATATAGGCGATTTCATCATCCGGAAGAGGGCAATGGATCCACTTCTGTATGATGCTGGCGGCGTATACCGATATATCATAAATCAAAGGATAACTCTTTTTCAGCTCAAAGGATAATTCGTTTTTTGCAACGGCATTATTTTTTACCCTTAAAATCAGGTTTTGCAGATGGTATAAAAACCGCGACTGAAAAAGGGAAGCAGACAGATCAATGTAATAAGATGCATTGATGGATTCAACGATCTCATTGACAATTTGATGGCAGTCAGTCTCTTCCGGATCCGGAGAAAGATCCTGAGAAGGCAGGCAATCTGATGGAATGTAGGTTAGCACAAGGCAGGCCAGCTCAAAAAACTCAGGTTCATTAAAGGTTATGTGATAAAAGGGTTCCAGATTATCCCGAAGGGAAGCCGCAATGTCCGCGGCCACAGGAGGAACGGTGTCTTTGGGCTGAAAGTTTCTTTCCTCAATGGAGCAGCCGGAGCGGATTCTCTGGATACTGATACACAGGTGGAGGGTCATGTTTAAAAGGGAATAGCCGTTTATGAGAATCCGGCGGCTGTAAAATTCCGCCTGGAGCAGAGACTCTATGCTGCGGATTTCCAGTTCCGGAAATAAGGACTGAATCACCTGGTAATTGGTAAACAGAGTATGGCCTTCTTTGCGGAGAAGGGTATTAATGTACTGCCGCTTGTCCAGCTCAGAACCGTGACAGGCAACGGAGTTTTGATGGATAGACAGGCGGAGGTGATGCTTCTGCAGAGATTTTTGGATTTTCAGCAGATCGTTTTTCAATGTGGAATCGCTGATAAACAGTTCATTAGCCAGCTCTTCCAAATCCTGAGGGTCAGCAGAATATATGATGCGCTGCTTCAGCCAGGACTGCCGTTCACTGGGAGTCTCCGGGATTGGAGACAGCTCCGGATCCCAGGCTCCTTCCGCCAGCTTATACCCTTTTCGGGAAGATTCAATAAGAATGTGTTTCTGATTCGCTTCCGCCACAAGATTTCTCAGGGTACGAATGGAAATATTCAGTTTGTTTGCTAAAATTGATGATGGTGTAAAATCTTTCTGCTGCTGCAGAAGGCGCAGAAGCTCTCTCTTGTTTGCCACACCGTACCTCCTGTTATGTTTATGATATATTGTAATGATACCATTCTTATAAAACGGGAGGAAGACTTTTTTTTGCACAGTTTCGGTGCGGTATTCTGAATTGACGGGACGGGGGATAACTGGTAAGCTGAAGACAACTCGCGGGGCAACAAAAAGACCAATGACCAATAAAAGAAACACAGGAGAAGGAGAATTGCTATGAAAGAAAAGCTTTTGCAGGGGGTTCAGCGGATTGCAATGGCGCTGGATCGTTCCGTACACTTTACGGCCTTAAAAAACGGGATTCAGGCGACAATCCCGGCTACGATTATCGGAGGACTTTTATGTATTATTACCAGCTTCCCGGTACCGGCGGAAGGGACGACAGGGACTGCGGCCCGGATTATGGGAGCTATCGGGAGAGCCTTTGCCGGCATTACTCCATATGTATCAGTTTTACAGACCATGACTCTGGGGATTATCGCTCTATGGGCGGTAGCCGGAATTGCTTTTTATCTGTCCAGAAATTACCGAATGAATGAACTGACTGGTGTGACGATAGCCATTATGACCTTTCTTTTGGTAGCGGCGCCGGCTCAGGACGGTGTGATTTCCACGGACTATCTGGGAAGCAAGGGGCTGTTTTCCGCCATCATTATCGGGCTTTTAAGTGTTGAAATAACCCATATCCTGCTGGAAAAGGATATAAAGATCAAAATGCCGGACAGCGTTCCGCCGGCGGTTACGGCTCCTTTTGAGGCCCTGATTCCCATGGCGGTAAATCTGATTGTATTTTATGTTATCAATGAAATTGTAATTGCCCTTTCCGGAGAAGCCTTCCCGGCTATGGTAATCCACATTCTGTCTCCCCTTTTTACGGCCATGGATTCTTTGCCGGGAGTAATTCTGCTGATTACGGGAGTAAACGTTCTGTGGTGGTTTGGAATTAACGGGGCAAGCATTGTAAATGGGGCGACCCAGGCATTTACCCTGGCCTTTCTTGCGGAAAACGCTCAGGCCCTGGCCAATGGAGAACCCATGAGCCGCATTACAGCCTATCCGTTTTACTGCGTTTTCGGAAATATCGGAGGGGCAGGAGCGACTCTGGCATTTATTGTCATTGCTGTGATATTTGCAAAATCCGCTCAAATTAAAGCCATTAGCAAGGTAGCCATTGTGCCGCAGATTTTTAACATCAACGAACCGGTTACTTACGGTCTTCCTACAGTTATGAATCCCTTCCTGCTGCTGCCTTACATTGCCGTACCGATTATTAATATTACTCTGGCTTATCTGGCAACGTGGGCGGGACTGGTAGGAAAGGTCTACATTAACGCTCCCTGGTCCATGCCCGGTCCCCTTCTGGCATTTTTCGCAACACTGGACTGGAGATCCGTAGTACTGTGGATCGCACTGTTTGCCCTGGATCTGGTACTCTGGTTCCCCTTTATGAAGGCATACGATAAATATCTGTTAGAAAAGGAAAATGCTCATGAATAAACCAAACATTTTTATGTATGTAGTGGATCAGATGAGGGCCGACTGCGTCAGCCATTTGGGCTGTGAAGCAGCGGTCACCCCAAATATAGATGCATTGGCAAAAGACGGCGTGTCCTTTTCCAATGCCTTCTGCCAAAACCCGGTATGCGTTCCCAGCCGCTGCAGCTTTATGACAGGGTGGTACCCCCACACACGGGGCCACCGGACGATGAATTTCTGTCTCGAACCGGGAGATCCCAATCTCCTTCTGGAAATGAAAAAGGCCGGCTACCACGTATACTGGCTGGGGAGAAACCATTTTATACCGGCAGATCAAAAGGAACGCATTGAGGAATGCTGCGATTACCGGTATCTGGGAACGGAAATGTCTACGGCGGACATTCACGGCTTTACGGGAAAAACGCCGGAGGAAATTGCCGAAGACGAAGACTATTACTCCTTTTATAAAGGAATTTTATCTGAGGAAGAAGAGGAGGTCCAACTGGATCACGTTTTAGCAAAAAAGGCGGTGGAGCTCATTGCCTCGGGACAGTTAAAAGAGCCCTTCTGCCTGTACATTGCAGGAATTTTTCCTCACCCGCCCTATGAGGCCGGACAAAAGTGGATTGATCAGATTGACGAAAAGAAAATCTGCAGCCCCCGTCCCTCTGTTGCGGCCCTTACAGGAAAGCCCAGTATGCTTTCCGGCATTTACGAAAAAGCCAATATGCAGAATTACAGCGAAGAAAAATTTCGGCAGTTGAGGAAGGTCTATCTGGCCATGATTGCCTGTGTGGATCATTTGTTTGGAACCATTGTGGAAGAATTAAAACGGCAGGACTTATACCACAGGACAAACATTGTTTTCTTCTCCGACCATGGCGACTATACAGGGGACTACGGATTGACGGAAAAGGCCCAGAATACCTTTGAGGATCCTCTGACCAATGTGCCCCTGATTGTAAAGCCGTCCCAGGGGATAGCAGTTAAAAAACGGGTGACGCCGGCACTTACGGAGCTAATCGATATTGGCCAGACATTAGCGGATTTATGCGGGTTTACACTGAACCATACACAGTTTGGCAAATCCTTAAAAGGAGTTTTAGAAGGTTCTGACGAAAACCGGGACGCGGTTTTCTGCGAGGGAGGAAGGATTCATGGGGAAACCCAGGCCATGGAAACTCTGAGAACCCAGGATTCTGTATACTGGCCCAGAATAAAGACCCAAAACGAAGAAGGCCCTCAGCACACCAAGGCTATTATGGAACGGAACCGGGACTTTAAATACGTTTACCGTCTGTATGAGAAGGACGAGCTGTACAATTTGAAAAAAGATCCCATGGAAACCAGAAATGAAATTGATAATCCGGAATACACGGAGATTATTAAAAATATGAAAGATCGCTTGCTGCGATTTGTAATAGAAACCGGAGACTTTGTGCCAAATAGAAAGGATAAAACGAGATGATGAAAATAATATTGTTATGCGGAGCAGGAATGTCTACTAGCCTTATGGCAAAACGAATGAAAAATGCAGCGGATAAAATGGGAGTAGAAGCGGAAATTGCCGCCAAGGCCTATACCCAGGCCGATGCCTTTTCCGACGACGTGGATCTCTACCTTTTAGGGCCGCAGATCGCCTATTTTGAATCCAGATGCAAGCAGGAGTATCCCAACACGCCGGTTTTGGTAATCAATTCTGTGGATTACGGAATGATGAACGGAGAAAAGGTTTTTAAAGACGCGTTGAAATTAATTGAAGCTCACAAACAGTAAGGGAGGACAGGGCATATGGAAATTTCTATAGAAGAAATTGTAATGAAACTGATTGTAAACTCCGGAGAAGCCCGTACCAAAGCTATACAGGCCATGAGGGAAGCAAGGGCAGGAGATTTAGAAAAGGCGGACCTTCTGATGAAGGAAAGCCAGGAAGTGGTCAACAGCGCCCACGAATTTCAGACAGAACTGCTGCGGGAAGAACTGGACGAAGACAAAAAAGAAAGTTCTCCCATCAGCCTGATTATGGTTCATGGTCAGGATCATCTGATGGATTCCATTGCTATCCGGGAAATGGCCGGAGAAATGATTGAATTGTGCAGACAGCTTCACGCAAACCAATGTCTGTAAGAGAATAAATAGTGATAAAAAGGGGACGAGGCCCGTGTGAGCCTTATCCCCTTTTTAGCGCACCGCCTAAGGTTCCCGCTTCCCGGATTTTAAATAGTCTCCGGCGTCTTTAAAGAAGCTGGCGATCATAATAATGATGATAAATCCAATAGGGAACGCCGCAATAATGGATACGGTCTGGAGATTGGCCATGGAGCTGTCTGAAAATACCAGGGCAATGGGGAAGAGAATCAGCAGCACAGCCCAAAAGAGCTTGATGGCCCGGGACGGCTCCTGGCCGTCAGGGAGATCCTCATAGGAATAAGATGCAGCCACCAGGGTCAGAGCGTCATAGGAGGTAGCGTAAAAGGCAATCATAGCAATGGCCAGCAAAATCAGCCCGATTATGGGAAGCGGCAGGGTATCCATAATGGAAAGGATGGCCGAATACAGATCCGCCGTTTGGGCGTAATTGGCCAAAAGGGACAATTCTCCGTGCATCTCCAGGCCCAGGCCGTAGTTTCCCAGAACGATAAAGGAAATAAAGGTTCCGGCTACTCCGAAGAGGTAACCGCCCAGAATAGTCTGGCGAATGGTTCTGCCTTTGCTGATGGTTCCGATAAAGAAGGGGGCGGCCACACACCATACCATCCAGTAAGCCCAATAAAAGATGGTCCAGTTCTGGGGGAAGGAAGAGGTGCGCAGAGCGTCTGTCCAGGTGGACATACCGATGAAATTCTGAACCAGATTCCCCAGAGAGGTAATGCCCGTTTCAATAATATAGCGGCCCTTTCCTCCTCCTACAAATACGTAAATCAGCAGTGCAAAAAAGAAATAGACACAGCCTGCCGCAAGCCTTGCGATACCCTTCATGCCGAAATAAACGGTAACAATATAAACAACGCCTACAATGACTAGAATAGCAATTGTCAGGAAGTGAGATTCCGGAATGCCGAAAAACCGGCTGAAAATCATGGAGAGCAAAGGGGAAGAGAGGGAAAAAGTGGTAGCGGTTCCTGCCAAAAGGGCAAAAACAGCCAGCAAATCAATAAGCTTTCCCAAGATTCCGTCTGTGTGCTTTCCCAGGACGGGACGGCACGCTTCCGAATATTTCTGTTTGGTGCGTTTGCGTACATGGAGCATGAAACCGAAAGCCACGGCCAGAACCATATAGAAACTCCAGGGAATGGGGCCCCAGTGGAACAGAGGATAAGTAGAAGCCCAGTCCTGGACAGTTCCCATATCAGTAATATGGGGTTCATTGGCATAAAGCATCCATTCGCAGAGAGAATAAAAAAGAATATCCGCCGCCAGTCCTGAGGTAAACATCATGGAACCCCATTGGAAATCAGAGTAGGCCGGCTTCTCTCCCGGCTTTCCCAGGCGGATAGTGCCAAAACGGGAAAAAGCGATATAGAGGCTCAGGAGAAAAACGCCCAGGCCGATGAGAAGATAGTAACTGCCTAATTGTTCCCCCAGAAAGAAGCGGATAGAGGAGAGAACAGAAGTAGACTGTTCAGGACTTGCTATAAAAAGGATACATAAGGCAACAATTGTAATACAGGGAACGATTGTAGACAGCCAGTCAATACGTGGTTTCATGAAAACAGCTCCTTTTTGTTCAAAAAATCATAAAATTGAGTTATATTGAACATAATAGCATTGAAAGAGGGAAAAATCAAGGGAAAAAATGAAGATTTTATGACATTTGAAAAAAAGCACTGTTAAAACTCCCCAAGATTCGTTATAATACAAAATACCGCAAATAAAGAAACAGGCGGAAAAGGAGGAACGTCCATATGATAAGGACAAAAAAAATTCTTGCAGTAATCGGCTGCGCAGCTATGCTGCTGTGCGGATGTACACAGAGCAATATTGTGGCCCCCACCGGAGAAGCGGCGGAACCCAACTTTACCGTAAACAAAGATACGCCGCTGGTCTGGGAGCAGGTTCAGGCGGATTTAGGAGAGACTTTTATGGAGACAGAGGATTACCCCAATCTGGCTCAGATCGGTTTTAACGTGAATGAAACCGATAAAATGGTAAACATAGAGCTGATTGTTTCCAATGGCACAGAAAAAGAAGAGGCAGTGGAATACGCTACAGCCATGGTCAAGGCCATTAATGACGAGGTATATATCCAGAACAGCTACTATGAGCCGTCTTCCGAGGACTCCTACGGCGGATTCTTTAAAGAGTACGGCTTTACGGTAACCGTTGCCACGGTGGACAATGCAGAAGGGGAGCCGGATCTGGTAAACGATACGGTTGCTGCCGGCGAGGAACGCGCGATTGCGCCCGTAGAAGGATAACAGGAGGAAAGGATGCAGCCGCCAAAAGATCCGATAATGCTGCTTAGCTTTGTAAATACCAGATTGAGGGATCGATATTCTTCTCTGGATGATCTCTGCGAAGATCTGAATTTGGACAAAAAAGGGCTGGAAGACAGCCTGAAAAAGATCGGCTATTGTTACACTCCGTCTTCCAATCAGTTTGTAACAGTTTCGTGATGCCATTCACAATTGGACGGCTTTCACAGCTCTTCTGCTCTTGTCCCTGTCAGAAAAGTGTGCTAGAATGTAAGAAATTTTCGAAAGGGAAAGAAAGGAAGTATCTATGACAGCGATTTTTGAGGCCGCCTCAGCAGGCTGGGGCTGGCTGATGGAGAATATTCTGTATATCAATCTGATTCTGTCAGTGATTATCGTGTTTTTCCAAAGACGGGATCCCAAAGCGGTCTGGACATGGCTTTTGGCCTTGTATTTCATTCCGGGCTTTGGTATCCTGTTTTATCTGCTTATTGGACAGGATTTTCACAAGAGCAAGATGTTCCGGGTAAAAAATGTGGAAGATAAGATGCGTTATTCCATAGAAACCCAGGAAAAATTGCTTCAGAATTTTAATCATGAGAATATGAAGGATCCCCTGGTCCGCGATTACGGCGATCTGATTATGTATAACCTGAAAATGTCAGGAAGCGTAATGACCGTATATAACGAACTGGAGATTTTTACCGACGGAGAGGCCAAATACGAAGATCTGCGCCGTTCTCTCCGGAAGGCCAGGGATTTCATTCACATTCAGTACTACATTATTAAAAACGACGAATTGTTTGACTCCATTATGCCCATTTTGATTGACCGCGTCCGCAACGGCGTAGAGGTGCGTATTCTTTACGACGGAATGGGCGGCAGATTTATGCCGAAAAAGAAATGGGAGGCGCTGGAAAAGGCCGGAGTAAAGGTAGGCGTCTTCTTTCCGCCTCTGCTGGGCTGGCTGAACTTGAGAATTAATTACCGGAATCACAGGAAGATCGTAGTCATCGACGGAACCGTTGGATATGTAGGCGGCTTTAACATTGGCCGGGAATACATCTCCCGGGATCCGAAATTCGGTTATTGGAGAGATACCCATTTAAAGATAACCGGCGATGCGGCTATCAGCCTTCAGATCCGGTTCGCCCTGGACTGGAATTATGCCACCCATGAAAACCTCTTTGAAAACATGAAATACTTTGAACCGGAGGGGCGGACGGAGCTTGTACGGGCAATGCAGAATGACGAGAAGAGACTGCTTCCCATTCAAATTGTGGCAAGCGGGCCGGATACCCTGGACCGCCAGGTCCGCAACAATTACCTGGAGCTGTTTCATAAGGCCAGGAAAAATATCTATATCCAGACGCCTTACTTTGTTCCCGATGATGCGGTTCTGTCAGCGCTGAAAATCGCCGCTCAGTCCGGAGTGGATGTGCGCCTGATGATTCCCTGCAAACCGGATCACCCCTTTGTATATTGGGCGACTTACTCCTATGCAGGCGATCTTTTGGCGGCAGGAGCCCGCTGCTACGTTTATGACAACGGATTTCTCCATGCTAAAGGCGTTATGGTAGACGGAAGGGTTAGCTGTTACGGTACGGCGAACATGGACATTCGCAGCTTTGAACTGAATTTTGAGGTCAACGCCACGATTTATGACGAAGAGGTAACCAGGGAGCTGGAAGAAACATTCCTCAATGACCTGTATCATTGCCGGGAAATCACTCCGGAAATTTATGAAAAGAGAAACCTGGTGATCCGCGTGAAGGAACAGGGAAGCCGCTTGCTTTCCCCCCTTCTGTAACAGACGGAGAAGTATAGAAAAGGATTAGACAAAAAGGCTGAGGCCGCTGTCTAGTTCTTTTTTTCGTAGGAAACTTCGTTTCCATGAAACAAAATACAGGCATAAAATTTGGAACCCGGTATATACTAAAGCCCATGAAGACGTGGATGAGAATAAAAGAACTGCCTGTAAATTTTTTTAAATGCGGAATTGCCGGCTGGTGCCTGGAAGTTATGTTTACCTCTGTAGACTCCATAGCAGCGGGGGACTGGCGGCTTATGGGGCGCACTTCCCTCCTGATGTTTCCCATTTATGGAATGGGGGCTTTGCTGGGGCCTATTGGAAAAATAACGGATCAATGGATTGGCGACGGGAGCAATGGCCCGGGAACGGAACTGAACCGGGCGGATCGGACGGTGCGCCACGGTATGCTGTATATGGTTCTGATTTTTGCAGCCGAATACGTGTGCGGGTTGTGGCTCAGGGGAAAAGGGATCTGTCCCTGGGATTATACTGGCCGCCATTCCAGCATTAATGGCCTGATTCGGCTGGATTTTGCCCCCTTGTGGTTTATCACAGGACTGTTGTTTGAAAAAATCACAGGCTTTGGAAAGAAAACGTAAAAATTCCTGCTTATATAAGTAAAATCTTCCGGTTAGTCTTGTATTTGCCATGAGGATTCTATATAATAGAAAGACAATGAAAACTGGCGAAAAGCGCCGGAAAGTGACCGAAAAACCGGAGGCAAAGTTGCAATGATACGATTTATTCTGTTGGCTACAATCCTTATTTTATTCTTGATTTTTAGTATTCCCCTGCTGATTTATGAGCATTTTCTTGGAAAAAAAGAACCGCAGAAAAGGAATTGGCAGTGCCTCAGGATTGTTCAGTTTATGTTTCGGCTTCTGCTGAGGATCAGCGGCGTTTCGTATACGGTAGAGGGCCTGGAAAATATTCCAAAAGACAGGGCCGTGCTGTATGTAGGCAACCACAGAAGCTATTTTGACATTCTCATTGGATACGTTACAGTTCCGGGGCTGACGGGATTTGTGGCAAAAAAGGAGATGGATCGGTATCCTTCCCTGCGGGAATGGATGCGGAACGTCAACTGCCTGTTTTTGGATCGCCATGACATAAAAGAGGGGTTAAAAACCATTCTCAAGGGGATTGAACAGGTAAAGGGCGGTATTTCCGTTTGGATTTTTCCGGAGGGAACCAGAAATACCAATGAAGACTTGACGGAGCTGCTTCCCTACAAGGAGGGAAGTTTAAAAATAGCGGAAAAAAGCGGCTGCCCGGTGATTCCGGTGGCCATGGTGGGGACGGCGGATATTTTTGAAAAGCATATCCCGTTTATTCGTCCGGCTAAGGTGAAAGTACGCTATGGAACTCCCATTTATTTAAAAGAACTGCCGGCGGAACAGAGAAAGTTTTCCGGCGTTTATGTCCGGGATGTCATTATCGGAATGCTGAAAGAGATGGAGCAGGAGTGAAATTACATATGAAGGAACTGGATTTGCAGGAAATCAGGCGGAAACTGGATGAAATTGACGGGGAACTGGTACGCCTGTTTGAAGAAAGAATGGAGCTTTGCGGGAATGTAGCAGAGTTTAAAATCAGGACGGGAAAACCTGTCTATGACGGAGAACGGGAGAAGCAGAAGCTGGAAACAGTACAGAATCTGGCTCACGGGGAATTTAACCGCAAGGCGGCTGCGGAGCTGTTTTCCCAGATTATGACAATCAGCCGCCGTTACCAGTATCGTATGCTGTCGGAGCATGGAAAAAAGGAAAGTATGGGCTTCCGTCAGGTAGAAGAACTGGAGACAAAAGGCGTCCGGGTGGTTTACCAGGGAGTGGAGGGGGCATATAGCCACGCCGCGTCCCTGGAATTTTTTGGAGAGAATGCCTGTACCTACCATGTGCCTACCTGGGAAGAGGCCATGCAGGAGGTAGAGGCGGGGAGAGCCGCTTATGCCGTTCTGCCGATTGAAAACTCCTCGGCAGGGGCGGTCAGTGATAATTACGATCTTCTGGTAAAGTATAATAATTACATAGTGGGGGAGATCTTTCTGACCGTAAACCACGCTCTTTTGGGACTTCCCGGATCAAAGCTGGAGGACATTCGCACGGTCTATTCCCATCCCCAGGCGCTGATGCAGAGCTCCGTATATTTAAACTCCAATAAACAATGGAGCCAGGTGAGCCTTGCCAATACCGCCGCTGCAGCCAAAAAGATTCTGGAGGATCAGGATCCTACTCAGGCTGCCGTGGCCAGCGAGACAGCAGGCCGGCTGTACGGCCTGGAAGTGTTAAAGGCGGGAATTAACCACAATAAACACAATACCACCCGCTTTATTGTGCTGGCCAGCGAGCCCTTATACCGAAAAGGGGCGGGGAAGGTAAGCATCTGCTTTGAGCTGCCTCATAAAAGCGGATCCCTTTACAATATGCTGGGGAACTTTATTTTCAATAATGTAAATATGGTGATGATCGAGTCCCGGCCCATTTTGGGGCGCAATTGGGAATACCGGTTTTTTGTGGACATTGAAGGCAGCCTGGGAGACACCCCGGTGCAGAACGCCCTGATGGGAATCGAAAAAGAAGCCGTAAATATGAGGATTTTAGGAAACTATTAGATAAAAGGAAGAGGAAAAATGGCAAAGACATCACAGTTGATTTTATACCGGGATTTTGCAGAACAGGCCCTTTTTGACGCCATGGCCGGCCTGCTGGAAGGCGGTGAATCTGAAGAATCGCTGGATCCTTACCAGTGCGCCAACGGCCTTTTGGAGTTGGCGGCCCGGTACGGTTTTGAGGGCAACCTTTGGCATTGCTTTCTGGCCTACTGTCTGGCAAATCACGAGAACGCCTACAGTACGGCCTGCGAGATTTCAGAGCCGGCGGAAGGGACCATCCGGGACCTGGCGGCCCATGATTTTGGAATTATAAAAGAATTGTTTGACCTGGATATTACGAAGCTGCCGGGAGGATTCTGGAATGGAATGGCGGCTTACCATGCCGCCAAACGGACGGGAAAGGTTTTTAACCGGCGGATACGGGATCGGATCGTAATGCTGGCCAAGGAGCTGGAAGAGGCGGAGACCGTTGAAACATTCCAGGCTTTGACAGCGGCCTTTTACCAGGAGTTTGGCGTAGGAAGATTCGGGCTCAATAAGGCGTTCCGGATCGAGGAACGGGGGCTGGAGGGTCCTAGTGGATTTACCCGGATTGAACCCATTACCAGTATTGACCATGTGTACTTAAAGGATCTGGTGGGCTATGAGCTGCAGAAGCAGAAGCTCATAGAAAATACCGAGGCCTTTATTGAAGGCCGGGAGGCCAATAACGTTCTGCTGTACGGAGATGCGGGAACCGGGAAATCTTCCAGCATTAAAGCCATTCTCAATGAGTATTATGACAAAGGGCTTAGAATGATAGAAGTATATAAGCATCAGTTCCGCTGCCTCTCCGACGTTCTGGAAGAAATTAAGGATCGGAACTACCGGTTTATTATCTATATGGATGATCTGTCCTTTGAAGATTTCGAGATAGAATATAAATACCTGAAGGCGATTATCGAAGGAGGACTGGGAAAGAAACCGTCTAACGTTTTGATTTACGCCACCTCCAACCGCCGCCATCTCATACGGGAAAAATTCAGCGATAAACGGGAGATTCTGGACGATCTTCACGGCAATGACACGGTTCAGGAAAAGCTGTCCCTGGTGGCCAGATTTGGAGTGACCATTTACTATTCGGCTCCGGATAAACGGGAATTTCAGCAGATTGTAAAGGCCCTGGCGGATCGGTACGGCATTGATATGCCCCAGGAAGAACTGTTTGCAGAAGCAAATAAATGGGAACTGTATCACGGAGGCCTTTCAGGGCGTACGGCCGCCCAGTTTATTACGTACCTGCTTGGAAAAAAGGAGGAGTAGCCAATGGCAGGAATACAGACATTTGCGGCAATTGACGTAGGTTCTTTTGAGATCGAGATGGGGATTTACGAAATTTCGTCTAAAAACGGGATTCGCCTGGTGGATCATATCCGCCACGTAATCGGTCTGGGGAGGGACACCTATAAATCCGGCAGAATCGCCTACGAGCGGATTGACGAGGTGTGCCGGATTTTAGAGGATTTTGCCGGGATTATGAAAAGCTATAAGGTTCAGGCGTACCGGGCATATGCAACCAGCGCCATGAGGGAAGCGCTGAATAATCAGGTAGTACTGGATCACATTAAAGTCCGGACGAACCTGGACGTAAAAGTTATCAGCAATTCAGAGCAGCGTTTTATCAGCTACAAGGCCATTGCCATTAAGGACACGGAATTTAATAAAATGATCCAAAAAGGAACTGCTATTTTGGATGTAGGCTTTGGCAGTATGCAGATTACCCTCTTTGACAAAGAAACTCTGGTGACCACCCAGAACCTGCCCCTGGGCGCTTTGCGGATACGGGAGCTTTTGAACGGGATTCCGGCCAATCTGCCTCTTACTATGGATTTAATCGGAGAAATCGTTGATAATGAGCTGTTTACCTTCCGGAAAATTCACTTAAAGGATCGGGAAATTCGGAATATTATCGGCATTGGGAAAAATACGCTCTACCTGTTTCGCGGCCAGGGAAATGGAATGCCGGAAAAAATTACCAGTGCGGAAATGAAACAGTCCTACGATAAACTGGCCACAATGAGCCTGGATGCCGTTGCCGACCGGTTTGGCGTTAATACGGAATATGCGCGTCTGCTGCTTCCCAGTGCGGTAATCTATAAACGGATCCTGGAAATGACGGGGGCGGAAAACCTGTGGGTGCCGGGAATCCGTCTCTGCGACGGCATTGCCGCCGACTACGCCGACAGCATTCGTCTGGTAAAATTTAACCACGACTTTGAACGGGATATTGTAATCGAAGCCCGCAATCTGGCAAAACGGTATAAATGCCATACCAGCCATAACCAGGCTTTGGAACTTCATGCCCTGGGGATTTTTGATACCACAAAGAAATTCCACGGAATGGGAAAACGGGAACGGCTTCTTCTGCAGATAGCGGTTCTCCTCCACGCCTGCGGAAAATTTATCAGCATGAAAAATTCCAATGAATGCGCTTATAATATCATTATGTCTACGGAGATTATCGGACTGAGCCATCTGGAGCGGGAAATTGTCGCCAATGTGGTGCGCTACAATATCCGGGATTTCGACTACGATCACGTGCATTTGGAGGAAGGCGTGTTCCGCAGCGGAATGACGGAAATGGATATGGGAAAAGTCAACATTATTATTGCTAAATTGACGGCGATTTTAAGGCTGGCTAACTCTATGGACAGGAGCCATTTGCAGAAGCTGGTGGGATGCCGGATGTCTGTAAAAGACAATAAGCTGGTAATTACAACGGACTATGCCGGGGACATTTCCCTGGAACGTATGTCTTTTGAACAGAAGGCGGACTTCTTTGAAGAAATCTACGGAATCAGGCCGATTCTGAAACAGAAAAGGAAGGGGTAAACCATGGGAGGAACGGTAACACAGACACAGGATTTTATGGATCCGAAAAATTATGTTAATCGTGAATTAAGCTGGCTGGAATTTAATTACCGGGTGCTCAGCGAAGCGCGGGATAAAAATCTGCCGTTATTTGAGCGTTTAAAATTTTTGAGCATTACGTCTTCCAATTTAGATGAATTTTTCATGGTTCGGGTAGCTTCGTTAAAGGATATGGTTCATGCCGGTTATACGAAACCGGACATTGCAGGAATGGGACCGGAAGAGCAATTGGAAAAAATCGGCGTCAAGGCCCATGAATTGGTTAATCTCCAGTATTCCACCTACAACCGTTCCATTCTGCCGGCCCTGCGGCTTAACGGAATCAACGTTCTGGACGGATATGAAGATATGACTGCGGAGCAGGCGGAGTATGCGGATCGGTATTTCCACGAAAACGTTTATCCGGTGCTTACCCCCATGGCAGTGGATTCTTCCAGGCCCTTTCCCCTGATTCGGAATAAAACGCTGAATATTGCGGCCCTGTTAAAGAAGAAAAAGGGCGGTAAGGAACTGGAATTTGCAATGGTTCAGGTTCCGTCGGGACTTCCCAGGATAGTGGAGCTGCCGGTGACGCCTCAGGAGGACGGAAGCGAAATCCATAATGTGATTCTTCTGGAAGAAATCATAGAGCGCAATATGCCGGATCTGTTTTTAAACTATGACATTATTGCAGCCCATCCCTTCCGGATTATGAGAAATGCCGATCTTACCATTGACGAGGAAGAGGCTGTGGATTTGCTGGAAGAAATCCAGAAGCAGTTAAAAAGACGGCAGTGGGGGGAAGTGATCCGGCTGGAGATCGAGGATAAGATCGACAAAAGGCTGTTAAAGATCCTCAAGAAAGAGCTGGAAGTGGGAACCGAAGATATTTTCCAGATTAACGGCCCGCTGGATCTGACTTTCCTGATGAAAATGTACGGAATGAAAGGCTTTGACCATTTAAAGACGCCGCCTTACCAGCCCCAGCCAGTGCCTGAGCTGATGAATGACGACGATATTTTCTCTAATATCAGGAAAGGGGACATTCTCCTGCATCACCCCTATGAGACTTTTGACCCTGTGGTAAACTTTGTGCGGTCTGCGGCAAAGGATCCTGATGTTTTGGCCATTAAGCAGACCCTTTACCGTGTCAGCGGAAATTCTCCCATTATTGCCGCTTTAGCAGAGGCGGCGGACAATGGAAAACAGGTTTCCGTACTGGTGGAATTAAAGGCCCGGTTTGACGAGGAAAATAATATTATTTGGGCGAAGATGCTGGAAAAGGCCGGCTGTCACGTAATTTACGGCCTGCTGGGATTAAAAACCCACAGCAAGATTACCCTGGTAGTGCGCCGGGAAGAAGACGGAATCCGCCGGTATGTCCATCTGGGAACCGGAAACTACAACGATTCTACGGCTAAACTCTATACGGACTGCGGTATCCTGACCTGCAATCCTCTTTACGGCGAAGACGCCACGGCGGTCTTTAATATGCTGTCGGGCTACTCCGAGCCGTTATCCTGGAATCGTCTGGCCGTGGCTCCCCTTTGGCTGAGGAGCACAATGCTGCGCCGGATTCGCAGGGAAACAGAAAACGCCTCCAAAGGGAAGCCGGCCCATATTATCGCCAAAATGAACTCCCTGTGCGATAAAGAAATTATAGCGGCTCTCTACGAGGCTAGCTGCGCCGGCGTAAAAATCGACCTGATTGTCAGGGGAATCTGCTGTCTCAAAGCCGGAGTGCCGGGATTAAGCGAAAATATCTCCGTGCGTTCTATTGTAGGAAACTTTTTGGAGCACAGCCGGATCTTCTATTTTGAAAATGACGGAGCGCCCAAGCTGTTTATGGGAAGCGCTGACTGGATGCCCAGGAACCTGGATAAACGGGTGGAAATCGTATTCCCCGTAGAAGAGGAAACCATTCAGGAAAAGGTCATGCACATTTTGGAAGTGGAGCTGGCAGACAATGTAAAGGCTCATGTGCTGCAGCCGGACGGAAGCTATGAGAAACCGGATCGCCGGGGACGGGTTCAGGTAAATTCCCAGGATCAGTTTTGTGAGGAGGCCATTCGAAACGCGGCGGCGGAACGCCAGAAAACCGAATATGCAGGAAGAAGAACCTTCGTTCCCATAGAAAGCCATGAGGGATAAAAATTAGAGGCGCCGCAAAGCGGCGCCTTAGTCGTTTACCGGAAGACCGCTGTGGAAAGAGTAATTTCCCAGCTCTCCCAAAAGAAATTCAAAGGTTTCCGGACGGGTAATATCCCCGGAGTTTACCAGGGAATTGATCTGAAAGTAAACGGTACTGCATTTTCCAAGGGCTCTCCGGAAGAGATCCGGGAAGGAGGCGTCGGAAGCCATCTGGTGATTCCAGGGATTACACCAAACTTCATGATCGGAATTTAAGCTTTTCCGGGGAGACGCCACTTTATCCGTAACAATTTTTGTGGAAGCAATAGGGTGCTTTAAAAACAGAGACTCTAAAAACTCGATCCGTTCCTGTTTCTTTCCGGACTTGTCCGCCAGAGTGCGGCAGCCAAACCGCATAGCCAGTATGGAACGGTGAACCATGCGGGGCGTAATCTGGAAATTGTTTTTGTAGCTGATGGGATAATAGGTTTCGTTAATGCACTGGGCCAGAAATCTGGAAATAAACTGGGTTTCCTGGCCATTTAGACAAATCGTAGCTGCCTGATTAAATTGGGACGGCTTTTTCTTTTTGTATTTGTACAGCAAAAGAGCGTCAATATCGTTTTCCAGGGCAGCGTGGAGCCCGTGATAGTGATTGGTAGGATTCTGTACATCATAATGGATTCGGCCATAAACAAAGGGGTGGCAGATATAATCGCTGATATAGTGGCCTAAATAGCCGCAGAGATACGCCAGGGCCTGTTCTCTCTGCTGTCGGGACGGTATCTGGGAAATATGAACCAGACAGCAGCGGAAAAATTTATTGACATGGTGTTCGTGCATATAGGAACCTACGTTGCGGTAATCCCTGTGGCGGAGAATGGGAATGTTGTAGAAAAACATATCCGGCCCCTGGAGGCCCAACTGGTAAAGCCAGCGGTATTTTGCAATAATGAATTTTAACTGACAGGGAGGCATATCATTGTACGCCTTCATTCCTAAAATATAATGGGTAGTAAAACCGGGCATGGGAAAGCTCCTTTCTGGCATGGGAGTGCCTCTTTTAAAGATATTTTAGCACAAAATTTACGGGAATGCGATAGGAGATTCCGGCATATTCTTTGCCTCCTGGGAATAAACGTTAAAAGAACAGGAAAAGCCAGCGGGAGGCGGAATGGCATATTGGATTCATCAGATCCATCAGGCAGTCTGGGGGCCATGGCTGCTGACGCTGTTTTTAAGCATTGGACTGTATCTGACAGTCCGGTCAAAGGGATTTCAAATCAGAGGGATAGGCTTCTGGATACGGCATACTATCGGTTCTCTATGGAAAAAGGACGAAAAAGGGGAGGAAAAACCACACGGCGGCATTTCCCAGATCCAGACGGCCTGTACGGCATTGGCGGCCACAGTGGGAACCGGCAATATTGTAGGTGTGGCTACGGCCCTTACGGCGGGAGGCCCCGGGGCTGTATTTTGGATGTGGATTTCCGCTTTAATCGGTATGATGACCGCCTACGGGGAAACATGGCTGGGAATCCGCCATAGATTTCGCAGCCGGGAGGGAAAATGGATATGCGGGCCTATGGTAACGCTGAAGCGCGGGGCCGGCTGCCCCCGGATGGCAGCCGCCTATGCCGTTTTCTGCCTTCTGGCATCCCTGGGAATGGGGAGCATGGTCCAGGCCAATTCCCTGGCGGAAACTGCGGAATTTTCCTGGAGGCTGCCGCGGTTTATGTGCGGGATCCTCCTGGCTTTGATGGTAGGATTGATTATTAAAGGCGGGATTGGCAGGATCGCCGAAACAGCCGGCCGGCTGGTTCCGTGGTCGGCGGCCATTTATCTGACGGCTTCCCTGTTGGTCTTAATCCAATGCAGGGAACAGATCCTGCCGGTTTTGTACCAGATTGTATCTGCTGCTTTCGGACAGGAGGACGCGGCCAGAAGTTTTGCCGGAGGAACTGCAGGCTGGGGAATGAAACTGGCGGTACAATACGGCATTGCCAGAGGCGTGTTTTCCAATGAAGCGGGATTAGGGAGTTTGGCTATCTTACATGGCGCGGCAGAGGATACCAGCCCTGAAACCCAGGGGATGTGGGCTATTTTTGAGGTCTTTTTTGACACCATTGTGGTATGCACCGTCACGGCTCTGGTGATTTTGTGCGGGGCTTCCCAAAAAGGCTTTCCTTTGGAAGAGGGGGCTTCTCTGGCAGTCCGGTGCTTTTCTGAATTTTTAGGAAAGGCCGGAGAGTACGCTGTGGCGCTGTCTATGATGCTGTTTGCCTTCGCCACCATTATTGCCTGGTACTATATGGGGAAGCAGGCGGCGGAATACCTGTCAGGCGGTGAAAAAGGCGGCGGACTCTGGTACCTTTTTCTTTATCTGGGTGCTGTTTTTACAGGCTGTGTGGCCCGTCTGGAACTGGTATGGGAGCTGTCGGATATTGTCAATGGTTTGATGGCGCTGCCTAATATAGCAGCCATTTGGCTTTTGGCAGGCCAGATACGCTATCCCTCAAAAAATTTCTTGACACCCGCCCCAAAGCGGCGTATACTGAACCCCAGTAAGAGGGAGTAGCTGGCATCCGCAAAAGAGAAAACGACAGGCGGGTGTTGTGCGGCGCCGTCATCCCGATTTTCTTGTAAAGAAAATCCGGTGCTCATGGGAAGTAGCGAGACTTTTACTGCATCATTTGTGGTGCAGTAAAGGTCTCATTTTTTTATGTCATAGGAAACTGCGTTTCCCATGACATAAAAATGCTCCGCAAGGATCACACTGCGGCGATGCAGAAAATGTCGCAGGAGCGACCCAACCCAGGCGGAGAATCCTGCAAAACAGGATTCTTTTGAGGCAGACTTTCCGATTTTGCCCTGGGTGGATATTGGTACATAGGAAAAGCAGGAGGAATTTGAGATGGAAATGGTTTTGATGTGGATTGTGTTAATCGCAGGATTTATTCTGCTGATAAAAGGGGCGGACTTTTTTGTAGAAGGAAGCTGCGCAGCAGCAAGAGCCCTGCGGGTTCCCAGCGTTGTAATTGGCCTGACAATCGTTGCCATGGGAACCAGTGCGCCGGAGCTGGCAGTGAGCGTGACGGCAGCCATTACGGGCAATAACGAAATTGCGGTAGGAAATGTAATCGGTTCCAATATTTTTAATTTAATGGTTGTAACGGGATTTTGCGGAGTGATCCTTCCTTTGGCAGTAGACGAGGGGATTTTAAAAGGCGATTTTATTTTTTCAATTGTAATATCAGTGGCGCTTCTGGCCATGATGGCCTTCGATCTTGGAACGGGACGGATAGACGGCCTGATCCTCCTGGTCTTATTTGGCTATTTTATTTGGAGAACAGTCCAGAGGGCTTTGCGGGAACGGATTCAGGCGCAGAATACGGAGGAAAAAGTTTCTGTCCTGAAAATGCTGGTTTTTATAATCGGAGGAATTGCCGCAGTGGCTTGGGGAGGAAATCTGGTAGTAGACAGCGCCAGCCAGATTGCAGCGGCTTTTGGCCTGAGCCAGAACTTGATTGCCCTTACAATTGTGGCAATGGGAACGTCCCTTCCTGAATTGGTAACCTCTGTGGTAGCTTCCCGAAAAGGCGAAAATGGACTGGCCCTGGGAAATGTAATCGGTTCCAATATTTTTAATATTCTGATGATTCTGGGAATTTCCTCAGTGATTCACCCCATTTCCGTTACAATCCAGTCTATTTATGATTTAATTGTGCTCATTGTTTTCAGCGCAGCAGTATGGTGCATGGCCTGGAAAAAACGGGAGATCTGCCGGGGAGAAGGAGCTGCCATGCTGCTTTTATACGTAGGTTATATGATATACATCATTTTGCGGTAAGGAAAAGCAGCGTTGCCATTTAGGAAAATAGCAATACCATAATTAGATATAACGAAAGATTTGGAAAATAAAAGGGGCATCGTATCATCATCCGATTTTACGATGCCTTTAAAATATTTTTACTAGAAAAAGGGAGGAGAGCTGATAATTTCTTATCAGCTCGAGTATTATGAAAAAAAATCTTGTAGGCTTTAGCTAAACAACTTCGCTGTTGTTTATGGTTATAGTATATCCGGGAATCATGAAGAAATCATGTTATTAATGTAAAAGGTTTTTGAATGATTTTTGAACAGTTTATGAACACGGACAATCCGGTAGCCTCCAATTTGTTCCCACCCAATTAAAACCCACCCAATCCTCCGATCAAAAACACACGGCTA
>CAMMNN010000051.1 GCA_946498245.1 uncultured Clostridium sp. | reverse complement strand
CGGCTTTGGCTATGCTCAATGACCAGGTGAAAAAAGGCGGAATCATGGCTTCCTCCTATGTAGGCGGCCTGTCAGGGGCGTTTATCCCCGTAAGCGAGGATCAGGGAATGATTGACGCCGTTTCCGCAGGGGCCCTGACCCTGGAAAAGCTGGAAGCTATGACCTGCGTTTGCTCTGTAGGATTGGATATGATTGCCATTCCCGGCGACACGCCCGATACCACCATTGCGGGGATTATCGCCGACGAAGCGGCCATTGGCATGATTAACCAGAAAACCACTGCAGTCCGGATTATTCCGGTTATTGGAAAAACCGTAGGAGATACGGTAGAATTTGGCGGCCTTTTGGGATATGCCCCCGTTATGCCTGTAAACCGGTATTCCTGCGCCGGCTTTGTGACCAGGGGAGGACGGATTCCTGCGCCCATCCACAGTTTTAAGAATTAGGGGATTTGCCATGAAAGAAGAACTGACCGCCCTTTTGGAGCGGTTTCTCAATAAAGAACTGGAAGGCATTATCCTGAGCAATTCCAGAGATAAAGAAAAAATCGGCAAGGTTCAGATGCGCCCGGTGGCCATAAAAGGAAGACTGTATTTCCAGGCGGAGGAGTTTTCCGGCAAAAAGGCCTTCCATAAGAATCTGGAAAAAGAGGAGGCCGCCGTTTATATCCGTGAGGCTCTGGAAAACCAGTTCCGCCAGATGGAGTTAAAATCCGCTTTGGGTACGGCTTACGTCCTGGTGAGCAAAAAAGGAAAAATGACGGTAAAGGTAAAGGAATCGGGAAAGACGGGAACCAGAAAGCTGGAAGAGTTGGATCACAACCGGAAAAAGCAGTACCTTCTGGAAGAAGGGGTTCCGGTTCCCTTTCTGATGGATCTGGGCGTTATGACGCCCTCAGGTCAGGTGATCCGTTCCCAGTACGACAAATTCCGCCAGATCAACCGTTTTTTGGAATTTATTGAAGATATTCTGCCAAAGCTGGATAAAAATAAGACCAACCGCATTATTGATTTTGGCTGCGGGAAATCCTATCTGACCTTTGCCATGTACTATTATCTCAAAGAAAAGATGGGGTACCCTGTGCGGATCACTGGTCTGGATCTGAAAGAGGACGTCATTGAAACCTGCAGCAATTTAAGCCGCAAATACGGATATGAAGAGGGGCTGGACTTTTCCTGCGGCGATATTGCCGGCTACGAAGGGGAAAATCAGGTGGATATGGTAGTGACCCTTCACGCCTGCGATACGGCTACAGACTACGCTATGGCCAAGGCCGTCCGCTGGGGGGCCAAGGTCATTCTTTCCGTACCCTGCTGTCAGCATGAGCTTAACAGTCAGATAGAAAATTCCCTTATGGCCCCCATTTTCCGCTACGGCATTATAAAAGAGCGGATGGCGGCCCTGTATACGGACGCATTGCGGGCGGAAATTTTAGAACATATGGGCTACAGAACCCAGATTCTGGAATTTATCGATATGGAACACACTCCGAAAAATCTCCTGATCCGGGCGGTTTACCAGGGGACGCCTAAGGAAAACGAGAAGGAGATCCGGCAAATCCTGGAAGCCTTTCATTTAAGGCCCACTCTGGCAAAAGAACTGATGGGAGAGCAGGCCTTTTAGAAAATCACCCCTGAAAGGTCATTGTTCCCAGAGGTTGCGGACATTTCCTTTTGGAACCTCCATGGGATAGCATTTGTCAAAACAGGCTTTGCAGAGGGGAAGTCCTCCTGTCATTTCCGTTAAGCCCTCCAGGGGAAGGTAACCCAGGGAGTCGGCTCCAATCATGGCGCAGATTTCTTCATCCGTGTGGGCGGAGGCAATGAGCTGCCTGTTGGAAGGAACGTCGGTTCCAAAATAGCAGGGATACAAAAAGGGCGGGGAAGAAATTCTTACATGAACTTCAGTGGCTCCGGCGTCCTTTAACATACGGATCAAATTGGCCATGGTAGTCCCCCGTACAATGGAGTCGTCTACCAGAACAATCCGTTTTCCCCGCACTGCCGTTTCCAGGACATTTAGCTTTAGGCGGACGCTGTCTTCCCGCTCCTTTTGAGTGGGCTTTATAAAGGTCCGGCCTATGTAGCTGTTTTTATAAAAGGCAAAAGCAAAGGGGATTTTGGAATATTCCGAGTACCCTTTAGCCGCTGCGACGCCGGACTCCGGCACTCCGGCCACCAGATCGGCGTCGGCAGGACAGGCTTTTGCAAGGTATGCGCCCGCCCGGATGCGGGCATCGTAGACAGAAACCCCGTCTATGATGCTGTCCAGGCGGGCGAAATATATGTATTCAAAGGCGCAGTGGGCTTTTGGAGCCGAAACGGGCAGGAAGGAAGAAGAGATGTCTTCCTGGGTAATGGTTACGATTTCCCCTGGCTCTATATCCCGGACAAAGCGGGCACCCACAGAAGCAAGGGCACAGCTTTCAGAAGCCAGAATCCAGGCGTTTTCCTTACGTCCCAGGCACAAAGGCTTCAGCCCATAGGGATCCCGGACGCCAATGAGTTTTCGGGGGCTTGTAATGACAAGGCCGTAAGCGCCGATTAATTTGCAGGCGGCGCGGCGTACGGCTTCCTCTACCGTGGGAGCCTTCAGCCGTTCTCTGGCAATGAGGAAGGCAATGACTTCCGAATCAACAGTGGTGTGGAAGATGGCGCCGGAATACTCCATTTCCCGGCGAAGCTGGGCGGCGTTTACCAGATTTCCGTTGTGGGCCAGGGTCAGGGTTCCTTTTACGTAGTTGAGCACCAGGGGCTGGGCGTTTTCGGCAGTGGCGGAGCCGGACGTAGCGTACCGGACATGGCCTACGCCTAGATTCCCTTTTAATTTTTCCAGAATTTCCGGTTTAAAGACCTCTGATACCAGGCCCAGTCCTTTATGAAAACTGATATTGCGTCTGGGGCCATTGGTATCGGAAAGGGCAATGCCGCAGGACTCCTGGCCTCTGTGCTGAAGGGCTGCCAGACCGCAGTAAAGAGTCTGGGCGGAATTGCTTCCGTCCAGACTGTAAATTCCGAAAACCCCGCATTCTTCTTTGGGTTTATCGTCACTTAAATAATGAAAACAGGAATGGTTTTCCATGAACTCTACCTCCCTTATACAGAAAACAGCAGTTCGTCGTAGGTAGGATAGGGCAGGTACTCATCAGGGATCATGGATTCCGCCTCGTCTGATGACTTTCTCAGCTCATTCATTCCGGCTAAAACAGTGCCGCAGTAGTAAGCTGCCGTTTCCAGAGGATCCGAAAGCTTTTCTGCAGAGGCGGTATGGGCTGCCAGCTCTTCGGTTCCGGCGGATATGACGCTGTAAAGGGAGGACAGCTTTTCTACCAGCTTTTCTTCCGCTTCCGTAGGAATAGCAGGAGAGAAGGCTTTCTTTTGGGCGGCCGCCTGAGCCGTATCTCCTGTAAAGGCCAGCAGGGCCGGCAAAAAGTCTTTCTTTAACATTTCTATCATGGTCTTGGCTTCCACGTGGATCGCCTTGCTGTAATTCTCCAAAAGGATTTCGTAACGGGAGTGGATTTCACCTTCCGTAAAAATATGGTGACGCGTAAAGAGCTCTACATTTTTGGGGGCAATAAAATAGGGCATTGCGTCGGGAAGGGCTTTTAAGTTGTAAAGTCCACGCCGTTTGGCTTCCTCAACCCACTCGTCGGTATAACCGTTTCCGTTAAAGATAATTCTCTTATGTTCCTGAATCACTGTCTTTAACAGGCTGCGGACGGCTTTTTCCATTTCCTCTGCAGGAACGCCTTCCAGGGAATCGGCAAACTGACGGACTTCCTCTGCCACAGCGGTATTTAAAATAACGTTGGGACCGGCTACAGAGAGAGAGGAACCGGGCATACGAAATTCAAATTTATTTCCCGTAAAAGCAAAGGGGGAAGTGCGGTTGCGGTCCGTATTGTCTTTCATAAAGTGGGGCAGCACGTGGGCTCCCGTTTCCATCTGTACCTGACCGGCGCTTTCAAAATGAGAGTCTTTTTCCAGAGCTTCCACAACGCGGTTAATCTCATCACCCAGGAATATGGAAACAATAGCGGGAGGGGCTTCATTCGCTCCCAGGCGGTGATCATTGCCTGCGCTGGCAACGGAAACCCGCATCAGGTCGGCGTATTCGTCTACGGCCTTAATGACGGCTGTAAGGAATACTAAAAAGACCAGGTTGTCAGCGGGATTTTTTCCCGGATCCAGAAGGTTCATGCCTGTGTCGGTGCTCAGGGACCAGTTGTTGTGCTTGCCGCTTCCGTTAATGCCTTCAAAGGGCTTTTCGTGAATGAGGCAGGCCAGATGGTGCTTATCCGCCACCTTTTTCATCATTTCCATGGTAAGCTGATTGTGATCCACAGCCACATTGGTGGTGTCAAAAACCGGAGCCAGCTCGTGCTGGGCCGGAGCTACTTCATTATGTTTGGTTTTGGCCGGAACGCCCAGTTTCCACAGCTCCTCATCTAATTCGTGCATATAGGCGGAGACTCTGGGTTTTAATACGCCAAAGTAATGATCTTCCATTTCCTGGCCTTTTGGGGGAGCCGCGCCGATAAGGGTTCTGCCGCAGAAGACCAGATCCTTTCTGGCGCGGTACAGGTCTTTGTCAATTAAAAAATATTCCTGTTCCGGTCCCACAGTGGTGTTGACGCTGCTTACTTCTTTGTGGCCCAGAATGTGAAGGAGACGGGTGGCCTCCTGGTTTAAGGCTTCCATGGAACGAAGCAGAGGAGTTTTCTTATCCAGAGCTTCCCCGGTATAGGAACAGAATGCCGTAGGAATATAGAGGGTCCCGTCCTTAATAAACGCCGGAGAGGTGGGATCCCAGGCCGTATAGCCTCTGGCCTCGAAAGTAGCCCGCAGACCGCCTGAGGGGAAGCTGGAAGCGTCCGGCTCGCCCTTTACCAATTCCTTGCCGGAAAAATCCATAATGACTTCTCCAGTTCCTACAGGGGAAATAAAGCTGTCGTGCTTTTCGGCAGTGATGCCGGTCATGGGTTGGAACCAGTGTGTAAAATGGGTAGCTCCGTTTTCCACGGCCCATTCTTTCATAGCCACAGCTACGGCATTGGCAACGTCTAATTCCAGATGGGTACTGTTTTTGATGGTTTTCTGGAGGGCGTTGTAGACGTCCTTAGGCAATTTGCTCTGCATAACCTTGTCGCTAAAGACCAGACTTCCATACAGTTCGGGGATATTTTTGCTCATGGGGAAAACTCCTTTCTAATTCGCTCCGTTGATGAAGTGTACGTGTTCCGGAAATTCCGGATTTGCCGCCATAGGAACAGAGGATTTTCCTATGGAACAAAAAAAGCAAGGAAGCTGAACGTCTCCGTTCAAAGCAACCTTGCTTATGGCCAGTATTATACACCAATGATTTCAAATGTCAACTACTTTTTTTCAAACAGTTGGGCTATCATTCAAAATTTGCCCCTTTACAAATAAAAAAATTTGTAGTATAGTTTAGACTTGAATTTTGCAGGACAAAGGCGTCGGCTGCTCAGAGGGGCAGTCCGGCGCCGTTTTTATGTTTAGGAAACTTTTCATTACAGGAGGTTGGCAGAATGGCAGTCAAATACGTATTTGTTACCGGCGGCGTGGTTTCCGGTCTTGGAAAAGGGATTACCGCGGCTTCCCTGGGACGGCTTTTAAAGGCCAGAGGCTACAGTGTTACGATGCAGAAATTTGACCCTTATATCAATATGGATCCGGGAACGATGAATCCCATTCAGCATGGAGAGGTTTTTGTGACAGACGACGGGACGGAAACGGATTTGGATTTGGGCCATTACGAAAGGTTTATTGACGAAAGCCTGGACAAAAACTCCAACGTCACCACAGGAAAGGTGTACTGGAGCGTACTCCAAAAGGAGCGCCACGGCGATTACCTCGGCGGGACGGTACAGGTAATTCCCCATATTACCAATGAGATCAAAAGCCGGTTTTACCGGGGGAAAACTCCGGAGGAGGATCGGATCGCCATTATTGAAGTAGGGGGTACCGTAGGCGATATTGAGAGTCAGCCTTTTTTGGAAGCCATTCGCCAGTTTCAGCACGACGTAGGCCATGAAAACGCTATTTTGATTCACGTTACCCTGATTCCCTATCTGAAAGCTTCCGGGGAGATGAAAACGAAGCCTACCCAGGCCAGCGTGAAAGAGCTTCAGGGAATGGGAATCTGGCCTGACGTGCTGGTCTGCCGTTCCGAAAAGCCCCTGACACGGGAAATCAAAGATAAAATCGCCCTGTTCTGCAACGTACCCAGCAGCCGGGTGCTGCAGAATCTGGACGTGGAATATTTGTATGAAGCCCCTCTGGCTATGGAAAAGGAAAATCTGGCCCAGGTGGTTTTAGAGTGTTTGAAGCTTCCCTGCCCCCAGCCGGATCTCAGGGACTGGGAGGAGATGACGGCGGCCTTAAAATCGCCGGGAAAGGAAGTAACCATTGCCCTGGTGGGGAAATATATCCAGCTTCACGACGCATACCTCAGCGTAGTGGAGGCTTTAAAGCACGGAGGCATTGCCAATGGCTGTACCATCCGTATTCAGTGGGTGGATTCTGAAACCATTACCAGGGAAAATGCAGAAGAAATATTAAAGGATGCCGACGGAATCCTGGTTCCCGGCGGCTTTGGAATGAGGGGAACAGAAGGCAAAATCGCCGCTATCGAATACGCCAGAACCAGAAAGGTTCCCTACCTGGGGCTGTGCCTGGGAATGCAGCTTGCCATTGTGGAATTTGCCAGACACGCAGTAGGCTATGCCGACGCCCACAGCATTGAGCTGGCCCCTGATACCCTCCACCCGGTTATTGCCCTGATGCCTGAGCAGAACGGACTGGAAAATCTTGGCGGAACCCTCCGCCTGGGAGCTTACCCCTGCGTTTTGGCCCAGGGAACCAAAGCCAGGGAACTTTACGGGACGGAGGAAATTTTTGAACGCCACCGCCATCGCTATGAGGTCAACAACGATTACAGAGGCGTACTGCAGGAACACGGAATGGTACTTTCCGGACTTTCCCCGGACGGCCGCATTGTAGAAATGATTGAGCTGACGGATCACCCGTTTTTTATTGCAACCCAGGCCCACCCGGAATTTAAATCCAGGCCAACCAGGCCCCATCCTCTGTTCGCCGGCTTTATTAAAGCGGCAGCAGGACTTTAATCAATCAGGATTCGGAACACGAAAGGAGAAGCCATATGACACGGTCAGAGCAGAAAAAAATCCCCCAAAGCCAGTCCGGGGGTTTGTACAGCCCACAGTTTGAACACGATAACTGCGGCATTGGAGCCGTTGTGCAGATGAAGGGAATCAAGAGCCACAGCACAGTGGATCAGGCTCTTCACATTGTAGAGCATCTGGAACACAGGGCAGGAAAAGATGCGGAAGGAAAAACGGGAGACGGCGTAGGGATTCTCCTGCAGATCCCCCATAAATTTTTCTCGAAAGTCTGTAAAGAACAGGGGATCCTGCTGGGAGAGGAGAGAGATTACGGAGTCGGTATGTTTTTCTTCCCCCAGGAGGAATTAAAGCGGGGTCAGGCCAGAAAAATGTTTGAAATCATTGTGGAGAAGGAGGGCCTGGAGCTGCTGGGGTGGCGGAAAGTGCCGGTACTGCCGGAGGTTCTGGGCCACAAAGCCAGAGAATGTATGCCCTACATTATGCAGGCCTTTATCCGCAGGCCCGAGGGAACTGCCCGGGGCCTGGAATTTGACCGGAAGCTTTACATTGTGCGCCGTATTTTTGAACAGAGCAACGACAATACCTATGTGGTTTCTCTTTCCAGCCGGACAGTGGTGTACAAGGGAATGTTTCTGGTAGGGCAGTTACGGACATTTTTTACGGATCTTCAGGACAAAGACTGTGAATCTGCCATTGCCATCGTCCACTCCCGGTTCAGTACCAACACAAATCCCAGTTGGGAGCGGGCCCACCCCAACCGGCTCATTGTCCACAATGGAGAGATCAATACCATAAAAGGCAATGCCGATAAGATGCTGGCCAGAGAAGAAACCATGGAATCTTCCTGTCTGGGCGAGGATCTTCACAGAGTTCTTCCGGTAATCCACGCCGGAGGTTCGGATTCCGCCATGCTGGACAATACCCTGGAATTTTTAATGATGAACGGTATGGATCTGCCTCTGGCCGTTATGATTGCCATACCGGAGCCCTGGGACAACAATAAGGCCATGCCTCAGGAGGAACGGGATTTTTACCAGTATTACGCAACCATGCTGGAGCCCTGGGACGGTCCCGCCTCTATCCTTTTTTCCGACGGCGACGTAATGGGAGCCGTACTGGATCGAAACGGCCTGCGTCCTTCCCGGTATTACATTACTGAGGATGACACTCTGATCCTCTCTTCCGAGGTAGGGGTACTGGATGTGCCGGAGGAAAAAATCGTCCTGAAGGAGCGCCTCCACCCAGGCAAGATCCTGCTGGTGGACACCCGGGAAGGAAAGCTGTATCAGGATCCGGAGATCAAGAAAATGTACAGCACACGGCGGCCTTACGGGGAATGGCTGGACGGCGGCCTGGTGCAGCTAAAGGATCTGCCCATTCCCAATAAGAACGTAGAACGTTACTCCAAGGAACAGCTTGCCAGACTTCAGAAAGCCTTTGGCTACACCTATGAGGATTGCCGGACTGAGATCTTTAATATGGCTTTAAACGGTTCGGAGGGAGTGGGGGCCATGGGAACGGATACGCCTCTGGCCGTGCTGTCCAAGCGGTACCGTCCTCTTTCCCACTATTTCTGCCAGATGTTTGCACAGGTTACCAATCCTCCTATTGATGCCATTCGGGAGGAAATCGTTACCAGCACTACGGTTTACGCCGGAAGGGACGGAAACTTGCTGGAAGAAAAACCGGAAAACTGCCAGGTATTAAAGATCCAGAACCCCATTTTAACCAATATTGATATGTTAAAAATCAAATCCATGAAAAACTCCGGATTTTATCCGGAGGTGGTGCCGATTTTATACTATAAGAGCACAAAGCTGAAACGGGCCATTGAAAACCTTTTTGTAGAGGTGGATAAGGCCTACCGGGACGGCTGCAATATTTTGATTTTGTCGGATCGGGGCGTAGATGAGAACCACGTGGCCATTCCTTCCCTGCTGGCGGTATCGGCAGTTCACCAGTACTTGGTAAGAACCCGGAGAAGGACGTCCTTAGCCATTATTCTGGAAACCGGAGAAGCCAGAACGGTACACGATTTTGCCACCCTTTTGGGCTACGGCGCCTGCGGCGTCAATCCCTGGCTGGCTCAGGAAACCATTCGTCAGCTTATTGACGACGGAATGCTGGATAAAGACTACTATGCCGCAGTAGAGGACTACAATAAGGCTGTTTTAAGCGGAATCGTAAAAATCGCTTCTAAAATGGGAATTTCCACAGTTCAGTCCTATCAGGGTTCCCAGATCTTTGAAGCCGTAGGAATTTCCGAGGAAGTGATCGAACAGTATTTTACGGGAACAGTCAGCCGTATCGGCGGCATTACCCTGGAAGACATTGCAAAGGCGTCGGATGACCTGCATTCCAAAGCCTTTGATCCCCTGGGGCTGGGGACGGATCTGACTTTGGACAGCGAAGGCTTCCACAAGGCCAGAAGCGACGGGGAAAAACACCGTTACAATCCCAATACCATTCATTTGCTGCAGAAATCCACCTGGACCAAAGACTACGGCCTCTTTCAGAAGTATTCTCAGGCGGCGGACAGGGAAGAGTGCGGAAATATCCGGAGTCTGCTGGAATTTCAGTATCCCCAGAAAGGGATCCCCCTGGAAGAGGTAGAAAGCGAAGAGTCCATTATGACCCGCTTTAAAACCGGTGCCATGTCCTACGGCTCTATTTCCCAGGAAGCCCACGAAGCCCTGGCTCTTGCCATGAACCATATCCACGGCAAGTCCAATACCGGAGAGGGCGGGGAAAGCGAGGAACGTCTGGATTCCATGGGAACAAAGGAGGATCGCTCCTCCGCCATCAAACAGGTGGCTTCGGGACGCTTCGGGGTAACCAGCCGCTATCTGGTCAGCGCAAAGGAGATCCAGATCAAAATGGCCCAGGGCGCAAAGCCGGGAGAGGGCGGCCATCTGCCGGCAAAAAAGGTCTATCCCTGGATTGCCAAGACACGCCATTCCACTCCCGGCGTCAGCCTGATTTCCCCTCCGCCCCACCACGATATTTACTCTATCGAGGATTTGGCCCAGTTGATTTACGACCTGAAAAATGCCAATAAATACGCCCGGATTTCCGTAAAACTGGTAAGCGAGGCAGGCGTAGGAACCGTTGCCGCAGGCGTGGCAAAGGCAGGAGCCCAGGTAATTTTGGTTTCCGGCTACGACGGAGGAACAGGGGCGGCCCCTATCAGCTCGATTCACCATGCCGGCCTTCCCTGGGAGCTGGGAGTGGCGGAGACCCATCAGACCCTTATGAAAAACGGCCTGAGAAACCAGGTGGTTCTGGAAACCGACGGAAAGCTGATGACGGGCAGGGACGTTATCATAGCGGCCATGCTGGGGGCTGAGGAGTACGGCTTTGCCACTGCTCCCCTGATTACCCTGGGCTGCGTTATGATGAGAGTCTGCAACCTGGATACCTGCCCCATGGGCGTGGCTACCCAGAATCCGGAGCTGAGAAAGCGGTTTATGGGAAAAGCGGAATACGTAGAAAACTATATGTATTTTGTGGCAAAAGAAATGAGAGAATATATGGCCCGCCTGGGCGTAGCCACTGTAGAAGAACTGGTAGGCAGAACGGATCTGTTAAAGATAAAAGAAACGGAAGCCGGAAGCCGTCCGTCCCGGCTGGCTCTCAGCGCACTGCTGGAGAATCCTTTCCGGAAAAACGGAGAGAAAGAAACCTTCCGTCCGGAATTAGCCTATGATTTTAAACTGGAACAGACCCTGGACGAAAAGGTTCTCTTAAAGGAATTTGCAGACAGCCTGAAAACCGGGACTCCCAAGGAAATTTCCATTTCCGTCACCAATACGGATCGGGCTCTGGGAACTATTTTCGGATCCGAAATTACCAGGCAGAGGAAAGCGGGATTCCCGGACGATACCTTTAAAGTACGCTGCACCGGTTCCGGCGGACAGAGCTTTGGGGCCTTTATTCCCAAAGGACTTACCCTGACGCTGCAGGGCGACTGCAACGATTATATGGGAAAAGGGCTTTCCGGCGGAAAGCTGGCCGTATTTCCGCCCAAGGGAGCCGGTTACCAGGCGGAAGAAAACATTGTAGCCGGAAACGTGGCACTCTATGGAGCTACCAGCGGAGAAGCCTATATTAACGGCATTGCCGGAGAACGTTTTGCCGTCCGCAATTCCGGGGCCAAGGCCGTAGTAGAGGGCATCGGCGATCACGGCTGTGAATACATGACCGGAGGCCTGGTGGTGGTTTTAGGAAAAGTAGGGAAAAACTTTGCAGCCGGCATGAGCGGAGGCATTGCCTACGTTTTAGACGAGGACAACGATTTTTATAAGTATCTCAACAAGTCTATGGTAGCCATGGAAAAGGTAGAGAGCCCTTATGAGGAGCAGGAGCTGCGGACTATGATAGAGGCCCACACAGCGGCTACAGGCTCTCCCAAAGGGCGGCGGATCCTGGAACACTTTGAAGAATACCTGCCTAAGTTTAAGCGGATCGTTCCCCACGATTACCGGAAGATTTTAGAGCTGTGCGCCCGGTACAGACAACAGGGAATGGATGAGGAACAGGCCCGGATCGAGGCCTTCTACGAGAGCACCAACAGCAGGAGATAGAGGAGGAAACATGGGAAGACCAACAGGATTTTTGGAATTTGACAGGAAAGATAAAGCGGCGGAGCCGCCGTTAGAACGAATCCGGCATTTCCGGGAATTTTACCAGCCCTTAAAGCAGGAGGAACAGCGGGTCCAGGCGTCCCGCTGCATGGCCTGCGGCATCCCCTTCTGCCAGTCCGGCGTGATGATGGAGGGAATGGTTTCCGGGTGTCCTTTAAGAAACCTGGTTCCGGAAATGAACGACCTAATCGATATGGGAAACTGGAAAGCGGCATGGGAGAGACTGGAAAAAACCAACTGCTTTCCGGAATTTACCTCCAGGGTTTGTCCCGCACTGTGCGAGGCTGCCTGCACCTGCGGAGCAGGGGGCAGCCCTGTAGCTACCAAGGCCAATGAATATGCGGTAACGGAAGCGGCCTTTCGGGAGGGCTGGATAAAAGCTGCCCCGCCCCGGATCCGGACGGGAAAGAGCGTTGCCATCGTAGGAAGCGGTCCTGCGGCCCTGGCGGCTGCAAAGCTGTTAAACCGCAGAGGACACAGGGTTACGGTACTGGAGCGCAACGACCGCATCGGAGGTCTTTTGCGGTACGGAATCCCCAATATGAAGCTGGAAAAGGACATTATTGACCGCCGTATCCGGCTGCTGGAGGAAGAAGGCGTGGAATTTGACGTCAATGCCGACGTGGGAAAAAGCGTTTCCGCCCAAAAGCTTCTCCGGGACTACGACCGGGTTCTGCTGGCTTGCGGAGCCTCTAACCCCAGAGACATTCAGGCCCCTGGAAGGGAGGCCAAAGGCATCTATTTTGCCGTAGACTTCTTATCCTCTGTGACTAAGAGCCTTTTGGATTCGGAATTAAAGGATAAAAAATATCCCCCGGTAAAGGGCAAGAGAGTAGTGGTAATCGGAGGCGGCGATACGGGAAACGACTGCGTAGGCACAGCCATTCGCCTGGGCTGCCGCTCTGTGATCCAGCTTGAAATGATGCCTAAGCCGCCTAAAGAGAGAACAGAAGGAAATCCCTGGCCGGAATGGCCCAGAATACAGAAAACGGATTACGGCCAGGAAGAAGCCATAGCCCTTTTCGGCTCAGATCCCAGACTGTATGAGACTACGGTAAAGGAATTTATTGCCAATAAAAAAGGAGAACTGTCCAAAGTCGTCCTTCAGGGCGTCAGATGGGAAACGGATCCCAAAACAGGCAGAAGGACAATGGTTCCCAAAGAAGGGGAAGAGAAAACCGTAGAGGCCGATATGGTTTTAATTGCCGCAGGATTTTTAGGAGCGGAGCCTTACGTGGCCGAAGCCTTCGGCGTTTCCCTGGACGGCAGAACCAACGCCGCTGTCAAAGAAGGAACCTATGAAACGGCGGTTCCCAGAGTTTTTGCAGCAGGAGACATGAGGCGGGGCCAGTCCCTGGTAGTCTGGGCCATTCGGGAAGGAATTGAAGCGGCCCGGGCCATTGACCAGTCCCTTATGGGGTATACGAACCTGTAAAAAATAAGCCATGCAGGAATATGCGGCCAAACGCTGCGAGGGAGCTTGCTCCCTAAGCCGTGTTTGGCCGTATGTTCCTATAGGGCGAATGCCCGACATGAATAATTTGACGGCTAATAGCGTTTATCGTTAGCGAATGCTGCAGAATCCGTCAAATTATGAATGGCATGGCTGAAGCAGAATTTGCGAAAATCAAAAAAAACAATTGACAATTCCCAGCGGCGTTGCTATAATACGCCCATGATAAGACAAAGGCGTCCTTATCCGGAATACCCGGGTGAGTACGCCTTTTTTCATTAGAAAATATAATTTTCTAATGAAAAAACCTCCGGTGGATGCGCACTCCGCGCAGAGGAAAGGGCTGCTTGCGCAGCCGCGCTTCGGCGCGAGTGTGCGCTATAGCGCACACTTTTTGTACAAGAAAATATAATTTTTTAATGCAAAAAGCCTCCGGCGGAGGCGCACTCCGCGCAGAGGAAAGGGCTGCGCCAGCAGCCGTTCCCGGCAGATAGCCAAAGGGCATTCCACGGAAAAGGAAAAGGAGATTTCAGCATGAGCGCATATACTTTGGAATCGGTTTTAGATGTGATTCAGGAAGAAGATGTGGAGTTTATCCGTCTTCAGTTTACCGACGCTTTCGGAACTCTGAAAAATATTGCGGTTACAGCGGATCAGATTTCCCGGGTCTTTACGGAACCCTTTCCCATAGAAGAAGCCAGCTTTCAGAAGGATGGCCAGGGGGGAGAAGAAAGACTGTATCTGATCCCGGATCTTTCCAGCTTTGCCATACTTCCCTGGAGGCCCCAGACGGGGCGGGTAGCCCGCCTTCTCTGCGACGTTTATAAGGCTGACAAAACTCCTTATGAGGAAAGCGTCCGGTACCTTTTAAAAAAGGTTTCTGATGAAGCGGAAAAAAAGGGATATACTTTCTATGTAAAGCCGGAATGTGAATTTTTCCTCTTCCATACAGACGATAACGGAGTTGCTACGACTCTGACTCATGAGAAAGCCGGATATTTGGATCTAAGCCCTGTTGATCTGGCGGAAAATGTCAGAAGAGACATTGTTCTGGCTCTGGAGGAAATGGGATTTCCGGTGGAATCCTCCCACCATGAACGGTCTGCAGGCCAGCAGGAAATCGACTGCGGCTATCTGCCGGCCTGTCAGGCGGCGGATCAGATTATGACCCTGAAGATGACCGTCCGTTCCATTGCTAAAAGGCATGGCCTTCACGCCACCTTTATGCCAAAACCCAAAAGCGACTGCGACGGTTCCGGAATGCACATTCAGATGCGCCTTATGAAAGACGGGCGGAATGTGCTGGTGGATAAAGACAATCCCGGCAATCTCAGCAGAGAGGGCCTTGCATTTTTCAGAGGCATTTTAAAACATTCTGCCGGCCTTGCCGTTTTTACCAATCCTATTGTCAATTCCTACAAGCGGCTGACCCCGGGCTGGGGAGCAGGAAACCGGCTTTCCTGGCCGCCTCAGGACGGTGAGTCCGTAATCCGCACATGGCTTTCCTACGGAGGAAAGCGGGAAATAGAGCTTTGCAGTCCCGACTGCGCTTCCAATCCCTATCTGGTTTTAGCGCTGCTTTTAAAAGCAGGACTGGAAGGCATAGAAGAAGGGGAAGGGGAGAATGAGGACGGAATCCTGAAATCCAGCGGATGCCTTCCGGCTAATTTAGGGCAGGCCCTGGAAGCCTTTGCGGCGGATCCCTTTGCCGCCGGCATTTTGGGAGAGTCCTTTACGGCGAAATATTTGAAACAGAAGGTACGGGAATGGGATACCTATGAAAAGATGGTAACTCCCTGGGAAGTGGGGGAGTACCTGTACCGTATATAAAGTGACAGGGGAAGATGGGTATGACCGGTATCATTATTGTATTTTCCAAATTAGAAGATGCAAAACGGATTCAGGCGGTATTAAACAGGAATGGCTATGAAAATACGGCAGCCTGTACCACCGGGGCCCAGGCGCTGACCCTTTTAAACCGCTTTAACGGCGGCATCCTGATCTGCGGATACCATATGGCTGATATGTATTATACCGAGCTTTATGAATATCTTCCGGAAAATTATAAAATGCTTCTAATGGGCTCAGAAAGAGTCATAAGCCAGTGCGAAGCTCCTGTTGTTTCCGTGGCCATGCCTGTAAAGGTTTATGAGCTAATCAATACGGTGCAGCTTCTCTGGGACGGAGGCGGGCGGCCTGGAAGAACAGAGCAGAGAAAAGGAAAACGCTCGGCCTCCGATGAGGCGGTTATACGAAAAGCAAAACAGCTTTTAATGGAGCGCAATCATTTAAGCGAGCCGGACGCTCACCGTTACCTGCAGAAAATCAGTATGGATACAGGAAGGGCTATGGTGGAAACGGCAAAAATGGTGCTGTGTTTAATAGAAGGAGAATAAAAGATATGGCGGCAGTAAACAGTAATTTTTTGAAATTGCCGGGAAATTACCTTTTTGCGGAGATTGCCCGGAGAGTGGAGGAAGAGCAGGCGGCTCACCCGGAAAAGGAAATCATACGGCTGGGGATTGGAGATGTGACCCTGCCTCTGGCCCCGGCTATTGTCCGGGCCTTAAAAGAGGCTTCTGAGGAAATGGGAAGACCGGAAGGGTTTCGGGGCTACGGTCCCTATGAAGGGTATGAGTTTCTCAGGAAGGTTATTGCCAGAGAGGATTACCAAAACCGGGGCTGCGATATTGCAGAGGACGAGATTTTTATTTCCGACGGAGCCAAAGGCGACTGCGCCAATATTCAGGAGTTGTTTTCCCCGGACAGCCGGATTGCCGTATGTGATCCTGTGTATCCTGTGTATCTGGACTCCAATGTAATGGCGGGAAGGACGGGACAATATCAGGAGAGTACAGGGAAATTTGACGGGGTAATTTATATGCCCTGTACGGCTGAAAACGGATTTGTGCCGGAGCTTCCGGGTGAGGACGCGGATTTGATTTATCTGTGTTATCCCAATAACCCTACGGGAGAAGCCATTTCTCTGGACGCCCTTCAGAAATGGGTGGATTACGCTAACCGGACAGGGGCAGTAATTCTCTATGACGCAGCCTATGAAGCCTATATCTCCCGGCCGGAAATCCCCCATTCCATCTATGAATGCCGGGGAGCCCAGACCTGCGCCATTGAGATTAAGAGCTTTTCCAAAAAAGCAGGCTTTACCGGCGTCCGGCTGGGATATATGGTGATTCCCAAAGCCCTGAAGCGGGACGGACATTCCATAAAGGATCTGTGGCTCAGACGCCAGGGAAGCAAATACAATGGCGTTCCCTATCTGATCCAGAGGGCCGGGGAAGCGGTTTATACCGAAGAAGGAAAGAGAGAGATCAAAGAGCAGATTGCCTTTTATATGGAAAATGCTGCTATGATATACCAGGGCCTAAAAGACGCCGGCTATGAGGTATACGGCGGTGTGGATTCGCCTTACGTATGGATGAAAACGCCCGACGGCGAGGACTCCTGGGGCTTCTTTGGAAGACTGTTAAAAGAAGCGGGAGTCGTGGGAACTCCGGGAGCCGGTTTCGGCCCCTCCGGGGAAGGATATTTCCGCCTGACGGCTTTTGGAACCAGAGAAAATACACAAAAAGCAATGGAAAGAATAAAGAAACGGCTGTGAAAGGGACCCGTTCCCAGGAATCTGACAGGGAGAGGCGCCGAGACTGAGAGCGCCTTCAGGGAAAAGGGAAACGGCAACGCCCCGGAGCCGGCTGTTCGAGGGAAAGCTTCCGGCTTTCCGGAGGGCAGCCCGCAAGGCTGCACGTTACGCGCAAAAAGAGAGGCAGAAGACAAATTCTGCAAAGCGGGTGGTACCGCGGGAGAGATCCCGTCCCGGAAGATTCAAAAGAGAATGTTCCGGGGCGGGATTCTTTATTGCATAGGAAACTTCGTTTCTATGAAATAAAAACACTCCGTGGGAGGCGCACTCAGCGCAAGGGAATATGGCTGCTGACGCAGCCGCGCTCCGGCGCGAGTGTGCGCCAAGCGCACACTTTTTATAAGAACGGGAGGCAGGAAAATGGAGTTTATCACAAAACCAGGAAAAAAAGAGAGATTAACATTAAAGGAGCTGGAACAGCCCTGTTATAAAGGCCAGGAGGCAGTGACGGAAGGAGCCGTTCACAGCATCCGGGATATGGGAAAGGTAGCCTTTATCGGCTTGAGAAGCCGTTTTGGCATTCTTCAGATGGTATGGCAGGAAGGGGAGGCTGATTTCGGCCTGGAAGATTTAAAAGAAGGGGCCTTTATCCGGGCGGAAGGAAGGATTGAGCCGGAAGAACGGGCTCCCGGAGGCATTGAACTCCATTTAAAAAAGGTACAAATCCTTTCAGAGCCCCAGGGGCCTCTCCCCCTTCCTGTCAGCAAATGGAAGATGGGGGCTTCTCTGGAAACGCGACTGGACAAAAGAGCCCTCTCTCTGAGAAATATCCGGGAACGGGCAGTATTCCGGATCCAGGAGGGTATCGTCCGGGGATTTCGGGATTACCTTCACAGCCAGGGCTTTACGGAAATCCACACACCGAAGCTGGGAGCCAAAGGAGCGGAAGGGGGTTCCAACCTGTTCCGTCTGGACTACTTTCACCGGCCGGCTGTACTGGCCCAAAGCCCCCAGTTTTACAAGCAGATGATGGTAGGCGTATTTGACAGAGTCTTTGAGATAGGGCCTGTCTTCCGGGCGGAAAAGCACAATACCAAAAGGCATCTAAACGAGTACACCAGCCTGGACTTTGAAATGGGCTATATAGACGGCTTTGAAGACATTATGGCCATGGAAACGGGAATGATCCAATACGTCCTGAAACTGCTGAAAGAGGAGTACGCCCAGGAATGCCGGATTTTGGAACTGACTCTCCCGGATGCGGAGAAAATTCCGGCAGTACCCTTTGACGAAGCAAAGAGACTGGTATCTGAGGCCTATGGCCGTCCCATCCGTTCTCCCTACGATTTGGAGCCGGAGGAGGAAGCCCTCATAGGCCGCTACTTTAAAGAGCATTACGGGGCGGATTTCGTTTTTGTCACCCATTACCCCTCAAAAAAGCGGCCCTTCTATGCCATGGACGATCCGGAAAATCCTAAATATACGTTAAGCTTTGATCTGCTGTTTCAGGGCCTGGAAATTACTACAGGGGGCCAGAGAATCCACCAGTATCCCCAGTTAATGGAGAAGCTGGAAAAGAGAGGAATGAGCCCGGAAGGAATGGAAGAGTATCTCAACACCTTCCGCTGCGGAATGCCCCCTCATGGCGGACTGGGAATCGGTCTGGAACGCTTTACCGCCAAACTGACGGGTCAGGACAATGTCCGGGAAGCCTGCCTTTTCCCAAGAGATTTAAGCCGCCTTACCCCGTAATGGAAACGGAAATGACAATTGCTTATGCTAGGAGGATAGATAATGGCCCAGAAAATAGACGACAGTATTATTGAAGAAACGGCGATTCTTGCCAAACTGGATTTAACGAAAGAGGAAAAAGAACAGGCAAAAAAGGATATGCAGGAGATGCTGGACTACATTGACCAGCTTAATAAGCTGGACACCAGCAAAAGCCAGCCGATGCCTTATCTGTTTTCTATGGGAAACGTATTCCGGGAGGATGAGGCGGAAAACAAAGACTGCCGGGACGCCATGTTAAAAAACGCTCCCAGGGAAAAAGAGGGCCAGTTCCAGGTTCCCAAAACCATTGAGTAAAAAGGCCGGAGGCAGAAAGGAAAGTGACATATGGAATTGATTCATGAGACGGCGGCGGAGGTGGCCGAAAAAATCCGGAAAAGAGAAATCAGCGTAATGGAAGCGGTAGAAGCCTCCCTCTCCCAAATTGAGAAAATGGAGCCTCAAATTCACGCCTTTGTTTCCGTGTCAGAGGAATATGCCAGAAAACGGGCAGAAGAGGTACAAAAAGATATTATGGAAGGACGCTGCCAGGGGCCTTTGGCGGGGGTTCCCGTAGCGGTAAAGGACAACATCTGTACGGCGGGCCTTGCCACCACCTGCAGTTCCAAAATACTGGAACATTTTATACCGCCTTACTCAGCGGAAGCCGTAAAACGTCTGGAGCAGGCCGGCGCCATTATTATGGGAAAAACCAATATGGACGAATTTGCCATGGGAAGTACCACGGAAACCTCCGCCTTTGGCGTTACGAAAAACCCCTGGAATCCGGATCATGTTCCCGGCGGTTCCTCCGGCGGCTCCTGTGCGGCAGTAGCGGCAGGGGAAGTCTTTCTGGCGTTGGGATCCGATACAGGCGGATCGATCCGCCAGCCCAGCTCCTGGTGTGGCGTTACAGGAATGAAGCCTACTTACGGAACCGTATCCAGAAACGGCCTCATTGCCTATGCTTCCTCTCTGGATCAAATAGGCCCCATTGCGAAAAATACGGCAGACTGCGCTGCAGCGTTAGAGGCAATTACTTCCTGGGATCCCATGGACAGTACCTCCATAAAGCGGGAGAACACCCGGTTTACAGAAGCCCTTACGGGAGATGCCAAGGGTCTGAAAGTGGCGATCCCCAGAGAATATGTGGGAGAAGGCGTTGAGGAAGAAGTGCGGGCCTGTGTGCTTCAGGCCGCCCAGTGTCTGAGAGAAGCCGGGGCGGAAACAGAGATGATTTCCCTGGAAACAGTGCAGTACGCCATTCCCACGTATTACGTCATTGCTTCGGCGGAGGCCAGCTCCAATCTCTCCCGGTTTGACGGGGTAAAATACGGCTACCGGGCCCCGGAGTACGAAGGGCTCCATGAAATGTATAAAAAGAGCCGCTCCCAGGGCTTCGGCCCGGAAGTGAAGAGGCGGATTATGCTGGGAGCCTTTGTACTGTCCTCCGGCTATTACGACGCCTATTACCAAAAGGCAATGAAGGCCCGAGGGGTCATAAAGCGAGAATTTGAAAAAGTTTTTTCCAAATACGATATTATCCTGGGACCGGCGGCCCCTGCGGCAGCGCCTAAGCTGGGGGAAAGCTTAAAGGATCCCCTTCAGATGTACTTAGGGGATATTTTCACAGTTTCCGTCAATCTGGCGGGCCTTCCAGCCATAAGCATTCCCGTGGGACTGACCGGGGAAGGGCTGCCGGTAGGAGCCCAAATCATTGGAAATTGTTTTCAGGAAAAGACGGTGTTAAAAGCCGCCTATGCCCTGGAAAAAATGGCAAAGCCCTGGCATTTGGCTTTTGAAAGGTAGGAGTGATGGCAATGGCAAAACAATATGAAACCGTAATCGGACTGGAAGTCCATGTAGAACTGGCTACAAAATCAAAAATTTTCTGCGGCTGCTCCACAAAGTTCGGGGCTGCTCCCAATACGCAAATCTGTCCCGTATGCGCCGGATTTCCCGGAGCCCTGCCTGTCTTAAACCGTCAGGCAGTGGAATACGCCGCCGCCGTAGGGCTGGCCTGCAATTGCCGCATCAACCTGGAAAGCCGCTTTGACCGGAAAAACTACTTTTATCCCGACAACCCTCAAAACTACCAGATCTCCCAGTTTTACCTGCCTATCTGCCAGGACGGGTGGGTGGAGATCCAGACTCAGGGAGGCCCGAAGAAAATCCGTATTCATGAAATCCACATGGAAGAAGATGCGGGAAAGCTGATTCACGACGAATGGGAAGAAGCCTCATTGGTAGATTACAACCGAAGCGGAGTTCCTCTCATTGAGATTGTTTCCGAAGCCGATATGAGAAGCGCAGAGGAAGTTATTGGATATTTGGAAAAGCTTCGCTCCATGATCCAATATCTGGGCGTGTCAGACTGCAGGCTTCAGGAGGGATCCATGAGGGCCGACGTAAACCTTTCTGTCCGGGAAGTGGGAAGCGCCGTTTTGGGAACCCGCACGGAAATGAAAAACCTGAACTCCTTTAAAGCCATCACCCATGCCATCGAAGGGGAACGGCAGCGCCAGATTGAGCTGCTGGAGGAAGGAAAGTCTGTGGTTCAGGAAACCAGACGGTGGGACGAAAACAAAGAGAGCTCCAGGGCCATGCGATCAAAAGAAGACGCCAAAGATTACCGGTATTTTCCGGATCCCGATTTGCCCCCGGTATTGATTTCACCCCAATGGCTGGAAGAGATCCGTTCCCATCAGCCGGAATTTGCTTATGAGCGCCAGAAGCGCTATCAGAAAGAATACGGACTTTCAGAGACAGAGGCCGCCATGGTTACGGAATACCGCAACATTGCCGATATTTTCGAAGAGACGGCCATTCTCACCCAAAATCCCAAGAAGGCGGTCAACTGGATGACAGGAGAAACCCAGCGCCTTATCCGGGAGCGGGGCGTCAGGCCGGAAGATGTCCGCTTTACTCCGGCCCATCTGGCGGCCCTGATTAGGGAAACGGAAGCAGGCAGTCTAACGAACCAGGGAGCCAGAGAGGTTTTTGAACAGATTTTTGACAGAGATCAGGAGCCAGAAGCTTATATCGACCAAAAAGGCCTGAGAATTGTCCGAAATGACGGCCTCCTGCTGGAAGCCGTCAAAGGAGTGGCCGAGGCCAATCCCGATGCCGTCCGCCAATACCGGGAAGGAAAAGAAAAGGTAATGGGCTTCCTGGTAGGACAGGTCATGCGGGCCATGAAGGGAAAGGCGGATCCGGAAAAGGCCGGAGAGATGTTAAAAGAACTGCTGAAATGACCTATTACAGCACCATCATTTTCCGCGTAAACTCATTTTGAGGGGAACCGCCATATTTTTGCTGATAAGCGCACTGGTAAATATGGCTGGCATACAGATCCTGACGGAACATGGAAAGGGCTGAGGATTCCAGACTTTCCAGAGCCCTGGCCGGTTTATAGACCAGGGGAATCCGGCTGGTATACTCTAGCACAGAGAGCAGAGGGGACGCGCTTTTGCGAAATCCCAGAATCCGGGCGTAAGGCGCGTAGCCTTCTTCCTTCCAGGAACGCAGATCATTCTTCTTCAGCCCCAGAAGAAGGTGAGTCAGGGAGCGGTTGGCCCGCGTGTAAGTATACTGCCTGGTCTTTAACTGGGCGGCCCGCCCCTCCCAGCCGGCAAAATCCAGGGCCATTCGCTCCATTCGCTGGGCCATATCGCCGGAAATATCCCCGTATTGGCTGAGGACAGGAGATGCAGAATCTCCATTCTTCAGAACAGACAGAAGGGACGCATTTAATATAGAAGAAAAGTCGTCGTCCCACAGAGGCTTTGCCTGAATAAATTCATTTTGGGCCTCCTGAGGAATGCAGGACAAAAGGGTATGAACTGAGGCTTCATCAAAAAGCTGAACAGAGGAAGTGGAGGGGGAAAGCCGCCGCAAAGCATTGCGAATCCCGGAAGCAGAGGGATAGGCCGACTTCTCTCCCTGAAGATTTTCATCAAAGTCCAGTTCATCATGGTAGCCGTGTCCCTGACGCCTGAGAGTTATGGGAAGGATAGAAGAATGCTGCCGAAGGATAGCTTTGCAGTATTCCAGTCCCAGAATATTATTGGGGGAGGACACCAGGGCAGACAGAGAGCTGTCGCCGCTTTCTGAATAAAGGCGCTCCAGGGCGGTCTGTCGGGCCGCAGGAAAAGAAGCCCCTTTTTTTAATTCCGCCTGAAGAAGCTGAGAGTACTCCTCCGTTTCCTCCAGAAGCAGTCTGGCGGCGGACAGAAGGGGAAGACAGTCCCCGCATTCGCTTCCAAAACAGAGAAAATCCACGGAACCCAGACGATCCAAGAGGGCGACTCCGCAGGAAGCAAAATCCTCGGCGCTGCTGACTGCAAAGGGAGAAGGAAGTTCCACCACCAGATCCGCCCCGCAGGAAAGGGCCATATGGGTCCGGACGTATTTGTCAAATACTGCAGGGCCGCCTCTCTGGACAAAATCTCCGCTCATGGCAACAATAATAAAATCAGCCCCTGTCAATTCTCTGGCCTGATTGAGATGGTAGAGATGGCCTCTGTGGAAAGGATTATATTCTGCAATAATTCCCGTAACTTTCATAAATGGCCCGCCTTTCTGTAAGATTACCGACGTTCAATTTTATTGTATGGGTTACGGTTTATAATGTCAATTAAAATAGCAATTGCTTGAAACATACCATCTATTTTTGCGGGATTGACATATTTGTTAGGTCTATATATAATAATAGTGACAGGTGGGAATCCGCCTAAAAAGTAGTTCGCTTCCGGTCATGCGAATCATAAATAGACCGTGAAAAAGTAGTTCGCTTCCGGTCATGCGAATCATAAATAGACCGTGAAAAAGTTTTTAAGTCCTTTGCCGGGAACGGTAAGGGACTTAATCTTTATGGAGGAATATATGGAAATTATCGCAGGAAACCTTTACTTTGTATCCAATGATTTCTTTATAAAGGTAAATGACCCTTATCTGAAAATCAATTATGAAAATACAAAACGTCCGCATTATTTCACTTTTCTTGATAGTGCAACCGGACTTTATTGGCTGGTTCCATGCAGTTCAAAAGCTGAAAAATTTGAACGCCTGATACAGAAGAAAAAGGAACAGCATAAACCGACAGATGCAATTAAAATCGTTAAGATTTTTGACCGTAAAACCGTACTTCTCTTTCAAGATATGTTTCCTGCCGCAGCGCGGTATATTGATGGACAATACATAAAAGGCGGACAGGCTGTAAGAATAGCAGACCCGAAGCTAATACAGGAATTAGAAAAAACAGCCCGTAAGATTATCGGTTTATTACATAGAGGCGTCCATTTTACATCAACGCAGCCGGACGTAATTAAAATTGAAAAATTGATGATAGAAGAATTGAAAATGGAATAAAAAGAAAGGGAAGCGGAAAGCAAATCAAAGCCTGTTCCCATTGTAATAAATTCAGCCTGAAGTCCTCTGAAAATGCCTGTAAATCAGGGAAGAGGCGGAATAATCATAAATATATAGGCTCTTTTAGGCTATGAAACTTATAATATTTGTGGTATAATATCCGAGAGTAATGAGCAGTGCGCGTACAAGAAAACGGCAAATGGGCTGCTTGCAGACCGATTTG
>CAMMNN010000050.1 GCA_946498245.1 uncultured Clostridium sp. | reverse complement strand
GCGCCTGCATCAGCCCGTCAAAAGAAACCTTTACAAACACAGGCTCCTTGCCCATCGCTTCCGCCACTCGCTTCGCAATTTGCACATCATAGCCATCGCCATAGAAGCCGTCATGGTTTTCTATCGGCGTATTGTACTCGGTGGCGCTGTCCTCCTCCCAGTTGTAGGGTACATAGGCAAACTCGCAGCCAATGCGCACCGTATTATCCTCTGTTTCCGTAGAATTACTGCTGCATCCAGTGGCAAGTAATAAGACCGCCGCCATCAGCACGCATACAAACTTTTTCATAAATCTTCATCCTTCCTTCGCAAAAATGTCCCTTTCATCTTTTTATTTTCTGACAGGAGGGACAATATGTACTTCCTCTGCCGCCAATTACCATGCGGCAAAGAAGGCCTCCACAAACGGAGCAAGGCCTTCCTTCACGGCCATATGCCTGTAGAAAAGGTGTATTACGATAATCCTGGCCTTTGGTTTCCAAATATTCCTCCGGTGTCATTTGGTTTTTTTCGATAAAATACGCTAATTGTTGGGGAATGGCTGCGGCAAGCCGTGTCCACTCATCTGCTGTCAAACTGTTAGCAGGCCGTGCCGGATGAAGTCGTGCCGCAAACAGAATTTCATCCGAATAGATATTGCCGATACCGGCAACGATATTTTGGTCCAGAAGACATTCCTTAATTGCTTTTTTACGTTTCCCCAAACGCTCCCGCAGATATTCCGCACTGCATTCAGAGGCCAGCGGCTCAACTCCCAGCTTTCCGATCCCGCTGTATGTATCGGTTTCTTCGTTTGCTATCAACCAAAAGCGCCCAAACCGGCGGGTATCTGAAAAACGCAGCTCTTTGCCATTGCTTAGGCGAAAAACAAGATGGGTATGCTTTTCTTCCGGCATATCCGCAGGGGTTACCAAGAGGCAGCCGGTCATTCGCAAGTGCAGAACAATATGGTCTCCACTCTCTAACCAAAACAACAAAAATTTTCCCCGACGCTCGGCGCGGCCAAAGGTCTGTCCCACTAACCTGCTGCAAAACTCGTCCGCAGTGGGGTGTTCAATAATCTCCGGCCTATGAACCCCAATATCCTGAATCGTAAGGCCTTGCACCTGTGGTTCAAGCACCCGCCTAATCGCTTCTACTTCCGGTAATTCTGGCATAGCTGCCTCCCCCTTCCTTATAAGTTTCTAAACAAGAGTATGCAGAATATAGTTCTTTCGCATTCATGCTTTTGTACTCCTTGCGCTTTTTCGTATTTGCTCATGGTAAAAATAATTTACCACAACTGGCGGCGCTTCAAATGGCCGCTTCATACTGTCGTCATTGATCACATAGTCCAGGTTCATTTGTGCAGCATAGGCTTTCAGTTCAGAGTCCAAGGCCTCCCAATAACTGCGATTTCCGTTCTGGTAAATTTCCCGGTACAGCGGAAACAGCCCGGGATATTTTTCCTTAATATACTCCAGAATCACCGTTTTATAGCTGCCCCGCAGATTGAGGTTTTCCAGCCATACCAACTGGCACTGGTTCTTTACCCTGTCGATAATGGCAGGCACGTCCGTCAGCGCCGGAAAGATAGGGGAAATGAAACAGGTGGTTCGGATGCCTGCGTCATGCAGGACTTTCATGGCGGCCAGCCGCCTTTCAATCGTAACCGCTTTATCCATATCAGCCCGGAACGACTCATCCAGGGTATTGATGGAAAAACCAACCCGGATGTCTGAAAAAGTTTTAAGCAGGTCTATATCCCGCAGCACCAGATCGGACTTGGTCTGGATTGTGATTTTTATGCCGCTGCCCTGCAACTGTTCCAGCAAAGAACGGGTACGGCGGTATTGTTCTTCCTGGGGATTGTATGGATCCGTCACTGTGCCAAAGAACAGCTCTTTTCCGGCATACTTTTCCGGTTTCCTGATCTCCGGCCAATACTTTATATCCAGAAACTCTCCCCAGGGCTCCGGATGATTTGTAAACCGTTTCATAAAACTGGCATAGCAGTATTTGCATCCGTGGGTACAGCCCACATACGGATTCACGGCATAATCACAGACAGGAATGTCTGTCTTTGTAATAACACTTTTCGTATTTATCTCTTTCATGATCATATTGCTATTATTCCACAAGCACATTTCACCATCTTCCCATATGGATATGCCCCTCCGGGTTACTGCTGTATTGCTCTAAAACCAGCTCGTCCTCTTTCGGGTATCCTACTCCGATAAAGCATGGAGTCATCCAGCCCTGGGGTACTCCCAGTGTATTCAGCACAACGTCATGCTCCCGGTTCAGGGGAATCCGCAGCGAATAGCCTAATCCCTCATTAATAACAGCCAACATGATATTTTCCGCAACACACCATGCGGTGGTAAGGGGATTTAATTTGCTTACCCATTCTGCGTTGAGCCTGCTGCATTTAAACAATGGGACGATTACATAGGGACAGTCCACCAACATGGTATACTGCCTCGGCATAGCATAGGCATACATTTTTTGCGCAAGATTCGGGCGCGTATAAGTGCGGTTGCTGTCCACATAGCGTTTGGCAACGGCCTTTGCATAGGCGAAGGCCCTCTCTTTATCCTCGCGTTCATGGAGAACAATAAACTGCCAGCTCCGGTAGTGATCCCAGGAAGGGGCCTTCATGCCTGCTTCCAGAATCCTTTTGATCGCTTCAAAGTCAACCTCCTTGTCCGTCCACTCACGGCTTGTTTTCCTTTGATTGATAACTTCGTTAAATTCCATAGTATCATATGCCTCCCCGGATTTTTACCATTTATTCCAACGAACTTTGTTTTCTACTGTTGCTTTGACCTGTGAGGGCAGGAGCGGGTCTTCGATGGAGTACCCTAATACCACTATGGCGGGCAACCCCCATCCGTCCGGCACCTTCAGGAAATCCTTAATCTGCTCCGGCTCTTTCTTTACCGGGATATGGACCACACTGCCGACGCCTTCGGCTGTGGCGGCCAGCAGCATATTTTCAATGAGGGCCCAAGTCGCACCGTAATCCATCAGGCCATAGCCGTTCTTGTCCTCGCTCAAAGGATACTTTTGCTTAAAGTAAGGAAGAACGACGCAAGCAGATTCCTCAATCATGCTGCGCTGGCGCGGGTAAGCAATCTTGAACATTTCCTGCTGCGGGGTCTTTGGCTCCTGAATGCGGCAGGGATAAGGACGGATGAACTTAGCCAGTTCCATTATCATAGCTTTATCCGTCAGGGTGAGAAGTTCCCATCTTCTTTGATGATTAGAAGAAGGAGCCTTCAATCCTGCGTCCAGAATCCGTTCCAACACCTCTCTGGGAATCTCCCTGTCCTCAAACTGGCGTATGCTTCTTCTCGTGTTAATAACCTCATAAAATTCCATTTGTTATTCCTCCGTTTCCTGATTTACCAGCATCGTTAGATTCTTTGTAAATGTTCGGGACAAATCAACTAGCTGCCTTTGTTCCTCCGGCGTAAACATTGACATGGCCGTGTCCTCCGCCCATGTGATATGCCGGACTACCTTCTCGCAATAGATCCGACCCGCTTCTGTCATTTCCACCATTTTGTTCCGCCTATCTTCCGGTATCTCCGTAATGGTAACATAGTGATCTGTCCAGAGGTTTCTAATGATGGAATTGACGGTTTGCTTTGACTGAAACGTCCGCTTACATATCTCAGCCTGTGTCATCCCTTCCTTTGCATAAAAGAGTGCGTTCAGCACCAGCAATGTCTTCATCAACATACCGTGGCGTTTTGCATACTGATCATACAAAGCGTACTGCTGATCCCTGAACTTGCAATACAGATAGGCGTTTTTCTTATCCTCCTTATTCATAGTTCACCACCCAATTGGTCTATTTTTTTATAATCAAATATTTGACTATTTTTATTTTAATTGAACCTTCTAAATTTGTCAAGTCCCTTGAAGAGTTGGACGGCAACTCCTTCGAAGTTCATAACGGCAGCCCATATCAAACCCCAATGTAATCAAATGCGGTGATTTTGGAAGCTAAAAATGTTTAGATATTGCAAGAACGGTCAGCAAAAAGTTGCTGACCGTTCTTGCAATATCTACCCCGTTTTGTTTTTCTGCTATTCACTTGCCAAAACCATTATATTTATTCTTTTTAATCATTGCAGCGTAAGCTGCTCCGATATTATTAAGTATATGATACCCCCTTCTCCCTCCTTGATCATAAAGATTTTCCAAGCTCATAGGCGGTTTGCATATGTCTGGATTTTCTTGTCATCTCAGGAGTCCCGCAGCCTGTACCAAGAATCATACCGCAATTCTCAAAATTCATGTAACGGCACAGTTTTTTGTAATGGTCTGCGATATATGGCATGACGTCCTCGTTGTCATCCCACGCCGCCGTTATCAGTATGGCTTTCAGCCTTTTATCTGCCAATCGGTTCGTATAGCTGTAAAAACGGTCAATTACCATTTTTAACTGAGCCGACATACCAAAATAATAGACGGGAGTAACAAATACAACCATATTGGCATTAAGAAGTTCATCACGAATAAATCTGTTTTCATCTGGCTGCACACATACTCCATCCATTCCACAGCGTCCGCAGCCAAGACATGGGTGTAAATCCATATGCGCGGCGTCTAATATTGTCACACTGTGGCCATTTTCCTGAAGGCCTTTTTGCAACTGATCCGCCAGCATATTTGATGAACCCTTTTTATGGGGACTTCCCTTTAGGATAACCACTCTCACGTTATTTTCCTCCTGCCGCTTCCGGCCGTTTGGAATTGACTTGACGCAATATCCCAAACAGCCGGCATTTGCTAAAGATACTTGATTCAAAGAATTTAGTTTAAAGATATTTATTCCATGCTTTCACGGAAAAAACTATCCAGCCGGTCAAAGGGGATTTTGCTCACGTCATCATAAAGGTCTACGTGATTTGCCCCAGGCACAATGCATAATTCCTTTTCACTGGTCACCGCTTCATATGCTCCTTCGCTGATCGGCCGCGTTTCTGCGTTTTCACCAGCCATAAAAAGTACCGGCTGCGTGATCTGCTCTAAGTGGTTCAAAAGCTGAAAATTATAAAATGCCAGATTGCTGGTAGTGGTAAAACCGCCTAATGCCCGAGGGTGGTGTCCCCTCTCCAGTCCATAGAAGCTGTAAAATTCCGCCCAGATTCCTTCTAACTCTGCCGGGATTTCCTCCGTGGGCTCTGTGGGATAGGTGGGAAGGTACTGAGGTTCTCCGTTATCCACGTCCGCCCATCTCTGCTGCGCCAGGGTATCCATCGCCTCTGCCCACTGTTCTTTGCCAAGTCCTGCTCCGGAAACGCTGACATCAAATAAACTTGCAGTAGCTACCGCCTTGATTCTGGTATCCACCTGAGCCGCAGCCAGGGCAAATCCTCCGCTTCCGCAGATTCCAACTGCGCCAATCCGTTCCCGATCTACATAGTCCAGTGTTCCAAGATAATCCACGCCTGCGCTGAAATCTTCCGTAAAAATATCCGGAGAGGATACGTGTCTCGGTTCACCGCCGCTTTCCCCGTTAAAAGAAGGGTCAAAAGCCAAAACCACATATCCCCGCTGTGCCAGCTCATTGGCATAGACTCCGGGGCCCTGCTCCTTCACACCGCCGTATGGAGGACCGATTACCACTGCCGGATAGTCCGTCTCCGCGTCTATATTCTTTGGGGTATATAGATCGCCGGAAATGGTGATTCCATAACGGTTCTGGTACGTAACTGCCGTTCTCTCTACATTCTCGTTGAGTTCAAAAATGTAGTATTCTTCTGCCTCTGCATTCCCTCCTGAAGTCTCCTCTTGCGCTGCTGCGCCTTCGCCCTCCGTTTCTTCCGTCTCCCTTTGTCCGGCCTGTACAGATGTTTCCGCCTGCGTACTCTGGGCGGATGTTTCCGCTGCCGTTTCCTGCCCGTTCTGCCCTGCACAGCCAGATAAGCCCGCTGTTACAATAACGGCTGCCAGCAGCATAGAAATTGGTTTTCTTCTCATTTAATTTTCCTCCTCGTCTAATGATAAAATTGCAGTAATATTTCCCTTCCCCAGAGCTTCCTTCAGTTCTTTTTCCGTCATATTCTGAACGGTTCCGATCTTTGTAAAGTTCCAGGTGTTCGGTGCGTAATAGATGACCAGCAGATGGCCTTCCGAAAGAATGACGTCTCCTGCTTTTGTTGTGATATGCCGGTCATTTCTGGGAAGCTGCCTTCCCAGGCTGCCAAACTTCTCCATATGCGCATAGTCCTCCATTTCAAGGGTCATAGGACCATCTTTTAACAATCCCTTTACCGCCTCTGCGGAACTGTTGTTCAGCAGCTTTACGCGGATTTCCTTTCCATTTACTTCAATCTTCATATTTCAATTTTCCTCCTCACCATCTTAATCCAGTTCTCTGCCATTGCTGGCAATTACCTTTTTGTACCAGAAGAACGAATCCTTCCGCACTCTTTTCAGGGTGCCCGTTCCGTCGTCATATTTGTCCACAAAAACCATTCCGTATCGTTTCGCCATTTCTCCGGTAGATGCGCTTACCAGGTCAATGCAGCCCCAGGGAGTGTAGCCCATTACGTCCACGCCGTCTTTTACAGCCTCCAGCATTTGTTCAATATGGCTCCGCATATAGTCAATACGGTAGGTATCATGGACGGTTCCGTCCGCTTCCAGCTTGTCCAAAGCTCCCAGCCCATTTTCCACAACCATCAGCGGAATCTGATACCTGCCGTAAATCTCATTCAGCGTATAGCGAAGCCCTTTGGGGTCGATCTGCCAGCCCCAGTCACTGGCCTGCAAATAAGGATTTTTCAGGCCTCCTCCCAGATTGCCTCCCACAATCTCCGCTTCCTGGGTATCTGACACGCAATTGCTCATGTAGTAGCTGAATGTATAGAAGTCCACACAGCCCTCTTTCAAAAGCTGGCAGTCCCCCTCTTCCATTTGGATATGAATCCCATTTTCTTCAAAATACCGCTCTGCATAATAGGGGTATTCGCCTCTTACCTGCACATCAGAGCAGAACCAGTTGGTCATCTGCATTTCCCGCTGGCATTTAAGCATATCCTCCGGGCTGCAGGTCAGGGGATAGGTAGTAAGAAAGCAAATCATATTTCCCATCTGAAACTCCGGATATTTTTCGTGAGCCAGTTTTACCGCTTTTGCGCTTGCAACAAGCTGATGGTGGAGGGCCTGAAAACGGACCTGGGGATTGTCCGGAAATTCCATAATGGTTCCGGAATAGCCCTTTACCGTGCCGAGAGAAAGCACATTCCCCATAGGCATGGTTCCCGCGTTGATTTCATTAAAGGTCAGCCAGTATTTTACCTTTCCCTGATACCGTTTAAAAACGGTTTCGCAATACCGCAGGAAGTAATCGATACACTCCCTTCCTTCCCAGCCGTTGCATTTTTCTACCAATCCATAGGGCATTTCATAGTGAGACAGTGTTACCAGAGGCTCAATGCCATATTTCCGGCATTCATCAAATACCTGGTCATAAAATTCCAGGCCGGCCTCATTGGGCTGTTCTTCCATGCCTGTAGGAAAGATGCGTGTCCAGGCAATGGAAAGGCGGAAGACTTTATAGCCCATTTCAGCCAAAAGCCCAATATCCTCCCGAAAACGGTGGTAAAAGTCAGCGGCTTCATGGCTGGGATAATAGGCCTGAGGCTCCTGTTTTGGGGTAATCCGTTTCGGATTCTTCATGGAGCCATTGGTACACAGATCCGGTACCGCCACACCTTTTCCGTCTGCGTCCCAGCCTCCTTCAAACTGATTGGCGGCCGTTGCCCCTCCCCACAAAAAACCGCGGCGAAATCCTGTTGTCATTTATTTCCTCCTTCCTTCTTTCTCAAAGAGAGCAGCGTCTCCCCATAGCTAACGTGTTTTGCATTGGTTCCAGAGATCTCTGCATAGTTCGTTGAATTGGTCACCAGTACCGGAGTAACAGTTGAGTATCCGGCAGCTTTGATTTTCTCAATATCAAACTCCAGAAGCAGCTCACCTTGTTTCACATGGTCGCCTTGCCTGACTTTTGGCAGAAACCCATCGCCATTTAATTTCACCGTATCCATTCCCACATGAATGAGAAGCTCCGCTCCGGAATCGGTGAGAATCCCTATTGCATGTCCTGTTGGAAAGAAACTTGCAATCTGTCCGTCTGCAGGCGCATAGACCTTCCCTTCTTCCGGCAAGACAGCAATTCCCTGCCCCAAGGCTCCTGAGGAAAATGCCGGATCCTCCACTTCATTTAAGGGAACCACCTGTCCGGTAAGCGGGGAAACGAGCATTTTCTTTCCATCCGCTTCCTCATTTTCCACCGTTTTTTCGGAAATCTGGCCGCTTTTATCAGAAACTGGTTCCGCCCCTTTTTCGTCGTCTTTGTAGGTAATATAGACAAGAAGGATTCCTGCCAACAGGGCCGCCGCCGAAATGGTGATGGCGTAAAACATAGTAGTCAGCGTCTGATCCGCAGGATTGATAAAGATTGGGAATCCAAAAAGCCCCACGCCCGGAGCATAATACCGCGCCCCCAAAGCAGTCAAAATTCCGCCTGTAACCGCCGAGATTACACAGATAATGACAAAGGGCTTTTTCTTAGGCAGAGTCAATCCGTAAATTGCCGGCTCCGTAATTCCCGCCAGTCCGGAAACTGCTGCCGGAATGCAAAGGGTCTTAATCCGCCTCTCACGGCTCTTTAGGTACATTCCGATTACCGCTCCTGTCTGTGCAAAGGATGCCCCAAACATACCAACCATCACCGTGTCGAAACCAATGGTCTGAATGTTGTTGATCATCACAGGGGTGACGGCCCAATGCAGTCCGAAAATAACCAACGGCTGCCACAATGCTCCCATTACGACTCCCAATACCACCGGACTGAACTGGTAAATTGCCATAAATGCCCGGCCAATCATCTGAGAGGCAAAGGAGGCAACCGGCCCGATAACCCAAAAGGTCATACAGACGGTGACAAAACAGGTAATCAGAGGCAATGCAAACATTTTAATCGTATCCGGTATCCACCGTTTATACCGTTTCTCAAACCAGGCCCCAAAGGCTACGGCACATATGATGGGAATCACACTGCTTGCGTAATCTCCGGAAGCCGGCATGATAACGGGAATCCCAAAAAGATTGGAAATATCCAGGGTACTGCTGCTCAAAACACCGGGATACAGCAGCGTAGCCCCAATAATGACCCCTTCAAATTCCGGCAGCCCGAACTTTCTGGCAGATGTAAAGCCAAGGAAAATCGGAAGATAGAAAAACAGCGAATCGGATAAGGCATACAGGATATTGTAAGTTCCCCCTGCGCTGTCCAGTACCCCTGCTGCCACCAGCAGCGACAGCAGACCTTTCAGGATACCGCAGGCGCTGAGTACGCCAAGAGTCGGCGCGAAAACAGCAGTGACAATTCCGATAAATGCGTCTAACGGTTTTTGTGGCTTCTTCTCCTGTGCTTCCTCTTTCTGTTTTTCTGCAACTCCCTCTAAATGGCCAACCTTTACCACCGCGTCAAAAACATCTCCCACATGGTTTCCAATCACAACCATGTACTGGCCTCCCCCGCTGATTACGGTTACCACTCCTTCTGTCTGTTTCAGAACCTCCGTATTGGCTTTTGTTTCATCCTTTAAGGTGAAACGAAGCCGGGTAATGCAGTGGGTCAGGCTTTGGATATTTTCCTTTCCTCCCACGTTTTGAATAACCACTCTGGCCAGGGCGTCGTATTTACCAGCCATTTTCTTTTCCTCCTCCTTTTTTCATTTCGTTGCCGCACTTCTGCTTTTCAAAGACAGATACAGTTCAGCTTTGTTCAACAGATCGGATCATAAAATCCACAATGTCTACCCGCCTTTGGGCGATGTGAAGATTGTCCATTAGTTTTTTCCTGTGACGTGTTAAAAGCCTAATCTGTTCTGTTTTGCAGTCTTTCTCTGCGTATTGGATATACTGCTCCGCTGTCTGTTCTTCAAAGCCGCAATCCCTGAGACTGCATACCAAATACTCTCTTTCCGGTTGCATTGGAATCGCTCCTTTCGATTTCAATTTGATTATATATTTCGCTTGTAAAGATTACAAACAGTTGCTAATTATGGTTTATTATCGTTTACAGGAATGATAATTTTGTGTATACTAAAGTTGAGGTTAAATTTGCAGAAACTACTCACAGAGCTTTTCAGAAATGGGTACAAGGAGATGCTGGTATGATTGAGACAAGACTTCTTCACTATTTTCTTGCCATAGCAAGGGAACAAAACATTACAAAAGCGGCTGAATCCTTATTTGTGACTCAGTCCACATTATCAAAGCAAATGATGGATTTAGAGAAGCAGTTAGGCAAACAGCTTTTTATCCGTGGCAAGCGCAAGATAACGCTGACGGAAGAAGGTACTTATCTGAGAAACCGAGCACAGGAAATCATGGAATTGATTGACAACACAGAGGCCGCTTTTCGGGCCAATGATGAGTCTTTAGGAGGAGATATTACCATCGGCTGCGGAGAAACCGCTGTTATGGACGTTATAACAGAGCAATTTGCCGAATTTCATCGCCGCTATCCGGATGTGAAATTTCACACCCACAGCGGCGACGCTGACATGGTTTTGGATCGGCTGGACAAGGGGTTAGTGGATATGGGGCTTCTTCTGGGTCCTATCCGCCAGGAAAAATACGATTATTTAAATATTCGCCAGAGCGATACCTTTGGACTTCTGATGCCTAAGGACTGTGAACTGGCCTCACAGAAAACAGTCAGCATGGAACAGTTGAAAACCTTGCCGCTGATTTTGGCTGAGCAGACATTTTTAGGACATCAGGAACTGGAATGGTTTGGCGCCGATTATACTTCCATGAATATCGTTGCCACCTACAACCTGATTTACAACGCCACCTTTATGGCTGAGCGGGGGATCGGCTATGTGCTTTGCATTGATAGGCTGGTAAATACGAAAGGGCGAAATCTTACTTTCCGCCCCATCGTTCCCAAATTATCCGTCGGTCTGTATATTGTGACAAAAAAATACCAGACCTTTTCTCCGGCAGTGAAAGAATTTCTGGAGCAGCTTCGATTATCTTTAAATCAATCTGGCAATTCGTAAATGAAACAAGTGTGTGTAATAGAATATTACACCAAAAAACTGCCCGCCAATATTTCGGCGGACAGCTCCTTTTCTCTTTTTATTTCATCTTTCTGATTTTTTTCGTGGCAAAGGCGCATACAATCAGGGCGATGGTCATAACTGCATAAAGATAAGCGCCCATTCCCAGGCTGATGTCCCGTCCCCAGGTTTCCATAGAAAAAGCCAGGAACATAAACATCAGCGCCGCGTCTCCAATTAACGTCAGTTTGGGATGGTTCAGCAGGAAAAATACTGCCGTCCACAGCGCTCCGATAATCACCACTGGCAGCGCTCCCACAAAGTAGTCGGGCCTTTCGTTTATTGCCTGCATCACGGTCTGGCTGAGATTATCTCTGGTATACCAGGGAAGATACAGGCTTACTAAGGCAAGGACTGCTGCCCCAATAGCAATTTTTACAGTAATAAGCTTCCATGTTTCTTTTATCTTTTCCATTGTCAGTTACTCCTAATTTTCTTATTTACTTATACTCTTTTTCCCTTTACTCCCAGTCAAAGCAGGGACTTTCGCTTCCGGCCTTCCAGCCGCTTAACTCATAACCCCGATCGTCAAATCTTTCCAGCCATTCCTGCTTGCTTTCGCTGCCGTTGGCCGGCCAGCCCTGGAGGGCCTCAAGAACGGTTCCGTCAGTAAAGCTTTCCGGCGCATTTCCCGGATTGCCCTCTCCCGTCCTCATGCTGGCTTCCTTTTGATGTCCTTCCAAAAAGAAGGTATTGTCGCATTCCTGCAGGCTTGCCCCGATTCCATTGATATATGCCTTGTCGTGGTGAATGTTAATGGGACAGGCGGCAAAACTGTTGTAGAACCAAGACTCAAACGAATCATAAGCCTTTCCTGCCAAACCACCCACCTGAAGGAATCTGGCTTCAGACTGATTGCTGGAAAGTTCCCCGGTATTGTAGCAGTTTACCATGGCGCTTCTGAAAAACCGGCCTGCCAGACCGCCTATTTCCTGATCCTGGAATATATATTTATTGTCATAATAGCTTTTTACGCCTTCCCAGATAACGGAAACTTTTCCTTTGTTAAAGCAGTTGGTCATGAGCACTTCATACTCATTGCCGCTGGAATAGCCAATGACGCCTCCGGCCGTCACGGGACTTTCCACTTCCGCCGTATTCCAGCATTTGTCAATCCAGGCATTATAGGCATAACCGATAACTCCGCCGGTATAGATCTCTCCCCGGACTTTTCCCGTATTGTAGCAATTGGACGCCGACACCTGCTCCGTAATATTGCTCTCATTTCCCATAAGGCCGATGACTCCGCCGGTATAAAAATCCTGCCCGTGGACGGTTCCCTCATTATAGCAGTCGGAAATAGTTCCGCCCATCTCTCCTACGACTCCGCCAGTCCAGGATTGGACTCCGTTTATGTCCCCTAAATTCCAGCAGCCTGTCATATTTTTGGCGAATCCGGCCACTCCTCCGCAGGATTCGCCATAGGCTGTCACCTGGCTGTCGCTCCAGCAATTCATCAGAGTGCCTCTGCACTCCCCTGCAACCGCTCCTACATAGCCGGAACCCTGAATGACGGAGGCTTCCACTCCCAGGTTTTGAATAACCGCTTCATCGTCTGTCTCTCCAAAGAGGCCCACAGATTTTTCTTCTTCTGTCACAATGTAAAGTCCCGTAATCTTATGTCCGCCGCCGTCAAAATTTCCATTGTAGTTTTCAATAGGTTCCCAATTTCCGGCGCTTTCTGAGCAAAGGGAGGACAAATCAATGTCGCTCTCCAAAATTCCCTCCAGGGCCACTTCACCCTCGTTGACCCGGTCGCGGAAGCGTTCCAGATCCTTTGCGTCTTTAATTTTTACCGTCTTTTCTTCGCCTACATGGCTTTTGGACTCTTCTTCTGCGGCTGCTATGGATCCATTCTTCTCCATTTCCTCTTTTAACTGGTCAGCCACCCATACGACTCCGCTCTTTTCCGCCTCTGTCTCTCCTTTTTCTCCTCCGCTGCAGGCGCTTAAAAGCGCTGCCAGGGAAACCAGAGCAATGGCTATTCCCTTTTTTCGAATCCTTCCTTTCATTCTTTCATCTCCCCTGATTGTTCCTATTCCACTTTCTAATCCATTTTCTTAAATACTACCCCGCCTTTTCTGGTGGCCTGACAAGATACTTTGATAATATCGCCGTCGTTTAAATTCAGACTGCAGCCGCCTTCGCGGAAGATATTGTCCTGAGTCGCATCTGCTCCCAGCATTGCGCCAGCCACTATCGAACCGCCGGCTCCAGCCATAATACTGGCTCCCAAAACAGCTCCTGTTAAGGCTTTATCCGCCTTCTTTGTCATCTGTCTGGGATCCCGTCCAATAACCTCATGGCGCCCCGGGGCAAGATCATACACATAGGGATCCGCCTGAGGTTTCAGCTTTTTCTTTTCTCCATCTACAGTGATCTCCAAAGGCAGCTTGCGGAAAAGATTAATAAACCACAGGCCGCCGCCAAAAAAGCGCGTATACAGAGATTCATTTTTTACATAGAGATGCAGTTGAGTTTTCATTGTGTTTTCCTCCTAGAATATATATTTCAGTTGACGCCTCCGCCTTCGGCGGAGGGCCAATCTGTTTCGAGTTTTAAATTCCAATTAATAAGAATAGATTTCCTCTGCTTTCTTGTCTCCGATTTTCATGGTGTAAAATGCCGAATGATCCCGTATGTAACCGGGCCGCCACCCGAAATCGTTTTCCCGGCTGCGCCTGCTCCAGTCTACTGTAAAGAACAACTCGCCCTCCACCACGTCTAAACTGGAAATCAGAACCAGTTCTTCTTCGGAACCCGTGGGACTGTCTATAAAGCCGAAACCGGCCTCTTTGGGAATGGCTTCCGTATACACCGTCGTATTATTTCCTGCCAAAAGAATATCGCCGCCGATGCAGACATAGGTTCCCGGACTGCTGAGCGGAAATTTCGACTGCTGGACAGTAGAATCCGCCATATTTTTTACGAAGCAGTTGTTGTACGGGTAGTCGTCCCAGTACCCCACATAGGAGCCCATAACGTTTTCGTCGCCAATGTAATAAACCAGTGCCTGTCCGTCTTTTTCCTCTACCATAAATTCCTCTGCCCTCAGAGAACCGTATTCAACGCACACCTTTTTATTGCTTCCGTCTATGTCTACACAGTTAATGCCGCCGTCCTGGAAATATCCTCCTGTTCCGGCATAAAATCCATAGGAGTAGTAAATCGTATTTCCCAGCTTCGCAATCTGGCAGACGTCAAGTCCCATCGCCTCTCCGGCGTCTTTTGTCACGCTGTCCAGCTCCTCCACCTGGCTGCCGTCTAAGGAAACGCGGTACAGTGTAAACTGCGGCATATCCTGATACTCAGCAGAAGTATAGTAGCAATAACCGTCTATGGTTCCAAGGAAGGTATATCCTGTGTCAGTTATGGTTTCCAGGGTATGATCCGCCTTGAGGAGCGCCACTCCGCCTCCGTCGGCATAGCTTCGCCTTCCAATCAGGGTCCCAGACTTTTCATCTGCCGCCCATGGCTCAAAGGTTCCATGCTCCGCCCTGCCGCTGCCGTCCAGGTTGACGGAAAAGAGATTTGCGCCGTCTGACTGCAGATAAATTCTCTCTCCTGTAATAAAAATCGGTCCATTTCCTTTGGCAGTCAGCAGCACTTCTTCGCTGCCGTCTTTCCGCCGGCATATAAGCTCATTGGCAGTTTCCTGGATATAAGGATAATAAGCGAAGGTCCCCGGCGAATAGAAGCTGGCCCCGCTGTATTTCCAGTAATACGTATTTCCTTTATAACGCACCACATTTCCGCCGTTATTTTCCGCCGTTTCGCTTTCATTCCACAGCTCCGGCACAATCTCCGAGCGCTGCTTACCAAACTCAGAAGAATACAAATCCTTTATTTTCACAGGCTTTAGTGCATCATCATACTCTTCCGTACTCGTTAAAGCCGCTGCCATGGCCGCGTCCCAGGCAATATTTTCCCGGATGGAATAGGCTTCGCTGCCATTTTTCCAGTACTCGTCCTTTTCCGCCACCTCATGGATTTGGTACATATATTCCCAGAATTTCTGATTGACCCGGAGAGCCAACAGTCCTGCATCTCTTAATTTTTCAATCTCCTTTTGGGACAGAGTCTCCCCTTTCTTCATTTTTTCTACTGCATCGGAATAAACGTGGCCCAGTTCCCAGTTGGCCATATTCTCAATTTTCATCAGGCAGTCTACCATATAAGACAGATCCGCCATCTCTATAGATGCTTTCAGAGAAGGATTCATTTTCGCCACAGCAAGCCCTCCGCTGATCATACCGGCCAGAGTTCCCGCAAAAGTAATCTCCGCTCCTTTTCCCACAATAAATTTTCCAACCTGGGCCAAAGCTTCCACTTTCGCTGCCTTCGACGGTTCCTCATACTCCTCTTTAACCTTCTTAGCCGCTTTTTTGATCTTCTTCCCTTCTCCCTCAAAAGGGTCATTCTCAATTTCCGCCAGGATCTCTATCTGCCTGATATAATCCTCGCTCCACTTCTCAGAGCGGGTATTCGCTTCATGAATCTGCACCATAGCATCTGCGACGCTTATCAAATCAGAAACCACGCCCGCACCTTTGGCCAAATCGTCTGCGTCCTTAAAAAAAGTCTTTACGGTGTCAGGTTTTAATTTGGAAAGATCGTTGGCTTTCCGGAAACGAACAGAAGGGATCTTTTCAGAAGCTTCTTCCAGGAGATTCAGCAGTCCTTCTGAATCTCCAGCCATATTAAGAACCGGGGAAGCCGTCTTGACAGCGCCGTCCACATAGGACCAGCCTGTCTTTATCCCTTCAAATCCTGCGGACGAGATTTTGGCAACGGCTGCCATGAATACATCTTCTTCCGCCATTACCTCATCTGACGCCAAAGACACAAGGGCTTCCTGGAACTCCTCCTCAATGAGCCACTTGGCTCCAAAGAAGGGAACCCATATCCGTCCGTCAAAGTCGTTGAAAATAGCAGCCAACGACGTACTAATCTCATGTTTTTCAGATTTTTCATTATTTGTCAAAACATCTGAAGGCCCTATTTTATTCCCGTTCAGCTCGTATAAATATTCATCAAAAAAGTCCATAATATTAGACTGCCGGGGAAATACCTGTAGGAACAGTACATCTTCTTCCGGATCAAAGGCATCGTCGCTGTATTCCTTTCCTTCGTCATCTGTCACAGCCCACTGGGTTCCCATAAGGTACAAGGCTTCCGGAAGAGAGTAGTAAACCTCCTGTTCCTGACGGCGCACAGGGATTTTGTAGTCCTCCCACTGGGTTTTTACCTTCCCGTCCGGATAGAACTCAACAAAAAAACCGGAAAAACCGTCTGATTTTACAAAGCGTCTTCCGCCTTTGGACTCCGTCTCCTGATACCCGCTTATGACGGCCAGATTGTCCAGAGGACAGAAAATCATTTCCTCCTTTTCATCCAGATACGCGGCATGGCGGGTTTCCAATCCGCTTTCTTCATTGCGTACCATTATGTACCCTTCCGACAATTCCGGTTCCGCTGCCCCATAGGCCTGGGCCTTTCCGGGAAATGCTCCGGGAAAAAGGCTGATTGCCAGTGCAAAAGCCAAAACCCGGATCAGTGGCTTATTTCGCCTCATGGCCTTCACCTCCCGCTATGTATTCGCTGAAATACTCTGTCGCTCCCCCTGTCAGGGCATTGGATAACTGGGAGGCAACCGAAACCTTCCACTCCCCGTCTTCCAGCATCATTTCCATTTCGCATTCAAATTCTCTCCGGGGACAGTCTTCTGACTCTAAAATATTCGCAAAGGCTTCCAAAATCTCTGCTTCCGCCGCCCCTTCTCCGACTTCCTCCAAAGCCGTCTCAAAGGCTTTTCCAAAATCCGCGTTAGATATTTCAACCTGTATCAAAACCCTGTCTTTCGTCTCCTTCAGACTGCCTATGTCATACTCCATCTGTCGGGCAAAGATTCCCTGAAAACCGTCAAAAGACAGCTCCTGGCGATCCCCCAGAAACAAAAGTTCCGATGCGGCAGGGTCCTCTTTCTGATACCGGCTGAGAAATTCCTCTCCGGCGGCCATGCACCGTTCCTTCTCTTCCCGGGACAATTTCTCACCGAAAGAACAGCCCCAGATGGCAGTCATGGTTAAAATCAGCAGCATTGCTTTAAGGATTTTTCTTTTCATTACCGCTTTCCTCCAAACAGGCCGCTTAAAAAGCCGCCCCTTTTCTTTTCCGCTGCCGCCCCCTGAAATTCCTTCCGGAGACTGTTCAGTTCTCTGCTGCTCCAGCCGGGAAGCCCTGAATTTTCCAATTGCTTCAGCAGTTCCAGCCCCTGCTTTCCATAACGCGCCGCCTCCTGGGGATTGCTCTCCTTTTTAATGGCAACGGCCCCGTAAAGCCCCAGGACAGCCGTTTGAAGAGCTTCCCCATCCAGTCCGCTCTTTAAAGCCTCCTGAGCCAATCCAGCCGCCTGACTGTAATAAAATCCTGCCTGCGTCCTGTCGCCCTCCAGCCTTTCCGCCATATTCCCCATTTCCAAGAAGATCTTGGCCCTGAGTTTTAACAGCGCAAGGGGCGGCAGGGCATTTTTACTTTGCTCTATCAGGGCCAGCGCTTTCCGGTAAAGCTCCTGGGCCTCAGCCAGCCGTTTATGCCTGCAGTAAAACTGGCCCAAAAGAGTTATGCCCGTGAGATAGTAAAGAGACGTTTCCCTTGGAAGGGAAGTTTCGCCCTCAATGGGATTTTCTTCAAAGAGTCTCATGGCTTCTTCTGCTTTTCTGCAACAGAGACTCAAAAACATTTCCGCCTGTTTTTCCTGCTTCTTCTCATCTGCGTCCGTACCCAGGGCTGCGTAAGCCATGGCTGAAACAGAAAAAGCAAACATCCGGCAGATTAATTCCTCATGGGTTTCCAGCCTCTTTAGCTCCTCCAAGCACTGTTCAATCTCCTCAATGCCTTCCTTTGTGTAAACGTATTTCTGCAAGAGAGCCGCCATCTGAACCTTCCGGCCTTCGCACAAATAGCGGGGATTCCCTGTCCTGGCAGCTAAAGTCCGGTACTCTTCCTCCGCCGCCTTCCCGTGAGCCAGCGCTGCGGAAAGCTGTCCCAATTCCAGATTCATGTAAAAGCCGTTCATATGGATTTCCGGCGCAGCCTTTGCCGCCGTCTCATTCAGCACAGGCCACATCCAGTCATACAGGGCCGCCGCTGTCTCCGCAGCCCCAAGGCCTTGCTTTTTATCCGCAGCTCCCAGGATCCCGCATATATCCCTAAGGAAATTCCCGCTGTTCAGAGCCATAATCAAATACCGTTCCTCTGCCTGCTCCGCGTTTTCCTGTAAAATCTGCTCCGCAAAGCCTTTGGCGTCCTCCCAGGCCCTTTGATAGTTTTCCAGTCTGGCAGCCAATTGGCCTGCGTTATCATAAAGAGCGCCGTTTATCTGGTAAAAAACCATGGAATAATAGCAATAATCCGGCGACGCTTCCCGAAATCCCTTTCCGTCCTTTAAAAGCCGCTCCCATTGGCGCAGAACCGGCTCCAACTGTCCAATTGCTCCCTGCCTTATCAGATTTCGGGACTGACTTTCGCATTCCTCCAGTTTCTCTATGATCTCCCTCATACATTTCCTCCCATTTTCTCCGACAGGCAGGTAATCATCTCAGCCTGCCGTCTGGCGTCCTCATAAGACACTGCACATTGATCCGCCAAAGGGTTCAGCAATTCCAGAGGCACCTGGCAGACTTCCCCATCATAAGACAAATACCAGGCACAGAGTACTGCCGCGTCTTTCTTATCAAAAATAGAACGCAGGCCTTCGGCTTCCTCATTATCGCCTCCCCATGACACTACCTGAAAATCTAAAGGTTCCAGATAATCCAGTCTTCCTTCATCATCAGCATGGTATCTGGCAATGCCTAAAAGCCATTCGCTGTCGCTGCTTTCCACGGATACGGACAAATGTTTGGTTTTCGTCACCGTATACAGGCTCTGGCTGTAATTTTCCGCCCTTCTCATATTGTCCGCCAAGCCTTCCGACACGTAATATTCCCCGGCAGTATTGTAGGTACGTCCGCTTGCTATTGAATAGACCGGTACCTTATTGGCTGCCGCCATGTGGGCCAGCATTCTCGTATTCTGGCGATCCGTATAAGCCTGCTCCATCTTTTTCCGCTCCGCAGCCGTGTAAGCCGAGTAAACGGTATCGCTGGTATGCCGTCTGGCAGAAGTTCTCCCCTGGCGGTGTACCTGGACTTTCACGCAGAGAATCCTGCTTCCGTCTGCCTCCGTAACCTCGGAAAAACGGTAGGCTCTCCGCATTCCATACTCATCAGGAGCGTCCTCTTCCTCAGGCAGCGTCAAATCAGAAAGCAAAATGGGAACCAGCTCTTCCCATGACAGGTTCCACCAGTAAGGCCCCGCCGGTTTCCCTTCCGCTGCAAGCCGTTCTGTCAGCCTTTGCTTTTTTTCCTCCAGTTCCTGGCAGAGAGCCTCATAGCCTTCCGGAAAGACCTGCTCCCGGCCAAACAATCCTTTTTTCCGTTCCTTTAACGGAATGGGGCGGCGCGTCCTGGGATCATGCCGGCAAAGAAGAAGCCTTCTCTGCAGGCCGGCAATTTCCAGAATCTCCCGGGCAATTCCATCTCCATTCTCTTTCTTCTGGGTGTCAAAAAACATACTCTTCCCCCTTTACTGGGCCAGGAAGGCATCCAGTTCCGCCGCCTGCTCATAGGTGTACTCTTTGCCCTGATAGGTAAAGACGGCATTGGTGTTCCCGCAGAACATATAATCCTCCGTTGTCTCGCCTTTGTAATATTTCACATTATCCGGCAGAGACACACGTTTCAGGCCGCAGAAAGCAAAGGCTGAGGAACCCAGTTCCTGAAGAGAATCCGGCAGCGCCGCCTCTTCCAGACTGCTGCACCCGTTAAAAGCGCTCTGGCCGATAGTTTCCAACCCGTTTCCAAAAGACACGGATTTCAGCTCCAGACAGCCTGCAAAAGCCAGACGATCAATCTCCTTCACACTGTCAGGAATCTTTACCGTCTCAATGGTCTGAATATACTCAAAAGCATTGCTTGCAATCCACTCTGTGCCCTCCCGGATTTCCACATCCGCCTCCAGGGCGCCGGCCAATCCCAGCATAGCGGTATTAGAGCTATAAGAACCGCTGCCATCTATGGTATAGACGATTCCTCCGTCTTCCTCTAAAACGCCATTGCCTTCCGCGATCTCAAATTCCGTCAGCGACGGACAGTTTAAAAAGGCATTGCTCTCCAGCCCGCCCAAGGAAGCCGGAATCTTCACTGTCTTTAAGCTGCTGCAGTCTGCAAAAGCGCACTGTCCGATGGAACTCGCCTGGGTATTCGAAAGATCCAGGGTTTCCAGGGCTGTACAGCCTCGAAATGCGTCCGTAGCGATTCTGCCCTGAAAGGCGTCAGGAAACACAACTTCTGTCAGAGAAGTGCACTCCTGAAATGCTCCGGCATCCAAACCTCCCTCAATGACGTTTACCTGTCCTGCGATTTCTACGCGGCGGAGAGATTCACAGCTATGAAATGTAGAGTTATCAATGGAGGTTAAAAAGTCGGCTCCGATATAAACTTCTTCCAGCGCTTTGCATCGCCGGAAAGAGTTTGCGTCTATTTTTGACACAGTTTCCGGAATATATAAATATGTAATGGTTTCATTGTCAATAAAAGCATCCTTGCTGATGGCAATTGCTTCCGCGCCTCCCAGGTTTTTCGGAATCCGTACCTGTCCTCCGGCTCCCTGATAGCCTGTAATCGTAACATATGTGTCGTAGCTTTCAAAAATAAAATCCTCCTCCGCGCTTTCCGGAACGGAGTCCGGATCCACCGGCACGTATTCCGGCAGACTCACGGTTTCCGTCTGCTCCGCGCCGCCTGCACTGTCAGCTTCTTCATAGGCCGCGGCACTGTCCCCGGCCTCTTCCCGGCTCTCTGTTTTCGCCTGTTCCGAACTGCTTTCATTCTTGCCGGAACAGCCTGACATCCCCGCCGCTGCCAGCATCACAGCCAGACCCAGGGCTGCCGCTGTTTTCTTTCTTATTTCCTTTCTTTTTTTCATGCCTCTTATCCGCCTTTCTTCTAAAATTGCCGTATCAATCATTCCGCCAATCCTTCAAGTCCCAATAATTTCCAAAAGATACCGCATTACTAATATGATAAATTATACATTTAGTAATGTGTTAAAGTCAAGTCTACCATTACCTAAACTAATGGTAGGAGGTGGAATATATTGCAGGAAAAGAAAGCGATCAATATAGAAATCGGCGCCAGAATCAAAGCGGAGCGCGAAAAAGCCGGTTTGACCCAGGAACGGTTTTCCGAATTAATCGGCCTGGGCCCCAAAAGCGTATCGGCATTTGAAAGGGGAACTGTAGGCATTTCCTTTGCCACACTGAAAAAAATTTGCCAGGTATTGTCCATTTCCAGCGACAGTATCCTATTCGGCCAGGAATCTAAGAGCGGAAACGATCTGGCGGAATTAACCGCCCGTCTGGAACGTCTGACTCCCAGACAGTACAAGGTCACAGAAGAAATTCTCTTTAAACTCCTGGAGGTTTTTTCCTTTCAGGAACAGTGATTCCGGCTGCTGGCCCATACACGACAAAACAGGCAGAACCTGTCAGGTATTTTTACCTTAATTTCACAGGATCTGCCTGTTTGGCATGGGGCTTCCGCCTTTCAATTGTCAGCCGTTTCCGGTCTTTTTTATTTCCCTTTCAATCCTCTCATACTTTTTTGTCCATTCAAGTTCCTGCTCCCGTCCTGCAATCAAGCTGTCCCACAATTCCTGAAGCAATTCTTTCGGCGTCCGGCACAGGGCCGCGTCAAAGCTTTCGTAATAGGGTTCCTCGAAAAATAACCGCACAAAGCCCCATTTTGTTTCGATTACTTCAATGCAGGAATCTTCTTCTAAATATCCCTGAAACAGATTCATCACTTTTTGAAATGTCAGCATCTCATATCCCCCTTAATATTTCGTAAAATATTTTAAAGCGCTTCAGCCCCAGCCCAATCTCCTGCAGCTCCCCTTACGTCGGGCAAAATTGTTGACGAAAAGCCTCCTGTCTGCTAAACTGAAAGCGCAGGATTGTTTTGGACAATCCCATTTTCATTTGTCTTTATTTCAATTTGAAAGAGGATAATTCTATGGAAATTCAATATCAGGCGAGTCCGCCCTCCACTATGCTGGTTATTGACGACGACGAAATTAACAGGGGGATTTTGAATAATCTCTTTTCACCCTTTTATACAGTTCTGGAAGCTGAAGACGGCGCCGAAGGCATTGAAAAAATCCTTCGCTGGAAATCCGATCTCTGCGCTGTGCTTTTAGATGTGGTAATGCCGGGAATGGATGGCTTAGAGGTTCTCCGTTTCCTCCAGCGGGAAGGCATTATTTCCCGGATCCCTATTTTTTTAATTACCGCGGAAGCCCACGACTCTGTGATGAAGGAAGCCTACGAGCTGGGCGTTATGGACGTTATCAGCAAACCCATTGTCCCTTATGTGGTAGAGCGGCGGGTTAAGTCAGTAGTCGAACTGTTCCAGGCCAGAAAACGGCTGGAAAACGTAACAGAGCAGCAGCAGGCCAAGCTGTTGGAGCAGGCCAATCAAATTGTTTCTCTCAGCATGGGAATTATCGAATCCCTCTCCACTGCCATCGAGTTCCGCAGCGGGGAATCCGGTGAACACGTTCTCCGAATCCACGATATTACCCGCTATATGCTTCTCCACACAGAGCTGGGAGACGGTATGTCCGAGGAAACTATCAATAACATCGCTTTGGCCGCTATTATGCATGATGTGGGAAAAATCGCCATTCCTGATGCCATTTTAAATAAACCGGGGAAACTGACTCCGGAGGAATTTGAAATTATGAAAACCCATACGGTTCAGGGAGCCCTTCTTTTGGAAAAAATTCCCCAGATGCGCCAGCACAAGGCATATCAATACGCCTATGACATTACCAGGCACCATCATGAGCGCTGGGACGGCCGCGGTTACCCCGACGGACTGAAGGGCGATGAAATTCCCATCTGGACCCAAATCGTATCTCTGGCTGACGTTTATGACGCTTTGGTCAGCAAGCGCGTCTATAAAAACGCCTTTTCTTATGAAGACGCCCTGAAAATGATCCAAAACGGGGAATGCGGAACCTTTAATCCCCGGCTTTTAGACTGTTTCCTGGCTATTGAAAAAGAGATACGCAAGCTCTACCAACCAAAAAAGGAGGCGCAAACTTCATGACCAGTACCGCAAAAGCGCAGCTTGAAGCTGCAGGAATCGACGTATCCGGAGCTTTGTCTCGTTTTATGGGAAATGAATCCCTGTTGGAACGTTTTTTGAAAAAATTTCTGACTGATGAAAATTACTCCCATCTTCAGGAAGCTCTCTCCGGCAATGACTTAAATGGAGCCATTACTGCCGCCCACACCCTGAAAGGGCTGTGCGGCAATCTTTCTATGACAGATTTGTTTGAATTGTTCAGTCGGCAGGTCGCTCTTTTCCGCAATGATGATCTGGCGGGCGGAACCGCTATGATGGAAGAGATTTCCCAGGCCTATGAAAAAACCGTTGAAGCCATTACTGCGGCTCTTCTGTAGCGCCTCTGTTTTACAAAGGAGATTCTTATATGTACAGCTTTAATAACGATTACAGCGAAGGGGCCCATCCCCGTATCCTGGAAGCCCTTCTTCGCGCCAGTCAGGAGCAAAACGATGGCTACGGCCTGGATCGCCACAGCGCCGCCGCTGCCCGTCTGATTCAAAAAGAATTGCAGGACGACAGGGGAGAGGTTTATTTTATCTCCGGCGGCACTCAGACTAATCTTCTGGCCATCAGCTCCCTTCTCCGCCCTCACCAGGCGGTCATCTCCGCTGAAACCGGCCATATTAACGTTCACGAAACCGGCGCAGTGGAAGCCACCGGCCATAAAATTCTTACGGCCCCCTCAGAGGACGGCAAAGTTACCCCTGAGGCTCTCCGCCAGATTCTGGACCGTCACACTGACGAGCACATGGTACAGCCCAAAATGGTTTATATTTCCAATTCCACAGAGCTGGGAACCCAATACAGCCTTTCTGAGCTGACCTGTCTCTCGGATTTTTGCCGGCGTCATGGTCTTTACCTGTTTATGGACGGGGCCCGCATGGGAGCTGCCCTTACCAGTCCGGCAAATGATCTGACTCTTGCCGACATTGCAAGGCTTACGGATCTTTTCTATATTGGAGGGACAAAAAACGGCGCTCTGCTGGGAGAAGCCCTGGTGATTATGAATCCTGCCCTGCAGCCGGATTTCCGTTTTCTGATCAAACAGCGGGGAGCCATGCTGGCAAAGGGCTTTTTGCTTGGTATCCAGTTTGAAGAGCTCTTTACTGACGGTCTTTTTTACCAGTTGGCCCGACACGCCAACTCCATGGCCGCCGTCCTCAGAGAAGGGATTCAAGCCTGCGGATATTCCTTTGCTTCGGATTCCGTTACCAATCAGCTCTTTCCTGTTTTCCCCAATACCATTATAGATGAGCTGAAAAAGGAATTTCTCTTCTCCTTGCAGCAAAAAACGGATGATCAGCATACTGTCATCCGCCTTGTAACTTCCTGGGCTACCCGGGAAGATGAGGTTCGCCGTTTCGTCCGCCTGCTGCGGCAGCTTACCCCTTAAATTCGCATTGGGAAAGCAGAGTCTTTACCGCTTCTTCGTAGCTGTCAAAGCGCTCTGCTTTCCGGATTTTCTTTTTATACCGTTCTCCCCCTTCAAAAAGCCCGTCCATATACGTCCACAGCTCTTTCATCTTAAAAAGCGTGTTCCTGGGTCCTGACATGATCTCCTGATACCCCTCATAAACGGCATCATGGAACATCTGAAACCGCTCTTTCCTTTCTGCCGCAGGAAGCTCTTTTCCTTTTATTTTCTCCAAAAGGGCCGGATCTCCAATTACCCCTCTCCCCAGCATAACGGCATTGAGTCCGGGGAACAGGGTCTGGATATTTAAAAATGCCTCCCGGCTGAAAATATCCCCGTTATAGCATACCGGCGCCCTTCCGCCTTCCAGGGCCAAAGAAAAGGCCTCTGTATTGGGAGTATTTTTGTAGTAGTCCTCCCGGACTCTCGGATGGACAATCAATTCCTTTATGGGGAAGCGATTGTAAATGGCCATCAATCCTTCAAACTCCTCTGGGTTCTCCATTCCCAGACGCGTCTTAACAGAAATTTCATTTTGGCATTTTGAAAAAACAGCATCCAAAAAGCGCAGAAGCCCCTCCGGATCCGCCAGAAAGCCGGCTCCCCGTCCTTTAGATACCACGGTGCCTGAAGGACAGCCCAGATTCAGGTTCACTTCTCCATACCCTAATTCCCCCAGCTTCTTTGCCGCCCAGATAAAGTCTTCCGGACAATTGGTTAAAATCTGGGGAACAAGAGGGAGCCCCCTGTTATGCTCCGGGCTGACATCCTCCAATTCCCTGGACTTTAAGCTGCGGTTCCGGTTTGGTACGAGAAAGGGGGAAAAGTATTTATCCATAGGGAGGAAATACCGGTGGTAAGCGTTTCGGTAAATATAACCGGTTATTCCCTCCATGGGCGCCAGATAGAATTTCATTCCTGAGGCTCCTCCTCAGCCGGTTCAGTCTCCTCTTCCGTTTCTTCTATAACCTCTTTTCCCGGAAAGGCCTCTGTACTCTCACGTCGGGCGCTGTCGCTTCCCAATTCTTCTTTTACAGCCTCTGCCCCCTTCTCAAAAACATCGAGGGCTGCCTGAAGCTGATTGTCTTCCTCCGGCTCTACTTCCAGCCTCTCCTGAAGAGTTTCGTTGGGTTCTACCCATACATCAGGCTCTATGCCGACTCCATGAAGGCTTTTGCCGCTGGGCGTATAATAGTTTTCCGTTGTCAGCTTTACAGCGGAACCG
>CAMMNN010000049.1 GCA_946498245.1 uncultured Clostridium sp. | reverse complement strand
CGGAACCGGCACAGCCGCTGTCGTATCTCCTGTAGGGGAACTGCGTTTTGAAGAAGAGAAGATGGAAATCCACGGAGGAAGGATAGGGGAACTGACTCAGCGGATTTACGATACCATTACCGGAATCCAGTTAGGCAGGATAGAAGGACCTGAAGGCTGGAGCGTAGAAGCAAAATAGTATGACCATTCCGGAAATTCTCATGAAAGCCGCCTCCTTCGTAGCCATTATCTTTTTGGGATACGGGCTGCGCCGCGGCGGCTTTTTTAAGGAAGAGGATTTTTACGTACTGGCAAAAATTGTGCTGAAGATTACCCTGCCTGCAGCCATTGTGTACAATTTCAGCAATATGGAAATCAATGTTTCCATGCTGGCTATCTGCCTTTTCGGGCTTTTGGGAGGCGTCATTTATATTGCCGCAGCCTGGGTATTAAATCGGGGAAAACCCAGGGAAAAGCGGGCTTTTGACGTTTTAAATCTCTCCGGATACAATATCGGCAACTTTACCATGCCCTTTGTCCAAGGCTTTTTAGGGCCTTTGGGATTTGCAGCCACCAGCCTTTTTGACAGCGGAAACGCCATCGTCTGCCTGGGCGGGGCCTACAGTATGGCAAATCTGGCTCTGGGCGGAGGGAAAAAACGCTCTCCCTGGGATCTCATAAAGCCTTTGATCCGTTCTGTCCCCTTTGACGCCTACGTGATTATGACGGTTTTGACTCTCTGCCATATCCGGCTGCCTCAGATCGCCGTTTCCTTTGCGGAAACCATTGCCGGGGCCAATGCGTTTGCCGCCCTGCTGATGGTAGGCGTAGGCTTTAAACTGAAGCTGGATAAGGAAAATCTGTCCTCCATCGGCCGGATTTTAGGCCTCCGTTACGGAATCGGCCTGGTTTTGGCAGTAGTGTGGTACCGGTTCGCCCCCTTTGACTTGGAAGTGCGGCAGGCCTTTGCCCTTCTGGCCTTTGCCCCCATTGCTTCGGCAGCTCCGGCCTTTACTGGGGACTTAAAACTGGATGTAGGACTTTCCAGCGTAATTAATTCCCTTTCTGTTGTAATCAGCGTGATTCTCATTACTGTAACGCTTTTATTAATTCTGTAAAAGAAACCTGATACATAAAATTTCCAGACGGCACAGCCAAAAGCTGTGCCGATTTTTCTTTCAATTTGCGGAATTTTCTGCTATTATTATAAAGAAAAATAATGGCAATGGAAACAGAGAGGTGGACATTCATGGATGAGAAACGGGCGTTTTTAGTGCTGGGGATAGAAATACAAAAGGACGAGGGGGCCATTAAAAAGGCTTACCGGGCCAAATTAAAGGGAGTGAATCCGGAAGACGATCCGGAGGGCTTTAAAGAATTAAGAAGTGCTTATGAGACGGCTTTAAAGTATGCCGCTTCTTCTGACAGTGAAGAGAACAGGAAGCCGGAAACGCCCCTGGAAGAATGGGAGAGCCGGTTGGATGACTTGTACGGCCATCTTTCCTCCCGGCTGAATATAGACGCCTGGAAGGAACTAATGGAGGATGATTTGTGCATTTCCCTGGATACTTCCCAGGAATGCCGGGATGGGCTTCTGCGGTATCTTATGAGCCATTTCCGCCTGCCTACGCTTGTGTGGCAATATTTGGATCAGGTGTGGGCCTTTACAGAAGATACCGGAGAACTGTATGAAAGGTATCCCAAGGACTTCGTCGATTTCCTTATAAACGTCTGCCAGAGCGGAAGCTGGTTTCCTATGGAAAAATTTTCCGGCGCCGACGATGGCGATTACGACCTGTATGTCAGCCTGTATTTTGAACTGGATCAGGCTCTTTATGACGGGGAGCAGGAGCGGGCCGGAAACCTCATTGCCCAGATAGACGGCCTGGGCCTTTCCCACCCTTATGGGGAGCTGGACAAGGCCAGATGGCTTCTGACTGCAGGAAAACAGGAAGAGGCCAGAGGGATTTTTGAAGGAATTTACGAAAAATTTCCGGAAGACAACCGGATTCACTACATAGGCGGCCTCATTGCCTGGGAATTGGGTGAGAAGGATTTGGCCCGCCAACTGTTTTTAAAGCTTTTGGAAGCCAATCCCCATAATTTTACCGCCAATAAGATGCTGGGGAGATACTGGCTGGAAAAGGGCGATCTGGAAAAAGCAAAGGAATACACCATAGAAGCCCTGGACGGCGGAACCAATGGGGGAAACCGGGAGCCGGAGACAGTGAGCCAGTTAAACGAAATTAACAACAGGCTCATTGAACAGTACCGCAGAGAAATTGCGGAGAGGCCGGAAGATATGCGGCCTGTCCTGGAATTAGGATGGAGCTACCTCCAGAATGAACGGCTGACAGACGCCCTGGCCCTTTTGGCAGGACGGATTCCGGAAGAGGAGTACGCCGAAGAATACCATAATCTTATGGGGAAACTTTACTACAATAACGAACAGTTTGAACGGGCCCTGGAGCACATTACCCTGTGGATGGAGTATTTGGAAAAGCAGCCGGTAAACCCTGAGGAGGGGCTGGAAAATAAAACCCTCCGCAGAAAGATTACGGCCAGCGGCATTTTGGCGCGAATTTACCGGAGATTTGCGGAAAACGGAAAAACCGAATATTTTGACATGGCCCTGGCTCAGATTGACAGAACCTTTGAGCTGGGGAGCCGGGATCCGGCCTACTGGATGGAGAAGGCCGCTATTTACAAGGCCCGGGCGGAAAAAGAGGGAAACAGGGAAGACTATGGCAGGGCCGTGGAGCTTTTGACAGAACTTTTAAAGGAAAATCCCGGCTTTTTCCCGGCTTACGTAATGCGCCAGGAGTGCCACGCCGCTTTAAGAGACGCCAGAGGCGTTGTGGAAGACTATTTTCAGGCAAAAAATATTTATGCCGGATTTGCCCCCGTTTATGAGGCAGCGGCCGAAGTGTACAGCGATTTGGAACATTGGGGGGAACTGGAAGAGCTGGTTAAGGAAGCCAAAGAAAACCAGGCCGACAGTCCTGTGGTACGGATGTTCCAGTACCGCATGATAAGAGAAAGGTCGGAAAGCAGGGAAGAAACGGAAGAAGCTCTAAAGGGCCTGGAAATCGTCAGAAAGGATATGGACGAGGCAGAGGAAACAGATAAGAGAAAAGGGGAGGCAGAAGCAGAGATTGCCGTTACCTTAGGATTTTTAGGGAAAAATGAAGAAGCTCTGGAAGCCATTGCCCGGGCCCGGAAATTAGATCCTGAGCAGGCCCGGTACGTCTGGATCCGGGGAAACATTTTGAGACGTATGGGCCGCTGCTCAGAGGCTTTGGAGTGCTATGGGGAATGTGAGACGGAATACGGAGAAAGCGGCTCCTACCAGTACTTTGTGGGAGACTGCCTGGAACGGACGGGAAAGCGTCTGGAATCTATCCAGCACTATAAAAAGGCTTACGAAACAGATCCGGAGAATCCGGACTATATAAGGCGCCTTGCAGATGTCTACCAAAGTCTTTTTGACAACCTGGAAAAGACAGAGTACTTCCGCCAGGGAATCCATTACGCAGATCTGCGGATCTTAAAGGCTCCTACTTCTTATGACCATGTTAACCGGGGGCTTCTTTACCTGCAGGCAGGCCAGAACCAAAAGGCCCTGGAAGACTTTTTAAAGGCCGGAGAATTAGATCCCCAGAATCAATACGCCTGGGTCAACGTTGGCTGCGCTTACAAAAGAATGGGAGAATACGAAAAAGCCCTGGAATACGTAAAACGGGCCATCAGCCTTATGGAGTCCGAACCCAGCAGCTATTTCTATGAGAATCTGGGAAGCATTTACATGAGAATGGGGGAATATGAGAAGGCTTTAGAGGCTTTTCGGGAAAATTTAAGACGCTACCCTAAAAAGATGTCTGCAGCCGAGAATGTAGGAACGGCCTTCTGCCGCCTGGGCCGGTGGGAAGAGGCCCTGGAAATGTGGAAGGAATTTTTCCTTGGGAAAGACGCAAAGTTTTACGACAAGGCCTTTTCCGTATACGAAACCAAACGGGATTTTAAGCTGGCGGAAAATGCCAGACAGAAGGCCGTCCACCACAGTGGCAAAGGAAAGGGAGATTACCGGAAGGCGGAACTTTTGGCGCAGCATGGTAAGCTGGGCTTTTTAGGAATGGCTGTGGAAAAGGCCGTAAAATCCTGCGCCGGCGGCGACAGCTTCAATTCTGCCTGTGTTTTGGCCGTAGAGTATTTCTTTCTGAAGGGAAAGCAGGACAAGGCCAGAAAGTACGCAGATTGGCACATGGAAGAGCTTCTGAAACAACATAAGACTATAGAAAATTATCTGGACACCTATTCTGACAAGAGGGTTTGTTACTACAGCCTGTTTATCATTGCCTTAGGCCGGGGAGAGGCTGATAAGGCCCGGGAATATCTGAAGGAGCTGTGTTCCTGCCATTGGTGCTACCGCTGCGACCGCCGCTGCTGCGTGGAGGAGCTTGGCGCCAGGGCGTATATTGCACTCCTTGAGGGCAATAAAAAGGAGGCCCTGGATCTGGCGAAAGAGATGCTCCGGGAAGAACCGGCATGGGACAGCGGCTGCTTAATTGAAGGCATAATAAAAGGAGTTTGAGTTTATGATAGTAGGAATTGACTTGGGAACCACCAACAGCCTCATAGCGTATTATTCGGAGCATGGGCCGGAGATTATCCCCAACCGCCTTGGAAAGCGGCTGACCCCCTCTGTTGTCAGCATTGATGAAAATGACGAGATCTGCGTGGGGGAAACGGCAAAGGAGCGCCGCCTTCTTTATCCCGATACAGTGGCGGAAGTTTTTAAGAGAAGTATGGGAACCGGGAAAAAATACACCCTGGGTTCCCGGACCTTTACGCCGGAGGAGCTTTCCTCCTTTGTGTTAAGAGCGCTGAAAGAGGACGCGGAGGCCTATTTGGGAATGCCGGTGGAGGAGGCCGTCATCAGCGTACCCGCCTATTTTGACGACAAGCGGAGGAAAGCGACGAAACGGGCCGGGGAACTGGCAGGATTCCGGGTGGAGCGGATTATCAGTGAGCCTACGGCCGCCGCCATTGCCTACGGCCTCTATGAGAGGAACCGGGACACCCGTTTTCTGGTATTCGACCTGGGCGGGGGAACCTTTGACGTATCTATATTGGAGCTTTATGACAATATTCTGGAAGTCCGGGCCGTAGCCGGGGACAACTACCTGGGGGGAGAGGATTTTACCGCTGTGCTGGAAAAGGACTTCCTGGAAGAAATGAAGCTGGATATTAATCATCTGGACAGGAAGACCCTGGCTCATATCCGCAGCCGTGCGGAGCAGTGCAAGCTGGAGCTTTCGGAAAAGCGGGAAAGCGTACTAAGCTGCATGATAGACGGGGAAAAGCGGGAAATGACCGTTTCCTATTCTAAATATGAAAAAGAGTGCGAACCCCTTTTAGACCGGATCCGCAAACCCGTCCAGAGGAGCCTGTCAGACGCTCATATCAGGCTTTCGGATATTGACGTTATTGTTTTAGTAGGAGGAGGGACGAAATTCCGGATGGTGCGGGATTTTATTGTCCGCCTGTTTAAGAAATTCCCCAATACCTCCATTAATCCCGACGAAGCCGTAGCATTAGGGGCCGCCATTCAGGCGGCTATGAAGGAACGGAGAGAAGAAGTGAAGGAAGTGATCCTTACGGATGTCTGCTCCTTTACCCTTGGGACGGAAGTGTCCATTGAGCGGGGACGGGGAATCCTGGAAAGAGGCCATTTCTGCCCTATTATTGAGAGAAACACCGTCATTCCCGCCAGCAGAACAGAACGCTTTTATACGGTTCATGACGATCAGACGAAAATTGTGGTTTCCGTTCTTCAGGGGGAAAGCCGGTTTGCGGAAAACAACCTGCTTCTGGGGGAGGTAAGCGTCGCCGTGCCGAAAAATAAGGCCGGAGAAGAGGCCGTGGACGTAACCTATACCTATGATATTAATTCCATTTTGGAAGTAGAGGTGAAGGTTATTTCCACAGGAGAAAAGAAAAAAGCCATTATCCGGGGAAAGGACAACGGCATGACGGACGAGGAAGTGGCGAAACGCCTGGAAACTCTGTCTTACTTAAAGATCCCTCCCAGAGAGAAGGAAGAAAACAAGCTGCTTTTGCTGAGAAGCGAGCGCTTTTACGAGGAAAGCATCGGAGAAGACCGGGCTGTCCTGGAATACCTGATACGCCGTTTTGAGGATGCCTTAAACTCCAGGGACGGAGGGCGGATCAGTCAGGCCAGAGAAGAACTCCAGGACAAATTAAGGGAGCTGGAGGAGCTGTAAAGGCTTATGAATTTTTAAGCTGTTTTTGGAAGCTTTAGACAAAAGGCTTGTTTTTCAGACAAAAAGGGGCTATAGTATATCTTAGGTGCATTTTTGCATCAGGAATCTATAGATTCCGGCCAATGGCCGGAGAATGGTAGGAGGAAAATAAGAATGAATCTGGAGAAACTGTTTCATCTCAAGGAAAACCGGACAGATGTAAAGACAGAAGTTTTAGCCGGCATTACTACGTTTATGACCATGGCGTATATTCTGGCTGTAAATCCCAACATCCTGTCTGCGTCCGGAATGGACAGAGGAGCCGTCTTTACAGCAACGGTCCTGGCGTCCTTTATTGCCACCTGTTTGATGGCAATTCTGTCAAATTATCCCTTTGCTCTGGCTCCCGGTATGGGCTTGAATGCGTACTTTGCTTATACCGTTGTTTTAGGAATGGGATATAGCTGGCAGATGGCTCTGGGAGCCGTATTTGTAGAGGGCCTGATTTTTATTGCCCTGTCCCTTACAAAAGTCAGGGAAGCGATTTTTAACGCTATCCCCATGAACCTGAAACACGCCGTATCTGTAGGAATCGGACTTTTCATTGCCTTTATTGGCCTGCAGAATGCAAAGATCGTAGTAAACAACGATTCCACTCTGTTAGGAATGTTCTCCTTCAGCGGATCTTTAGAAAGCGGAACCTTCCAGACAGAAGGCATTACCGTACTTTTAGCTCTTATCGGAGTGGTGATTACGGCCATTCTTCTGGCCAAAAATGTCAAGGGAAATATCCTTTGGGGAATCCTCATTACCTGGATTTTAGGAATTATCTGCCAGTTTGCCGGGATTTACGTTCCCAATGCCGAGGCGGGATGGTATAGCCTCCTTCCTGATTTTTCCAACGGTATTTCCGTTCCCAGCGTAATGCCGACGTTTATGCAGATGGATTTTTCACTGGTATTTACCGGAGATTTCCTGATTATTATGTTTGCTTTCCTTTTTGTGGATATGTTTGACACTCTGGGAACCCTCATTGGCGTAGCTTCTAAGGCTGATATGCTGGACAAAGACGGAAAGCTGCCCCGCATCCGCGGCGCTCTCCTGGCGGACGCTATCGGTACTTCTGTAGGAGCCGTTTTGGGAACTTCCACTACCACAACCTTTGTGGAAAGCTCTTCCGGCGTATCTGTAGGAGGACGGACGGGACTCACCAGCTTTGTGACGGCGGGACTGTTTTTCATTTCCCTGTTCCTGTCGCCTATTTTCCTGGCGATTCCTTCCTTTGCTACGGCTCCGGCTTTGATTATCGTAGGTTATATGATGCTCACATCCATTGTAAAAATCGATTTTAACGATATTACCGAAGCCATTCCCTGCTTTATTGCTATTATCGCTATGCCCTTTATGTACAGCATTTCCGAGGGTATCGCTTTGGGAGTCATTTCTTATGTGGGAATCAACCTCATTGCCGGAAACGCAAAGAAGAAGAAAATCAGCGTTCTCATGTATGTTCTGGCGGTTCTGTTTTTATTAAAATACATATTTATCTAATTTAAGACAATCCGCTGGATAGTATAATAGGATAGAAGAGAGTCAGGCCGTTGACAGACCTGGCTCTTGCTTTTGTGGAAAAGGAGGAACAGAGGGAATGAAAGCTGTGGTTTTGGCGGAAAAGCCGTCAGTGGCCCGGGATATTGCCCGGGTGTTAAAATGCGGGAAACACCTGGAAGGCGCTTTGGAGGGGGAACGGTATATTGTGACCTGGGGACTGGGTCATTTAGTGGAACTGGCGGATCCGGAGGAATATGACGACTCTCTAAAGGAATGGAAGATGGAGGATCTTCCTATGATCCCGCAGTCCTTCCGGCTCTCGGTGATTCGCCAGACGGCCCGTCAGTACCGGGCGGTAAAGGCGCAGCTTTTCCGAAAGGATGTGGATCAGGTTATTATCGCTACCGATGCCGGCCGGGAAGGAGAACTGGTGGCCCGACTGATTCTGGAAAAAAGCGGGTGCGGGAAGCCTATCCGCCGCCTTTGGATCTCATCTGTCACGGATAAAGCCATTAAAGAGGGCTTTGCTTCATTGAAAGACGGAAGGGACTATAACAATCTTCGGGACGCCGCTCTTTGCAGGGCAAAAGCCGACTGGCTGGTGGGAATGAACGCCACCAGAGCCATGACCTGCAAATACAACGCCCAGCTTTCCTGCGGACGGGTTCAGACCCCTACGCTGGCTATGATTGCCAAACGGGAAAGGGAAATCAAAGAGTTTGTGCCAAAAGCCTATTACGGCCTGAAAGGGGAATGGGGCGGCCTCTCCTTCCAGTGGCAGGACAAGAAGAGCGGTTCCGGCCGTTCTTTTGATAAGAAAAAAATCCAGGAGCTTTTGGAGAACCTTTCCGGGAAACCGGCCAGAGTAACGCAGGTAAAGCGCCGGGTGAAAGAAGAGCCGGCACCTCTCTTATACGATTTGACAGAACTTCAAAGAGAAGCAAACAAACGCTATCAGTATTCAGCCAAAGAAACCTTAAACCTGTGTCAGCGCCTGTATGAAAATCATAAAGTCCTGACCTATCCCAGAACAGATTCCCGCTATCTCAGCAGCGATATTCTCTCCACCATTCCCGAAAGGCTGAAAGCCTGCGGGATAGGGCCTTACAGGAAAATGGCGGCGGCCCTGGCCAAAAGGGCCTTGCCGGAAAAACCCTTTTTTGCAGACGACAAAAAGGTAACGGATCACCACGCCATTATTCCCACAGAGCAGTATGTCCAATTGGATCATATGACCATTGATGAGAGACGGATTTACGATCTGGTGGTTCGGCGGTTTCTGGCCGTACTTTGCCCGCCTTCCGTATATGAGGAATGGAAAATAACCGTAACAGCCCAGGATGAGCTTTTTGCCGCGTCTGCCAGAATAGAAAAAGAGGCCGGTTGGCGGGCGGTGTATGAAGAGGCTGAGGAAAAAAGTGCATTTGACACGGCGGCTGCCGGCGGTCAGGATCCTCACAGCAAAGACAGAAGTTTTTTGGAGGAAATAAAAGAAGGAGACGTCTTACAGGCAGGGACACTCCGATACGCTATGACAGAAGGGAAGACAGCGCCGCCGCCTTATTTTACGGAAGGAACCCTTCTGTCCGCCATGGAAAATCCTGCAGCTTACATGGAAAGCGCCGTAGGGGAAGAACGGAAAGCTCTGGCAAAGACTTTAGGGGAAACCGGAGGATTGGGGACGGTAGCCACCAGGGCGGATATTATTGAAAAATTATTTAACAGCTTTCTGGTAGAAAAGAAAGGACAGGAAATTCATGTCACTGCCAAAGGACGTCAGCTTTTGGAACTGGTTCCCGAGGATCTGCGCAGTCCGGAATTGACAGCCCAGTGGGAAACCCGTCTGTCCCGAATTTCCCAGGGGCAGTTAAAAAGCGCAGAATTTATGGAAGATGTCTGCAGCTATACCAAAGACTTAATCGAAGAGATCCGTTTAGGAGGCGGAACCTTCCGTCATGACAACCTGACCAACAAAAAATGCCCTCAATGCGGGAAGCGCCTTCTGGCTGTAAAAGGGAAAAACAGCGAAATGCTGGTTTGCCAGGACAGAGAATGCGGTTACCGGGAAACGGTTTCCCGCACTTCCAACGCCCGATGCCCGAAATGCCATAAGAAAATGCTTTTAACGGGAAGCGGAGAAAAGAAACAATTCGTCTGTAGCTGCGGATATAAAGAAAAGCTTTCCTCCTTTACAGAACGTAAAAAGAAGGAGGGGGCCGGGGTTTCCAAAAAAGACGTAGCCCGGTATTTAAAACAGCAGAAACAGGAAGAAGAGGCCGTTTCCTCTCCTCTTGCAGCCGCACTTGCAAAAATACACTTGGATACTTGAGAAAGTGTCTGCAAATTACAGCAGAATACGCAAATATGACGAAAACGACAAGATTTCGTAAGAATTAATTCAAGACTATTTCCAGCTTTTGTGGTATGATGGTATCAGAAAAAAGGAGTTGCTATGAAAGAGTAAAAGGGTGTTCAAAGGAGGTTATTTTATGATGAAGAGATGGATGGCAACTATAGTTGCCGCCGCTGCGCTGACCGTCGGAATGAGCATGACGGCATTGGCAGCAGGCTGGGTAGTGAAAGACAATGGCCAGTGGGGTTATCAGGAAAACGACGGAAGCTGGGCCACCGACGTATGGCGCAAAGACGCAGGCGGGAAATATTACTATCTTAACGGCAATGGAGATATGGCAGTAAACCAGTTAATTGACGGCAGCTATTATGTAAATGAAAGCGGCGTGATGGTAACGGAAGCCTGGGTTCAGCTTACAGACGACTGGGACGGGGATCAGGTATGGTGCTATTTCCGGGACAACGGCATGATCGTTGAGTCGGGGTGGAGAACCATTAGCAATGTAAAATACTATTTTGAAGACAGCCATATGGTAACGGGCTGGCACGACATTGATGACAGCGTATACTATTTTAAGGATTCCGGAGCTATGGCCACAGGCTGGCAGTATCTGGATCAGAGAGAATATGACAGCAACGGATGGGGCGAACCGGCATGGTACTACTTCTCCACCAGCGGAAAGATGTCCGTATCCAAGGAGCAGAAGATCAGCGGCGAAAACTATATTTTTGACGCCGAAGGACGGATGCTGACAGGATGGGTAGATCCCATTAGCTTTACTTCTTCAAAATACGGCAATGTAAGCGGCGATATTAATGGGCTGCGCTACCATAAGGCAGACGGCAGCGGCGCCGACGGCTGGGAGTACATCTACAACGTGGAAGAAACGGAAGAGAACTGGTACTATTTCCGTGACGGTCAGGCGTACAGCACAACCTATAAGGGAACGCCTTTAGATGATGACTACGCTGTTGCAAGCATTGACGGAAAGACCTACTGCTTCCGGGCAGACGGCCGGATGTACACAGGCCTTCTGGAACTGTCTGACGGCAGAATTTACTACTTTGACAGCGACGGCGTTATGAAGACAGGCCGAGTTGTAGTAAATGATGAAAATCATGACAACGAAGTATTTTACTTTACTTCCAGCGGTTCTCTGGGAAAAAAGGGCGACGGCGTAACGGGAGTGCAGAACGGATACCTGTATGAAGACGGAGCTTTGGTTCATGCAGAAGACGGCATGACCTATGAAATTAAAGAAGTAGACGGAAAACAGTATCTGGTTAATGAGTCCGGCAAGGTAAAAACTAGCGGAACTGCCAGAGACGCGGACGGAGTAAAATACCGCGTATCCAAAAATGCCGACGGAACCTATAACATTACTATTGAAGAAGATTAATAGGGCAGATTCAAGCCTTGACAAAATCGGTTTCCATGCTATAATGAATTTTGTTAATAGATCAAGCAATGCGTTGATGGGAAGAGTAAGAAATCAGCCGCCTGTTCAGAGAAGGATGCATAGGGTGAGAGCATCCGGCAGGAAGGATTTCTGAAGACCACCCCGGAGCGTCCCTTAATCGGGAACGGTGATTCCGTTATCATCTTATAAGTGGTTCGGACAGCAGACTGTCCGGGCAAGCAGGGTGGAACCGCGATAACAAATCGTCCCTTGCCATGGGAAAGCATGGCAAGGGACTTTTTTGTTCTATAGGAAATTCTTCTGAATTTCCTATAGAACAAAATGGCTGCTGACACGTTTCATGATTTAAAAATATGAATAAGGAGATAAAACGCTATGAAAATTACTTTAAAAGACGGATCGGTAAAAGAATACGCCCAGCCTATGTCAATTATCGACATTGCAAAAGACATTAGCGAAGGTTTGGCAAGAGTCGCCTGTGCAGGCGTTGTAGACGGGGAAACAGAGGATCTGAGAACCGTTTTGGATCGGGACTGTACTTTAAGTATCTGTACTGCCAATGACCCGGAAGGTTTAGCGGCCCTGCGCCACTCCGCCAGCCATGTTATGGCTCAGGCCATTAAGAGGCTGTATCCGTCTACGAAACTGGCTATCGGCCCCTCTATCGCCGATGGGTTTTACTATGATCTGGATCCGGAAACGCCCTTTACGGCAGAAGATATGGAGAAGGTAGAAGCTGAGATGAAGAAGATCATCAAAGAGGCGTTCCCCATTGAGCGTTTTACCCTTCCCCGCCAGGAAGCTATTGACTTTATGAAGGAGCGCCAGGAGCCTTATAAGGTAGAACTGATTGAGGATTTGCCGGAGGGAGAGGAAATCAGCTTTTACAGACAGGGAGAATTTGTGGATCTCTGCGCCGGCCCTCATCTGATGAGCACAAAAGATGTGGGAAAGGCATTTAAGCTGATGAGCCTTGCCGGAGCTTACTGGAGAGGCAATGAAAAGAACAAGATGCTGACTCGTTTTTACGGTACGGCTTTTGGCAAAAAAGCAGAGCTGGAAGCTTACATCACCATGATGGAGGAGGCAAAGAAGCGGGATCACAGAAAGTTAGGCAAAGAGTTAGGCCTGTTTATGATGCATGAGGCTGGCCCGGGCTTCCCCTTCTTCCTTCCTAAAGGAATGGTGTTAAAAAATACTCTTCTGGATTACTGGAGAGAGATTCACCGGAAGGCGGGGTATGTGGAAATTTCCACTCCCATTATCTTAAACCGCAGCCTGTGGGAAACCTCCGGACACTGGGATCATTATAAAAACAATATGTATACTACCGTCATTGACGACGAAGACTATGCCATTAAGCCTATGAACTGCCCTGGCGGAGTTCTGGTTTACGCTTCTGAGCCCAGATCCTATCGGGATTTGCCCCTGAGAATGGGAGAATTGGGATTGGTACACCGCCATGAAAAATCCGGACAGCTTCACGGACTTATGAGGGTTCGCTGCTTTACTCAGGACGACGCCCATATTTTCATGACTCCGGAGCAGATTAAGGATGAGATTAAAAACGTAGCCAATCTCATTAACCAGGTTTATTCTCTCTTTGGATTTAAATACCACGTAGAGCTTTCCACCAGACCGGAAGATTCTATGGGAAGCGACGAAGATTGGGAGATGGCTACAGACGGTTTAAGAAGCGCTCTGGACGAGCTGGGACTGCCTTACGTAGTAAACGAAGGCGACGGGGCCTTCTATGGACCGAAGATCGATTTCCATCTGGAGGATTCTATTGGACGGACCTGGCAGTGCGGTACCATTCAGTTGGATTTCCAGCTTCCCCAGCGTTTTGAACTGGAGTACATGGGAGCCGACGGAGAAAAGCACCGTCCCATTATGATCCACAGAGTTGTATTTGGCTCCATTGAACGCTTTATCGGTATTTTAATTGAGCATTTTGCCGGCGCTTTCCCCACATGGCTGGCTCCGGTTCAGGTAAAGGTACTGCCGATTTCTGAAAAGTTCGCCCAGTACGCAGCCAGCGTAGAAAAGACATTAAACGACGCGGGAATCCGGGCGGAGGTTGACGGCCGTTCCGAAAAAATCGGTTACAAGATCCGTTCCGCACAGATGGAAAAAATCCCCTATATGCTGGTAGTGGGGCAGAAGGAAGAGGAAGAAGGACTGGTTTCCGTAAGAAGCCGCTTTGCAGGCGACGAGGGCCAGAGAACCTTAGACTCCTTTATCCAGATGCTCAAAGAGGAGATTGAAACCAAAACTCTCAGAGAAACTGTAGCAAAAGACAAAAAAGAAGAGAAGTAAGGAATGAAGCAGGAACGCTTATTTTATTTAGACGTCATAAGGGCCATATGCGCCCTTATGATCGTCGTATACCATTTTCCCCTTGCAATTTCGCAGCCTATTGACTATTTTCACAGCTTTGCCAACGGCAGCTTTGGCATGATAGCTGTGTATTCTTTTTTTATGGTTTCCGGAGCAGCCTTGATGTGCCGGTACAGAGATGACGAGAATTTTTCTGTCAGAAAATTCTATGAAAAACGGTTTTTCAGCATCTATCCTCTTTTCTGGATCACCTATGCATTGGCCTTTTTCTGGGTTTTTTGGCAGTTGAGAGAGATTTACCATGTGGTTCCGACCTCTGCGATGATCTGGTCCGTAGTCGGCATGGACGGCTGGCTGGCAAATTTGGTTCCTACTTTTTATATGGTAGGGGAATGGTTTTTGGGGAGCATTATTATGCTCTACCTGGCATTTCCGGCTGTGAGATGGGTATACCGGAGGTATCCGGCAGTCAGCCTCATGACGGTTTTTGCCGCGGCTCTGATTCTCTTTGCATGGCATCCCTTCCCCATTGAACTCAAACAAAATCCCGTGGTAGATTTGTTTTATTTCTTATTGGGCGCAGCCCTGGAGGATGGGAGAAAATACATTGAAAAGCATCGGCCGAATCTGCAGGGGCCGATTTGGATTCTGACGGCGGCGGGAATGGCGGTTTGGATCTTTGTGCCTGTAACCAAGGGTTCGGGTACATTTGGCAGAGAGCTTTCTTTTCTGATTTTTACTGTGATTTTTTACCTGTTCTGGATGGGAGCGGCAAGGTGGCTTAAACGGCGGCGCAGTGCTGAAAAAATTGTGATGAGCCTGTCCGGGAGCAGCTATGGTATCTTTCTGACCCACCATGTGGCTGCTCAGGCAATAACCGGTCATTTTGCGGCTGCACAGCCCACTGCAAGGGAAATTTTTATGATGCTGGTGATGACATTTGCCCTTACCTGGGCGGCTACACGGCTGGTCTACTGGATTGAGTCATACATAAAATCTTTTCTCTAGGCAATACTAGCTTTGTCAACTCGAAATCTGCCTGAAGGCTAAGGAGGAATTTATTATGACAAAGCTGAACTGTAACGTAACCAGTTGTGTCCATAATGCGGACAATTGCTGCTGCAAGAACGGAATTGTAGTAGAGGGGCTTACAGCAAAGGATAAATGCGACACCTGCTGCGCCAGCTTTGATGAGAACAAGGGGGAAGCGTTTTCCAATCTCTTTAAGACCCCTGAAAACCGCCTGGAAGTGGACTGCGAAGCCGTGAACTGCGTTTACAACGAAAGACGGCGCTGCGCGGCAGAGCATATCGGCATCGGCGGAGGCAAGGCCAGCACCGCCAGCCAGACGGAATGTACCAGTTTTAAAGCCAAATAAGAGGCCGGCAAAAGCGGCTGCTTTCTAAAAGGAAAGACAATGGACAGTTCCGGAAACGTTATAGGTTTCCGGAACTTTTGGCTTACTGTATGCAGAGAAAGAAGGATGCTGGAGGGCAAAATGATAAAATAAAGGGTTTCTGATTGTAATGAAAATGGTATTATTGTATAATATTTTTAAAGGAATATATGACCTATTTCTGTATATAAAGACCTGGAGCTTGAATATGAAAGAAAGCCGCCAAGAAAATCAGGAACCGGAGGAGATATGGGGAAAAAGACAGAAGAAAATTTGGAACAAACATGGCAGTCATTGACGCTGGCAGATGACTTTATTTTTGGGAAGGTGATGAGCCGTCCGAACCTATGCAAGAAACTGTTGGAGAGGATTTTTCCAGAGCTGAGTATCTTGCGGATTGAATATCCGGAATTGCAGAAATCCATTGCAGAGGATATAGACGCGAAAAGCGTGAGGCTGGATGTGTATGTTAAAGACGAGATGGAGAGGGTTTATAACATAGAGATGCAGACGGTAAATACAAAAGTGCTGCCGAAACGGAGCCGGTATTACCAGTCAATGATTGATCTGCAGCTAATTGATAAAGGGGAGAGCTACCGGAAATTAAACAAGAGCTATGTAATCTTCATTTGCATGGGAGATATATTCGGGAAGGGAAGGCATAAATACACATTCCAGAACCTATGCATGGAAGACAAGACAATAGAATTAGGAGACGAAGCAGTAAAAATCTTCTTGAACACGAAAGGGACACAAGAGGATATAGATGGGAAACTAAAAGCGGTATTAAATTATATAGAGGGGATCCGGAGTGAGGATCCGTATGTAGAGGAATTAGAGAGCGCGGTACAGGAAGCGAAACAGAACCGAGAATGGAGGCGGGAATATATGACCTTAGCAATGAAACTAAACGAGAGCTATGATGAAGGTCTGGAGAGAGGGCGAGAAGAAGGAATGCTGCTGGGCCGAGAGGAAGGAATGCTGCTGGGCCGAGAAGAAGGAATGCTGCTGGGCCGAGAGGAAGGAATGTCGCTGGGGCGAGAGGAAGGAGCTAAAAATATGGCGGCAGTTCTTCGGGATTTAGGAATAGCAGAAGAGGTTATAAAAACAAAATTGGAAGAGAAATTCGGTTTAACAGAGGAGGAAGCCAGAAAGTATTTATAAATGAAAAGGCAACAAAATGACTTTGGCGGTGAAATGGAAACAGAAAAAATTGTTTCACAAAACCCTTGACAGAATACTTTACATATAGTATAGTATTTAAAGTTGTGAAGACAACTGACAGGAAAGCAGGTATCCGCCTCACCCTGGCACGAGCAAGTGACCCGGGTTCATAATGACTACATAAGCTTTAGAGCGTCAGCAGTATAGATTTGCAGGGCTTTGTAGAGGTACGGGCGGATAAGAAGGATTTCTTATCTGCTTTTTGTTGTTTTATAGGAGATTTTGTTTCTATGAAATAACAAACGTTCCGCGGGATCGCACTGCAGCGGTGCAGAGGATGTCGCAGGAGCGCCCAACCCAGGCGGAGAATCTTGCAAAGCAGGATTCTTTTCATGAAAAGTTTTCAGGTTCCCTGAGTAATCACATTACATGGAGGTGTACGACTATTAGCGAATTAATGATTAACGAACAAATCAGAGACAAAGAGGTCCGCTTGATTGGCGAAGACGGAAGCCAGCTTGGCATTATGTCTGCTAAGGAGGCCTATAAGCTGGCACAAGAAGCTGAGCTTGACCTGGTGAAAATTGCTCCGACAGCAAAGCCGCCGGTATGTAAGATCATCGATTATGGAAAGTACCGCTATGAGCTGGCCAGAAAGGAAAAAGAGGCCAGAAAAAAGCAAAAAGTAATCGAGATTAAAGAAGTTCGTTTATCCCCGAACATCGACACCAATGATTTGAATACAAAAATGGGAGCTGCCAGAAAATTTCTGGAAAAGGGTGACAAAGTTAAGGTGACTCTGCGTTTCCGCGGCCGGGAGATGGCTCATATGTCCAAATCCAAATACATCTTAGATGATTTTGCAAAGGGCCTTGCAGAGATTGCCGTAGTCGACAAGCCTGCTAAAGTGGAAGGCAGGACTATGGTTATGTTTTTGACTGCAAAACGTTAAAAATAGCAGAGATTAAGGAGGAAAATACAATGCCTAAATTAAAAACAAGCAGAGCAGCAGCAAAGCGTTTCAAAGTAACTGGAACAGGTAAACTGGTTCGTAATAAAGCGTACAAATCCCATATCTTAACTAAGAAGTCAACCAAGAGAAAGAGAAACCTTAGAAAAGATATTGTTGCCGATGCTACCAACAGCAAGGTAATGAAGAAGATTTTACCGTATCTGTAAGTTGACGCTGGATTAAGAAGGAGGAAATGACCGATGGCAAGAATTAAAGGCGGTATGAACGCTAAAAAGAAACATAACAGAGTGTTAAAGCTGGCTAAAGGCTACAGAGGCGCTCGTTCCAAACAGTACAGAATCGCAAAGCAGTCCGTAATGAGAGCATTAGCAAATTCCTATTCCGGACGTAAAGAAAGAAAGAGACAGTTCAGACAGTTATGGATTGCACGTATCAACGCTGCAGCCCGCATCAACGGTCTGTCCTACAGCAAATTTATGTACGGCTTAAAGCTGGCCGGCGTAGAGATGAACCGCAAGGTATTATCTGACATGGCAATCAATGATGCAGAAGGATTTACGAAGCTGGCAGAGCTGGCAAAATCCAAACTGGCATAATCATAACATAACAGAGGCCGATGGACGGTTGCAGAAACCGGCAGCGGCCTTTTTGCTTACCTTAATCTTCCGCCGCCGTCAGGCGGCAAAGGATCAGGGATGCCGAGAGCTTTGGGGCATTTGAATGGTAGCAGTTTGAAGTGCTAAAGCGTTGACAAATACGGACGATATATGCTATGATTATCCAATATGATGTGGGGCCAAAGCGTGTTTTGCCCCCTGGGACTGGAAAGCCGAAACAGTTCCGGATAATGGAATGTGAGGGAAGACTATGTGGAAATACTTTGCAAAGCGTCTTGGAATGATGGCGATAGCTTTGTTTTTTATCATTCTTTTGACATTTATTATTATGCACTCCATACCGGGAGGGCCTTTTACCAGCGACAGAAAGGTATCGGCAGAGGTGGAAGCGGCTTTAAATGCCAAATACAATCTGGACGCTCCTTTGTATGAGCAGTTTTTTGACTATCTGGGCGGCGTTTTGAGAGGGGATTTCGGGCCGTCTTATGAATACACAGGCAAATCGGTAAATGATTTTATTGCCAATGGATTTCCGGTATCGGCAAAGCTGGGCGTGATTACTATGGTATTCGTTCTTCTGGCAGCCGTTCCTATGGGAATCCTGGCAGCCATTAAAAACGGAAAATGGCAGGATATGGCCATTATGGCAGTTGCCACGATTGGAGTCACCATTCCCTCTTTTGTCATTGCCTCTGTGCTGATTTACATATTTTCTTTCCGCCTTAACTGGCTGCCTACCTACGGGGTGGATACCTGGAAGGGCTATATCCTTCCGGTCATTGCTCTGGGAGGTTATTCCGTCAGCTATCTGGCCCGCTTAATGCGTTCCAGCCTTTTGGAAGTAATGGGACAGGACTACATCCGTACCGCCAGGGCCAAAGGCCTTTCCGAGAGAAAGGTTATCCTGCGCCACGCTATGAGAAACGCTCTGATACCGGTTATTACGGTTTTGGGACCGACAGTGGCCAATTTGCTGACGGGAAGCTTTGTAGTAGAAAAGATTTTTGCCATACCGGGATTGGGAGTCCATTTTGTCAACAGCGTTTCCCAACGGGATTATACGACGATTATGGGGGTAACCATTTTTTACGCCACCTTTTTGCTGGCAATGGTTTTCATTGTAGATGTATTCTACTGCCTCATTGATCCGAGAATTAAATACGAATAGGCAGGGGAGAACAATGGAACAAAAATGGGAATTGCTTTCATCAACAAATGAAGAACGGGAGAAGATCTGGACCAAAAACCGGACCTTTGCAGGAGATGTCTGGTTCCGGTTCCGGAGAAAGCCAACGGCAATTGCAGGATTTATTATTATTATCCTTCTTCTGGCATTCGCCCTAATTGGCCCCTTCTTTACAAAATACAGTTATTCCGATCAAAATCTGGACGTAGTCAACATTTCACCGCTTATGAAGGTCTATGAAGCGCCTGACGGAGAAGGCTATCTCTATATTACCCAGTCTCTGAAAGTGGTCTATGTAAATCCTGACGGGACTCTGGGAGCGCAGCTTACGAAGGTCCGCAGCGAAGATGATGCGAAGATGGTAATTTTCGACTGCGGCGGAACGGAAGTGGCCCTCTATTACGGGCAAAAGCCCTATGTTATTGCGGATCAGGCTACAAAGGTTATTTATCCGTCCACTACCATGTGGAACCGTTCTTATATTTTAGGAACAGACGCTTTGGGAAGGGACATTCTGACCCGTCTGATGTACGGAACCCGGATTTCCCTTTTAGTGGCCTTTATTGCGGCTGCCGTAAATATGGTAATCGGAATCCTTTACGGAGGAATCTCCGGATACCGGGGCGGCAACACCGATACGGTTATGATGCGTATTGTGGATATTATCAGCACCATACCGCTGACTTTATACGTAATTCTGATCATGGTCCTTTTGGGAAACGGCCTTCACAGCATCATTATAGCTCTGGGAAGCGTCTACTGGGTAGATATGGCCCGTGTAGTAAGAGGGCAGGTACTTACCTTAAAGGAACAGGAGTTTGTTTTGGCGGCAAAGACCATCGGATCTTCCACCAAAACCATTCTTTTAGAGCATTTGATTCCAAACGCCATGGGTTCTATTCTGGTAACAGTAACGATGCTGATTCCCTCCGCCATCTTTTTGGAGGCTTTTCTGGGATACGTCGGTATCGGGCTTCAGCCGCCCCTTGCCAGCCTGGGAACGATGTGTAACGATGCAACGGCTAATTTAAGGACCTGTCCTTACCAGCTTTTTATACCGGCGCTGATGATCTGTCTGATTATGTTTGCCTTCAACTTCGTAGGGGACGGACTCAGGGACGCATTGGATCCGAAGCTGAAAAAATAAGAGGCCGGATTTGGGACAAAAAGAAGGCCGCCGTCTGTGCGGCGCGGGAGGAACCATGGAACCGATTTTACAGATAGAAAATTTAAAGACATCATTTTTTACCAGCAGCGGGGAGGTACAGGCTGTCCGGGGCGTCAGCTTTTGTGTGGAGAAAGGCGACATTCTGGGAATTGTGGGAGAGTCCGGAAGCGGGAAAAGCGTAACCTCCATGTCGATTCTGAAGCTGCTGGCAGATACGGGCCGCATTAAAGAAGGAAAGATCGTATTTGAGGGCCAGGATTTGACGGCTATGGGAAAGAAGCAGATGCAGAAGATCCGGGGAGAAAAGATCTCCATGATTTTTCAGGATCCCATGTCTTCCCTAAACCCGCTGATCCCTGTGGGAAAGCAGGTGGCGGAGATGATTAAGGAACACCACCCGGAAAAAGGAAAAGACGAACTGAAACGGGAGGTTTTGGAACTCTTTTCCAAAGTCCGGATTCCGGAGCCGGAGAAGAGATACCGTTCTTTTCCCCATGAGTTTTCCGGCGGTATGCGTCAGCGGGTTATGATTGCAATGGCTTTGGCCAATAAGCCGGATCTTCTCATTGCCGACGAGCCTACCACAGCCCTGGACGTTACCATACAGGATCAGATTTTAAAGCAGATACGGGGGCTTCAGAAAGAGTTCGGTACCAGCATTATGTTTATTACCCACGACTTAGGCGTGGTGGCAGAGCTTTGCAGCCGGGTAATTGTAATGTACGGCGGCCTTATTATGGAGGAAGCCTCTATTGACGATATATTTGAAAATCCCAGGCACCCTTATACGCTGGGACTTTTGGAATCTATTCCGAAACTGGAGCAGGATAAAAGCAAGAGATTGTCGCCTATTCCCGGTTCGCCGCCGGATATGACCAATCCTCCTGCCGGCTGTCCCTTTGCTCCCCGGTGTCCCTATGCCAGAAATATCTGCGCCAGTCAGTGCCCGGATTTCTATTGTGCCGGAGAGGGCCATCGTTCCCGCTGCTGGCTGCTGGATCCGGAAGCACCGGCGGATCACAATCCTTTCCGCTGACTGCGGATCCTGAAAGGTATTCACTTAGGAAATGATGCTGGAGGAAGCTATGAGCGAATCAATTGTGTTGGAGGTCAGAAACCTGACCAAACATTTTAAAGTAGGAAATTCCGGAAAGCAGGTAGTCCATGCAGTGGACAACGTAAGCTTTCAGTTAAAGAGAGGAAAGACTTTGGGGCTGGTGGGAGAGTCCGGCTGCGGGAAATCAAGCTGCGCCAGAACCATTATCCGCATTTATGAACCTACGTCCGGAAAAATATTTTTGGACGGCCAGGACATTACGGAACTGGATCAGAAGAAGCTTCAGCCGATCCGAAAAAAAATGCAGATGATTTTTCAGGATCCCTATGCCTCGTTAAATGCCAGAATGACGGTGAGGGATATTATTGCGGAGCCTTTGGTAGCCCACCACATTGTAAAGAAAAAAGACCAGGCCAATGATTTGGTGTATCCCATGCTGGAACGGGTGGGGCTGACGAAAGAACACGCCAACCGCTACGCCCATGAATTTTCCGGCGGCCAGAGACAGAGGGTGGGAATTGCCAGAGCCCTGATCCTTCAGCCGGATCTGGTAATCTGCGACGAGCCAATATCGGCCCTGGACGTGTCCATACAGGCCCAGGTGGTCAATCTGTTAAAAGATTTTCAGGAAGAAAAAAATATTTCTTATTTGTTTATTGCACACGACCTGTCTATGGTTCGCTACGTCTCTGACGACGTGGGCGTAATGTATTTGGGACAACTGGTAGAAATCTGTGAGGCGGACGAGATCTATAAAAATCCCCTCCACCCCTATACCAAAGGGCTTTTGGGAAGTATTCCCATTGCCAATCCTAAATACGCCAGAGAGAAGGAAAAAAGCAGTATTGAAGGGGACATTCCAAGTCCCATCAATCCCCCGTCGGGCTGCCGTTTCCATACCCGGTGTCCCTATGCCCGCCCTATGTGCAGCCAGACTGCGCCGGAGCTAAAGGAGGCGGGACCGGGCCATATGGTGGCCTGCCATTTATATTAAAGAAGGTTGGGGCAGAAATTGCCCTTCCCATAATACTCAAAAGGAGGAGTAGATTATGAAAAGGAAACTCAAGTTTGCGCTGGCCCTGGGACTGGCTTCCAGTTTGGCGCTGACGGCCTGCGGCGGTTCTTCTACGGAAACCCAGCCTCAGACCATCGCCGAGGCCACAGAGGAGGAAACCACAGCGGCAGCGGAAAGCTCCGGAGCTGAGGAAACGGAAGCCGCCGGAACAGGAGCTCAGGAAATGACCTTCGTTCTCAGCAACGAGCCTGACGGAATCGATCCCGGCATTACAAACAACTCTTTTGCAGCCGTATTTCTGGCAAACTGCTTTGAAGGTCTGGTAACCTATGACGCTACTGGAACGGTTGTAGGAGGCAATGCGGAAAGCTGGGACATCAGCGATGACGGAACCGTATACACTTTCCATCTGAGAGACGGCTTAAAGTGGAGCGACGGAAGCGACTTAACAGCTAATGATTACGTTTACGCCATGCAGCGTGTTCTGGATCCGGCAACGGCAGGCCAGTATGTAGACATTATTACGGCTTACATTAAGAATGCGGAAGAGTACTACGCAGGTGAGGCAACGGCGGAGGATCTGGGAATTAAAGCCGTTGACGACCAGACTCTGGAAATCACCCTGATTCAGCCAACCTCTTTCTTTATCGATTTGCTGACCATGTGGGTATTTGACCCGGTTCAGCAGGCAACCATTGAAGCAAACGGCGATCAGTGGACCGCTTCCGCAGATACCTATATCTGCAACGGCCCCTTCAAGATCACAGAGATGAACATGGGCGAAAGCATGGTTCTGGAAAAGAATGAGAACTACTGGGACGCAGAAAACGTTACGTTGGAGAAACTGACTCTGCGCTATATCCTGGACAGCTCCACGGCTTTGACAGCTTATGAATCCGGAGAAGTAGACGGAATCCGCAACATTCCTTCTGCTGATTATGCCCGTCTGAAAGCAGAGGGCGCCGGCGTACAGACTGTTCCCAGCTACGGAACTGTTTGGTATAACATCAACTGCTCCAAAGAACCCTATAATGATCCCCTGGTACGGAAGGCCCTGAACCTGGCTATTGACCGTGAGGCGATTATTAACAACGTTGTACAGGTAGAAGCAACTCCGGCTTATAACTTCCTGGCTCCCGGATATTCCGTAAATGGAAAAGATATTACGGAAGGCCGTTCTGACCGGGGACTTTCTCCTACTGCTGATGCAGAAGCTGCAAAAGCCGCTTTGGCGGAAGCCGGCTATCCCGATGGCGAAGGATTCCCCACCATTCAGCTTTCCTACTATTCTGACGACACTGTAAAGAAGGTAGTAGAGGCTATGGCGGAAATGCTTCAGAACAACCTGGGCGTTACGGTAGAAGTAACCTCCAATGACTGGGCTATTTTCTACGAAAACGTTCAGAACGGCGAGTATGACGTAGCCGCTATGGGCTGGAGTGCAGACTATACTCATCCTATGAGTTTCCTGCCTCTGCTGGTAACAGACGACGCTAACAATAACAGCTTCTACAGCAATCCGGAATATGATGCCTTAGTAGAGCAGATCAAGGCGGAAACGGATCCGGAAGCTGCTGCAGCCCTGATTCTTCAGGCAGAAGATATTGTAATGGATGAGTATCCTTACATTAATTTGTACTATAAGAGCAATGATTTCCTGATGAAAGACTATGTTCAGGGCGTCTATATGCTGTCCAACGGCAACCTTTACTTTAAAAACGCTGCAGTGAGCAAATAAGGAAAGGCAGGAACAGGCATGAAGTGTACCATTGAAACAGAGGGTTTCGGGACAATGGTATTTGAACTGTTTCCGGAACACGCTCCCCTGACGGTGAAAAATTTTGCTGATACGGCCAAATCCGGTTTTTACGACGGACTGGCATGGTGCCGCATTGTAGAGGGCTACGTCATACAGGCCGGTTCTCCGGACAATGATATTATGACAGACAGCCAGTGGCACATAAAAGGGGAGTTTGCCGAAAATGGCATTGAAAACCCCATTCCCCACAAAAGGGGAGCCATTTCCATGGCCAGAGACGACGGATACGACACTGCGGGAACCCAGTTTTTTGTAGTCCATGAGGACGCCCATAAGCTGGACGGCCGCTATGCCGCCTTCGGTCAGCTCATATCCGGCTTTGAGGTGCTGGATGCCATCGCGTCCCAGCCTACCTATGGGCCGGAAACCTGGAATAAGCCGGTGGAAATGCCGGTCATTGCCAGATGCATTATAGAAGAATCATAAAAATATTTTTCAGAGGCTGATATATGCTCTAAGTGACTTCTTAATCATGGCTTTTGTCATGGTTAGTGAAACAGTCACTTAGAGCATTTTCATTTGTAAATTTCTTCTCGATTAATCAGTTGAGTAACTCACTTTCCAAATCCTGAAGCATCAAATCCAGCGCAGTGATTCCGCCCTCAGCAGTGTACCATACAGCGGGATTTGCAAGATAGATAATATGATCATTCTTGTATGCGTCAGTGCCCATCACCAACTCGTTCTCCATGATTTCCTGAGCCAATTTTGCACCATCAGTGCCGATAGCTGCATCGCGATCCAAAACGAAAATATACTCCGGCGCTTTCTCCACAATAAACTCAAAGGAGGCCTCGTTGCCATGGGTGGAGGTGTCAATATTGGCGTCCACGCCGATGTTCGTGAAGCCGATCTCTCGGCCAATCATGGAGCAGCGGCCGTCGTTGCCCAACACATTGTAACTGCCGCTAGTGACGAGTCCAACGATAGCAGTCTTGTCGGCGGCAAACTCTGACAGTGCAGTAATGCGACCATCAAAGTCAGCCATTAGCTCGTCTACCTTATCTTCAAGATCAAACATGGAGGCAATGGTGGCAGCATTCTGCCGCACGCTTTCTACCACACCAAGTTCGGCATCTGTGGCCAGATAAACCACAGGAGCGATCTCGCTGAGGGCATCATAGCTGGAAGCTAGGCGGCCGCCGATGAAGATAATGTCTGGATCGCAGGCCATGACCGCTTCCAGATCGGCCTCCTTGATTGTCCCCAGATTGGCTATACCGTCATTGATGTAATTCTGTAGGTACTCCAGGCTGGTATCAGCAGTACCTACTACTCGGTCGCCTACGCCCAGGGCGTCAAGAATGTCCAGGGAAGCCATGTCTAAAATCGCGATGCGCTTGGGATCGTAAGGCACTTCCAGCTCTATGGCCTCCTTGTTGGCATTGAGGCTGATAATGGTCACAGACTCAGGCGTCTCGTTGTTCTGGGTTTCCCCGCTGGATTGGTTGCTGCTGGGCGAAGAAGTATTCTCAGAAGAATCTCCGCCATTCTGAGGGGAGCAGGCCATGAGGCTCAGAGCCATTACGCCGGTCAGTGCAAGAAAAAGTATCTTTTTCATGTTCATTTTTGTTTACTCCTTTTCTAAAAAGTACTGAAAATAAGTGCTAATAGTAGATGGACAGGGGCTTGCCTGCAATGGTCAGGATTTCAAAGTCCACTTGATAAATCTGCGACAGATTCTCTTTTGTCATCACCTCCTCTACAGTGCCGAACTTAGCGATTTTTCCGTCTTTAAAGGCACAGATATAGTCAGAATAGAATGCCGCATAGTTGATTTCATGCAGCACTAAAATCACCGTCTTCCCCAGCTCATCGCAGAGGCGGCGGACGATTTTCATCATATTGGTGGCGTGGTAGATGTCCAAGTTGTTGGTAGGCTCGTCCAACAGCACGTACTCCGTGTCCTGAGCGATAACCATGGCAATCAGTGCCCGTTGTCTCTGGCCGCCTGAGAGTTCATCGATGAAGCGATCCTGGAACTCCTCCAACTCCATGTAATGAATTGCCCGGTCGATGATCTTCTGATCCTCTGGGGTGACCCGGTTGCCCGAATAGGGAAAGCGCCCGAAGGTCACCAACTCCCGTACGGTCAGTTTCATCTGGATATTATTGGACTGGGTCAGGATGGCAAGGCGCTTGGAGAGTTCCTTGCTTTTCCATTTGTCGATGGCCTTGCCCTCAAAGTCTACCAATCCGTTATCGTGGGCAATAAGCCGGGAGATCATGCCCATGACGGTAGACTTGCCTGCACCGTTGGGACCAATCAGAGAAATCACCTTGCCCTTGGGGATGGCAAAGCTCACGCCGTCCACCACAGTTTTCCCGTCATACTGTTTTGTCAATTTTTGTACACGCATAGTTACACCTTCTTTCTTGTCAGGAGGAGATAGAGGAAATAGAGGCCGCCGCCCACGGTGATGAACACGCTCACCGGCACGGAGTAGGAATACACAT
>CAMMNN010000048.1 GCA_946498245.1 uncultured Clostridium sp. | reverse complement strand
TTTGTGCTCCCATGGGGCCTTCAGGCGGACAAAATCTTCGGCCTCTTTTTTGGGGGGCCTGCCAAACTGCACGCCTCGCTGCTTTGCAGCGGCGATTCCCTCCTGCTGCCGCTGACGGATATTTTCCCGCTCTGTCTGGGCTACGTAAGAAAGGATTTGCAGAACCAGATCAGCCACAAAGGTACCGGTCAGGTCTTTCCCTGTCTGGCGTGTGTCTAAAAGAGGCATATCCAGTACCACGATGTTGGCCTTTTTCTCTTTTGTGATAAACCGCCACTGCTCCAAAATCTCTTCGTAATTGCGCCCCAGCCTGTCAATGGATTTGACAGCCAGCACGTCATCAGGCCTAAGCCGCCGCAGCAGGCTGCGGTATTTGGGCCGGTTGAAGTCCTTACCGCTGACTTTGTCCATAAAGATGTTGCTTTCCGGAACAGAAAACTTTCGCAGGGCAATGAGCTGGCGATCTTCGCATTGCTCTCTGGTGGAGACACGGACGTATCCGTAAAGCCTTGGTTCCATAATTGAATCCTCCTTGTCGTCATATTTAAGGTAACTCCATGATAGCAGGAGAAAAAGGACAAGGGAAATTTTGACGTCATATGCCCCGTATTCCGGATAAGATTTATGGATTTTGGCTGACCAAGTCCTATTATCGAGAAGTGGTTGCTCAAACTGTAAGAACAACTCACCCCGTTTTTGTGCAATTCAGACCCTTTTTCTTGTTTTCTGAGTGCCATTATAAGCAATGGCGTGATAACCTCTGTTTTCTGTAAATATTTCTGATACTTTCCAAGTTGCTGGAGAACAACCATTCATATTTTTTGACAAAAAATAAAAAAAGGCGTTGACTTTTTTGCACATATATTATAATATCATGTTAACAGCTTAATATATTAAGCAATTAAGTGAAGAACAGAATAAGGGATGACATTTCAGCGATTATCCAGATGCAGGTTATCCCGGGAAAGGGGGAGAGAGTATGCCGCCGGAGCGCTGATGATATAAGGGATCGGGGAGGAAATTCGTTGATTCCGGCAGGTAAATCTGTTACAATCATAACAGTTTATTATATTAACCACATAACCGGAAGAAAAAAGGGAGAACGAATATGGCCATTCCAAAATATCAGCAGATTAAACAGAACTTATTGTACGAAATCAACAATGGATTGTTCAAACCAGGCGATAAGTTTTACAGCGAGGCGGAACTGAAGAAAAAGTATAATGTAAGCGGAATTACCGCTATAAAGGCCCTGCAGGGGCTGACAAACGAGGGGTATTTAGTACGATACCAGGGCAAGGGCACTTATGTATCCAAGGCCCGGAGAGGCAAAGTCGTCAAGTTTTCCGATATTGAGAAATACCGTGATGCAGAGGAACGGGTAGATGTGCTTGAGATTCGGCGCATGACCGATCCAAGGATTGCAAAGGAGCTGAATATCAGTCCTGACGAGCCTTTCTACTTTATTAAACGGGTACGTCTGGTAGACGATATTCCTATCATCGTACAGAAAACGTATATGATTTCCGAATTTATTAAGGAGGAAGATGTAAACCGCAAGGAGGAGTTCACATCGATCTACCGGAAGATCCGGGCAGAATACGGGATTGACCTGTACCTGGCTGATAATAAGGAGATCACGGAAATTCTGTTCCCGACCCCGAGGGAAGAGAGAGAACTGCTGGGATTGACAGAAGGGGAGCCCAGCGCATTCACAAGAAGATATACCTATCTTTTTGACGGAAGAACCATTGAGTACATAGAGGGATACAAACGGTGGGATTATTTTAGCATTGAGATTGAGCCCGTTTGATCCCCTGCCGAATTGGAGGAAATGGAATGGAACTTTTATTAGTTTCTCATAGAGGAGTTGCTACGGGAATGAAAGCAGCCATCTCTATGGTAATGGGGCCCGCAGCCGACCAGATTACGGCTCTGGAGCTTACGGAAGACGAAGGAATTGAGAATTTCGGCAAGCGCCTGGAGGAGTATCTGGTTTCCTGGCTGACTGAAGGCAAGAGAGGCCTGATTTTTGCAGACCTGCGCGGCGGTACGCCGTACAACCAGTCTGAGATGATTCTGGACCGGCACGGATTAAAGGGTCGGGCAAAGGTTATCTCCGGCATGAACCTGCCGATGATCATCGACGCGCTGTTCAAGGACTTTGACGTAGAGGATCTGGCACAGGTTGCGGAAGTAGCAGCAGCAGCAAAAGACGGCATTGCATGTCTGGATTTGGAAGCCAAATCTGACAGCTCCGATGATGAATAATAAAAAATTTGGTTATGGAGGTATAAATCATGACGATTCAGTGGTGGCAGATCCTGCTTCTTACCCTGTATGCAGGCTTTGCGTTTTATGATGGCAACAATACAACCTTTGGTACGGTAAAACCGACCATGGCAGGATTTTTCGCAGGTCTGGTTCTGGGCGATGTACAGACTGGTCTGGTAGTCGGCGGTACCTTAAACCTGTTAGTACTGGGTATCGGTAACTTTGGCGGAGCTTCCATTCCGGACTATATGACCGGTTCTCTGTTAGGTACCGTATTCGCAATCACCAGCGGAGAGGGCGCAGAGTTCGGCGTAACTCTGGCTATCCCGATTGGCCTGCTGATGATCCAGTTAGACATTCTGGCCCGCTTTTCCAACACCTTTTTCCAGCACAGGGCTGAAAAGCTGGTGGAAGCCGGCAAGTATGATGCAGCAGCAAAGATGAACCTGTTTGGCCTGATTCCCCAGTCTCTGTCCCGTATGCTGCCGGTATTCCTGGCAGTGGTATTCGGTTCTGCATTCGTAGAGCTGGTTGTAAACAATCTGCCCATGTGGCTGATGAACGGCTTAAAGACCGCCGGCGGCATCTTACCGTCTCTTGGTATTGCAATCCTGCTTCGGTATCTGCCGGTCAGCAAGAATATTACCTACTTAATCGTTGGCTTCTTCATGGCAGCTTACCTGGGTGTTCCGGTACTGGGTGCAGCCCTGATTGGCCTGGCATTTGCAGTATTAAGCTATCAGAAGAGCGATGAGCAGCCGGCGGCTGCAGCAGTAAACGCAGGAGGTGACATGGGCGATGAGTAAGGGAAATAAAGTGGCAATCAGCAAAGAAGGCAAGCAGGTATTTTGGAGATGGTATTTCCTCGGCGGATGCGGATGGAACTACGAAAAGATGCAGGGTCTGGGATATTACTTCAGTATGCTTCCCATGATCAAGAAAGCAAAAGCAGAAGAGCAGAAACAGTTGGCTAAGACCGAGCTTCAGTTCTTCAATACCAACAACACCATGGCTCCCATCATCATGGGCGTGGACTGCGCACTGCAGGATGAAACCGGTGCAGATGCAGTCGATACGATTGCAGCTCTGAAAACCGGTATGATGGGACCGTTAGCGGGTATCGGCGATACCCTGTTCCATGTAATTCCGTCTACCATTATCGGTTCCATCGCTTCCTATATGGCATTGGAAGGAAGCCCTCTGGCTCTGATTCTGTGGATTTGCTTCGGTCTGTTCCGCTGCTTCTGTATGCAGAAGTTCTTCGGGCTGGGCTACAAAGAGGGTGCAAGAATCGTAAGTGAGATCGGAAACCAGTTAAAGAAGATTACCCAGGCAGCCAACATTCTTGGTATTACCGTAATCGGCGCATTGATTCCGTCGGTAGTAAGCGCCAAGTTTGCATTCGAGTTCTCTTGGGGAGAGGTAAGCATTTCCCTGCAGCAGTTGGCTGACCAGATTATGCCGAGTCTGGCTCCCACGCTGATTGTATTCTTTGCATACTGGCTGCTGGGTAGAAAGAGCATGAACTCCACCAGAGTAACCCTGCTGCTGGTAGTAGTAGGTATCATAGCTTACAACCTGCACATCCTGGCTTAATCCATAAGCAGATGAAGCAGGTGCAGGAATAGTTCTTTAGAAATAATATTAGGAGGAATTTATCATGAAAGGTTTTGTACATATCCGTATTGACGACCGTTTAATCCATGGACAGGTAGCGACCCGTTGGTCTACTGGCTTAAGAGTAAACCGCATCATGGTTATAGATGATGCCGTAGCCAACAACGACGCTGAGAAATCCATTCTCCGCATGGCTGCTCCCGCCGGAGTAAACACCTCGATTCTGACCTTTGACAAGGCCGTAGCCAATATCAAGAACGGCAACTACGACGGACAGAGGGTAATGCTCATCGTAAAGAATCCGATTACTCTGGTGAAGATGATGGAAGCAGGCGTAGATCTGCTGCCGGTAAACATTGGCAATATGTCCAACCGTCCTGGCACGACCCAGTATAAGAAATCTGTCAGCATGACTCCGGAAGAGAAAGAAGCAGTTGAGAAGCTTCTGAAAGCCGGCATCAAGGTGACGGCTCAGATGGTTCCGGACGATCCGGATGTAAGCATTGAGAGCTTTTTCTGATAACAATTGAACATCTCTTTTGCGACGGGACTGCTGTTATATCGGGAAACTGGTATGGGGCAGTCCCGTCCAGAAAGGAAACGCTTATGGGACAGAATGTAGAACGGGCGGACCGGGAATTTCTCCGGTCTGAGCTTGACCGGTGCACAGGGATTCTGGAAAAGAATATGGAGCGGTTCGGGACGGATTTTCCGTCTGCCTGCTGTACTGGAAGTAAATACCGCATTAAGAAAAATGATGACTGGACCAACGGATTTTGGACCGGTATGCTGTGGATGGCCTGGTTGTATACGGGCAAGGACAAATTCCGCGATCTAGCGCTGGAAAATGTCAGAAGCTTTGAGAAACGTCTGGACGATCACTTTATCCTGGATCACCATGATATTGGTTTTTTATATAGCCTGTCGGTAGTGGCAGCCTGGAAGCTGACCGGGGATGAACACATCAAGGCCCAGATTATCCGTGCGGCGGATGTATTAGCAGCCAGATTCCAGGAAAAGGGCGGATTTATCCAGGCCTGGGGCAAGCTGGGAGAGGAAAAAGAATACCGGCTGATCATTGACTCTCTCCTAAACCTGCCGCTGCTTTACACGGCCTATGAGATTACCGGGGAGAAGCGGTATGAGGAGATTGCCGAGTCTCACTATGACAAGGTCATCCATAATATTGTACGGGAGGATTTCTCTACCTACCATACCTTCTACTTTGACAAAGCCACCGGCAAACCGGACCATGGCGCTACCCACCAGGGCTTTTCGGACAGTTCCTGCTGGGCAAGAGGTCAGGCCTGGGCCATCCTGGGGATGCCGCTGCACAAACGGCTGTCGAAGAAAGGTTTTACGGAAGAAGAAGCCGTACTTTATGAGCATATCTGTGAGTATTTTGAGAATCACCTGCCGGCAGACGGTATGCCTTACTGGGATCTGATCTTTACCGACGGTTCCGACCAGCCCAGAGACAGCTCAGCGCTGGCTATTGCTGCCTGCGGAATGCTGGAGATGGGCCGGGAAGAACGGGCCAGGGAAATGCTGACCGTATGTAGGAACCTGGCTTCCTCTGAGGCGGAGCCAGAGTCTGAGGGGATGCTGCTCCATGGAGTATACGCCTACGCAGAGGGAAAGGGCGTAGACGAGCCGAACCTTTGGGGCGATTATTTCTATATGGAAGCGTTGTACCGCCTGTGGGATCCGGAGTGGGATCCATTCTGGTAGGCGGAGACAGCAGAAAGGGGCAACATGAGTGTATTTGAAGTAAAAGAAGAGTTTCTGCTGGACAATAAACCGGTGAAAATCCTGTCCGGGGCGATTCACTATTTCCGGATCGTGCCGGAATACTGGGAGAACTGCTTTTATAACCTGAAAGCCATGGGATTTAACACTGTGGAGACTTACATTCCCTGGAATATCCATGAGCCGGAGGAAGGAGTATTTGATTTTTCCGGAAATAAGGACATTGCGCGTTTTGTGCGTCTGGCACAGGAGATGGGGCTGTTGGTGATTCTGCGGCCTACTCCGTTTATCTGTGCAGAGTGGGAGTTCGGCGGGCTTCCCGCATGGCTTCTGCGCTATAAGGGTATGAAAGTGAGGACCAATACGCCGCTGTTTTTAGAAAAAGTAGACGCGTATTACAAAGAGCTGTTTTCCCATATCGGCGGACTGCAGATTACAAAAGGCGGCCCGGTTATCATGCTCCAGGTGGAGAATGAGTACGGCTCTTTTGGCAATGACAAGGAGTATCTGCGGGCAGTTAAAGGTATCATGGTGAAATACGGGGCAGAGGTACCGCTGTTTACTGCCGACGGTTCTTGGGATGCAGCCCTGGAAGCCGGCAGTCTGGTAGAGGACGGCGTGTTGGCCACGGCCAACTTCGGATCCCGGTCCAACGAGAACCTGGACGCCCTGGAGCGGTTTTATGAGCGCAAGGGCTTAAAAAGACCGCTGATGAGCATGGAATTTTGGGACGGATGGTTTAACCGCTGGAAAGAGCCGATTATTACCAGAGATGCCGGAGATCTGGCAGAGTGCATAAAAGAGCTTCTGCCCAGGGCCAGCATCAACCTGTATATGTTTATTGGCGGAACCAACTTTGGATTCTACAACGGTTGTTCCGCAAGAGGAGTGACGGATCTGCCGCAGATTACATCCTACAACTACGATGCAGTTTTGACTGAGTGGGGACAGCCTACTGCCAAGTTCTATAAATTGCGGGATGTAATCCGGGAACTGTATCCAGACATTCCTACCTTTGATCCTAAAGACCACAGACGGGCGGCATTTCCCAACGCGAAGCTGACCGGAAGGGTTTCCCTGTTCTCTGTGGCGGATAAGCTGGCAGAGTGCCAGACCAGCACTTATCCCATGACCATGGAGGAGGCTGGTCCCGGCTACGGCTATATGCTATACCGCACCCATGTCAAGGGATTTGATAATGTAATGAAGGTAAAGGCGATTCAGACCTCAGACCGGGCTCATTTCTACCTAAACGGAAAGTTCCAGGGGGTTCAGTACCAGCACGAAATCGGTAATGAGATTGAGATGGAGTTTGGCCAGGAAAATGTACTGGAGCTTCTTGTGGAAAATATGGGACGGGTTAATTACGGCTACAAGCTGCAGGCGCCGACCCAGTCCAAGGGCATACGCACCGGTGTGATGGTAGATATCCACTTTGAAAGCGGCTGGGAGCAGTATGCGCTGCCTTTAGACAACGTGGAACAGGTGGATTTCTCCGGTGAGTGGAAAGAGAATACTCCGTCCTTCTACCGCTATGAATTTGAGGCGGCAGAGCCGGCGGATACCTTCTTAGACTGCAGCAGGCTGGGTAAGGGCGTCGCTTTTATTAACGGATTTCATCTGGGCCGCTACTGGTCAGTAGGGCCGGTATGCTACCTGTATATTCCGGCGCCTTTGATGAAAGCCGGGAAAAATGAAATCATTCTGTTTGAGACAGAGGGAGTGACGGCGGAGACGCTGGAGCTGAAAGACGGACCGGTTTATAAGGAAACGGTTGAATAACATGGATAAGTAATGAAGATAAGCCTCGGAGTGCCAGAGCATGGTGTTCCGGGGCTTTTTCTTTCCTGTGGGATAAAATGTCTGTTTATGAAATGTGGGTTTGCGTGCAAACTGTCGCAAGGGAAATTTTGACGTTTTCTTTTCCATGTGGTAGTATGGTAATCAGCAAATGGAAGGAGATGGACATATGCCGTTATTTCATAGAGAAACGAAAAGGATGGATTTAGAGGAAGGCGTCCGGGCAGCGGAGCTTACTCCAGGAGCCGTGCTGCTGGATGTGCGGACCCGTCAGGAGTACGGAGAGGGCCATGTGCCCGGAAGCGTCAATCTGCCCCTGGACGAGCTGGAAGGGCTTTCTTATGAGAAAGATACGCCTCTCTTTGTGTACTGCCGCAGCGGAGCCCGAAGCGGCAGGGCGGTAGAGGCTCTGAAGAAGAGAGGTTATGAAAAGGCTGTCAATATTGGCGGCGTTATGGGATACAAAGGAAAGCTGGAGAGAGGAACAGGAGGGGAGAGCCGTGGTTAAAACCAATGTGATGAGGCTTCTGGACAAGGCGGGCATTGCCTATGAGGCCAAAGAATACCCTGTAGACGAAAAGGATCTGTCTGGCAGCCATGCGGCGGATATGATGGGAGCGGATCACGGCAGCGTCTTTAAAACCCTGGTGCTAAAAGGCGAAAAGACAGGATATTTCGTCTGCTGCATCCCTGTAGACGAGGAGCTGGACTTAAAAAAGACCGCTAAAGCCGCCCATGATAAAAAAGTGGAGATGATTCCCATGAAGGAGCTGCTCCCTCTGACGGGATATATCCGGGGAGGCTGTTCACCCATAGGCATGAAAAAGAAATTCCCTACTTATATAGAAGAAACGGCCCAGCTTTATGATAAAATCGCAGTAAGCGCCGGACAGAGAGGGGTACAGATTATACTGTCCCCTGAGGATTTGAAAAATTATGTGGAAGGAGCCTACGCAGGTCTTATCAGTTGACATAAAATATCGACAACGGGATTCGACAAAAGCTGCACGAGGGGATTAGTAACAAAAACGTAATATTTTTGTAAAAATATTGAGGACAAGTTTCACAATAATAAGAGGCTTTTCGGGCTTATATTTGCGCTGTCTGCACGAAAATGGGGGCAGCGCATTTTTTTGCCCTTGGAGAATGTTACAAAATTGTTTTGCCTGCATTGACATTTGTATATCGGTTCCCATATAATGTGCCATATCGCCCCGGGAATTGGGTATAAAGTGGGGGATACACCCTATTAATGCCCTAAATCTTAAAGAAAAGAGGAGAGTATCGATGTTTCCATTCTATTCTTTTCTTCAGACGGTGATGCAGGTGATCCGTGTTTTGGTAATGCCTATCGTTAAAGTTACGAAAAGGATGTACCGTTCAGCCAGCGTGGTAACGTCCGGCTGCATGGTGATTGCCGTAGTAGCTTTTACTGCCAGCGGGTTTGGAGCAGGAGGAAAAAGCGCTATCACTGCATTTGCTGAAGGACGGTTTGACGAAAGCGGGGAAGCTTTGGAAGAACCGGAAGCTGAAGAACTGGATTTGATTACAGAAGCAAAAATACAAGCCCAATTAACCGCTTTAAAACAGGAGAGCCGCCTAGTAGGGGAGCAGTTAGTAAATAATGCCATAAGGCAGCAGGAAGCGTCTGAAAAAGCAAAAGCGGAGCTTGCAGCAAAAAAGCAGAAAATACAGGAAGAGAAAGAGGCTGAAGCCAGAGCCAGGGCTGAAGAAGAGGCCAGAAAAAAGGCGGAAGAGGAACGGAGAGCCGCTCTCAGGATCCCCTATACGGCTCAGGATTATCAGGTACTTTTAAGGATTGTTCAGGCGGAAGCCGGAATCTGTGATGAGAAGGGCCGGATTTTGGTGGCAAATGTCATTATGAACCGGGTCAGAGATGATGAGTTTCCCGATAATATTACAGATGTAGTATACCAGAAGAACCAGTTTTCGCCGGTTCTGGACGGCTCCATTAATAATGTACAGGTAACGGAAAAAACCATTGAGTGCGTCAACCGGGCTCTTTCCGGTGAGGACTACTCACAGGGAGCGCTGTACTTTATGAACAGAGGCCGTTCTGAGGCCAATGCCGTCCGCTTTTTTGACGGGAAGCTGACATATCTCTTTTCCCATGACGGGCATGAATTTTTTAAATAATTGGGAAGAGAATCACGTAATTTGGGATTGAGTTTTCCGGTCATTTGGGTGTATACTGCTATAAAAGAGGGGCTGCACAGCAAGCCTTCATGTGTCTGGCGGACAGCCGGTTCCGGACCATAAAAGCCGGACAGGCACAGTTGGCGTCCCTGAATTTTATAGCAAAGGAGAATGGATATGATTTTTGATGAAAAGAAAAACCTGGAGTTTTACATAAACCTGGGTATTGGAGATCGGTACAAGAAGGCGGTAGAATTTCTGCTGAACACGGATCTGGCTGCTCTGGAGCCGGGAAAATATGAGATTGACGGAAAAGACGTTTACGCCAATGTTTTGGAATATACGACGGTTCCGTGGGAAGAGGCCAAGTTTGAAGCCCATGAGCATTATACGGATATTCAGTACGTCATTAAAGGGACGGAGATTATGACCTATGCTCCCGTTGGGGCTATGACAGTAAAGACACCTTACAATCCGGATAAAGATGTGGTATTCTTTGACGATTCCAATCCGGGCCTTCAGGTGCCTGCAAAAGATGATCAGTATTTGATTTTCTTCCCCTGGGACGCACATAAGCCAAAGGCGGCCAATGGAGAACCCGCTCCTATTAAAAAGATTGTTGTAAAAATTAAAGAAGACTAAAGGCTTCTGAAAGAACCTGCTCTTTTTCGTAGAAGGGCAGGTCTTTTTTTGTCAGGCTGCGGATCCAGTCTGGACGGCAATCTTTAAAAGAACCGGGCCCCAGACAGCCGTACTCGGCGAAAAAGACGGTAGATCGGGCATGGGCTTTTCCCCAGTCGTCCCAGCCGGAGGGGTGAATATGATTTCCCAGCCAACAGGAGATCAGCACGGTTTTTCCGAAATCTCTCCAGGGCCTTCCCAGGTAGACATGGTGGGAAAAGCGGGGGTTTTGAGAAGGGCAGCCGTTTTCATCCTCCGGATTCCAGGTACAGACAAAACGGCAGTCCCGGCAGACATAGCCGTAAGGCCGTCCCTGGGGAGTAGAGGGGGCAAATACGAAACCGGGCTCATTGGAGCAGAAGGTACAGCCCTCAAAATATGCGGCGGCGCCTCCGAAAACGAAATCTACGCCGCCTTCGATCCAGCAGTTTTCGTAGTATTGGGTTTGGTTTCTGCGGGGAGCCTTTTCTTTTGGTCCTCTGAATCCTCCCGGCTCTATTTCCTTTTCCGGAAGGGGAGCGGTAAACAGGGTATCCTGGTGGCCTAAAAAGCGGCAGTTTCTGGCGTGGAAACCGTTGCCGTCGGCATAGAGGGCAATGGCCTGCCCCGCCTTTTCTCCTGGTCCCGCCGTATTTTCCACAGTCAGGTTTTCCAGTGTGACGCTGTCGCTGTCCGCAAAAAGGGTGTAGGTGCGGAAGGTTCCCCGTTTCGTGCCGTCGGAAAGGAGCTCCTTTGCAGAAAGATTTCCGGTGATTACAGTATCAGCAGGCGTTTTTCCCATTCCCATAAGGCGGATACCGGGCTGGGAGATGGTTACCTGCTCTTGATAGACTCCCGGAAAAAGGCGGATGAGGGACGGACCGCCAGTCTGAGCTGCGGCGGTGAGGGCCTCGTGGACGGTTTGAAACGCCTCCGGGGTTTTTGGTTTTACATCAAATTGATTCATAATCCTAGCCTCATTCATGACTGCTGCTGGGAGCATCCCCGATACCCCCCCCCGTATCTGTTGGGAAAAATAAATCACTTTTCTTTTCCTTAATGAGCCATAATCCTAAAAGGATAATTCCGGCAGCCACCAGCATTTGGGGAAGACGGCGGTTAAACCAGAAAAGGATTTCCTGAATAGGTTCCGGAAGAGAAAGGTAGCGGGAGAAGAACATCCGGATAAATTCGCTGAAATTCTGCCACAGGACGGCGGCCCCCAGGAAAATCAGACAATAGGAAAAAGGTTTGCGGTAGCGGGTTAAAAGCAGCTCTTTTTTCTGCAGAAGGGCGTCGGCGTGAAATAGATAGTCGTCTTCCAGCATATAAAACTCATCATCAGGAAGGGAAACCAGGTGGTTGGCATGGAAAAAACTGTAAAACCATACGACAGGGGCCATATAGATAAGGGGAGGAAACAGGGCGCTGCTGAAGGTCATTAAAAGGAAGAAGAGAGTCATGACGCTGACGCCGTGTTTGAAAAATCCCAGATACATTTCGCCGGCCCCGGGAAGGAGAGAACAGCAGAACGTAAACAATTTATTTTTCTTTTTGGTCATAATATTACCTCCAATCGAATATCTCATAAGAAAAGTCTGTCAGGGAATCGGAAATGAAATGGCTGCGGGAAGCGATTTGGGTTTCAATCCGGGTTCTCTCAGACGGACTGTGGGGCTCTGACCAGGGAGGGAGAGCAAAGAGAAGTACCAGAGCGCCGGCTACTGCCACGCCGACACGCAGGCCGTAAATCAAAAGCTGAAGCTTGCGGGAAGCCTGATTGGTTTTGGCGACGGCCTGGATATTTAAAGTGCGGCTCTTTTTCATAACGGAATCTGCAAAATCATGGGGGGCTGTCAGGCCGTAATGGCGCAGGGTTTCATCGGCAAAGGCGTTTAACAAATCGTCAGACTCTGCGATTTCCTCTAAGGTTTCTAAATAGATTCGGGCATTGGGCTGATTCATCCTTTCAGGTCCTCCTTTCGATATAGTTTTCGAAGCATACCCTTGGCCCGGTAAATCTGGGTCTGAAGGGTTTTTATATTTTTACCGGTCTTGGCGGCAATTTCGCTGATTTCCATCTCGTGGTAGTAGTAATCCAGAGCTACCTCCTGATAAGGCGGGGAAAGACTGCAGCAGCATTGGTACAGCCTTCTTTTTACATCATCCTCCAGACAGGCGGTTTCCGGAGAAGAGCGGGCGTCAGGTATGGAAGAAAAGTATTCGTCCGCTGTGGGGACGCTGCGCCTGCCCGCTCTTTTTAAGTAATCAATGCATTTATTGGTAGCAATGCGGCAAAGCCATGCCCGTTCATTATTTCCGTCAAAGCGGGCAAGATTTTTATAAGCGGAAAGGAAGGTATCCTGAGCCAAATCTTCGGCGTCGAAATAGTCGCCGGTAAGCCGGTAGCATATGGAATAAATCAAGTTTTGGTACTGGTGAATTAAACGTTCCAGCGTTTCTTCGTCGGTCAAACAACTTCCCTCCCTTCTCATCTATTATAACGGAAGGAAAAGGGAAATGTCTTCACTAATTTTGGGAAATGTGGTAGACTAAAACCATCTTGGTTACTCGCAGAGGCAGGGAGGTGCTTATGGAAAATGTAGTTCGCTACCGGGTTCGGGCCACTGGCCGGGTTCAGGGAGTAGGGTTTCGGTACTTTGCGTATATGGAAGCCGCGCCCTTAGGAATTACCGGTTATGCCTACAATCAATACGACGGCTCCGTGGAATTGGAGCTTCAGGGAAAAACGGCGGCCCTGGCAGCATTTTTAATGAGAATCCGGAAAGGAAACGGATTTATGCGGGTGGATGATTTGGAAATCCAGGAAATTCCTGTAAAGCCCGGTGAGAAGGATTTTCGCATGAATTAACGGGGCAGCCATGAAAGAATGACAGAAAGGAGCAGCGGCAGAGTGAAGAGAGTATTTTTGATTGTTCTGGACAGTGTCGGCATCGGTGAAATGCCGGATGCAGCGGATTTTGGAGACGAAGGAAGCAATACGTTAGCGGCGGCGGCAGCCAGCCCGTATTTTTCTATGCCGAATATGGCAAAATTGGGACTGTTTCATATTGACGGAGTTTCCTGCAGGCCGAAGGAGGGAGAGCCGCAGGGGGCAGTGGCGCGGATGACGGAGGTTTCCAAAGGAAAGGATACTACCATCGGCCACTGGGAAATCGCCGGTGTGGTTTCTCCTCAGCCCCTTCCCGTTTTTCCCGACGGCTTTCCCGAGGAGCTTCTGGAAGCCTTTGAGAAGGAAACGGGAAGAGGAATTTTGTGCAACAAGCCCTATTCGGGAACAGAGGTTATTAAGGATTACGGCAGAGAACACGTGGAAACGGGGAAACTCATTATCTACACCTCAGCGGACAGCGTTTTCCAGATAGCGGCCCACGAGGCGGTGGTTCCCATTGAGGAACTGTACCGGTACTGCGACATTGCCCGCAGACTGTGTACCGGAAAATATGGGGTAGGCCGGGTCATTGCAAGGCCTTTTGAGGGAGAGTGGCCGTACAAAAGGACTTCCCGCCGCCACGATTATTCCCTGACGCCGCCTTCCCCTACCATGCTGGACGTTCTCAAGGATGCAGGAAAAGAAGTTTTGGCAGTAGGGAAAATCAGCGATATTTTCGCAGGACAGGGAATCACAGATATGGTCCGGACTTCCTGCAATGCAGAGGGCATAGACAGAACCCTGGAATATATGGCCAGGGATTTTGAAGGAATCTGCTTTACCAATCTGGTGGATTACGATATGCTTTACGGCCACCGCAATGACGTAGAGGGCTACGCGAAAGCCCTGACGTATTTTGACCAAAGGCTTCCGGAACTTTTAAAAGCCCTGAGGGAAGACGATATATTAATGATTACGGCGGATCACGGCTGCGATCCCAGCACTCCATCTACGGATCATTCCCGGGAGTATACGCCTTTAGTGATAGCAGGGCCTAAGGTAAAAGCCGGAGTCAATCTGGGAACCAGGGCGTCTTTTGCCGACACAGCGGCCACGATTTTGGATTATTTTGGAATACAGGGAAAAACGGCCGGAGAAAGCTTTTTAGACAGGCTGCTGGCTGGTGACGCAGATCCGTCTGCTTGCTGAAAAAGGAGGAATCACCATGGATAAAAAAGACATTTTTAAAACAGTAGACCATACTCTTTTAACCCAGGGAGCCACCTGGGAGGAAATTAAAGAAATCTGCGACGACGGGGCGGCGTACCAGGCGGCTTCCGTATGCATTCCGCCGTCTTACGTAAAAAGAGCCGGCCAGTATCTGGGCGGCAGGCTTCCGGTGTGTACCGTAATCGGATTCCCCAACGGCTACCAGACTACGGCAGTCAAGGTATTTGAGACGAAAGACGCCATTGAAAACGGAGCCGACGAGATCGACATGGTAATTAATATCGGAGATTTAAAGGATCAAAACTACGATAAAATAGAAGAAGAGATCCGGGAAATCAAAGAGGCCTGCCAGGGAAAAATTTTAAAGGTCATTATTGAAACCTGCCTTTTAACGGAAGAAGAAAAAATAAAGATGTGTGAAATCGTAACCCGTTCCGGGGCGGATTTTATAAAAACATCAACGGGATTTTCCACTGCCGGAGCAACCTTTGAGGACATTGCCCTCTTTGCAAAGCACGTAGGCCCCAATGTAAGGATCAAGGCGGCGGGCGGCATCAAATCCTTTGAAGACGCGGAAAAGTTTATTGAGCTGGGCGCTTCCAGGCTGGGAACCAGCCGCATTGTAAAGCTGGCCAAAGCCGAGACGCCGGAAGAGGGAAGCTATTGATTCAGTCTGAAAGGGAGGCAGGCCTATGCGAATGTACGACTTAATTGAAAAAAAGAAGCACGGGGAAGCCCTTTCGGGAGATGAGATCGCCTACATGATCCGGGGATTCGTATCCGGCGAAATTCCCGATTACCAAATGGCAGCTATGCTGATGGCCGTTTATTTTCAGGGGATGACTGATGAGGAAACGGCGAAAATGACCATGGAGATGGCGGCTTCCGGCGACATGGTGGATCTGTCGCCCATTGCAGGAGTGAAGGCGGATAAACACAGTACCGGGGGAGTGGGAGATAAAACCACCCTGGTAATCGTCCCCATAGTAGCCGCAAACGGAGTAAAAGTGGCGAAAATGTCAGGAAGAGGCCTGGGACATACCGGCGGAACCATTGATAAATTGGAAAGCATACCGGGATTTCACACGGCAATCTCCCAGGAAGACTTTTTCCGCATTGTCAATGAAACAGGGGCCGCCGTAGTGGGACAGACGGGAAATCTGGTTCCGGCGGACAAAAAACTGTACGCCCTTCGGGACGTGACGGCTACGGTAGACAGTATCCCCCTGATTGCATCCTCGATTATGAGTAAAAAGATTGCGGCGGGAAGCAATGCCATTGTGCTGGACGTAAAAACCGGAAGCGGCGCTTTTATGAAAACTCTGGAAGATTCCATTCTTCTGGCGGAAAAGATGGTAGCTATCGGAACCCACGCAGGCCGTAGCTGCTGCGCTCTCATAACAGATATGGACGTTCCTCTGGGCCACGCCGTAGGAAATGCCTTAGAACTCCAGGAGGCCATTGAGATCCTCCGGGGGCAGGGGCCGGAGGATTTAAAGGAAGTGTGCCTCAGTCTGGCAGCCAATATGCTTTTTATGGCAGGGAAGGGAACTCTGGAAGAGTGCCGGGAACTGGCGGAAACATCTCTGGAAAACGGGACTGCTCTTACCGCATTAAAGACCATGGCAGAAAGCCAGGGAGGAGACGGCAGTTATATTCTTCACCCCGAAAAGTTGACCAGAGCTCCTTTCTCTATGGAAGTAAAAGCCCATGAGACAGGCTTCATTACCCATATGGACGCGGAGGCCATCGGCATCGCTTCTGTGTGCCTGGGAGCCGGCCGCAGCCGGAAGGACGAGGCCATTGACTATGGGGCCGGGATTTTGCTGAAAAAGAAATACCGGGAAAAGGTAGAAAAGGGAGAAACTTTGGCAGTTTTGTACGCCTCCCGGAAAGACCTTCTGGAAGAAGGGGCCAAAAAGCTGATGGCCGCTTACAAAATCGGGCAGGAAGAACCGCCGGTGCGGAAACTGGTTTATGCCAGAGTGACCAAAGACGGCTCAGAGCGCTTTTAAGCCATATGCCGCAGCGCAGGAGAGGAGAGCGTAAATGGATCTGCTGATTATTATCGTTATCGTTTTGCTGGTTCTTTTGCAGAACGATTCTCTGGATCTGAAAGGACAGATAAAAGGCTTTTTTGGAAAAGAAAAGCATAAAAAACGACGCCCTGAAGGCGATTACGGCAATATCTGGCCCCAGGAAGAGGCGGAGGAAACCCAGGAAAAAACCGAAAAGAAGAAAAAGCCCGGAAGGAGGAATCAAGTGGACGGGGAAGACAACAAGGTAAGACGGACGGCTGCCGGTATCGGAAAAGCAGCGGGGATTATTGTGGCATTAGGGATTCTGTGCATATGCGCTTTGGATTCTGTGTATATGCTCAATGAGAATACCTATGCGGTAATTACTACATTCGGAAGTCCCTCTGTGGAGAAGACCGCAGGCCTCCACTTTAAACTCCCATTTATACAGAGAGTACACAAGATTACGAAAAATATTATGGGTATGCCTATTGGCTATACCGTTTCTGACAACCAGGATCCGGCGGTAGACGAAAACAATCCCCAGAGCGTTGTCAGCGAATCGGAAATGATAACAAGGGACTTTAATTTTGTCAATGTGGATTTTTATATTGAATACCAGGTAACGGATCCCATTCAGGCCTTTACCCATGAAAGCACGTATTTGGAAATCATTAAAAATCTGGCCCAGTCTTATATCCGGGATACAGTAGGCACATACAACGTAGATGATGTCATTACTACGGGAAAAAGCGAAATCCAGACAAAGGTAAAGGAAAAACTGTCGGAGCGCCTGGAACAAGAAAATATCGGGTACGGTATTTACAATGTAACCATTCAGGACGCCCAGCCGCCTACGGAGGAAGTAACCAATGCCTTTAAAGCGGTGGAAGACGCGAAACAGGGCATGGATACGGCCATTAACGAGGCGAAAAAATACCAGTCCGAGCAGATTCCTACGGCTAACGCCAAAGCGGACCAGCTTCTTCAGGACGCAGAGGCCTACAAGCAGGAAAAGATCAGCGAAGCTACGGGGCAGGCTGCGCGGTTTAACGATCTGTACGAGGAATACAGCAAATATCCTCTCATTACCAAAAAGCGTATGTTTTACGAGGCAATGGAGGAAGTCCTTCCGGATCTGAAGGTAATTATCAACTCCTCAGACGGAACCCAGACGGTGCTGCCCCTGGATTCTTTTACGGGAACCGGGGAAGGGCCGACCCCTAAAGAAGAGCCCCAAAACCAGACGACTGCAGAGGGAGGGGAAGAACAATGAAGAAGACAATAAAATGGACTTTAATCCCGGTGCTTATTGTGGCAGCGGTGGTGCTTCTGACTTCCAGCATGGTAACGACTACGGCAAAAGAATACAATCTCGTTACCCAGTTCGGAAAAGTGGTAAAAGTGGTTTCACAGCCGGGACTGAGCTTTAAGATCCCCTTTGTCCAGAAGGTTCAGAGCGTACCAAAATACAAGATGATTTCTGATTTGGTGCCCAGCGACGTTACCACAAGAGACAAAAAGGTTATGACCGTAGACAGCTTTGTAATCTGGGACATTCAGGATCCGTTAAAATACCTGACCACCCTCAACGCAAACAAAGAAAACGCGGAAATCCGTATCGGAAATGTGGTGTATAACTCCTTGAAAAATGTCCTGGCGTCTACGGATCAGGAGGACATTATTACGGGAAGAGACGGGGAACTGGCTGCGGCCATTACGGAAAATATCGGAACTTCCCTGGACAGCTACGGGATCCGTATCTATTCTGTGGAAACGAAAAAGCTGGATTTGCCCGACTCCAATAAGGAGAGCGTCTATACCCGTATGATTTCCGAGAGAAACAACATTGCCGCCGGGTATCGGGCCGACGGCCAGTACGAATCCCAGTTGATTAAAAACGAGACAGACCGAACCGTAAGGGAAACCGTAGCCAAAGCCAGCGCAGACGCGGAAAAAATCAAGGCGGAAGGCGAAGCGGAGTATATGAGGATTTTGTCGGAGGCTTATAATGACGAAGCCAAGGCGGATTTTTATAACTACGTCCGTTCTCTGGATGCCCTGAAAGCCTCTCTTACGGGAAGCAATAAAACCATAGTGTTGGACGGGGACAGCGAACTGGCCCGGATCCTCAGCGGAAATCTTCAGTAATATCGATTTAAAGGAGAGCAAATGCAATGATATGGGCAAAGGAAGAAACCTGGTCCCGGGGAGAAATCGAGGCCCTTCAGTTGGAACGGCTGAAGGCGACGGTGGCCAGAGTTTATGAAAAGGTTCCGGCTTACCGGGCGAAAATGGACGCGGTCCATGTAAAACCGGAAGACATCAGAACCTTAAAGGATGCAGAAAAGCTTCCTTTTACGACAAAACAGGATATGAGGGACAATTATCCTTTTGGGCTGTTTGCCGTTCCTCAGAAGGATCTGCTCCGTATCCATGCGTCCAGCGGCACTACGGGAAAACCTACGGTTGTAGGGTATACCAAAAGAGATCTGGACACATGGGCGGAGTGTGTGGCGCGGATTGCCTGTCAGGGAGGAGCGACAGAAGACGACATAGCCCAGATATGCTTCGGATACGGTATGTTTACCGGGGCCCTGGGCCTTCACAAAGGCCTGGAACGAGTAGGGGCGGCCATTATCCCCTCGTCGTCGGGCAATACTCAGAAACAGATTCTTTATATGAAAGATTTCGGCAGTACACTGCTAGTGGCCACGCCGTCTTATGCCCTCCGCATTGCGGAGGTAGCCATGGAAATGGGAATTGACCCTGCAAAGGATCTGAAGATCCGCACGGCCCTGGTGGGAAGCGAACTCATGACAGAGGCCATGCGCCAGGAAATGTACAAGGTCTGGGGAAAGGATTTGAGGCTGACGCAAAATTACGGCATGAGCGAACTTATAGGCCCCGGAGTTTCCGGAGAATGTCTGGAATTAAAGGGAATGCATATCAATGAAGACCATTTTTTGGCGGAGATTATTGACCCGGATACCGGGGAAGTCCTGCCGCCGGGAGAGCGCGGAGAGCTGGTAGTAACCTGTCTGACGAAGGAAGCCCTTCCGTTAATCCGTTACCGGACCAGAGATTTAACCAGGCTGACGTATGAACCCTGTGCCTGCGGACGGACTACGGCCAGAATGGAAAACCTGACGGGACGGAGCGACGATATGCTGAAAATCCGCGGAGTCAATGTATTCCCCAGTCAGATCGAGGAAGTCCTTTTAAATATCAGTGCCTGCGGTCCTCACTACGAGATTGTAGTGGGAAGGAAGGGCCACAGCGATACCCTGGAAGTGCGGGTGGAAGTGGCGGCGGATATGCTGATGGACTCTTACCGGGAACTGGAAAATCTGGAGAAAGAAGTCCGTTCCAGGCTCCACACCGTTTTGGGTCTGGACGCCGATGTAAAACTGGTATCCCCCAATACCATAACCCGGTTTGAGGGAAAGGCCAAAAGAGTCATTGATTTGAGGAAAGAAAACCATTCCGGCGCAGGGAGCAATAACCGGCCGAATTAGCAAAGGAGGAAGTTAAGGTGAATGAAAAGAAAATTATGTTAGGAAATGAAGCCTTCGCAAGAGGCGCCTGGGAAGCAGGGGTTAAGGTTTCCGCCGCTTATCCCGGGACTCCCAGCACGGAAATCAGCGAGAATCTGGCAAAATATCCGGAGGTGTACGCAGAGTGGTCCCCCAATGAAAAAGTAGCGACGGAGGTGGCCATCGGCGCTTCTATCAGCGGAGTCCGTTCTCTGGCCTGTATGAAGCATGTGGGACTCAATGTGGCAGCGGATCCCCTGTACACGGCGGCTTATACCGGAGTAGGCGGCGGCATGGTTCTTATTGTAGCCGACGATCCGGGAATGTACAGCTCCCAGAACGAGCAGGATACCCGTATGATCGGCAGGGCGGCCAATGTGCCGGTACTGGAGCCGTCAGACAGCCAGGAAGCAAAGGATTTCGTCAAACTGGCCTATGAGCTCAGTGAACAATACGACACTCCCGTCATTGTCCGCAGTACCACCAGACTGTCCCACTCCCAGGGAATTGTGGAACTGGAAGAGCGAAAGGTTCCGGAAGATAAAGAGTATAAAAGAAATCCTGCCAAGTACGTTATGATGCCTGGAAACGCCATAGGACGCCACGTAGTTGTAGAGGCCCGTATGAAAAAACTGGCGGAGGACGCCTCCACGCTGGAAATTAACCGGGCCGAGTACGGAGATCTGTCCGTAGGCTTTATTACCAGCGGAATCCCTTACCAGTACGTAAAGGAAGCCATGCCTGAGGCGTCTGTCCTGAAGCTGGGTATGGTTCATCCCCTTCCCAGAAAGCTCATCGAAGAATTTGCCTCCAAAGTAGACAAACTGTACATATTTGAAGAATTGGAGCCTGTATTTGAGGAACAGATCCGTTCCTGGGGAATCCAGGCGGCAGGAAAAGAAATCTTTACCCTTCAGGGAGAGTACAGCGCCAACCTTATCCGCACCAGAGTGCTGGGAGAAGCCATTGAAGCGGCAAAACCGGCCCAGGTTCCGCCCAGACCGCCTATTTTGTGCCCGGGATGTCCCCACAGAAGCGTTTATTCCGTTTTAAACCGGCTGAAGATCCACGGGGCCGGAGATATTGGCTGCTACACTTTGGGAGCCGTAGCGCCGTTAAATGTAGTAGATACCACCATCTGTATGGGAGCCAGCATTTCCTCCCTCCATGGAATGGAGAAAGCTAAAGGAAGGGATTATATCCGCAATTGGGTAGCCGTTATTGGCGATTCCACCTTCCTTCACACAGGCGTCAACTCCCTGATGAACATGGTTTATAATAAATCCGCAGGAACAGTCATTATTCTGGACAACTCCACTACAGGCATGACGGGCCACCAGGATCACGCCGCTACAGGAAAGACATTAAAAGGCGAAACAACCTATGCCATCAGCCTCTACCATCTCTGCAAGGCTATGGGAATTGAACACGTATATGAGGTCAATGCCTTTGACATTGACGAGCTGGCGGAAGTGGTTAAGAGAGAAACGGCCAGAGACGAGGTTTCCGTAATCATTACCAAGTCGCCCTGCGTACTGTTAAAAGGCGTTACCTTTAAAACAAAGTGCAGGGAACTGAGCGACAAGTGCAAAAAGTGCGGGGCCTGTCTGAAACCGGGCTGTCCCGCCCTGACCAGAAATGAGGACGGAACCGTTAAAATCAACGCGTCCATGTGCAACGGCTGCGGACTGTGCAAAAAGCTGTGTAAGTTTGACGCCATAGAGGAGGTAGAAGCGTAATGACAAAGAATATAATGATTGTAGGGGTAGGCGGACAGGGAACCCTGCTGACCAGCCGGATCCTGGGAGGAATCGCCACAGCCGGGGGCTATGATGTAAAGCTTTCCGAGGTACACGGCATGGCCCAGAGGGGAGGAAGCGTCGTAACCTTTGTCCGTTACGGAGACAAGGTAGCGGAACCCATCGTAGAGGAAGGTCAGGCCGACGTCCTGATTGCCTTTGAACGGCTGGAAGCCCTTCGCTATATCCAGTTTTTAAAGCCCGAAGGGGTAATTGTAGTCAATGATGAGCGCATTGACCCTATTACAGTGGTGACAGGGGCGGCTCAATATCCGGAAGGGATTTTAGAAACCTTAAAAGAAAATCATACGGTATATTCTGTAGAAGCGGGAAAGAAAGCCCTGGAGCTGGGAAACAGCAGAACCTTTAACGTTATCGTACTGGGCGTGGCGGCAAAACATATGGATTTCCCCAAGGAGCTGTGGATGGAAGTAATTGAAAAGACGGTTCCGCCTAAAACCATAGAGCTGAATAAAAAGGCATTTTTGCTGGGATATGAGCAGTAGGAGGAAACTTCATGTATGTGAAACAGTTGTCGATTTTTCTGGAAAATCAATACGGCAGAATGCTGGAGGTTTCCAGGGCCTTGTCAGAGGAGGGGATTAATATCCTCTCCCTCTGTGTGGCAGATACCAGCGACTACGGCCTGCTGCGGGCAGTGGTTTCCCAGCCGGAACGGGCCCTGGAGATTTTAAAGGCCAAAGGCTTTTCCGCTCTTATGACCGAAGTTCTGGCAGTAAAGCTGGAACGGAAGGTAGGGGAGCTGGAACGCCTTCTGGAGATTTTAACTGAGGCAGCCATTAACGTAGAATACCTTTATATCGTCAATACGCCGGCCGCTTCCCTGGTAATCAAGGCTTCGGATCCCCAAAAAGCGGCCGCAGCCTTAAAAGCAGCCGGAATCCAATTGGCCGGAGAAGAAATTTACCGGCTGGACAGCCCGTGCTAAACCTTATTTTGCCCGGATTTATTTACGGTAGCCTGTTGCATTGACTATGGCCACTTTGGTACCCAATTCGTCAGTAATTACAGTTTCATAAAAACAGGCGTGGCGTCCCTCCTTTACAGGGGAGGTAACCGCAGTCAGGCAGGAACCCTTTGCCGCCGACAGGTACTGAATCTGGCTGGAAAGGGTGACAGTACCGGGGTGGCAGAAATTAGAAGCGGCGGCAAAGCCGAAATCCGCCAGAGTAAAAACCGCCCCGCCCATAACGGAGCCTACGGCATTTAAATGCTCGCTGGTAATTTTCATAGTGCAGACGCAGTGGTTTTCGTCCAGTTCTTCCAGGACAATACCAGCGGCGGAAGTGGCGAACCGGTCTTTTTCAAAAAAAATTTTTGCTTCTTCAAATGTCATGGTAAAAGCCTCCTTCGTTGGGAATGAAGTTTATTATACCACATCAGCAGAAAAACAAGCGGCCGCGCAGCGGACATTTGTTTTTACCTGATGTGGTAACGACAAAATCCCAGAGCTGCTTCAGCAGCGGAGGATATGCGTAGCATATCCTGATTTTGGAGTTTATTATACCACATATTGAGGAGGTCGGGCTGTTAAATTTAGACTTGTCCGGCAAAAAAAGTATCTTGAAATTATACTGCTTTTATTGTATACTTACTTATGTAAAAATTATGTGAACCTGTGACACCTGGAATGTTCGACACTCTTACTCTATTTGAACCTACACTATGACATCGGGATTCCAATATTTTCAGGCGGATGTCGGGCCTCCTTCGAGTGGATGGCAGAAGCCTGAGTGCGGTTGCCCACCTAGCTCTGCTAGGGGTCAATTAGTAAGAACCGGCATTTTGGGGTTACAGAAGATAAAAGCAGCGAGCAATCGCTGCTTTATCTGCATATTCTAATCGGAGGTTTCATGAATAGCCAAAAGTTCTACCGCTACATCTGCTGGGGAGTTACCGCATTTCTCGTCATTGCAGCCAGTATCGCCTTTGGGTTTGTTTTACTGAAGTTTAATACCATCAAAGACGGAATCTCCCTGATTTTTGAAATTATGGCTCCTGTAGTCTACGGGGCTGTAATGGCCTATCTGTTAAATCCCATTTACAACCGCTGTGTTGCCTGGGGGACTCCCCGATTTTCTTCCTGGACAAAAAACGAAAAAAAAGGAAAGACCCTGGCAAAGACTTTAGCAACCATTGTCAGTACCGTAATGCTGATTGTGGTAGTAGCGGGGTTGTTTTCTATGCTGATACCAGAGCTTATTGCCAGTGCGGAAAATGCTATTAACGCTTTTCCGGAAAATATCAGCAATCTTTCCGCATGGGTTACCCATGTCCTCAGCGGCAATTCCGAAGCAAGTACCGTTGCCGTAGAAGCTTTAAACCGTCTGTATGAATGGGCCCAGGGTATCCTGGAGCCAAATCTGGATAAAATCATTGGATTTATCGGGAATTTATCCAGCGGGGTGCTGGGAGTTTTAGTTTGGGTAAAAAACATTCTCATTGGCGTCATTGTCATGATCTATCTTTTGAATATTAAAGATCAGTTTGTTTCCCTGGCAAAAAAAATCGCTTACGGAACCTTTTCTCTGAAATGGGCCAACCGTATTGTCAAAGAGGTCCGCTACATTCACCAGGTGTTTGGCGGGTTCATTATTGGAAAGATCGTGGATTCCATTATTATCGGCATTCTCTGCTTTATTGGCCTGTCCATTATGAAGATGCCCTACACCCTTTTGGTCAGCGTGATTGTAGGCGTAACCAATGTAATTCCTTTTTTCGGACCTTTTATCGGGGCTATTCCCAGCGGATTTTTGATTCTTCTGGTGAGTCCTGTCCATTGCCTGTATTTTTTGATTTTTATTCTGCTTCTGCAGCAGTTTGACGGCAATATTCTTGGGCCGAAGATCTTGGGGGATACCACAGGGATCTCCAGCTTCTGGGTTCTCTTTTCCATTTTGCTTTTCGGAGGGATTTTCGGATTTGTGGGAATGATTGTGGGAGTTCCTACCTTTGCCGTGTTGTACCGCCTTTTTGCGGACTTCATTAACGGCCGTTTAAAGAAGAAACGTCTCCCTGTCAAGACCAGCGAATACGACGATTTAGAAAGCATTGAGGAAAAAGACAAGAGTTTTCGCAAATTAAAAAGGTAGCGAGGATTTATGAGCAAGAAATCATTCATTATGAGGGTAATGGGGATTCTTGCTCTCGTTCTTATATTGATTGTGATTATTGTTGTCTGCGAGCCGGAACGGGAAACGGAAGGCATTACGCGGGCCCGGGCCGCAAAGGCGGCGGCCCTTCTTCTGGAATCCAGAGAAGGGATAGAAGAGTATAAGAATGAGAGCGGGGCATCTCATTTTTCCCAAAAAGAGCAAAACAACTGGTACGTACCGTATATGGATTACCTTTATGAAGAAGGGATCCTTTCCGGGGAACTGACGCCGGCTACGGCAAAAGCGGCCCAGCAGGAAATTACATACGAAGAAGTCGCTTACATAGCAGAGGCAGTGGACAAACGCCTGGAAGCTTCCGTAGGGATGGTGCGGAAAAACCGGACCAAGAGCTACCCCCAGGAAGACTGGTGGCGGCTTTATGATGAGATGGTGGAAACCGTAGCTCAGGAGGACGGAGTCCAGACCATGAATGTCCTTCTCTACGGGACCCCTTCCAATATCCGTCCTTCTGAGAGCTGGACGGCATATACCAGCGAAGGCGATTTCCGTTTTGAAGGGCTGGCTTTGGATCGGTATATTGACTGTGAAATCCGGATTATGGTCCGGGGAGAGGAAATGATCACAGTCCGAGAACTGGTTTCGGAGGACGTGACCTACGAAAATGTCTGGCTGGACGACAGTGGAAAGGATACCTTTGAAGTCCATCTGGGCTCCGTTACCAGAACCTTTTCTTCTGAGGGACTGGAAGATACAGAGAACTTCCGGAATCATCTGGTGGATCTGGAGCTGTCCAAGGGGAAACTGGTAAAAGTATCTCTGAAAACGGACACCATATCCGGAAAAGTCCTGGCGGTAAAGGAAGATTCCATTGAGATTGAAGGCTACGGGGAGATCCCCTTAGACAGAAATTTCCGGGTTTATAAGGTTTATGGTGAATTTGAGGAACAGGATCTGTCGGACATTCTGGTGGGATACGATCTGCAGGAATTTGTAACGGCAAAGGGGAAGCTGTGCGCTGCCCTTACAACCCGGGCTTTTGACGCGGCAAAAATCCGAGTGCTCCTTATGACCACAGGTTTCCAGTCGCCTTTTCATTCTTCCGTCACCCTGACTGCTGAGGGAGATGCGGTGATTTCTTATGGAAAAACAGGGGAAAAAGAGAAGGAATTAAAAAACGGAGAGAGTCTGACCATAGAGCCGGGAAACGATTTTCTCAAAGACGGACGTATGCGGATCACGCCTAAGAGTGAGAGCGGATCCATTTGCATTACATCCATTTCCCGTTCCCAGGGAACGCCTTCATATTCGGGCTCTCTGGAAATAAAAGAGGAAGAGGGCGGACTGACTCTGGTAAATGATTTGTACCTGGAAGATTACCTGAAAAAAGTGGTTCCCAGCGAAATGCCCGGAAGCTATGAGCTGGAGGCGTTAAAAGCCCAGGCAGTCTGCGCAAGAACTTATGCCTACCGCCATATTCTAAGCAACAGCTACAGCCAGTACGGCGCTCATGTAGACGACAGCACGGGATTTCAGGTTTACAACAATACGGAAGAATCAGAACGCGCGTCAGAGGCGGTAAACGCTACCTATGGACAGATGATGTTTTACAACGGAAAAGCCATTGAAGCCTTTTATTTTTCCACTTCCTGCGGCCATACCACCGACGGAAGCGCATGGGGGACAGACGGTTCCTCCACGCCTTACCTGAAGGCCAGAGAACTGAGGGACAGGAAGGAATGCCTGAATCTGTCAACTAACGCAGCTTTTGCGGATTTTATTAAAAATAAAGATTATCCCGCCTACGATCAGAGCTACCCCATGTACCGTTGGGAAGGAGACATTACGGCAGAAGAGCTGACGGCACGGGTCAGCGGGGTCGGAACTGTCACCGGCCTGGAAGTGGCGGAGAGAGGGCCTGGTGGCATTGCAAAAGAGGTCTTGGTTCGGGGAACGGAAGGAACCAGGGTACTGGAAGGACAGACGGAAATCCGGAACGTTCTGGGAAGTTCTGATATGGTGATTACCAGAAAAGACGGGGAAACCCAAAGCGGATTTTCCATTTTGCCAAGCGCTTACATTGCCATAGAAGCCCGGACCGGCCCGGACGGCGTGCTAAAGTTCCATATTTACGGCGGCGGCTATGGCCACGGCGTGGGAATGAGCCAAAACGGCGCTCAGGGAATGGCAAAGGAAGGAAAGACCTACCGGGAAATTTTGGGATTTTTCTACGAAGGGGCAGAGGTACGAGAGGCTGGAGAATAAAAATAGAGCATAAAAATATACGGCAGGATTTTCCTGCCGTATATTGTACCATCTGCGTAGGCACTAAGGAATCCTCCCACGCTCTGCGTGGGTCCCTCCTTAGTACAAGTAGGGAAGCAGATGCAAAAAAGAATCCGGACAGAGTCCGGATAGCATCTGCGTAGGCACTAAGGAATCCTCCCGCGCTTTGCGTGGGTCCCTCCTTAGTACAAGTAGGGAAGCAGATGCAAAAAAGAATCCGGACAGAGTCCGGATAGCATCTGCGAAGGCACTAAGGAATCCTCCCACGCTCCGCGCGGGTCCCTCCTTAGTACAATGGAGATAGCAGGACTCGAACCTGTGACCCTCTGCACGTCAAGCAGATGCTCTCCCAACTGAGCTATATCTCCAAATCCACTCCCACTAAACTCGAGAAAGACCTCGTAAAGTGGTCGGGTATATATTCGCACTAAGTTCGAAAATACCTCACTA
>CAMMNN010000047.1 GCA_946498245.1 uncultured Clostridium sp. | reverse complement strand
CCTGTGACCCTCTGCTTGTAAGGCAGATGCTCTCCCAGCTGAGCTAAGACCCCATGTAGGTGCGTCGCACTTACTTTTGCTTTTCTTCTGTACTTGCGACTGCTTGAATAGTATAATCCATGTTGTTCCAATTGTCAATACTTTTTCTACAATTTTTTTGCGGGAAATTTTATAGTTCTTTTATTATCATTCAATCTGTTTTATGGTATAATATCCGCGAGAGCAATGAGCAGTGCGCGTACAAGAAAACGGCAAATGGGCTGCTTGCAGACCGATTTGCCGTTTATTGTACGCATAGGGCGAATGCCCGTGAACGAGGAAAACGAAGTTTTCCGAGTGGGCACTGCGGACATGGTATAATATGAGCACTTGGTGAGGTATTGTCGAACTTAGTGCGAATACATACCTGGCCACTTAACGAGGTCTTTCACGAGTTTAGTGGGAATGGTAAATAGCTGCAAAGCAGCAGGAAACCAATGAGATACGGTAACAGACAAATGACAGGAGGATTTCCATGTACTATTTTATCGTAAATCCCCATTCTCAGAATGGAAGGGGAGGAAAGATATGGAAAAAACTGGAAAAACTGTTAAAGGACTGGCAAGTGGATTACCAGTGTTTTTTGACGGAAAAACCGGGAGATGCCAGAAATTTTGCCCGTTGCCTGACAGAAGGGGTAAAGGAACCGAGGATTATAGCCGGTGTAGGCGGCGACGGGACGGTAAATGAGATATTAGACGGACTGCTGTTTTGCGGCCCTGTTACCTTTGGCTATATTCCCACAGGCACGGGAAATGATTTGGCCAGAAGTTTGAGATTCCCGAAAAAACCGGAAAAGTGCCTGAAAAGAATCCTTCACCCCCAATATTATAAACAATTGGATTATGGCGTTTTGTCTTACGGGGAGGATGCCGTCTGCCATCGGAGATTCTGCGTCAGTTCCGGTATCGGTATGGACGCGGCGGTGTGTCATAACCTGCTGTTTTCCAGGCAAAACCGATCCTTTTTTGGAAAGCACTTCGGAAAATTGGTTTATCTTTTCATCGGTATTAAGCAGCTTATTCTGGCAAAGCCCACGAAAGGGTACCTGATTTTAGACGGCGTCAGGAAAGTGGAATTTAACCATATTTACTTTGTTGCAGTCCATATCCACCCATACGAGGGCGGGGGATTCCGTTTCGCGCCTCAGGCCAACCCTACTGACGGAAAATTGACAGTCAGCGTAGTCAGCCATGGAAGCAAACGGAAATTAATCCCATTGCTGGTATCCGCTTATTTTGGCTTCAGGCGAAAGAAACACTTAAAAGGCATTCGCAGCTATGAATGCAGAGAGGTGAGAATCCACACGGAACAGCCTATGGCAGTCCACGCCGATGGGGAGAGCTGTATGTGTCAGGACGATCTGCAGATACAGTGTATTGAGAAAAAACTGCGTATGATTATATAGGAAACCTATAGGACAGAAAGGAAACGAATATGCGAATTGGACAGGGATATGATGTGCACAGGCTGACAGAAGGCCGGGATTTGATATTAGGAGGGGTAAAAGTCCCCTATGAAAAGGGACTGCTAGGACATTCTGATGCGGACGTCCTGACCCATGCCATTATGGACGCTTTGCTGGGAGCTGCGGCTTTGGGCGATATTGGCCAGCATTTTCCCGATACGGATCCCAAATATAAAGGCATTTCCAGCATTGAACTGTTAGAAAAAGTGGCGGTTCTTTTGGACGAGCGCCATTATGTTATAGAAAATATTGACGCGACGATTATCTGCCAGCGCCCCAAATTAGCGCCCTACCGCCCGCAGATGGCGGAAAATATTGCCAAAGCCTTAAAGCTGTCTGTGAACCAGGTGAGTATCAAAGCGACTACGGAAGAAGGGCTGGGCTTTACGGGAACGGGCGAAGGAATTTCCGCTCAGGCCGTTACTTTGTTGACGGAAGTGGCTAATTACTGTTATGATGATGCTATGGCTCCGGCTGCGGGAGGCTGCGGAGGCTGTCCCGGCTGCCAGGGCTGACGAGGACGGAAACGGCTGTGAAAAATGCGGCGATATTGAACAAAAAACAGGAGGAGAGTAATCCCAATGAAAATTTTTAATACCCTTAGCAGACAGAAGGAAGAGTTTGTGCCCTTAGAACCGGGGAAAGTAAAAATGTATGTCTGCGGGCCTACCGTTTATAACTTTATCCATATTGGCAATGCCCGACCCATGATCGTCTTTGACACCGTGCGCCGGTATTTTGAATACAAAGGCTATGAAGTGCAATACGTATCAAACTTTACGGACGTAGACGATAAAATTATCAAAAAAGCCATTGAAGAAGGCGTAGATGCGGAAACCATTTCGCAGCGCTATATTGCGGAATGCCAGAAGGATATGGAAGCCATGAACGTAAAGCCGGCTACGGTACACCCTCAGGCGACCCAGGAAATCTGCGGCATGGTAGAGATGATCCAGACCTTAATTGACAAGGGCCACGCCTATGCCGCCGCAGACGGAACGGTATATTTCAGAACGAAATCCTTCCGGGAGTATGGAAAGCTGTCCCATAAAAATCTGGAGGATCTCCAGTCGGGTTTCCGGGAGATTAAGGTGACCGGGGAAGAGGGAAAAGAGGATCCGACGGATTTCGTTTTATGGAAGCCTAAAAAGGAAGGGGAGCCTTTCTGGGAGTCCCCCTGGTGCCAGGGCCGTCCGGGCTGGCATATTGAGTGCTCTGTCATGTCGAAAAAGTATCTGGGAGAACAGATTGACATTCACGCCGGCGGAGAGGATCTGATCTTCCCCCACCATGAAAACGAGATCGCCCAGAGCGAGGCGGCCAATGACAAGACCTTTGCCACGTACTGGATGCACAATGCCTTTTTAAATATTGATAACAAGAAAATGTCCAAATCCCTGGGAAATTTCTTTACTGTAAGGGAAATCAGCGAGAAGTATGACCTTCAGGTGCTGCGTTTCTTTATGCTCAGCGCCCATTACAGAAGCCCCTTAAATTTCAGCGCTGAATTAATGGAGGCGTCTAAAAATGGTCTGGAGCGGATCCTGACCTGCGCCGGCCGGCTGAAGGAATTGGAAGGAAAGGCTGCGGACAGAGAACTTTCTCAGGAAGAGAACGACGGACTGGCAGCTATGAAGGAGCTTACGGCCAAATATGAGGCGGCTATGGATGATGACTTTAATACGGCGGACGCCATTTCTGCCCTGTTTGAGATGGTGAAGCTGGCCAATACCAGCGCTTCGGAGAGCAGCAGCCGGGGCTTTGTAACTGCTCTGAGAGAGGAAATCAACCGTCTGTGCGACGTTCTGGGAATCCTGACAGAGCGGAAAGAAGAAATTCTGGACAGCCAGATCGAAGAGATGATCGCGGCACGGCAGCAGGCCCGCAAGGAGAAAAATTTTGCCCTGGCTGATGAGATCCGGGGAAAATTAATGGAAATGGGTATTTTGCTGGAGGATACCAGAGAGGGCGTTAAATGGAAGAGAGCGTAACTGAGGTAAAAGCCCCGGAAAAAGGCAAAGATTTTCTGGCATATTATAAAGAATGTTTCGGACTAAAAAAGGCGGATGCAGGAATGTATTCGCCTCTGGTTCTTGCATATATGGGCGATGCGGTGTATGAACTGATGATCCGGACGAAGATTGTCAATGGAGGAAACGCCCAGGTCAATAAGCTCCATAAAAGGAGTGCGGCTCTGGTAAAAGCGGAAACTCAGGCGAAAATCATCCGGGCCCTGGAACCCCATTTGACGGAAGAAGAAATGGCTGTTTTTAGACGGGGCCGCAACGCAAAATCCATGACAATGGCAAAACACGCCACCATGACGGATTACCGGACAGCCACAGGGTTTGAAGCTCTGGTGGGCTGGCTGTTTCTGGCGGAGCGCTTTGAGCGCCTGACAGAGCTGACGGCTATGGGGCTGAGAGAGATTGGAGAACACACATGAGATACGAAGAATTAACCATAGAAGGCCGCAACGCGGTAATGGAGGCATTTCGGGCGGGAAAGCCCATTGATCGCCTTTTTATCCAGGACGGGTGCCAGGACGGCCCGGTCCGTTCCATTGCCAGAGAGGCCAGAAAACACGATACCATTATTACTTACGTGGCAAAGGAACGGCTGGATCAGATGTCTGATACGGGAAAGCATCAGGGCGTTATCGCTTATGCCGCGGCTTACGAATACGCTCAGGTGGAGGATATGTTAAAACTGGCGGAAGAGAAGGGAGAGCCGCCTTTTTTATTTCTGCTGGACGGGATTGAAGATCCCCACAATCTGGGGGCCATTATCCGGACGGCAAATCTGGCGGGAGCCCACGGCGTCATTATTCCCAAAAGAAGGGCGGCGGGGTTGACTGCAACGGTAGCCAGGACTTCCGCAGGAGCGCTGAATTATACTCCTGTGGCAAAGGTAACCAATCTGACGGCTGCTATAGAGGACCTAAAAAAGAAAGGACTGTGGTTTGTCTGCGCGGACATGGGAGGAGAGCTTATGTACCGCCTGAATTTAAAAGGGCCCATTGGCCTGGTAATCGGAAATGAAGGCGAAGGCGTCAGCAAGCTGGTACGGGAAAAATGCGACATGACAGCCGCTATCCCCATGAAAGGAGACATTGATTCCCTCAACGCTTCCGTGGCGGCTGGGGTTTTGGCCTATGAAATTGTCCGGCAGAGATTAAGCTAAAAATCAAAATTCTGTTTGATTCACATAGTATTGCTGCAATGCATAGTTGCGCGTAAGTCTTGACATACTACAAAAGAACTGAAACCGTCAGTAAAACATTGCGAGAGGAGAATCGTTATGAGAGCAGACAAGAGAAAGGTCGTGCTGGTGGGTACAGGAATGGTAGGTATGAGCTATGCGTACAGCCTGTTAAATCAAAATGCCTGCGACGAGCTGGTATTAATTGATGTCAACAAACAGAGGGCGGAAGGCGAGGCGATGGATTTAAACCATGGCCTTGCATTTTCTTCTTCTAATATGAAAATTTACGCCGGAGAATACCGGGACTGTAAAGACGCCGACATTGTGGTTATCTGCGCCGGAGTGGCCCAGAAGCCCGGGGAAACCCGTCTGGATCTGTTAAAAAGAAACGCCCAGGTGTTCCAGTCTATTGTGGAACCTGTAGCGGAATCCGGATTTAACGGGATTTTTCTGGTAGCTACGAACCCGGTGGACATTATGACACGGATTACCTGCGAGCTGTCAGGATTTAACCCCAGAAGGGTTCTGGGAAGCGGGACGGCTCTGGACACGGCGCGGCTGCGTTACCTTTTAGGAGAATATCTGGAGGTAGATCCGAGAAATGTCCATGCATACGTTATTGGAGAACACGGTGACAGCGAATTTGTGCCCTGGAGTCAGGCTATGCTGGCTACAAGGCCGATTTTGGAGCTGTGCGAAAGCGGCCTGGGTACAGGAGTGTGCCATGATGAGCTGGATAAAATAGAAAAAGAAGTCCGGGAAGCGGCGTATCGGATCATTGAAGCCAAAAAAGCCACATATTACGGCATCGGCATGGCGATGACCCGAATTACCAAGGCGATACTGGGAGATGAGCACAGCGTTCTTACGGTGTCCGCCATGCTGCGGGGAGAGTACGGCCAGAGAGATGTATTTATTGGCGTTCCCTGCATTATTAACCAGAACGGGATTCAAAAGGTGCTGACCCTTTCCCTGACAGACGAGGAAAAGGAAAAGCTGAATCAATCCTGCGATACGCTGCGGGAAAGCTTTGAAGGGGTTTTGTGATCCTTTCACAGCCCCCTGAAGCAAGGCGCAGAGTTTGATACAAAAGAAAGGAAGGGAAAATTCATGGTGATCCGCAGCTACCGCCCGGAAGACTGCAGGGCTTTAAGCCAATTGTTTTACCATACTGTTCACTGCGTAAATGCAAAAGATTATACTCAGGAGCAGTTGGCAGTCTGGGCCACGGGAACCGTTGACTTAGAAAAATGGAACCAGTCCTTTTTGGAACACCATACCCTGGTGGCTGTGGAAGGAGACGAGATAGTGGGATTCGGCGATATGGACAGCAGCGGGTATCTGGACAGATTGTATGTCCATAAGGACTTCCAGGGGAGAGGCATTGCCCGGGCAATTTGCGATGAACTGGAAAAGTCTGTAGAAAGCGAAAGGATAACCACTCACGCCTCCATTACGGCAAGGCCTTTTTTTGAAAAAAGAGGGTACCGGGTCATAAAAGAGCAGCAGGTTGAGCGGGGCGGAATTTTGCTGACCAATTACGTGATGGAGAAAAAAGCGGTCTCTGAATAAGAAGAGAGAAGGCAAAAGCCCTCCCAACGATTCAGAGGCCGCCTTTTTATGCCGCAGGAGCGCACTGCGGCAAACCAGGAAATTGCCGGATATGGGATTCACCCAGGGGAGAATCCTGCCGGCTCCGAGGAGTCCGGCAGCAGGAATCAGTCTTCTACCGTAAGGGCCTGGAACGGGAAGGAAGACCAGGTATTTCCTAAAAGATAGGTGGTATAAGTCCTCCTTGCGGCGATATTTACCCCGTAAGACAACAGCGGGCGGGGGGTCATGAGAGAGCCGGTGAGAAATGCCTGAAGGATCACCGGCATTTCCCGAATGGGGCGTCCGGCGGCGGCTTCCGTTACGAAAAAGCGGTAAGATCCGGCGGCAATCTGCTTGTAAGACGACGTTTGGCCAAAGCCGATTCCGGAAAAGGCGGTATCCCCGCCTGCGGTCCGAATATCAAAGGACGAGCCGGGGAAGCTCATATTGGCAACCCGGTAGCAGCCGAAACGGTTGGATTGACTGGAACAGCCCATATCAGAAAGCTGTACCAGATTCAGGCCGCCAGAAAGGGAATCAATGGCAACGAATGTAAATTTTTGGTTTCCCCGGAAAGGAAATTGATTCTGGAAAAGAATGGCCCTTAAACCGGAAGCGCGGCGGACCGTGACTGTATGGAAACCGTCGGTAATGGGAATGTAATCGGAAATTTTTCCAAAGCCAAAGCTTTGCCAGAATAACCGGCCGTCAATGAGGACATCTACCGGGAAGGGCAGAGGAGCGGCGTTTAAAAAGCGGACACGGCTGGTTCCCGCAATAGGAGGAACAGGCCGGCAGCAGGCGGGACCGATGGCAGCGGCTGAAGCAGCCATTTCGGTACTGTCGTCAGACAGCGCGGGAGGGGCAGCCGCCAAAAAAGAAGGCTCATCAGAAATCGTTTCGGCGTCTGCAGGCTGCGGGGAAAGCACTTCTTTTGAAGATGGGCTGTCAGGGATCAGCGAAGAGAGCCGGACTTCCTCATCGGCTGCAGTGCTTATTTCGGGAGGAACCAACTCCATAGAGCCCGCCGGTTCTGTATGAAAGAAAGAAGCTAGAAAAGCGAAATTTTCTGCCATAGAAACCTCAATATTGTTTTTATTTTAAAATATGAGGAAATTGCCGGGAAGTTCCCAAAATCCAGAAGAATTTCCAATAAAATCTTTATGGGCCCTGTGGAATTGCCAGTCCATAAAAGTCAGGCAAGTTGCATTTGGTATTGTGATCTAAGAATTTCCTATTGACTGCAGAGGCTGGCTGCGTTACAATAAAAGAACAAATGTTCGATAATTTTGCCAGAGAGGAGGGGTTCTCAGTGTCCAGAACCTATGTTGCTATTGATTTGAAATCATTTTACGCTTCTGTGGAATGTCTGGAGCGCGGTTTAAATCCGATGACCACAAATCTGGTAGTGGCGGATCAGAGCCGCACGGAAAAGACCATCTGTCTGGCAGTGTCGCCTTCTTTGAAGGCCTGGGGAATCCCGGGACGTCCCAGACTGTTTGAGGTGATACAGGCCATTGAAAAAGTCAATGAGAAAAGGAAGGTGTACGCGCCGAACCACCAATTGACCGGGTCTTCCTGGAACGCCTCGGAGCTGGAATGCTGTCCGGAACTTGCAGTGGGCTATATTGTAGCGCCTCCGCAAATGGCCCATTATATGAAACGGAGCACAGAGGTTTACAGCGTTTACTTAAAATATATTGCCCCGGAAGACATTCATGTGTATTCTATTGATGAAGTATTTATGGACGTGACTGCCTATTTGCAGACCTATGGCTTGTCTGCGGAAGAACTGGTCAGAAATATTGTCCTGGATGTGCTGCATACCACAGGCATTACGGCCACTGCCGGCATTGGAACCAACTTGTATCTGGCTAAAGTCGCCATGGATATTGAGGCAAAGCATATTCCGCCGGATGAAAACGGAGTCCGCATAGCTGTTTTAGATGAAATCAGCTACCGCCGCGCCCTGTGGAACCATCAGCCTCTGACTGATTTTTGGAGAGTCGGCAGAGGATATATGAAAAAGCTTCAGGAACGGGGGCTGTCCACTATGGGAGATATTGCCAGATGCTCTATCGGAAAACCGTCTGATTATTACAATGAGGAGCTTTTGTACAAGATGTTCGGTGTCAATGCAGAGCTTTTGATTGATCACGCCTGGGGCTGGGAGCCCTGTACCATAGCGGACATTAAGGCGTACAGACCGGAGAGCAGCAGCATTGGATCCGGACAGGTGCTGCAGGAACCGTATTCCTTTGAACAGGCCAGACTGGTAGTAAGGGAAATGACGGATCTTCTTTCCCTGGATTTGGTTGAAAAACGGCTGGTTACGGATCAGATGACCTTAACAGTGGGTTACGACATGGAAAATCTCAGGGATTCGGAACGGAAAAAGCAGTACCAGGGGGAAACTACCACGGATCGGTATGGCCGGGATATTCCGAAACACGCCCATGGGACAATTAATCTGGAAAGGCCTACCTCCTCCACAAAGCAAATGATTGAGGCGATAACCGGCCTTTATGACAAGATTGTCAATCCTAAACTTCTGGTTCGGCGAATCAACGTTACGGCCAACCGTGTGGAGGACGAAGGACTTATATCGGAAGAACCCGCCTTTGAACAGCTCGATCTGTTTACAAATTATGAAGTGCTGGAAGAGAAACGCAGCCAGGAAGCGGAGGAACGCAGCCGGGAAAGAAAGATGCAGGAAGCAGTGCTGGACATTAAGAAAAAATACGGGAAAAACGCTATCTTAAAAGGAATGAGCCTGCAGGAAGGGGCCACTGCCAAAACACGCAATAACCAGATAGGAGGGCATCGGGCATGACAGATTCCTACGAGGATATTTTATATCTGCCCCATCCTGTATCAAAAAACCATCCCCAGATGGGAAGGATTGAACGGGCGGCTCAATTTTCACCTTTTGCGGCTTTAACCGGGTACGGTGATGCGGTAAAAGAAACGGGCCGCCTGACAGAGCTATGGGAAGAACTGAGCGAAGATGTACTGGATAAGCTGGAATTAAAATTCAAAAAACTGGAAGAAAGGATTTCTGAGCATCCGGAAGTATCGCTTGTCTATTTTCAGCCGGATTCAAAGAAAGCAGGGGGAAAGTATGCCCCAATCTCCGGCCGCATAGCCAAAATCGATTATTACGGCAGAGTCCTTATAATGGAATCGGGACTGCGGATTCCTATGGACAGTATCACCGAAATAGACGGCCCGGGCCTTTCCGGAACAGATGAAGGACAGATTGACAGCGGGATTTAAAAATACCAAAAAAGAAACGTGACAGGATGGTGTCATGATTTTGCTGTTATAATACGGATTGATAAAATCTGTGGAGGAAAACGTATGAGTCATCAATTTATAAACCTTACTGCCGACAATATAGAAAAAGAGCATCTGTGCTGCGCCATTGCGGATAAAAAGCATCAGGCCGGGGTCGCTGCAAAAAAGCAATGGCTGAAGGAACGGTTTGCAGAAGGCCATGTTTTTCGCAGGCTTGACGCAAAAGGAAAAGTGTTTATTGAGTATGCTCCTTTAGAAACAGCATGGGTACCCGTATTAGGAGATAACTATTTATATATTTACTGCCTTTGGGTAGCCGGTTCTTTTAAAGGAAAAGGGTATGCCAATTCGTTAATAGAATACTGCATCAATGACGCAAAGGAAAAGGGAAAAGACGGAGTGTGCGTTCTCAGCTCAAAAAAGAAAAAACCATTTTTGTCAGATAAGAAATTTTTCCTGAAATACGGTTTTGAAGTCGCAGACACGGCGGGAGATGACTACCAACTGCTGGCCTTGTCCTTTAACGGAAACAAGCCCCGATTTTCCGAAAATGCAAAGAAAATGAAAATAGACAGGAAAGAACTGACGATCTATTATGGGCTGCAGTGCCCCTATATTCCCGACTGCATTAAGCAAGTACAGGAATACTGCCGGGAAAATCATGTGCCTTTGACAACAATTCCCGTAGATACATTAGAAAAGGCCAAAGCCCTTCCCTGTGTGTTTAACAATTGGGCCGTTTTCTGCGATGGCAGCTTTGAAACGTCCCATCTTCTCAATGAAACTTTTTTGAAAAAGAAATTAATGGGGAGCAATTTCTGACAAGAGAGTAAAAAAACAGGACAGGTTGTTCCAATCCACGCCAACACAGAAAGAGATTAACAGCAAATCGAAAGGGCCAATGGCATTACCAATCACCAAAATGTTCATTCCAATTTCTCCTTAGTAGAAAGATACATTACACCGTGCACATTATAATATCAGTATATGGCAATGTTGGAAACGGAGAAAGGCTGTAACAGCAACACCGGTTCATGGAGGCAGCGGCTCTGGTTCCAGCACAGGAACATCTGTGGACGCGGATGATGACACAGATAGTGAGGACTATGCAGACGTCGACCTGCAGCGATTTAATGGGACTTACAGGTTGACTGCGAGAGTGGAAGATGGTCATGAATGGAGTGAAGAAGGGTTGGAGTATTATGACGCAACAGTGGATATTGTAATCCTTTCCAATGGAGAACTGCAGTTTACATTTTATAACATATTAGGTGACAGTGCGCCTTTTGTTTATCCAAGGTCCGGAACGGAAGAATGGTCGTATACTTCCGGCAATCTGGTAGAAGTTTACGAATTTCCGGATGATAATGCAATGACTTGCACCAACTATATCTCAAAGGCCGCGCATTAGGGGAGTATATCGGTACAGACACTTATACGAGAGAGTAACAATACGCCGGATAAAATCAAAAAGCTTTTTCTTCAAAACCAGAAACAAATCCTGTATCGTCCTGACAGAGCCGGAATAGAATAAACGAAGTAAATATAATTGCTCCTATTAAAAAAATATGCTATACTTTTCCCATGGGAAACCAGAGAGCCAAAGGCGGCTTACCCTCCAACTTTTCGGAGGGGCTACCCTCCAGACTGAAGAAGAAAGGAGGGCGTTGCCAATGTATGTTACATATCCGGATTTAATCCAGATTGGAATACTCATTGTTGCCCTTGCCGGTCTTGTTTACGAGATCTTCAAGGATAGACGAAAATAGCCGCCACTACTCGCAATAGTGACGGCTGACCTTATATAAAGGTTTAAGCTAGTAATTACTGAGGGTAGGCCGCTTCTCTGGCTTTCCCTTTTCTACTACTAATATAACATATCTATGGGAGGGTTTCAAGTTTTCCGTTTTCTTTTTTAAATAGCGATATTACGAAAATATTGCTTATAGAAATTCCTGTATCTTCAACGTACACACTAACCGAACAGCAAAGTTCAAAGCTTAAAAATGCACGGCCAATTATGATTGTATCTGTAAATGACGTTGATTTACTCTTTTTTGCATTAAAGCGGAATAACGCAAATTACAGTAAAATGTATAGTATCCAAGGGAGCGTTTTGACTGTCAATTTGTCGTCTGATTCTTATCTCTCAATCACAAATAGAGACTCAGTATACAATAGAAATGCATATATTATATCCATATAATTTGTTTAATTGCTGCCATCAAAGGATAGTTTCCTCCATCCGGAGTTCCATGCTCCAGAGAAAATAGATCGCACATACACACAGTCCGACATCACATTATAGGGGATGAAAAAGACTATAGTACGTGCATTTTGTGTTCCACGTAAAAATTTTACATACCCTTCCTCCTGCGATGGAGCATCTGACGGATAATACCTGCCTACGACAAAAGTATCATTATATCCCGGATGATTTAAGAACCACTCTAATATAGTTCCAGAGTAAATATCTGTGTTGGTTATTTTTTGATCTATTTTGGTAATATCGCTATTTAAGAAAGGGAATGGAAAAACCCGAAATCTTTCAATAGCTATAATATATTGAGGACGAAAAAAGTAGTCAAAAAGTAGTCAAAACAAAGAAAATTTGTGAGTCGTATTTTTTGATTAAAACTCAAAAACCCGAAAAACCTTGATTTTTCAAGGCTTTCCGGGTTTTCACCATCGAGCTGCTGACGGGAATCGGACCCGTGACCTCCGCACTACCAATGCGACGCTCTACCGACTGAGCCACAGCAGCAACTTCTCGGCTTGTTTATCTTTCTGACTCACAAGCCTCAGTTATAATATCATGTATTGCTCTATTTGTCAACAAAATTCGAAAAATAATTTTTTGCTTTTTTCTGGAATATTTTAATAGCATTTAGAACAGGGGGTTCTTCCCATGGCTATAGCATCTTCCAGAGAATATTTCAATGGACTTTTCATATTGCTGCAGGAAGGTGAAGAGTGGTATTTCTTCCCGGTTCTGGAAACCCAGACAGTAGCGGTTACGGAAACAGCGGTGGTTTCTTCCGGAATGTCTTTGGTGGTCAGAGCGGCGTTTGAAGAATCCGTGGAAGCAGAAGTTCCGGAATTATCGTAAAAATAATCTGAAAATTCAACAGTATTGTAGGACGCAGGCATGGTCTGCACAGCGCCGTCTATAACCCATGCGCCGTTGGAATCCACCGTATGTCCATCAGGGGTGACGCCATTTATGAGGCAGTAACCGTTTTGGTCGAAATAATAGTATTCAGAAATACCGTCCTCATTGCCGTCTATCCATTGCCAGGTATTGGACGGGTAAGTGCCGTCGTCATTTTGGTACCACCAGCCAGTTTCATTCTGTTGCCATTGGCCGGCAAAAGAAGTTATGGACATTATGGAAGACATACAAAGAGCAGCCATCAATAGTTTTACTTTTTTCATACGAACCCTCCTTTACATCTACTGCCACTATACCACAAAACGTATGGCAATGCAATCGACAGAAAGACGGCTGCACACACGTTTCAGAGCCATGGTTTGCAATGGGCCGTTTTAGGAGGTCAGGCGGAAAAATAGGCTTCCACCAACCGGTTCAGGGCATCCTGGTCGTCTGCGTGCATCAGCTCCCGGCTGGAGTGCATGGCCAGAATCGGGATGCCGGCATCCACGGCCGGCATATTTAAAAAGGCGGAAGAGATGCTTCCCAGAGTGGAGCCTCCCCGCATATCGGAACGGTTGGAGAATTTCCGGAAGGGAATGGAATTTGCCTGACACAGCCCCTGGATTACGCTGACATGGGAGGCGTCGGTGGCGTAAGACTGACTGGCCGCCAGCTTTAAGGCAACCCCGCTTCCCATAGTGATCTGGTTTTTAATGTCGCACTTCTCCGGACGGTTGGGGTGAATGGCATGGGCCACGTCCAGAGAAAGGAGAAAACCGCCAAAAAGGCTGTCCAGAAATTCACTGCGGCCGTATCCAAGATTCAGATAGATCTTTTCCAAAATCCGTTCCGTTAGATTGGAGGCAGCTCCCTGTTTGGTGTGGCTGCCGATTTCTTCGTTGTCATAGAGGGCAATGGCACGGATCAATCCGTCCTGCTGACTCTCATTATGGGCGTTTATGAGGCCGTAAAGGCAGGCTTCCACAGACGTCAGGTTGTCCAGTCGGGGAGAGGAGTACAGCTCGTTTTCCAGTCCGAGAGTACAGCCCTCTTCCGGATTAAAGAGGCAGAGTTCAAAGTCCAGGATCCGTTCTTTGGAAACCTGGAGCTCCTTGGCCAGAAAGTCCAGGAAAAAGCCGTTTTTATCCAGAGAATCGGTGAGGACAGTTAAAAGAGGAAGCATATCTACTTGAGGATTTAACTCCACTCCCTTATTGACGTCGCGGTTCATATGGATAGCCAGATTAGGAATGGTGAGAAGGGGCCGGGGGGAACGGTAGAACCGTGTCTCCGGGCGGAAGGGATCGTCGGACTGTATGCAGATCTTCCCTGCAAGAGACAGAGGGCGATCAAGCCAGGTAGAGAGAATGGGGCCGCCGTAGACTTCCGCGTTAAGTTTGCCGTAGCCGTGGACAGACAGCTCCGGAGACGGTTTTAATTTCAGACAGGGCCAGTCCGTATGGGCGGCAGCCAGTCTCAGGGCCGGAGGGGCAGTCTTTGCATCGGTTGGAAGGGAGAAGGCCAGCAAAGTGGAGTGGTAAACAGGGACGAAATAGGAGCTGCCGGGAGTAAGATTCCAGGGTTCACCGGGAGAAAGCGGGATAAAACCGGCGGCGGAGAGCCGCCTTGAGGCTTCTATAATACAGTGATAAGGCGAAACGGAAGCCTGAATTAAGTTCTGCAGAGATGGTATGGCATTGCTGTTCATAATATAATGATCCTCCTGTAAATCAATGGGTGTGTTTGTCCTGTAACGTATGATAGCGGACTGAAGCTAATTATACTATGATTCTGTAAAAATGAGAAGACGTTCCGGCCTTGCATTGGACCTCTCAATATGCTACAGTATATAGAATGAATGGGAAGGATGGAATCGGCTATGCTGGCATTGAAAATCGAGGATATTAAAACATTTACGGCAAAACTTTTTTTAGGAGAAGATTTTGACGGCTTTCTGGTGAGGGAGGCCAGCATTGTGACCTATAACAGCTTTACCATTGACGGCCATGTCCGTTCCGGATTTTATACGGAAGAAGAGCGTACAGAACGGGGAATCGGGCCCCTGTCTTCCTGGAAGACCCTGCGGCCCGTATGTTTTTTTCTTATAAAAGGGAAAAAACTGCCGGGGAGCTTTTCCATAGCTTTTGAGTTAGGGCAGGACAAGGTAAGGGAGTTTTTGGAAAAGAAGGAATTAAAGACGGCTCCCGAAACCATTCAGGGGTTGTGTATGAATATCCGGTACGAGGACGGGCGGCTGATGGTGACGACGGCCACATCCCTTGGCTTTTTTACTTTGGATAAAACCATTGACATGGAATGGGACGGGGAAGTCCGGCGTTTTCTCAAGGAAAAGGAAATTGACTATACAGAACAATAAGCAACAGGACATGGAGATTATTATGGCAAAACTACATTTTCGCTACGGAGCAATGGGAAGCTCCAAAACCGCTAACGCATTAATGGTAGAGTACAATTACAGAGAACGGGGGAAAAAAGCCCTTCTGGTAAAGCCCCAGATTGATTCCAGAGACGGGGATCGGGTGCTCCGATCCCGCATGGGCCTGGAAGGAAAGGGCATATACCTGGAAGAGCTGACGGAGCTGGCTGACAGTGACTTAAAACAGTATGACTGCGTGATTGTGGATGAGGCTCAGTTTGCCACAAAAAGCCAGGTGGAATTTTTAGTTCACATTGTAGACGATTTGGATATTCCCGTTATCTGCTATGGCCTGAGGACGGATTTCAGAGAAGAGTTTTTTGAGGGAAGTATGTGGCTCATGGCCTGGGCGGATCGGATTGAAGAGGTAAAAACCGTCTGTTGGTGCGGGAAGTCGGCAAGCTGCAACGCCCGGTTCGGGGAGGACGGAAAGATCGTCCGTACCGGCGCTCAGGTAGTGCTGGGCAGCAATGACAAATATACGGCCCTTTGCCGCAAGCACTACCATGAAGGGAAGCTGGGGCCTGACTGATTTTTCCAAAAATGGAGAAGGCCCAGGCCGGCCAGATAAAAAATCCCCAGGCAGGAGATTTCCAAAGCAGTCTGAAAGAAATCCGGAAGGAAAACCGAAAGAGGGGCCGGAAGGAGAGTAAACACGGCGCGGCAGATTCCTACGGACAGAATAAGAACCAGGGCGGGCTTTACGATCATGTCCCAGGGCTCCCATTTTACAGTGGCCAGACGGGAGAGGGAATGGAGATTCATGGAAGCCAGAAGGATCTCGCTGGCTAAAATTCCCCAAAGGCAGGCGCGGATACCAAAGCGGGGAATCCCCAGGACTACGAAGGCCAGACGGAGAACCATGGCTATAATGTTCTGGGAAAAGGTGGTGGAAGTGCGGCCCATGCCGTTTAAAATACTCCCCATGGTAGTGGCCAGGTACATAAAAGGGCAGAGCCACGCCAGGGTAGAGATATAGGCGCCGGCGTTGGGATCGTGAAAGACGCTGGTTCCCAGAGCATTGCCGTAAATGGAAAAAACGCCGATGCATAAAATTCCCAGATACAGGCTGTATCGCATTGCCATGGAAATGGTGTTGGAGATCCGTTCTTTATTTCCTGCGGACTGGGCCTGAGCTACAGTAGGGAGCAGAAGGACCGCCATGGAATTGGTAATGGCGGAGGGAAAAAAGATAAAAGGCATGGCCATTCCCGTAAGGACACCGTAAACGGAAAAGGCTTCTTCACTGGTAAGGCCGAAGGCCTGAAGACGGCTGGGGATCCAGATGGCTTCGGCGCTCCCTAAAAGGTTTAAAATCAGCCGGTTACCCATGAGAGGGGCCGCCAGAGCCATGAGGGGGACGGCCACAGACAAAATAGAAGGAGGGCAGGCAGCGCCTCCTTTTTTGTTTTCAGAAGTTTGTTTGCCCGGAGGAAAGAGACACAGGGCGGCCAGAGTAAAGCCCGCCGAGGCGGCTTCGCCGATAAGGTGACCCAAAACCGCCAGCTCTACGGTGATTTCCCGGCCCTGTTCCATCCAGATGTCCGCAATGAGAAAGACCAGTCCCATGCGGATAACCTGCTCCGCCACCTGGGAAAATGCAGGAACCTTAGAACGCTGCATTCCGTAATAGTATCCGTTAATGCAGGCGTGAAAGGCGGCAAAGGGAACGGAAACGGCAATAAGGGGCAGAAGCGGCCCGCAGCTTGGTTCCAACAGGATAAAAGAGGCGATAAAGTCAGAAAAACGGGCAATGATCCACGCCAAAATCAGGGACAGGGCCATGGAGATAGAGATTCCCACAGCAAAAATCTGCTTTTTTTGCTCCATGTGGGCGGCAATGTACTGAGAAAGAGCCGTCTGAATGGAACCGGCGCAGACGGCGAAACAGATGCCGAAGACAGGGTGTACCATATTGTAGAGGCCCAGGCCCTCGGCCCCTATGGTCCGCGACAGATAGATGCGGTAAAAGAAACCCAGAACGCGGCAGGTAAAGCCTGTGGCAGTTAAAAGGAGGGTGCCGGTTAAAAAGGCCTGTTTCTGGGGAGAAAGTGCAGAAAGCTTCATAAGCAGGCTCCGGAAAAGGGGAATATTAATAAACTATATGAAGAAACCGTCTGGTTCAGACTTTTTGAAAAAATATTACTATTCCTATTGAAATTATAGGAATATATTATATAATAGACTTAAACAGCGCGGTATTGAAGCCAAAAGGCATTTTTCCTTGATACCGGATGCTGCGTCTGCGAAAGAATATAGGAAAGGCGGTTAGTGAAAGTGAAGAATAATAAAAATATGATATATCTCGACAATGCGGCGACCACCCGCACGTCTCCTAAGGTTGTAGAAGCTATGATGCCTTATTTCAGCCAGTATTACGGAAATCCTTCTTCCGTCTATTCTTTCTCCAATTTTTCCAAAGATGCGGTGAAGGAAGCCAGAGAGAAAGTGGCAAAGGCCATTGGAGCCAGACCGGAGGAAATTTATTTTACGGCAGGAGGAACGGAATCGGATAACTGGGCCCTTATTGCTACGGCGGAGGCTTACGCCAATAAAGGACGCCATTTGATTACCAGCAAAATCGAGCATCATGCAGTGCTCCATAGCTGCCAGTATTTAGAGAAACGGGGCTTTGAGGTAACCTATTTGGATGTGGACGAAAACGGCGTCATTGACGTGAATCAGCTAAAACAAGCCATTCGGCCCGACACCATTCTGATTTCCATTATGTTTGCCAACAATGAAATCGGAACCATTGAACCCATAGAAGAGATTGGAAAAATTGCAAAAGAAAAGGGAATCCTGTTCCATACGGACGCCGTCCAGGCCTTCGGACACGTGCCTATCCAGGTGGACGAGATGAACATTTCCATGCTCAGCGCCAGCGGCCACAAGATTAACGGCCCCAAAGGAATCGGTTTCCTTTATATCCGCAAAGGCGTTCAGACCCGGTCCTTCCTCCACGGCGGAGCCCAGGAGAGAAAGCGTCGGGCGGGAACGGAGAATGTGCCTGGAATCGTAGGAATGGGGGCAGCAGCGGAATTGGCTGTAAAGACCATGGAAGAGAGGGCGGAGAAGGAAACGGCCCTGAGAGATTATCTGATGAAGCGGGTGCTGGAGGAAGTGCCTTACGTCCGGGTCAACGGCCACAGGACGAAACGCCTTCCCAACAATGTAAATCTGGCTTTTCAGTTTATTGAAGGGGAGTCCCTTTTAATTATGCTGGATATGGCGGGAATCTGTGGCTCCAGCGGATCGGCCTGTACCTCTGGCTCTCTGGATCCCTCCCACGTATTGCTGGCCATAGGCCTTCCTCATGAGATCGCCCACGGTTCCCTGCGTCTGACGCTGTCAGAGGAAAATACCAAAGAAGAAATGGATTACACTGTGGAAGCCATTAAAGAGATTGTACAGAAACTGCGGAATATGTCCCCCCTTTACGAGGACTTTGTAAAAGGACAGAGAGAACATCGCTGAAAAATACTAGGAGGAATTGATATGTATACGGAAAAAGTAATGGATCATTTTGAGCATCCCAGAAATGTAGGAGAGATAGAAAATCCCAGCGGAATGGGAACGGTAGGAAACGCAAAATGCGGCGATATTATGAGAATCTACCTGGATATAGACGAAAACCAGAGAATCCGGGACGTAAAATTTAAAACCTTCGGCTGCGGGGCCGCTGTGGCTACCAGCAGCATGGCAACGGAACTGATTAAGGGGAAAACCGTACAGGAGGCCATGGCGGTAACCAATAAAGCCGTATGCGAAGCACTTGACGGACTGCCCCCGGTTAAGATACACTGTTCTTTGCTGGCAGAGGAGGCGATCCATGCGGCATTGTGGGATTATGCCCAGAAAAACGGCGTTTCCATTGAAGGGCTGAAAAAGCCTAAAAACGACATCAGCGAGGACGAGACGGAAGAAGAATATTAAAAAATGCGGTTCCGGACCAGAGGCCGGACCCATGGGAAGGCGGAAGGAATGGAAAAACAGAAAGTAGCGGTGGGGCTGTCCGGAGGAGTGGATTCCTCCGTGGCGGCGCTGCTGTTAAAGGAACAGGGATATGATGTAATCGGCATTACCATGCAGACCTGGGATACGGAATCCGGAACAGAGAGGGAAGAGGTTCTCGCCCATGGCCAGAGGCTCTTGGAGGACGCCCGACGGGTGGCGGATTATCTGAAAATCCCTCATTATGTCCTGGATTTTCACAAAGAATTTAAAAAGTATGTCGTAGATTATTTTGTCCGGGAATATCTGGCCGGCAGGACGCCCAATCCCTGTGTGGTCTGTAACCGGTGGGTAAAATGGGAGGCCCTTTTGTCGCGAAGCGCAGAGCTGGGGGCGGGCCTGGTGGCCACAGGCCATTACGCCCGCATTGCCAAGCTTCCCAATGGAAGGCTGAGTGTAATGGCAGCGTCTTCCGCGGCTAAGGATCAGACCTATGCCCTGTACAATCTGACTCAGGAACAGCTTTCCCGGACCCTGATGCCTGTAGGAACCATGGAAAAAGAGGAAATCCGCCGGATTGCTGCAGAGGCCGGGATTCCTGTGGCGGCAAAACCGGACAGCCAGGAGATCTGCTTTATTCCGGAACAGGATTACGCCGGGTTTATCAAAGCCTATACGGGACAAGAGGTTCCGGAAGGCAATTTCGTAGACAGAGAAGGGCGGATTCTGGGCCGCCACAAAGGGATTATTCATTACACTGTGGGCCAGAGGAAAGGGCTGAACCTTCCTATGGGCCATCCTGTTTTCGTGACGGAGATCCGCCCGGATACCAACGAAGTGGTGATTGGAAACGGGGAAGACGTATTTACAAATTCCCTCCGATGTAGTAAGCTTAACTGGATGGCAGTAGACGGCCTTCATGGGGAACCCATGAGAGTAAAGGCGAAAATACGCTACGCCCATAAAGGGGCGGCCTGCAGTGTTCGGGAAATCGGAGAGGATTTGGCGGAGTGCGTGTTTGATGAACCGGTACGCGCAGTAACTCCCGGACAGGCCGTGGTCTTTTATGACGGCGACTATGTAGCGGGAGGAGGAATCATTTTATGAGAAGGAAAGGCGGACAGGCAGCCCTTTTGCTGGCAGCAGCCCTTTTAGCGGCGGGAACGGCAGGAGGCTGTAAAAATACATCTTATGAACCAATAGAAATCACGGCGGAGGAAAAAAGCCAGGAAACTCCAGCTTCTGAGGCCCAGGCTCAGTCCAGCCAGAAAGAGACGGCTGTTACAAAGGAAACGGCTCCGGTTTATACGGAAACGGAAGATACCGTTTATATTGCCGGAGACAGGGTCAATGTGAGAACCAGCGGGAATCTGTCCGGACAGGTGGTGGCCACACTCAGCCGGGGCACGGCCCTTACAAGGACAGGAGTGGGCGACGGCTGGAGCCGGGTAGTCTATAACGGCCAGGAATGCTACGTTTCTAATGATTATGTGACGGCAAAGGCGCCAGACAATACTCAGACGGCAGATTCGGAAAAGGCGGCAGAAGGAAAATCAACGGCGGATTCTGCGTCCGGGGAAGCTCAGGCGATCTCCTTAGATCCCCAGTGGCAGTATGCCGGAATGGCAAAAATCACGTCCGGCTCCGCCCTTCTTTACCGGGCTGAAAGCAATCGGAAAGGGATTGTGGTCTGCGTCAATGCCGGCCATGGAACCAAAGGAGGAAGCAGTGTGAAAACCCTGTGCCACCCGGACGGTTCCGCTAAAGTAACGGGAGGTACCACTCAGGCGGGGGCCACTACGGCAGTGGCGGTTTCCTCCGGAATGACCTTTGCAGACGGAACGCCGGAGCATCAGGTTACCCTGGCGTTGGCTCTGAAACTCAAGGAAAAGCTTTTGATTGACGGCTACGATGTTTTGATGATCCGGGAAACTGAGGATGTCCAACTGGACAATGTAGCCCGGACGGTCATTGCCAATAACGCTGCAGACTGCCACATTGCCCTTCACTGGGATTCTACGGAAAGCAACAAGGGGGCTTTCTATATGAGCGTACCTTCCAATGAAACCTACCGGAATATGGAGCCGGTTAAATCCCACTGGCAGCAGCACAACGCCCTTGGAGAAAGCCTGATAGCCGGACTGAAAAGCGCCGGGGTAAAGATCTTTTCCGGCGGCTCCATGGAGATGGATTTGACTCAGACGTCCTACTCCACTGTGCCTTCTATTGATATAGAACTGGGAGATAAGGTTTCCGATCACTCTGCGTCAACTCTGGACACTCTGGCTTCCGGCCTTTTGGCGGGAATCAACCAGTATTTTGGTCAGTAAATTATGGGAAAATCAATTGGAAACATTGTCATAAAAATAGGATTAAGCCTTCTGGCAGCTTTGCTGCTGGAAGGCTTTCTGGCAGTAGGGCAGATCCGCCACGGAAAAGGGGCGGACGGCATTGGCCTTTGGCCGGACAGGCTGGAGGAGAGCAGCGGCTATGAGGTCACAGAGCTGGAAGAGGGCCTTTTATTAAAGAAAACAGGGGAGGATCCCCAGCTCTATTTTGCCCCCGGCGGGGTTCCTTACGGAAGTATCTGCCTGGAATTTGGAGAGCCGCTAAAGGAAGATATGCTGCTGCAGATCTACAGTACCAGAGGCGGGGAGGTTTATACGGAAAACCGCTACCTTCTGGAAGGCAGCCAGCGGGCGGAATTTTCCATTGCCTGCAGGGATTACGGACGGCTGAGACTGGATTTGGACGGCAGCGTCCTTTTGCAGAAGGCGGAGGCATACCCGGCCCGTTCCTGGAGCAGCGCCTTCCTGGCGGCAGTCAGGGGAGGGGGGCCATGGAGTTCCGGAAGGGAACTTTGGACAGTTATTTTCCGGTTTTTCCTGTGGGCGGTTTTGGCCTTTGGCTGTATTTCTGTAATTTTTTCCCGGCTTTCCAGGGAAAAAAGACAGAAGCCTTCTCAGCCGGCAGGCCGCCTGGTTTATCTGGACCTATTGCGTTCCCTGGCCGCCTGCTTTGCCGTGGCCTACCATGTGCTCTGTGTGGCCATGCTGGAAACGCCGGTCCATTCTGCAAAATGGTTGGTTTTTGCGGCAGGCGCTTTGGTATTTCTCACCTGCAATCCCCTGTTTTTAATCATCAGCGGCGCTCTTTTGACGGGAGATAAAAAAGAAAGGCCAATGGCATTTTGGGAAAAAAGAGTGGTGAAGACCGCCATTCCCCTGGTACTGTTTTATTTTCTTTATATGGCGGTATTTTGGACAGGGGATTTGCCTTGGCTCCGTCTGGCAGTCAAAATAGGACGGACTGTTTTGGGAGGAGCCAGTGACATTGCCCCCCATTTCTGGCTCATGTACGCGCTGCTGGGAATTTATATCCTGGTTCCTTTCCTCAGGAAGACGGCAGGCAGGCTTGGGGAAAAGGGCGGACTTACCTTATTTGGCTTCATTGCCCTTCTTCTTACGGCGGCGACGGTTTTGAAGGCCAGGGGCCTTGGAGGCGCTCAGTGGTTTAACTGGATTTTGTGGATGGGAATTTTCCTTTCCGGATACCTGGTTACCCGGCCGTGGATGCGACGGCGGGACGGCTGGATTTTTGCCTTGGGAATCGTGACGGCGGCAGTTTCTTTTTATGTCATGATGACGAGAAGGGATTACGAGGGAATTATTTTTAACGGTTCTATCTTAATCTGCGGCATTTCCTGGGCCGTGACGGCGGCAGCCATCAGGGCGGAGAGGTTTATAAAGTTTCTGGCCCCGGTTCTGTCCTTTGTGGGAAAGCACAGCTTCTCCGTTCTTTTGGTTCATTGGCTGGTCCTTTACGGGATCCTTCTGCCCGGGTACATTCCCGGCCTGCTGTCTTACGGAACTGCAGTGAGGCTGGTTGGGACCTTTGGATTTACGATGGCCATTTCCCTGGGGGCAGCTATGGTATTTGACGATCTGATTTTTCCCGGACTCCAGAGAATATTTTCCAGGACGCCGTCATAAAATGGTACCAGGGTCAGAGGCAGAAACTGCCGAAAGGGCCGGAAAGAGGTGGTGCAAAGAGTGGCGGAACGAGTCAGAAGAACGCAGAAGGAGATACTAAGGGACAAGATTGTTAAAATAAACGGGGAACTGGAAAAGGCGGCGGCCACTGTAAAGCGGCTGAAAGCAGAACGCTCCCAATATGAAAAGGAATTAGAGGATCTGGAAATCAGTCAATTAACGGAACTGATGAAAATCAACAGCGTTACGGTGGAGGACATTCAAGCCCTGGTAGAGAGGCATTTGCAGGAAGAAAAATAAAAGTAAGAGTTGGAAATTCCCCCTTGACAAAACCAGGACATGCCGGTATAGTTAAGCTATCAAAGTTGAATGAATGAAGTGTGTTACTGGTGATGCAGGCATTAACGATTTCTATGGATAAAGAGTCCATAGGATTGTTAATGCCTTTTTGTTTTCATGAAAGTCCCGCCGCAAGGCGCACTTTACAATTCATTCAGGAAAGGAAAGAGTATGAGAGACAAAGTATTTGGCGTATTGCAGAGAGTGGGACGGAGCTTTATGCTTCCCATTGCCATTCTGCCGGTGGCCGGCCTTCTTCTGGGAGTAGGAAGCTCCTTTACCAACGCCACCACCATTGCAACTTATGGGTTGGAAGGGATTTTAGGAACGGGAACCGTACTCCATGCCCTGTTAAGTATTATGGCAAAAGCAGGGAATGTTATTTTTGACAACCTGCCCCTGATTTTTGCCGTGGGAGTCGCCATCGGCATGGCGAAAGCGGAAAAAGAGGTAGCGGCCCTTTCCGCAATGATTGCCTTTTTTGTAATGCACGTTTCTATCAATGCCGTTTTGGAACTCAGCGGCCAGATCCTTCCGGACGGAAGTATTGCGCCGGAAGTGCTGGATGGAACCATTGCTACGGTCTGCGGGCTGAAAACCCTGCAGATGGGCGTATTCGGCGGTATTATTGTAGGACTGGGAGTAGCGGCTCTCCACAACCGCTTTTATAAAATCGTTCTTCCCAACGCCCTGTCCTTCTTTGGAGGATCCCGCTTTGTGCCGATTATCTCCACCATCGTCTATGTTTTTGTGGGAATTGTCATGTATTTCCTGTGGCCCGTGGTTCAAAACGCCATTTTCGCCCTGGGAAGCCTGGTAACGGGAACCGGTTATCTGGGAACCCTTATTTTCGGCATCGGAAAAAGAGCCCTGATTCCCTTTGGACTTCACCATGTATTTTATCTTCCTTTCTGGCAGACGGCTGTAGGGGGAACCATGATGGTAGACGGCCAGTTGATCCAGGGCGGCCAGAATATCTTTTTCGCCCAGTTGGCTTCCTCCAATGTGGCTCATTTCAGCGCCGACGCCACCCGGTATTTCTCCGGTGAATTTATCTTCATGATCTTTGGTCTGCCGGGGGCTGCCCTGGCCATGTACCAGTGCGCGAAGCCGGAGAAAAAGAAGGCCGCCGGCGGTCTGCTTCTTTCGGCAGGACTTACCTGTATGCTGACGGGAATCACGGAACCCATTGAATTTTCCTTCCTTTTCGCGGCTCCCATGCTCTTTGTGGTTCAGGTGATTCTGGCAGGCGCCGCGTATATGATCGCCCACATTTTAAATATTGCAGTGGGTCTTACCTTCTCCGGCGGCCTTTTGGATCTCTTTATCTTTGGAATCCTTCAGGGCAATGCCAAAACAAGCTGGCTGCGGATCATTCCCGTAGGAATTATCTACTTTGTGCTGTACTATGGAATTTTTACATTCCTGATTAAGAAATTTAACCTCAAGACTCCCGGACGGGAAGATGATGACGAGGAAACGAAGCTGTATACCAAAGCGGACGTAAATGCCAGAAAAGACGGCGGTTCCGGCCAAAAGGACGACAGTGTAAACGAGCTGATCGAAAAGGGACTGGGAGGCAAAAAGAACATTACTGATGTAGACTGCTGCGCTACCAGACTCCGCTGCAGCGTAAGAAAGCCAGAGCTGGTAAATGAAAAGCTGTTAAAAAGAAGCGGCGCATCGGGCGTCATTAAAAAAGGCCAGGGCGTACAAATTATATACGGCCCTTCTGTTACGGTAATTAAATCCCATTTTGAAGAATACCTGAAGACAGCTCCCGATGTAGAATACACCGGAGAAGGAGAAAAACAGGAAACGGAAGCCAAAGAGACAGAAAGCCAAACAGCGGAAAGCAAAGCAGCAGAAAGCAAAGCAGCAGAAAGCAAAGCAGTAAAAAGCACGGGAGAGGGAACCAGCCAAGAGGAAAGCGGCCGCACGTTGTATTCACCTTTTAATGGAAAGGCAGCGTCTATTACCGAGGCTCCGGATCCGGCCTTTGCCGGCAAGATGATGGGAGACGGCTTTGTGGTATTTCCCGAGGACGGCCAGGTATTGGCCCCGGAAGACGGCCAGGTAGTGTTTGTATTCCCGTCCAAACATGCCATTGGCTTAAAAACTGCAGATGGAGTGGAATATCTTCTTCATATCGGTGTGGATACAGTAAAATTAGACGGAAAAGGCTTTGAGGTTTTCGTAAAAGAAGGAGATTCTATAAAAAGGGGTGACAAACTCATGGAGTTTGATTTACAATATATCAAAGAGAACGCTGCTTCAGAGGCCTGCATGGTAATTTATACAGGTCTGACAGAAGGTCAGGAAATCCGGATTGGAGAGGAAAAACAGGTAAAGGCTCTGGATCCGGTGGGAGCGTTGGTTTAAACAGCGTTTCGGGGTGAAACAGAGGGGAGAAAATGGGATGTACAGGGTAATTAAGGCATTAAACAATAACGGTGTGCTGGCTTTGGACCAGGACGGCAAAAGGGAAGTTATCTTTCTGGGAAACGGAGTCGGATTCGGGAAACGGACGGGAGAACGTGTGAAAGACTTTCCCAATGCGAAACGCTATGAACTGGCGGAAGGACGGAGAAAGACGCCGGCCCTGACGGCCATAAACAGTATGGATCCCATTTATCTGGAGATTACGGCGGAAATTATCGACGAGGCAGAAAAGCGGTTCCCTAATATGAAGAGGGACATTCTGCTTCCCCTGGCGGATCACATTGCCCTGGCAGTCAAAAGGACAAGGGATGGGGAACTGCTCCCCAATCCCTTTATCCAGGATATGAAGGCCCTGTTTCCGGAAGAATTTGGGGCAGCCAAAAGAGGCTGCCAGCTCATTGAAGAAAGACTGGAGGTATGCCTGTCTGATGATGAGGCAGGCTACATCAGCCTTCACATTCACGCAGGGCTTTCAGAAGAAAATGTGTCCCAGGCCATGGACACGGCCCGCCTGGTGAAAGAGAGCATCTCCATGATTGAACAAGGCCTGGACACCAGGCTTCCGGCGGAATCCTTAGGCTACAACCGCCTTATGAGCCATATCCGCTATATGATTGAACGGATTCGGAAAGGGGAGAACGTCAGCCTGGATTTGGACGAGTACGCCCGTACCAACTTCCCCGAATCCTATGCTCTGGCGGAAATCATATGCAAGCGAATGGAGCAGGAGTTAAAGTGCGTTGTCCAACTGCAGGAAATCGGATTTTTAGGAATACACATTCAGCGGGTGGCGGCGGATAAGGAAAAAAGTTGAAAAACTACTACACAAAACCGCCTTTTTCGTGTATAATACAAAAGTTGGCAGTTTTGCCGGCGTCCAGGAGATGTACCCAAGTGGTTGAAGGGACCGCACTCGAAATGCGGCAGGTCGGCATTCCCGGCGCGTGGGTTCAAATCCCACCATCTCCGTTTTGAGTTTTGAGCGTCAAGCCCTGGTAAATACGGGAAATTTCCTTGATTTACCGGGGTTTTTGCTATTGTGGGAGGGACAGAAGTAATCATCAGATGCATACTAATATAGCTCTGATGATTACTCAAAATCACACGAAAGTCACACGAAAATCACACGGATTTTATACTGGTGAAATGATCATTGATTTTTTTATTTTGCTTAGCCGCTTCCAGATCGATAACATTTCGGTATACAGATTTCATGACGCCGTCTGTAGTCCAGCCTCCACGTTGGAGGATATATTGGTCTGGCACTCCAATGGAATGCATGATAGAGGCAGAATAATGTCTCAGGTCGTGGAATCGAAAATATGGTATATCCAACTGGCTAAGGGCCTTGCGAAACCGACTCGAAATGTTATCAGGATTCATGCGGACCAATTGTCCTTTCCTTTTTTGCAATTTCTCAATTACGAAAACAGGCAGTTCAATGGAGCGGACACTATCTGTGGTTTTAGGCGGCTTTATGACCCATTCATTATCAGGGTTCCTGACCATGCTGTGGCGTACCGTAATGTGATTTCCGGATAAGTCCTTATCAGTCAAAGCCGAAATTTCTCCCCGGCGCAAAGGGCCAAAAGCAGCCAGCAGCACAGCTAGTTCCAATTCAGTCCCCTTGATATGTTCAAGTAAGAGATGCACGTCCTGATCATTAGGGCAATACAGAGAAGGTTTCTGCTTTTGAGGCAGAGTAACCTTTATGTGGAGTTCTGGGGCGAACATATCCAGGGCCGCTGATAAAAGCCCGTAAGCATTTTTGACGGTTTTGGGCGATAGATGGGCGGCTAAATCACTAATCCAGAGCTGCACGTCCTGGCTGCGTACATCGGCAAGCTGCAGACGCCCTAAGGTACCATTAAAATAGTGCTTTTTCATTGATGTATATGCACGTATGGTAGAGGGGCTTAAAACGCCTGATTTGACGTCCATGTACCGGCTGACAGCTTCACATACGGTCAGATCTTCAGGAAGGCTTTGCCGTTTTTCTTTGTTGGCTTCCCATTCCGCAGCGGCAAGCTGGGCCAGCTTTTTTGACGGGGCGGTAAAAGAGCGATAATGCTTTTTCCCCGCTTCGTCTGTGTAATCGTATACCTGTACACGATAATTTCCACTGGGTAACTGGTTTTTCTTTCTTTTCTTCGGGGATTTGGTTTTCCTTTCCATAGTCTTCCTCCTTTTTTGAATATAAGATAACAGCCGTACAAACGTTCTGGATTGCGGCTGTCCCCCGAAGATGGTACAATATAGTTGTGAGTATACTGCGGTTTCTTCGGGGCCGTAGCGAATCGCTATTGGCGTAGCGATTAAGATGGTAGCCGGTTCCTGTTGGCGCAGGGGCCGGTTTTTCA
>CAMMNN010000046.1 GCA_946498245.1 uncultured Clostridium sp. | reverse complement strand
ATTTGCTGCGTTTGGTTTCCATCTATAAAATTCCCCGTTCCTTAAAACTGATATATGCATTATCTCCGATAATCACATGATCCAAAAGACAAATTCCCATAATAGCTCCCGCCTCTTTCATTCGCTTGGTCATAAGGCAGTCCTCCTTGCTGGGAGACGGGTCCCCGCTGGGATGGTTGTGTACCAGGGCAAAGCGGACTGCGCCCGCCCGAAGCCCTTCTATCAGAACTTCCCTGGGCGAAATGACGGAAGCGTTTACCGTGCCCTTTGACAGCAGGACGTCGCGAATGAGATTCTGGCGGTTGTCAAAGTACATGGCATAAATGTGCTCCTGGTTTAAATGGCGCAGGGCCTCCATATAGTAGCCGGCGATCTGCTCCGGTTCCCGGTACTGGGTTTCCTCTCCTGCCGTCCGGCTTCTCCAAAGCCGTTTGGAAAGTTCTCCCACGCATAGAAGTTGGGCAGCCTTCACCTTTCCGATCCCTCTGACAGCCATAAACTCTTCCAGGGACCGGCGGCAAAGCCCGCCGATACCGTCTCTTCCTCCATCCATTCCAAGGATTTCCTGAGCCAGTTCCAGGGATGTCCGATCCCTGGTTCCGGTTCTAATCACAACGGACAAAAGCTCCGCGTCGCTTAAAACCTCCGGACCTCTCTGGCAGCAGCGCTCATAAGGCCCCTGGCCCGCCGGGAGTTCCTTCATAGTTGTCCGTTTTTTCCCATTGTTTTCCAGTGATTGTTTTCTGATTTTCTCCATGATTTCCTTTCTGCACAACTCTCCAAGTACATTCAAAAATCATGGCGGTTTTGCCCTCCGCTATAAAAAGCGGTATACCAGCAGTGCAATTGCCACTCCGATAATACTGGCCATGGTAATCTTAATGCTAAGCCCAAAGGTCAGTACCAGAACGCCCAAATCAATAACTAACGGGCTTTCCAGGCCAAAGGAACGGCCAAAATTCAGCCAACTGAGGCCTGCGGCTTCCTCGGCCAAATTGCCGATAAAAGCTCCCAGGACAATGCCTGTCAGCAGCAAAAGCAGCAAAACCCAGAAATTTTTGTTTCTCATGGCAAATTTCTCCTATGTGTTACAGACAATCTTTATTTTATCACAAGAACCTGCTGGTGTATACACTGTTTTCAAGTTTTCCTTCGACTGCTTTTCTCTTGTTTACCGATAATCAGCCAAAACTTGTCACAGAGAAACCAGTCCTGCGTCTTTTAATTTCTGCAGGGATTTTAAAATACCCAGCTTTGCGTGATACCAGGTAAGTCCTCCCTGGAAGTATACGGCGTAAGGCGGTTTTATGGGGCCGTCTGCGCTCAGTTCAATAGACGCTCCCTGGATAAAAGCTCCGGCGGCCATAATCACCGGGGCGTCATATCCTGGCATATCCCAGGGTTCCGGCGTCACATAGCTGTCGATAGGAGCTGCTGCCTGGATGCCTTCGCAGAAAGCGATGACTCCCTCCGGGGTTCCGAAGGTAATGGCCTGAATAATGTCGTGGCGGGACTCCGTTCCGTTGGGAACTACGGAAAAGCCCAGCTTTTCATACAATCTGGCGGCAAAAACAGCGCCTTTTAAAGCGGAGGCCACCACTGTGGGAGCCAGGAAAAGCCCCTGGAAAAAGGAACGGTTTAACCCCAGACTGGCGCCTACTTCCTTACCCAGTCCCGGAGCCGTCAGCCGGACGGCGGCCCGTTCAATGCAGTCCGCCCGCCCTACAATATAGCCGCCGATGGGAGCCAGACCGCCGCCGGGGTTTTTAATGAGGGAGCCTACCATCATATCGGCTCCAACGTCCAGGGGCTCTGTCCTCTCAACAAATTCTCCGTAGCAGTTATCCACCATACAGATCACATCCGGTTTTTTGGACTTAATAAAGCTAATAAGTTCTCCGATGCGTTCCACAGACAGAGTAGGACGGGTCTGGTATCCTTTGGATCTCTGAATGGTTACCAGCTTCGTCTTTTCATTCAGGGCTTTTTCAATTCCCGGAAAGTCAAAGCTTCCGTCCTCCAGCAAATCCACCTGGCGGTAGGACACCCCGTATTCCTTTAAGGATCCCACGGAATCCCGAATCCCAATGACCTCTTCCAAAGTATCATAGGGTTTTCCCACAGGGGAAAGCAGTTCGTCCCCCGGCCTTAAATTGGCCGACAGAGCCACATGGAGGGCATGAGTCCCGCTGATAAGCTGGGGACGGACCAGAGCGCTCTCTCCGTGGAAAACGCTGGCGTATACGGCTTCCAGGGCGTCCCGTCCGTCGTCATTATAGCCGTAGCCAGTGGTTTCCGCAAAATGGGTTTCACTGACCCGGTTCTCCTGCATGGCCTTTATCACCTTTAGCTGATTGTACTCTGCGTTGGCGTCAATAGCCAAAAAACGCTCCTTTAATGATTCTTCTATTTCTTTCCCGAAGTCCAGAACCGGTTTGCTAATTCCCAGTTCCTCATACATGGCGTCAATGTTCATAGGTGTTTCTTCTCCATTCTTCTATGGTTTTTTGGGTTTCCGACACAATCTGAGCCAAAACCCGCTCCCGGCTGTTTTCAAAATCCGGCAGATTCAGCCACCGCACGTCCCGTTCCCGGCGAAACCAGGTAAGCTGCCGTTTGGCAAAATGGCGGGTGTCCCGTTTCAGGATATAGACCGCTTCCTCCAGACTGCATTTTCCGTCCAGATAGTCCATGATTTCTTTATATCCCAAACCTTGCATGGATACCATTTCCCGGAAACAGCCCATTTCCCGGAGCTTTTTCACTTCGTCAACCAGCCCTGCCTCCATCATTTCATCAACCCGGCGGTCAATTCTTTCGTAGAGCGCAGGCCGGTCTGTGGTAAGGACGTAATAAAAAAAGTCATAGGGAGAGTCCTTTTGGCGTTCCGTTTCATTGTGGACGGAGATTTTCTCCCCTGTCTGACGGTAGTATTCCAGGGCACGGATGACCCTCTTTCTATTATTGGGATGAATGGCTTCGGCGGATTCCGGATCAACCTCTCTTAAAAGGCCGTGGAGGAACTCCGCCCCCTTTTCCTTTCCTATCTCATCCAGTTCCCGGCGGATCTGAGTATCTTCCTGGGTTTCTTTAAAATCAATGTCGTACAGCAGAGCCTGGATATAAAATCCCGTTCCTCCCGCTACAATAGGAACCTTTTTTCGTGAGGCAATGTCCTTTACCGCCTTTTTGGCCAGCTCCTGGAAGACGGAGACGCTGCACTCCTGCCAGGGTTCCAGGCAGTCAATAAGATGATGGGGCACTCCCTCCATCTCTTCCTTTGTCACTTTTGCGGATCCGATGTCCATATGGCGGTAGATCTGCATGGAATCGGCGCTGATAATCTCTCCGTCCAAAGCTTTCGCCAGACGGACCGAAAGGGCTGTTTTTCCTACGGCCGTAGGTCCTGTTAATATAATAAGCGGCTGTTTCACATCTGTCTCCTATACAATCCGTTTAAATTTCTTTTCCAGCTCATAGCGGCTCATGGAAATAATGGTCGGCCTCCCGTGGGGGCAGGCATAAGGATTTTCCAGCTCCAAAAGCTGGTCAATAAGCTTATCGGCCTCCTGGACGCTTAGCCTGTGGCCTCCCTTTACCGCCGCTTTGCAGGACATAGTCGCCACTCTGTCGTAAACGGCTTCCGGCGTCCAGGACTGGCTGTCCTCCCCAAGTCCGTCCAATATCTCTGTCAAAAGCTCCTTTTTGGCCAGAGAAAGCAGGTTGGCGGGAACCCCTCTGAGAGCGTACTCCCGTCCCCCGAAGGGTTCTATCTCAAAGCCCATATTCTGAAAATACTCCCTGTGGTTTTGAAACACCATTTCTTCCTGAACGGTAAGGGTCAATATCACCGGCGGGCTTACCATCTGAATGTCCTGCTGCCTTTCTTTTAAGGCTTTCATAGTTTTTTCATACAGGACTTTCTCATGGGCCGCGTGTTGATCAATAATAAAAAGCTGATCCCGGTATTCTACCAGCCAATAAGTCTCAAATAGCTGGCCGATTAATTTGTGACGGTGTCTGGCCGACGGTTCCAGAAGCTTCCCGTCAAAGAGTTCCATCTGTTCCGGACTTTCTCCCTGCGTTTTATCTTGCCGGAGCGGTTTATCTTGCCGAATCAGCTTCTCCTCCGGCCGCTTTTCTGTTCCGTAAGAAACGGCTGGCTCCCTGACGGTGTCCTCCGTTTTTTTCCAGGAGGCCGGGGATTCAAAAGAACCAAAGGAAGGGGAAGGCTTCACAGGCACCGTCGGTTCCTGTTTTTTTGGCGCTGAAAGCCCCGCCGCCAGTCTCCTCTTTTCAAAGGGCTCCGGAAAACTCTGTCTGGTTCCCTCCGGCCGTGCGTGCTCCTGGCTTCTTTCCGTGTTTTCCGTCAAAGACACTTCCGGAATCAGTTCTTTTTCATGGAGAGCCTTAGACACCGCTTCATAGACGGCTTTATAAATCGCCTCTCCGTCCTGGAACCGCACTTCCATTTTAGCGGGGTGGACGTTTACGTCCAAAATGGACGTATCTATGGTAAAATGGAGAACCGTAAAAGGAAATTTATGCTTCATCAGAAAAGGCCGGTAGGCTTCCTCAATGGCCCTGGAAATCAGGGGATTTTTAATATATCTGCCATTAATAAAATAGGTTTCGCAGCTTCTGTTGGAGCGGGCTACAATGGGCTTGCAGATGTATCCGGATACCTTTACGGGGCCTGATTCCCATGCCGCCTGTATGAGATTGGACGTCAGTTCCCGGCCGTATATCTCATAGATAATATCCTTTAGATTATGGTTTCCCGACGTGTGGAGGATATTGGAATTGCCTTTAATATAGCGGATGGAAATATCCGGCCGGGACAAGGCGATCTTTTCCACCACGTCCTGAACGTATCCCCCCTCCGTAGCCGGCTGCTTTAAAAACTTTTTTCTGGCCGGGGTATTGTAAAACAGATCCCGCACTAACAGGGTGGTTCCCTCCGGGACTCCTACCTCCTCCATGCCGGTTTCCCTGCCGCCTTCGATGCGGTACCGGTTTCCTGCCAGGGCTTCGCTGGTTTTCGTCACCAGTTCCACCTTTGCAACTGCCGCAATGCTGGCCAGAGCCTCTCCCCGAAACCCTAAAGAAAGAATGGAGGATAAGTCTTCCGCCCTGCGGATCTTGCTGGTAGCGTGGCGCAGGAAGGCCATAGGCACATCTTCCTTTTCCATTCCGCAGCCGTTGTCCGTAATCCGGATGAGGCTGGTTCCGCCGTCCCGGATCTCTACGGTTATGGCTGTGGCTTTAGCGTCAATGGCATTTTCCAGAAGCTCTTTTACAATAGAGGCCGGCCGTTCAATGACCTCCCCTGCCGCAATTTTATTAATGGTATTTTCGTCTAATACAGCAATATTCATTCCGCTTCCACTTCCTTACGACTGGACTGTTTTTGCGTCCCACCGGTTTTTTAACCGGTTTTGGAGACGGTAAAGGGTATTTAAAGCGTCAATGGGCTTCATTCCATCTAACTCCAATTCTCCCAGCTCCCGGATAATATCGTCGTCTTTTACAGTGTCCATAAGTGACATCTGAAGCATATCCACCTCATCAGGCTTTGGTACGGCCTTATGGGGCGGAGGAGCCTGGTTGCCGGCGGCAATCTCTCTGGCTCTGGCCGTAATATCGGCGCTGCTTAACTCTTCCACCAGCTCTTTGGCCCTGGCGATAACGGAATCCGGAACTCCCGCCAGCTTTGCCACCTGAATGCCGTAGCTTTTATCTGCTCCGCCGCGGACGATTTTCCGCAAAAATACAATGTCGTCTCCCTGCTCCTTTACAGCGATACAGTAATTATTGACGCCATTCATGGTTCCTTCCAGCTCTGTCAGTTCATGGTAGTGAGTGGCAAAAAGGGTCTTTGCCCCTAAAAGCCTGGTATTGCTGATATGCTCCACTACGGCCCAGGCAATGGAAAGACCGTCAAAGGTACTGGTTCCCCTTCCGATTTCATCCAATATCAAAAGACTGTTTTTAGTAGCATTCCGCAGGATATTGGCCACTTCCGTCATTTCCACCATAAAGGTACTCTGGCCGGAAGCCAAATCATCAGAAGCCCCTACTCGGGTGAAAATCCTGTCGCAGATACAGATATTGGCCTCTTCCGCAGGCACAAAGCTTCCTAGCTGCGCCATAAGGACAATCAATGCCACCTGGCGCATATAAGTGGATTTTCCCGCCATATTGGGGCCTGTAATAATCGAGATCCTGTTTTTCCCATTATCCAGGCAGGTATCGTTGGCCACAAAGGAGGAATCCGGAATCATCTGTTCCACCACCGGGTGGCGCCCGCCCCGGATAGAGATGTTTCCTCTTTCATTTATGGAGGGCTTTACGTAGTTATTTCTGGTTGCCACAAGGGACAGGGACGCAAAGACGTCAATGGCTGCAATGGCTTTGGCCGTTTTCTGGATCCGCACCACCTCTCCGGCAATGGAATCCCGAACCTGGCAGAAAAGCTGGTATTCCAGAGCCACCAGCTTATCTTCGGCTCCTAAAATAATCTCTTCCAGGTTTTTCAGTTCATCCGTGGTAAACCGTTCCGCATTGGCCAAAGTCTGCCTGCGGATAAAATATTCCGGGACCAGGTCTTTAAAGGAATTGGTTACCTCAAAATAATAGCCAAAAACCTTATTGTACTTTATTTTCAGGTTTTTAATTCCTGTTTTTTCCCGTTCTCTGGCTTCTAACTGGGCCAGCCAGGTTTTTCCTTCCGTTTTCCCCTGGCGCAGCTTGTCCCCTTCCTCAGAAAAGCCGTCTTTGATAATGCCTCCGTCTCTCAGGGATATGGGCGGATCGTCCTCAATGGCCCGTTCAATCAGATCAAACAAGTCCTCTAAGGGATCCAGATCCCCCTCCACCTCTTTCAAAAGAGGGCTGGAAAATTCCGACAAAACGCCCTTAATATAGGGAAGCATTTTCAGGGAATTTTTAAAGGAAATCAAATCTCTGGGATTGGCGGTTTTATAGCTGATGCGGCCAATGAGGCGTTCCAGATCGTAAATGGGATTTAAGTATTCCCGGATTTCTTCCCGGGAAATATAGTTCATATTCAGCTCCTGAATAGCCTCCTGACGGCGCAGAATTTCGTCCTTTTTGATCAGGGGCTGTTCCAGAAAGCTTCTTAAAAGCCTTGCTCCCATAGCCGTCCTGGTTTTATCCAATACCCACAGAAGGGAACCCCTTTTCTGCTTTTCCCTAAGGGTTTCTACCAGCTCTAAGTTCCTCCTGGTGGATGTGTCAATCACCATATACTGCCCCACACTGTAGGGGATAATGGTGGTCATATGATCCAGGGTGGTTTTCTGAGTCTCATAAAGGTAGGACATAACGGCTCCGGCCGAAATGACTCCCGTGTCGTAGTCTCCCAGGCCCAGCCCTGCAAGGTGATTGACCTTAAAATGCTCTTTTAAGATCCGACGGCAGTTTTCATCACTGAAAAAGCGGTTTTCCAGAGAGGTAATTACCATATGGTAGCGGTTTTTCAATTCCTCAATGTCAACGCCGGACATATAGAAAGCGTCGTTGCACACCAGCTCTGAGGGAGAAAATTTATTGATTTCGTCGTACAGATCCCGTTCTGAGGTCACCTCCGTGACGAAAAAATCACCAGTACTAATATCGGCAGCAGACAAACCGAATACGTCCCCAATGTAAACAATCCCCATGAGGTAGTTATTCTTTGTTTCGTCTAATGCCTGGGCACTGGTAATGGTTCCCGGCGTTACAACCCGGATAACCTCCCTTTTTACCAGGCCTTTGGCCTGTCTGGGATCTTCCATCTGCTCCGCAATTGCAACTTTATAGCCTTTTTGTACGAGTCTGTTAAGATAACTGTCCACAGCGTGGAAAGGAACGCCGCACATAGGCGCACGTTCCTCTAAGCCACACTCTTTCCCCGTCAGGGTGATTTCCAGTTCCTTAGACGCTGTTAAGGCATCATCAAAAAACATTTCATAGAAATCACCCAGCCGGTAGAATAAGATACAGTCTTTATACTGTTCTTTGGTTTCCATATAATGGACCATCATTGGTGATAATCCAGCCACGTATGTATGTCCTTTCTCTTGTGTAAAATTATTCCAGGCGAACTTCCGTATCTGTGGGATCCCATTCCTGGGTATTGGGTACCGGAACCACATCAGGACGGTAGAAGGGCCCTACGCTGGTGGGGTCTTCATAGATTGTAATCGGTACGTTTGCCTGACAGTTTTCATAAACCCACTTTGCATCTTCCGTTACCAGACGGACGCATCCGTCGGAGCGGGCCACGCCCAGGTCGTTATAGGTCTGAGCCTTTAAAGTGGTAGGATCCTGTTTCTCATACAGGATGGAATGAATCAAATAATTGCCTGTAATTCTGGTAGCGTACTGGGTGTAGACGCCGCTGAGCATATAGCGCCACCGGTAACGCTCCGGACTCTTAAAGGTGCCAATGGGGGTGGCGTCTCCCACAGAAGTCAGCATGGACTTTACAGGAATAATGTAGCCGTTGGCCCCGTCCTTAGCATATACCGTAAGGCAGTTGGCCAGTTTATTGATTTTAATAATGTAGCTGGACTGTTTTCCGATAATGGAATCCACATCTTGTACCAAACGGCCGTCTTCCCGGAAGTAGTACTTATATCCGTCCAGGTAGTGCCATCCTGTCAGTACCATGGAATTGGCCACATAGAACCGGCTTTCCGTATCGTCCAGCCATCCGGAATAGTCGTTTCCATTGGGATCATCATAATGAATCTGTCCTGCTTCGTCTCTCCACATCCGGGATTCATATACGGAATAGAAGCGGTAGCGGTCAGATTCCGGCCCCGGCTGTCCTTTTGGTACCAATTGGATTTCAATATCCGTAATATAATGGCCGCTGCCTAATGTTCCGGCGATTTCACCGTTTTTGGCCCAGCCTAACTGGCCCACAGTGTCCAGGGTAACCCGGTAATAAATATCATAGTTGTATCCCGCCAGCATTGACAGAGAAATGCGGACCGCTTCCATGCGGGTATCAGCGTTGCCGTCTGTGGCCCCGTTAAGCTCTCCTACATAATTCCATCCCAGCCAGCCGCCGTTATTAATGCTGCTGGTGTAGCTGATGGATCCTCCCAGGCCGCTGTTAAATACCAGGGACATATTGCTGTAAAATCCGCCGTTTCCCACGCCGTAATTTAAGGTGACGCCATTGAACTCTTTCTGACCAGGGGTAATGACTCCCTGGGTTCCGGTCTGTCCGCCGCCTTCCCCGTTGTTTTCCGGAGAAACGGTTTCCGGAGTTTCGCCTCCCGGCTCTTCCGCTGTGTTATCCAAATCCGATCCGGGACCGTAGATATTGTTGCTGTTGGAATCGTTTAAAATAACGCCCCCGCTGGAATCCTGTGAGGTCTGCTCCAATACGGTGCCCGGTCCCTCATTCACATAGTCTTCCTCTGCATATGCAGTTCCTGAAACGGTTAGTGACAGCCCTGCCGCCAAAACCGCTGCAGTTCTCCATATTTTTCTCATGGTTGTTTTCCTCCTTGCGCTTCCGCTAATGTACCCATATAGTAGAAGCCTTTTATCTCATCCAGGTACACGTCCACAATCTTACCGATTAGGGACTTGTCTCCCGGAAAATGTACAACGGTATTGTTGTCCAGACGGCCCGTCAGCAGACGGTCATCATGGGTATTGACTTCTTCCGCCAATACCTTCTGCACCGTGTGTACGTCCCTTCCGGAAACCTCAGAGGAAATCCTCTGTACCTGCTCCAACAGACGGCTGAAGCGCTCCTTCACTATATCCTCCGGAACCTGATCTTCCATCCGGGCCGCCGGAGTCCCTGAACGTTTGGAGTAAATAAAGGTGAACGCGCTGTCAAAGCGAACCTTCTCTACAACGTCCATAGTTTCAAGAAAATCCTCTTCTGTTTCCCCCGGAAAGCCAACGATAATATCCGTTGTCAGGGATATGTCGGGAATAGCCGTTCTCAATTTGTCCACCAGAGCCAAATACTGTTCCTTGGTGTATTTCCGGTTCATTCGTTTTAATATCCTGGTGCTTCCGGACTGAAGGGGCAAATGGAGGTGCCGGCAGATTTTTTTAGAGGTTTTCATCACCTCAATAAGCTCATCCGACAGATCCTTGGGGTGGGAAGTCATAAAACGGATCCTCTCTATCCCCTCTATTTCTTCCGCCTGCCTCAGCAGGCTGGCAAAGGAAATTTGATGTTCCAGGGTTTTCCCGTAAGAATTAACATTCTGCCCCAGCAGCATAATCTCTATGACCCCGTCGTCAGCCAGACGGCGGATTTCCTGGAGAATATCCTCTGGGCTGCGGCTCCTTTCCCTTCCTCTTACGTAAGGTACAATACAGTAACTGCAGAAATTATCACAGCCAAACATGATATTCACACCGGATTTAAAAGAGTATTTCCGTTCCGCCGGAAGTTCCTCTACAATCCGATCCGTCCCTTTCCAGACGTCTACTACCATGTTGTCTCCTGACGTAAGGCACTGAGTCAGCAGCTCTGCCAGTTTGTAAATATTGTGGGTCCCAAAAATCAGATCCACAAAGCGGTAACTCTTTTTAATCTTCTCTACGACATGAGGCTCCTGCATCATGCAGCCGCAGAGCGCAATCATCATCCCCGGACGCTTTTTCTTGAGAGAACCCAGGTAGCCTAAGCGGCCGTATACTTTCAGATTGGCATTCTCCCGCACAGTGCAGGTATTATACAGAATAAAATCCGCATCTTCCTTCTCCGTGGGAACGTAGCCTACAGCTTCCAGAATCCCCATAAGTTTTTCGGAATCTCTGGCATTCATCTGACAGCCGAAGGTCTGTATGCAGCAGGTAAGAGGGCGTCCCGCCCTGGCGCTTTTTTCTGCTATCAGCCTTCTGGCCTGTGCCATAAAATAACGCTGCCTGTCCGGCTCCGCCTCCGGCGCTTCTTCCTGCCATTTCTTCTCTTCCAGGTCTGTTTCGTTGTAAATCATGCAAACACTCTCCATTTCTGTGGTACCCGTCTATTATAAACGGCAAAAAAAGAAAAAGCAACCAACTATTTGAAACTGTCAGAAAACCTTCAGAAATTACTGTTCCAGAAAAAAGTATTTTAACGCCAGATAGGCCCCGCCCAAAGCCGAGTTATATTCATTAAAAGGCGTGAATTTTATATCGACCTTTTTTCCGTTTACGCTGTGAAAGTAATGTTTAGAAATTTTTTCCATTTTTTCAGCGTTAAACGCCCGATCCATAATGGGGCCTTCTACAACGGCAAACTCAGGCGTTACTAAATTGACGATATTGGCCAGGGCGATTCCCAGATATTCTACTGCTTCCTCTACAATGGGAGAAATATCCTGATCCCCCTCTTCCTGGGCGTCCAATACCTGTTTTATGGTAAATTCTCCGGAGTCCTGAATCATTTTTTGCAGGAGAAGGCCGCCGCCGCCCGTCATAACCTCCCGGCAACGCTCAAAAATATGTTTTTCGCTGGCAAAGTCCGCCAGAGTTTTGCGGATCTTTTTTCCGTCCCCTTCTTCCACACAGAAAATATTATAGGCAACTTCTCCGGCCCCTGCAGTATATCCCGCCAGAGCGTCGTTCCCCACCATAATGGGGCAGGCGATCCCCCGATATACGAAAAAGTAGGCGAATACGGTGGTTTTTCGTCTCTGAAGCTCCATTCCGTACCGCATGGCCCTCAAACGGGTGTTGTTATCAATCATCACCGGAAGGTTTATAATTTCTTCCAGATCTTGCGCCAAATGGCGGCCGTCCCAGTTCCCGATGGGGCAGCTCTGAATCATTCCCTTTTCTTTATCAATAAAGCCAGGAAGCCCCACGCCCACTCCTTTTACGGGTTTTGAAAAAGCTTTTTTCTGAATTTCTTTAATTTGCCCTGCCAGCTTCCAGAGCATGGTTTCGTAATTTTCGTCGTAAAGATTTTCCACGGAGGTTTCCAGAATTTCCCCTTTGATATTCATTAAAACCGTTCTGGCTTGATGGCCGCCTAAATCTACGCCTATGGCAAAGGCAGCGTCAGGGGCAAATTCTACCTCGCCGGGTTTTCTCCCTGCCTTTCCTGGCGTTTTCTTGTCCCGGGAAGAGATTTCTCTTAAAATCCCCTCTTCCATCATTTCATTAATGCTGGTGGTAATGGTGGGAATAGTCAGCCCCAGTTCCTCTGCCAGCTTGTTTCTGGTAATACGCTTATTGTTAAAAATCGTATTTTTTATCTGTGCCCGGTTCCGCCTTCTGGTTTCCAAAAGGCTGCTCCCCTTTTTTTCCTGCGTATACACTTTGCCTTCACTCCTAAATGATTTTTTCAGCGCCCTAAAAATACTATGCCTGGTTCAAAAGCTTTTCAAATTCGTCCCCCGGCATGGGCTTGTAGTAATAATATCCTTGTACGTGCCTTACGCCATGCTCTCTTAAAAAATCCACCTGCTTTTCCGTTTCGACTCCTTCTGCAATGACTTCCATATTTAAATCTGCTGCCAGCTTTATCATAGATTTTAAAATCTGCTCCGTACGGTTTTCTCCAATCCCTCTGATAAACTTCATATCCAGTTTCAAAATATCAAATTCCAGTTCCTGAAGAATCTGAAGGGAAGAATAGCCAATGCCGAAATCATCCAGCAGAACCTTATATCCCTGGTCATGCAGATCGCTGATAACTTGTTTTAAAATTTTCTGTTCCCCCGTAGAAAATGTCTCTGTAAGCTCGAATTGAACGTATTTGCTGTCGACATCCTCCTGCTTCATATTCTCGTACCATCTTTTTTCGCTTTCTTCTGATCTTAAATATGCCCGGGACAGATTGATGGATACGGGGAAAATTTCCAGGCCTTTCCGCCTCCACTTCTGAAGGTATTCTTCGACTTTTCTTATCATTTCCTGGTCCACTTTTTCTATAAAGCCATTGGCCTCGAAAAAAGGAAGGAAACTACCTGGCAGCAGAAGATCCCCGTTTTCTTTCTGCCATCTTACCACAGCTTCCGCACCGCTGATTTTTCCGGTGTTAATATCCACTTTAGGCTGGAACCAGGGAACAAACTCTCCGTTTTTCAGAGCTGTATTCATCTCATCTTCCAGGATCTTGTTCCTAAGCTGGATGTTTTTCATACGCAGACTGCTGAAACTGTAATTTGTCGTATAGCCGCCTTTGGATTCCTGTCCCGCCAAAATTGCATAACTGCTCAACAGCTCTATATAATCCCGGTTGACCTCTGATTTCTCATATTTTTCTAATACATGGACTCCCACAGCGCACTGGAAATGGATGTTTCCCAGATTATCAGAAAGACAGATAATCTCGTCACACAGAGTCTTTACTCTTCCCTCCAACTCTTCCATGTCCCGGGCATTCCACAGAAGCAGGAACTTATCGGCATATCGTCTGCCCAGGCACTCCCCTTCCCTGCACTGGCTGCGCAGTACTTTTTCCAGACTGATAATGGTCTTATTTCCTTCCTTTACGCCAAGTACTTCGTTGATCATTTTAAACCGATTAATATCCACTGCCAAAATAGCACGGATTCCCTGGCTGGAATTTTTCAACACCTCCACAGCGTCTAATACAAACTTTGTATAATTGCTTTTCCCTGTCAGGCCGTCCACATAAGCAAAATATTCCAGCTTCTTCCTCTGCTTTTCCTGCAAAACAAGAATATATGTGATTCCTCCGCAAAAAACAATGATTAGAAAAATATAGAAACCGCTTAAAATATTGGTTATGGGTTTATAAGTATTTTTAACCTCGCTTTGGGACACTGCGGTAAAAAGATACCAGTCATTAATGCCAAGGGGCTTATAATAAGCATATTGCTTTTCTCCGGCATAATATGAAAGGCTTCCTTCTCCATTAGCCTTTAACGTTTCACGAAAGAGTTCGATTGCTTCCGAATGCTTTCCTGATTCTTCCGAAATGTACAGGAATAAATTTCCGTATTGTTTATTATCAGAGGTCATAATATTCCCGTCTTTGTCTATGATATAAGAATGACCGCTGTTTGAAAAAGGCAAGGCAAAAGGCTCCATAAGGTGCTCCGCATCTATAACTCCATAAACGCAGCACTGCACTTTTCCATCGCTGAAAACAGGGGCACAGTATATCATAATATACTCCTGATCAGCCGTATCTTTCATAGTGGAAGATAATACGATCTCTCCCTCCATGCTGCGCTGAAAAAAATCTCTGTTTGAAAAATCAAGTTCCTGTCCCGTAATACTCAAAGCCTTTCCAGAAGGGTCTATAACTCCCATATCTTTAAACTCATATAGTTCCTTCCAGGATTCAATAGCAGCTAGAAATGCCTCTTTATTATCAAATTTTCTTGCTTCATATTTCGTATTGCTGATCCTTTGCAGCAAGGGCTGACTGCTGCGAAAGATATATAAGGCAGTTTTTTGGTTCTGGTTTACGGTATTCTCTAGTTCCTTCAGCGCCTGCTGTTCTATTACAGCATCAAATCTATTAAAATGAATCAAAAGAACTGCTGCTAAAAGCACAGCAGTACTCATAAATAGTTTTAATGATAATGTAAATATGTTCCTGTATTTCATATTCTTTTGCATGGTTCATTCCTTCTCTATTGCCACAAAGCTGTCAGATATTAGAAATTATACCGAAACCAGCGATACTTATCAACTGATTTTACCATAAAGTCAAATACTCCGGTGCAAGCGTATCCACTCGGCTCACTGCCTGCGGAAATAAATTGTGGGGTATGTGCAGCGTAAATCCGTCACACATACCCCATATCTAAAATCAGCTTTTTTATTAACTGCCAACAGGCTTCCGTCACAGGCCGCTGTATGTAGAAGCCGCCGGAGCAATATATCCGGCCACCTCCTTAACCTCTTTTTCCAGGCCAATGTCATTGCGCCAAATTGCCATATTCTGCGGGTTTACCATGCCGTAGCTGATGGCGTGATCTCTCAGGTAATTATGTACTGCGTCGATATTTTCTTCCGTCCACCCTTCAGGCGTCCACGCCTCATGGAGAAGGGCCTGAAGATCATAGTCGCGGCGGCTGGTGGCATCTCCTGTAGAGTAGGCGTCCGGATCGTACCGGATAGACCAGGCGTCGGATAGGTAAGTTCCGCCAATGGTCATCAAAACCATATCATATTGGGAACCGTCCAGTCTTGTAGCTGTAAAGAGAGCCTTATCTACAATATTTAACTCCACATTAATCCCAACTGCCGCCAGGTAATTCTGAATCATCTGGGACAAACGCTGCGGCAGAGTAGTTGAGATAGAAAGAAGACTGATAGTCTCTCCGTTATAACCGGATTCCGCCAGAAGGCTTTTGGCCTTTTCTACATCATAGGGATAATATTCCTCCTGCTCCCATTTCGGATTGTATCCTATCATCACTGCGGAATGGGAATCATACATATAGGTTCCGTATCCGGCGCATAGCCCTGTTATCAGGCCGTCCACGTCGATAGCATAGCAAATGGCCTGACGCAGTTTTTCGTTTTCTGCCAGCAGGCTGTTTTCAGCGCCGGAAAAACACAATGTCCATCCCTGAGTACCTTCGCTTAGTTCCACAGTGTAATCTGTATTTCCCGCAAACTGAGCTCCTGTAGAAGAATCTACCCGAAGTGCCACGTCAATAACGCCGGTTTCCAGGGCAATTCCCATTTGAGATGCCTCCGGAATGGCATGAAAAGAGATCTTTTCTACCTGGGGCCGCACACATTCCGGCAGCAGATTTACGTCTTGCCAGTAGTCGTCCCTCCTCTCAAAGGTTATAATGGAATTTGCTGTAAATTCCGTGACTTTGTAAGGTGATGAGCTTGCCAGGGAAGAGGAAAAACCGTCGCTGCTGGCTTCATACGATTTGCGGCTGACAGCGTAAGTTCCCGTCATAATTTTCTCAAAGGTACCTACAATATTGGAAGTCAGTTTTAGCTGAAGGCTGTTTTCATCTGTAAGAGTTACGCTTTCTACTTTAGAATAGACCGGTTTCATAGCCTCCTCTTTGGCCGTTTCAATAAACCATACAATATCCTCCGCTGTAATAGGATTCCCCTGAGAATCCGTAATATTCTCCTGGATTTCAATATCATAAGTAAAACCGTTGTCCTGGGTTTCCCAGGAAACAGCGATCCAGGGCGTCAGCTCCTGTTCTGAGTCAATAACAGCCAGAGCTTCGTATAAAAGGTTCATACAAGGCATATCACAGGTGATTTCAGAACGGAAGGGAACCAAGCTTTCTGGTCCTGTCGCATACCCCACATCCAGCACTCCGTCCCCGGCGCTCTCTGCTGTCTCAGTTGTCGCCTCCATTCCTGTGTCCGCCTTTCCTGCTGCGGTTGAACCCTTAGTTTCCGGTGCGGACTGGTTTCCTCCGCAGGCAGTCAGCGCCGCCGCAGTCAGAATCAGAGAAAGGATTCTCTTCACTGTTTTTTTGTTTTGATGCATTCTTCCCATATGGCTTCTCCTCTCTTTGCAATTTGCCTTCTTTTGCCATAATAATATACTTTAAAAGCTCCTTAGCATATCCAGCATACCCGTTACATAGCGGGCGGCTCCTACGTAGCTGTATTCGTTAAAGTTTCCGATCTCATACTCGATAACAGCCCAATCGTCTTCTCTCAGTTCCTGATTCAGCAGCTTTATTAATGCAGGATAATCCATATCCCCCGTTCCCAGATCCACAAATCCGCTATGTACATCATCTAAGGTTCTGGCCTGAGGATTCTCTTTCTTTTTATAATCCCGAAAATGGACGTAATGAATCCGATCCTTGTTTTCTTTAATGAGTTTTACAGGATCATAGCCGGAAACTGCCGCCCAGCCCACGTCCAGAGCCAGATTCAGATCAGGAGCGCATTCTATAAGGGCGTTCCAGATAGCTGCGTTGTCCATAAATTCCCAACTATGATTGTGGTAGCTGATCTCTACGTCATAGCTGGCTTTGACCTCCTTTACAATCTCCTGAAAATTTTCCGCCATCTTTTTGATATTGTCCCTGTCGTGGAGCTCCGGTTCCATGACTCCGGCGGATATGGGATATGGAAGGGCTTTCTGAAAATCGGTTCTTCCGGTGACCACAACGTTTCTGCAGTCCAGAGAAGTCACAAATTTTGCTACCGAGGCAATGGATTCTCTGCACATTTCCGGTTTATAAAGAAAATCTGTCAAATATACGTTGCCGCAGTGCATGGCACTGAGTTCTAAATGATTTTCCTCTAATGCCTTTTTCAGTATTTCCTGATTGTCCGTTCCAAAAAAACGCTGCCCCACTTCACAGCCTGCGGCCCCGGATTTTGCCAGCTTCTTCAGGACTCCCTGAGTATCGGAAACAATCTTTTCTCCATACAGAACACAGTGTACTCCCACCCTCATAAATAATCCTCCTTTATTTTTTAATTGTTTTAATTAATTATTATAATATATTAAAACTTTTAAAAAATCAATCATTATATTTTACCAAAATTAAACGCAATATTTTTGTGATTAATGCACAAAAATAGCACTCTCACCTTCCGTGAGAATGCTATTTGCCTCTTTTTAATTATTAAATTTTTTACCGAATCTGTCCGCTGCCATAGATGATGTATTTCGTCGTGGTTAGTTCCTTTAATCCCATAGGCCCTCTGGCGTGGAGCTTCTGGGTGCTGATGCCAATCTCCGCCCCAAAACCAAACTCTTCCCCGTCCGTAAACCGTGTGGAAGCGTTGACATAGACGGCGGCAGCGTCAATTTCGTCCAGGAATTTCTGGGCGTTGGCGTAATCTGAGGTAATAATGCTTTCCGAGTGGCCTGTATTGTAACGGTTAATATGGCCAATGGCCTCGTCCAGAGAGCCGACGATTTTAACGGAAAGAATGTAGTCCAGATACTCCTTCCCCCAATCCTCTTCAGTAGCCAGGACAAATTCCGGCACAATAGCGCAGGCTTCCTTATCACCCCGGATCTCTACGTGCTTCTCCTGAAGGCGTTTCTGCAAAAGAGGCAGGAAGGCCTTTGCCGCACTGCGGTGGACCACCAGGGATTCGCAGGCGTTGCAGACCCCGATCCTCTGGGTCTTTGCATTGTCAATAATATCCAGAGCCATGGAAAAGTCTGCGCTTTCATCTACAAAAATGTGGCAGTTTCCCGTGCCCGTTTCTATAACCGGGACGGTACTGTTTTCTACAACGGTCCGGATCAGGCCGGCTCCCCCTCTGGGAATCAGTACGTCGATATATTGGTTTAAGCGCATCATTTCCCTGGCCGTTTCCCTGCTGGTATCCGTAATGAGAAGCAGGGCGTCTTCTGTCAGTCCCGCTTCCTTTAGTCCTTCCCGCAGAGCGGAGGCAATAGCCTTGTTGGATTCCAGGGCGTCGCTTCCCCCTTTTAAAATAACGGCGTTTCCGGATTTAAAGCAGAGGCCGAAGGCGTCTGAAGTCACATTGGGGCGGGCTTCATAAATCATTCCCACAACGCCCAGAGGAACTCTTTTCTGGCCAATCATCAGGCCATTGGGCCGCTTTTTCATAAAGAGGACTTCCCCTATGGGATCCTCCAGCTCCGCCACCTTGTAAAGCCCTCCGGCCATAGCCTCAATCCGTTTCGGCGTTAAGGCAAGTCGGTCCAGAAGCCCCTGGCTCATTCCATTGTTTCTGGCCCGTTCCATATCCTTCTCATTGGCTTCCAGAATCTGCTCCGTCCTTTTTATCAGATAATCCCCGGCCAGTTTCAGTCCCCGGTTTTTCTCCACAGAACCCAGATTGTTTAAAACTGCCGCCGCTTTTTTTGCTCTCTCTCCCAATTCCGCTAACATCATCCTTTTCCCTCCTGCATACAATCAATCCACCGTTTTGGCGTAAGAATTTTATCTACCCTCTCATCATGCTCCTCCGCCGGTACCCTGTCATAGATTTGAAACTCATAGGCCAGACCTATCGCTGTCTTTTGCATTATGCTTTTTAGAAACCTGTCGTAATAGCCGCCTCCGTATCCAATCCGGCCCCCTGTCGGATCCAAAGCCACAGCCGGGACCACCACCAGGGGATTTTGGAAAAATGCTTCTGAAAGGACGCCTTTGCCGGTAGGTTCTAAGATCCCCATATACCCGGCCTTCATATCCTCCCAGGAGGTTACGGGGCAAAATTCCATCTCCCTGCCCCTTACTCTGGGAACCGCCGCCGGAATCTTTCTCTTCCAAAGTTCTTCCAAAATCTCTCTCGTTCCCGCCTCGTTCCGAAAATCCACGTAGCAGTAAACGGAGGAAAACGCCGGGGTTTCCAGGGATTCTCCCAAAAGATACTTTAAAAATCTCCGACAGATAGCATGGTCCCATGCCTCCTTCTCTTTGGGATCCAGCCCTTTTCTTTTTCCAGCTACTTCCTTTCGGATTGCTTCTTTTCGGGTGGCTTCCTTTTCCTCTTTTCCGGCACTAACGGTTTCCATATTTTTTTCCTAAATCCGTAATGGTGCCGTCGGCCTCCTGAATGGAGATATTGTTTAATGTTCCTCTTAAATTTCTCCGGATGGCTTCCACATATTCTTTTCTGAGGGCCGCCTGTTCCGCCTTTTCTTCTTCCGTAAGTCCCACTGACTGGGATTTATGGTACAACGTATTAATGCGGTCAATTTTTTCCTGATTCATTGCTTTTTTCCTTTCTGCTATGTATTTTATATGCCCTGACGCTGTCTCCCCTTTAATATTCATAATGGATATAGCTTATGAGGTCAAAGTTCCGGTTGGGATGGGCCAGAAACAGCGTTCCTTTCTGCGCTCCCCCAAGTATATCGGAAACGTTTTCTACGTTCTCTCCGTTAGCAATAACCATATCGCAGCCGCTGTCTGTGGCAATGCGGGCCGCCGCCAGCTTTGCCGCCATTCCTCCCGTTCCCACATCACTGCCGGAGGTTGCCTTTCCCATGGCCAGAAGATCTTCCGTAATTTCCGGGACCAGGGAAATCATCTCCGCATTGGGATTGGTGCGGGGATCGTCTGAATACAGGCCGTCAATATCCGATAAAAGAATCAGCAGATCCGCCCCTACCAGGGCGGCTACTACCGCTGACAGGCGGTCATTGTCCCCAAAGTGATCCAACATGGGGATCTCCGATGTGGATACGGTGTCGTTTTCATTGACAATAGGGACAGCCTTGAGCTTTAAGAGCTCTTCAAAGGTATTTTGGGCGTTGTACCGGGAAGCGTCGCTTAGCATGGTGTTTTTCGTCAAAAGGATCTGGGCTGCCGTCTGATTGTATTCCGAAAAAATCTTTTGATATACCATCATGAGTCTGGCCTGACCAATGGCGGCATATGCCTGCCGCTCCGCCAGTCTTTCCGGCTTTTTTCTGTGTCCCAGGGCCTGCCTTCCTGCTGCCACGGCTCCTGAAGAAACCAGGATTACCTCCTTTCCCCTTCCCATCAAGTCGCTGATAATCCGGACCAGGCGCTCAATTTTTAATAAATTTAAATCTCCCGTTTCGCTATGGGTCAGAGAAGAAGAACCGATTTTAATTACAATTCGTTTTTTCTCTCTCAGTCCGGCGCGGTAATCTTCTTTCATGTCAGTTTTCTCCTTCTCCAGAGTCTTTCCCTGTTCTATAGTCCTCCGCCAGAGGGCGGTATCTCTTTGCTATGGCCTCCGCCACCCGGATCCCGTCCATGGCCGCCGATGTAATGCCTCCTGCATAGCCGGCGCCTTCGCCGCAGGGATAGAGTCCCCTGACAGTGCTCTCCATGTCCTGATCCCTTGGAATCCGCACTGGGGATGAGGTCCGGCTCTCAATTCCCGCCAGAATCCCGTCGGGGCGGTCAAAGCCCTGGATCCGTTTGCCAAAGGCTTCCATTCCTTCTATCAATGCCTGGGAAAGCTCCTCAGGCAGCAGGTTTCGTAAATTAGCAAAGGCATAGCTGCCTTTTAATTCCGGTTCCACGTCCCCAAAGCTCTGTGAATCCTGGTTTTTTTGGAAATCGCCGTAAAGCTGGATGGGAATTTTTCCGCCTCCCAGGGCGTAAGCCTTTTCTTCCAGTTCCCTCTGATATTCTACTCCGGCCAAAGGCCCCATTCCTTTAAAATCCTCCGGCGTTACGGTAACGATAATGGCGCTGTTGGCATTTTTGCCGTCTCTGGCATGGTTGCTCATGCCGTTTACCGCCAGCCTTCCCGGCTCTGAGGAAGCGTTTACTACGTATCCGCCGGGACACATACAGAAGGAATAAACTCCCCTCCCCTCTTTGGTCTGGCAGGTCAGCTTGTAACTGGCAGGCCCTAAAAGGGCGGCGGCTTCCTCGCCGTACTGAGACTGGTCAATCATTTTCTGGGGATGCTGGACTCTGAGCCCTACGGCGAAAGCTTTGGCTTCCATAGGAATTTTGTCATTCCAAAGGCTGTAAAAAGTATCTCTGGCGCTGTGGCCCACAGCCAGTGCCACAGCCCTGGCAGGAATCATTTTCTCACTGCCGTCCGTTAAATCCTTTACAATCACTCCCTTTATCCGGCGTCCTCCCTGGCTGTCAGTTTCATAAGAAAAGCCTGAGACAAGGCTGTCAAAATGAACCTGGCCCCCTAGGCGGATAATCTCCTGGCGGATATTTTTTACCACCTGGCTCAATACGTCCGTCCCGATGTGGGGCTTATTCTGGTACTGTATAGCCGGATCTGCGCCAAATTCCGATAAGATTTTTAACACTTTCCCGTTTCTTCCGGAAACGTCTTTTACCAGGGTATTGAGCTTGCCGTCAGAAAAGGTTCCGGCCCCGCCTTCTCCAAACTGCACGTTGCAGTTTGGCAAAAGTTCGCCGCCCTGCCAAAATTCCTCTACCAGACGGGTTCTCTCCTCCACAGGCTTTCCCCGTTCTAGTAAAATGGGACGATACCCGTAGCGGGCCAGCATCAGGCCGCAGAACAGGCCGGCAGGCCCTGTTCCGATAATCACCGGGGCCGATTCCAGGCATTCCTCTCCCAAAGGCGGGAACGCGTAAGATTTTTCTTTTTTAATGGAAATGTTGGGATTTTTAGCCCTGCGCACCAGTTTTTCTTCCTGCTGGGCCGCCACATCCAGGACGTAGCTGTATGTAATTTCCCTGCCTTTTCTGGCGTCCACAGACTGTTTGGCCACCGTCAGTTCTTTTATATCTTCTCCTTTGATTTTCAGCAGTTTTGCCGCCTTTTTCACCAAATCTTCTTTTGTATGGGAAATAGGAAGCTTTACCTGTGTAATCCGAATCATCTTTTCCTCCTTTTCCCCGTTCTATCCCTCTTTTAAAGAGGCGGTCCGGCCTGCCAGGGTTCCCGTAGCCCAGGCCCATTGGAGATTATAGCCGCCGCAGATTCCATCTACATCCAGCAGTTCTCCAACGATATACAGCCCTGGATGAATCCTGGATTCTAAAGTATCCGGATCCACCTCTCTGGTATCCACGCCGCCGCTGCACACCTGGGCGTTTGCAAAGGGATTGACGCTCTGCACCAGGGCTTCGTAGCTTTTGATCTGGCGGCAGAGGGCCTCAATCTGTTTCCGGCTCCAATTCTGTACGGGTTCCGACGGCTTCAGCCCCGCAAGCTTTAAAAGCACAAGGGCCAGCTTTTTATTGAGCAGGCCCAAAAGCAGCTCCTCTCCGCTTCGTTGTGGAAAACATTCTTTCTGTTTTGTAAGATATGTTAAGGTTTCCTTTTTCGTCTTAGAGGGAAGAAAATCCACCTTTACCACCACCCGGCTGCCGCCATCCAGGGCTCTGGCCCCATATCGGCTAAGCTGAAACACCGGGATTCCGCTTAAACCGTAATCGGTAATCTGAAGTTCACCTCTGTCCCTAGCCACAGGGACTTCGTCTGCGTACAGGGTTAAATCCGCTTCTGTGCGGACGCCGGCCATCTGTTTATAATAATTTCCCTGGCACCTGAGCTGTACCAGAGCCGGAAGGGGCCGGATAATATTGTGGCCCAGGCCTTTGGCCAAACGGTAGCCGCTTCCGTCGGAGCCCGTATTGGAAGCCGCTTTGGAACCGGCTGCCAAAATCAGGGCATCAGCGAAAAATTCCCGCTCCTTATGGCCGGAATCCTGTATGTTTCCTTCCTTTCCGCGAACCAGAAATCCTTTGGACGAGGGTTTAATGGAAACCGGCTCTACGCCGCACACAACGTTTACCTTTAATTCCTTCATCCGCAGGCGCAGAATATCCAGGACAGAGGACGCCTGATCCGAAGCCGGATAGTAATATCCCTGGCGGTCTTTTACTTCCAATCCCATGCTGCGAAACCAATCCAAAGTGTCTTCCCAGGAAAACTTCTCCAAAACTTTCATGGGAAAATCCTCTTCACTGCTGCGGTAACACCCGGCGTCCAGCCTGCTGTTGGTGAGATTGCACCGGCCGTTTCCTGTGGACAGGATTTTCTTTCCTACCCGATCCATATGCTCTAAAATCGTGACTTCCCTTCCCGGCCCTGCAGCGGCAATGGCTGCAGCCATGCCGGAAGCTCCGCCTCCGATAATTAATACTCTTTTTTTCATTGGTACCCTCCTGTGCGGGTTAAGTGCTCATATTATACCATGTCCGCAGTGCCCACTCGGAAAACTTCGTTTTCCTCGTTCACGGGCATTTGTTTTTACCTGATGTGGTAACGACAAAATCTCAGAGCTGCTTTAGCAGCGGAGGATATGCGGAGCATATCCTGATTTTGGAGTTTATTATATCACACCTGTCCCTGATTGACCACAATTAACTGGTATAGGACTCCAGGTAGCTGTATACCTCCAGCATTGTAGAGAACCAGATGCCCTCTCTCAGTTTTTCCCGTTCTTCCTCCGGGAAGTCCAAAATAGGAATATGGGTAAAGAGGCAAACCTCCTCCTGATCACGCCGGAACACCAGGAGAAATCCATTTTCCGCTACAAGGCAGTAGGGCAGGTTTTCCTCAGCGGAGATATTTTGCACCTCCTCCTGGTTGACTGCCGGGGCTTCCGAAGGGGCTGTGTACGACTCGATTGTGGCACTGGGAAGTCCCTCTTCTTCCTGAACCGGAGCGTAACGCAGCGCAAAGAAGCCGATTACAAAGCAAATGATAGAGGCAGCTAAAAACAAAGATAAGCAGAATACATACTTTTTCATGGAAATCCTCCTTTCCAAAGTTTAGTATCTGCTTATCTTTTGGTTTTAAACATCTTTTCAAAAAATGTGCAGCTTTCCCTTTACATTAAATGCAGTTTTACGGCTATCCGCAGGATTTTCGTACCCATAGGCATTTCCCGGATTTCATCACGGCTGAAGCCGCCGGCCTTCAGAAGAATCACTCCGTACACCGCCACGGCGATTCCGATGGAAATCACCACTGCCGCAGCCAGTCCCAACCGGCCCTGAGCCACCGCTTCCGGGAGGATGGCCCGGATGCCGGCAGAAACTCCATAGGCCGCCGCTCCCATGACTGCAGAAGCAAAAATGGGAACCAGGAATGTCTTTTTATACTCCTGGCGGTAGCGGAGATGTCTGCGAATGGCTATGCTGTTGAGAACGCACACGCAAAAGGCAAAAAGAATATTGGAGTATACTACGCTGTAAATCCCTAGTCCCATAACCTGTTGGAAAAGGATCAGGGAAATGATATGGGGAATCAGGGCAATGCCGGAATTAACCAACGGCACGTTCATATGGTTGCTGCCCTGAAGGATAGCGTTAGTCACCGTAGACAGGGAGAAAAACACTACTGCCGCAGACCCCGCCCACATCAGCTTTACCAAAAGGGTATTATCATGGCTGGCGAATAAAAGATTGCAGATGGGATCTGACAGCACCATAAGGCCCACTGCCGCCGGAATCGCAATAATCATGGTAAAGCGGATAGCCGTCTGGGTTCTCCGTATCATCTGTTTTCTCTGGCGCATAGCAGCCGCCTGGGCCAAAGATGGAATCAGGGAAGAGGACAGAGAATTGGCCAGGGCCACCGGAATATTAAATAAAAGGTGGTATTCGCCGAATACGCCCCACAGCTCCGCCATCTGTCCTTCCTGGCCCATTTTCCTCAATCCCTGGGCAAAGAGGTAATTGTCCAGCACCGAGCTGATATTATACAGCGTACTGCTGAGTACGATAGGGAGAATAGTCAGAGTCATAACGGCAAAAATCCGGCCGTAGCGGTCCCGCTTTCCTGTCCGGTCCCTCCGGTTCTGCCGCCGCATAATAGGCCGGTAGCTAAAGAGCATCACAAGGAAAAATAGCAGGGCAATGGCCGCTCCCGCGCCGGTACCAATGGTTCCGCCTGCCGCGCCGAAAGCGCTGGAATATTCCGTTTCTCCATAAACCAGATTGGCTTCCAGCCCTTTCTTCATCAGCCAACTGGCCGCCCCGATACTGACTGCCGCATTGACAATCTGCTCCAATATCTGGGAAAAAGCCGTAGGAATCATGGTTCCGTGACCTTGAAAATATCCTCTCAGCACTCCCAGATAGGCCATAACCCATACCGTAGGCGCCAGGGTCCGCAAAGCGTAGCTGCAAAAAGGCATTCCCAGCATGGCGGCAAACCAGTCCGCCCCGAACCACAAGGCCAGGGCTGCAATGCCGCCTACAATAGTGGCGTACAGAAAGGCTGCCTTTAAAATCCGGCTGCTGTTGCGGTACTGGCCTACTGCCAGCCGTCCGGCCACCATTTTCGACACGGCCGTAGGCAGGCTATAGGAGGAAATAATCAGCAAAATTGAATACACGCTGTAGGCGGAGGTATAGTATCCGTTTCCCTCCTGACCGATAATGTCAATGAGGGGAATCCGGTACACCATTCCAATGAGCCTGACAATAATGCCGGCTGCTGCCAGAATGCTTCCCTGTACCACAAAATTCTGGACTCCTGAAGTTTTTCCCGCCTTCTTTCCCCTTTTTTCCGTTCTGTTTTCCTGTATCGCCATTGTGTTTCTTCCTCGTTGTTTTATAAAACTTCTTCCAAGCCTTTCTCTACTGGCCTTCTATCTTCACCGCATTTCCGGCGTCGGTGGTTGCGATGATGCACACCCAGGTCTTGCCGGGATTTAGCGTAATTTCATTGTGATCCGTATCATAATACCGCGTTACCCCGAACTCCCCGTCCTTTTCCCAGGTAATGGGGATAGCCTTTCCGTTGGTAATATAATAACCGCCGGAACCGGTATGTACATTGATGTTTAAATACTCCGTTGTAGCGTAATGGCCCCACTGGCACCACTGAACCAGAATATTTTTTACTGCAATGGGGCCTTCATCCCCGGAATGGACATCGCCATACTGGTACCGGTGATATAGCCCGTCCTCTTCGCTGTATACAAAGCGGGCTTTATTGAGATCGTACCCCGGATCCACTGCCGCCGCGTCCATAACCCCGGGCCTGTCCTCCAAAGTCACCGTTCCTTTGGAAAACCGGTAATGGCCCTGATACTCCTGAGGATATTCCCAGGTATAGCCCAGCTTTTCCGCCGCTTTTTTCACGCCGTCTCCGCTGGTATAGGCGTTGTGAGGCGCTTTCCGGTCCTTAGAACGGTAGAAAGCCGAACTTCCGATGCCCTCAATGCCGTTAATGCCGGCTACGTTTTTTAAATAAGGCTTTGCAAAGGTACTCTGGCCAAAGTGTGCAAAAATCGCTTCAAACTCTCTGGCAAAGTATGTGTAATAGGTTCTGGCGGAACGGACGGAACCGATCCGTTCCAGATCGTCAAAGTCTTCGATGAGAGCCATGTAGCGGTTCATTCCCCCCTCTACCGGCGCTTCATAAACCACCCCTGCCCGGTTTATTCCGTATTGGGGCAGGGCCTGCTTGTCATTGCTCATCATAACAGCCAGAGGACGGCGGTTTCCAATGGCTGTATCCACCATTTCTCCTGTGAGATAGCTGCGGATTTTACCGTTTTCCTCCACCCGATCCTCCGGACGGTAGTAATCCGGTTCCCCGCTTTCCGTCTCCGCCTCCAGGCTGATGGAAATCTCCGGTCTTGGAGCAGTGGTTTCTTCCCCGCTGGTTTCTTCAGCCACTGGCAGAGTGGCGGAGGCCTCCTCTTCTTTTTTCGAGCAGCCAAACAGAGCCAAAACCAGAATCATTGCCGCCAATAGCTTTTTCATTCCCCATAATCTCTTCACTTATCTTACGTACCCCCTTCGCTGCAGGATTTCCTCCTGCTTCTTCTCCATAACCTTTCGTTCCTCTTCCTCCATGTGATCGTACCCGCACAGATGCAGCATACTGTGAGCCACCAAAAAAGCCAGCTCCCGTTCCCTGGAATGGCCGTAGGCCTGGGCCTGTTCTATGATCTTGTCCACAGACAGAATAATATCCCCCAGCAAAAGCTCTCCTGTCTCCGGATTAAAACAGTCGCAGAAGTCCTCTTCCACTTTGGAAAAATCCGACGGCCTCTCATATTCCAGCATCGGAAAGGACAGGACGTCCGTAGGACGGTCAATTTCCCTGTACTCCCGGTTCAGTTCCCGGATCTCCTGGTTCCCTGTCAGCAGCACATTTACCTCCGCTTCATAGGGGCAGCCTTCGTAATCCAGAGCCTCTTCCACTACCTGACGGATAATCCCATCATAATTGATCTCCAGTTCTCCGTCCCATTCGTTTTCAATGCTTATGGTCATTCCCTGCTCCTTCCGCGGTAGGCTCTGCCCTTGGGGCCTTTCTCCTTTGTTCCGCCCTTTGCTTCCGTCTTCGTTTCGTAATCGTCGTATGCCTGTACGATTTTTTGAACCAGCGGGTGGCGGACCACATCGCTGCTGGTGAGATAGCAAAAACCGATTTCATCAATCTTTTTCAGGATCCGTATGGCCGTATCCAAACCGGAAACCGTTCCGGCGGGCAGATCCTTTTGGGTCTGATCTCCGGTTACGATTACTTTGGATCCAAAACCAATACGGGTTAAAAACATCTTCATCTGGGCCGGCGTAGTATTCTGGGCCTCATCCAAAATAATATAAGCATTGTCCAGAGTCCTTCCTCTCATATACGCCAGAGGCGCCACTTCAATCAGCCCTTTTTCTGCGTTGTGAAGGTAGCTCTCCGCCCCCATAATCTGGTAAAGGGCGTCGTAAAGCGGCCGCAGATAGGGGTCAATCTTGCTCTGAAGATCTCCCGGCAGAAAGCCCAGCTTTTCCCCGGCTTCTATGGCGGGCCGGGTCAGAATGATCCGGTTTACCTCCCCGGACTTAAAGGCCTGAATGGCCATGGCCATGGCCAGATAGGTTTTTCCCGTTCCGGCAGGGCCGATACCGAATACAATCATTTTCTTTCGGATCTGATCCACATAGTTTTTCTGTCCTACCGTCTTTGGCTTAACGGGCCGCCCTGCTATGGTCCGGCAGATAATATCCTCGTCAATCTCTAAGATTTTATGGCTGTTCTCAGAAAACGACAGCGCCAGGGCGTAATCTACGTTTTGCTCCGTAATGGCGTTTCCCCGTTTGGAAAGCTCTATGAGATTGTGAAATACTGCCTTTGCCTGAGCGATCTTTTCTTCCGGGCCAATGAGCTTAATGGCCCCGTCTCTGGCCACCATGGTAACATGAAGGGTTTTCTCTATCTTTTTTAAATACGCGTCAAACTGACCGCATACATTTCTCTCATGTTCAACGGGAATGTCAATCATTGTATCTATAATGCTCATTCTGTCTTCAATGCTCCTTTACCTTGATACTCCGCCGCCCTGTGGCGGCATCAGTTCAGGGATGCCGAGTGCTCCGCACGATGGCTTACCTCGATGC